>CANSLJ010000009.1 GCA_947647735.1 uncultured bacterium | reverse complement strand
CATAAGAAAGAAATACCTTCTCTAAAAAGGACAGTCGAAAGGCTGTCCTTTTTACCTGCAGTTTTATATCTGATCATTGACAGGAAATCTGATCTTTTAATTCACCTTGTAAACTTTATAGTAACTACAAGGTTTCTTTTTTCCAATAAAATTTTCTTTTTGAGTAATAGAACGGGAAAAGAAGAGGAGATGGACACGAGTTATTGAAGATACCGGGAAAGACTATTAGGAAATTAGTATAAAAATCCCTTCAAATTCTTGTAAATAATCACAAGAAAAAAAGACCCCTTTTTAGATTGACTTTATAGCAACTGCAAAGAGTACCATATAGGTAGTTGAAAAATCCGGCTTTTTAGTGAGCAAAAGGCTGAATACATCTTATAACGAAAAGGAGGAGAAAAGTATATGGATTTAACATCAGCTAAAATTAAGATCAATCGTTGGTTGATCGTAGCGATTCTGGGCCTCACATGGGGATTCTCATATGAGCCGCCGTACATTCGTTACACATTTCATGAACAGTTAGTTGATCTGTGTGGGTATACGGATGTTCAGTTAGGGTTAATGCTCAGTGTTTACGGGACGGCCGCTCTTTTATTCTATGTAATAGGAGGTGTGAGCGCGGATCGTTTTTCCTGCCGCAGCCTGATAGTCGTTTCTCTGCTGGCAACATCTTTTGGATGCGGTATCATGGCGCTCTATCCGCCGTTCTGGGTAGCTCTCTCGGTGGAATTTTTGTGGGTGATCACAACGATCGCGCTGTTATGGAGCCCTGTCGCCAAAGTCGCCGCCCTTCTGGGAACGCAGAAAGAGCAGGGGAAGATATTGCCAATGGTGAGTTCTTTTGAAGGTGTTGGTGCATTTATTACAACATTTACCGCTACTTTTATTTTCAGCAGGATCGGTGCAAATGCAAATCCGAACAGTCTTCGGGTAGTCTGGATCGTATATGCGGTATGGGGGATACTGATCGCCATTGCTTCTTATCTTTTCATTCCGGCTAAAACGCTCTATGAGGACAAGCCGGTTGCGGAGAAAGTAAAACTGACAACGACAGAAAAAGAGGAAAAGAAAAAAGAAAATCGGAATGTACTGGGACAGGTTCTGAAAAATCCCATGACGTATATCGCGGCATTTATCGTACTGGGATCTTATATTGTTTATTCCTGCCTGACATATACACAGTCTTTCCTGTGTGATATCTATGGTATGGATATGACAACGGCATCCTATTTTTCCATTGTCCGTAATCAGGTAATGAAGATCGTGGCAGGACCGCTTTCCGTAGTATTGATGTCGACGGCAATATTAAAAAGTTCGCCGACAAGGCTTTGTATCGTATCCGGCTTTTTGAGTGTTGTCGGACTTGTTGCGACACTGCTCATGCCGGCAAGCCCGGCGGTGCTCCCGGTACTTATGGGTGTGGCGATCATCCTGAGTTTATTTGCACTTCTTGGCAAGGCAAATAATTTTGCCTGCACAGGTGAGACAGGCGTTGATCCGAAAATTTTTGGAACTATGACCGGCGTAGTATCCTTTATAGGTTATTCATCGGATACATGGATCTACACAGTGATCGGCTCATGGCAGGAAAATCTGGCACCGCAGGCGGCATACAACCGCATCTGGTATCTTGCTATCTTTGGATGCGCGCTGATGGCAGGGAGCGGCCTCGCCCTTCTCTACAGATTGAGGAAGAGCAAAACGGCAGAGGTGACTGCACAGGTATAGCTTATTGAAAAGAGATGGGAATCTGGAGCTTCAATATCATGCTCCGGATATCATCTCTGGTGGATAAGAATTCACTCACAACTTCACAGATATAATCGCCGCATATTGTATAGCCGTTTTTATCAATTTCATCCAGCAGGCGGTTGATAAAGGCAGTCTCATTTTTAGAATCGTCACAGATCATGCACAGGTAGGTATTGGCGGCAATAGTATCACAGGCGATAAAACGGTTTCTGTCGTTTTCATTGACAAAAACAAACAGGTCCGTCGTAAAAAAGTTGCGGGCAAGGAGATTATTTTTACTCATTATGCTGCTGACATTATAAAAGTATACATCAGGCACATTCTGCTCACGAAGCTTGTTTTTGAAAACATGAAGCATGTATTCATAATTTGCGATAGAGTTTTCATTATAATAATAGTTTACGGATGTGTCATATCTGAAAATGGTTCTTTTATTCATTACCTCAATAAACGGGATACCCGATTGAGGGAGAATGGCATGGTTTTGGTAATCAAGGAGTTTACGGTCAATAACGGCCTGCGTATCCATAAGCAGTTTGATCTGCTGAGAAATGTGATTCTGTTTTTCGGTCAATGTTTCCAGCAGCCACTGCTTATCGTAGGAATCAAGATAGGATTTGATATCTTTCAGGGAGATTCCCAGAGATTTCAAATGCATGATAATATCCAGGGTTGCGCATTGCGTGATATTGTAATAACGGTAGCCGGTTTGATTATTCTGAGATGCAGGCCGAAGTAAGCCGATCTTGTCATAATAGCGGAGCGTTTGCTCGGAGATATTATTGAAGCTGGCGAACTGACCGATCGTAAATTTATCATTCAGGTTATCCATGACTATCCTCCCGGCAGAAATCAAGATTAAATGCATTATATCATAACAGTCATTAAATTTAAATGAAATTAAAATGTCAGATGGCGGAACAGGGAAAAGGAGTTAGCTATGAATATTACACAGAAAAATATAAAAGAATTATTAAAAGCGATCACGGATGCTTTCGAGGAACATAAGGAAGAGCTCTGTGGATATGACCGTGCCATAGGAGACGGCGATCACGGAGACAGCATGGCGCGGGGGACGAAAGAGGGATATGAGGCGGTGTGCGCTTTACCGGAGGATGCTTCCGTATTTGAGTGCTTTAAGGCTTACAGCAGAGCGATGCTGGCGACGATAGGAGGCGCTATCGGTCCCATCTTTTCCACAGTGATCATGGAATTTGGCAGATGCGCAAAGGCAGGCGGCGAGATCGGTGCGGAAGAATACGTGGCAGGGCTCAGAAAGGCGGCCGACAAGGTTATGGATCTTGGCGGGGCTGTTCCGGGAGATAAAACACTGGTGGACGCGCTCGTTCCCGCGGCGGAGGCAGCGGAGGAAAATAAGGGGAAGTCTCTGGCGGAGATTGCTAGGGCGGCAGAGCTTGCCGCTAAAGCGGGTGTCAAGAGTACGATCAATATGCAGGCGAAAATGGGACGTTCTCATTTTCTGCGTGAAAAATCAGTCGGCCATCAGGATGCCGGTGCGACATCCCTCTATTTTATGTTGAAATGTATCAGTGAATTTGTAAAGGAATCTTAACGGGAGGTAAGAGTAATGAACAATAAGGCAAAAAAGATCATAAATGAACAGGAAAATATCGTAAAGGAAACTATAGCCGGATATTGCAGATTCCAACAGGACAGGATCCATCAGATTCCCGGAACGCAGGTCATTGTCAGAAATGAACTGGATAAGGGGAAGGTAGGCGTTGTTATGGGCTATGGAGCAGGACATGAGCCGGATGCGATCGGCTATATGGGGAAAAACTATATGGACGCACAGGCTATCGGCGGCCTTTTTGCGGCGCCGGGCCCTCAGCCTATCTATGAGGCGCTGAAAGCTGCGGACACCGGAGCGGGATCTCTTATCCTGATCAGTAACTGTGCCGGCGATGTGCTGAATGCAAAAATGGCGCTGGAGATGTGTGAGGATGACGACATCAATGCAAAAGGGATTCTCCTTGGAGGAACAAATGTGGCGGATCCCTATACCGGAAAGCGTATGGACCGCCGTATGGGCGTGGCTCTTTTTGAGACAAAGATGATATGCGGTTATGCCGGAATGGGGCATACGCTGGATGAAGTGATAAAATTCGGTGATTTTGTGATCGATAATGTACGCGCCATTACGATCGGGATCCGTCCGGGAACTTCACCGTCCACAGGGGATCTGATGTATGAGCTGGCGGATGACGAACTGACATTGGGCGCCGGCGGACATGGAGAAGCAGGGGCTGAGAATATTCCCATGTGCACGTCAAGAAAACTGGCGGAGGATGTGCTGGAGATGATCATCAGGGATAAGCCTTTCGTACCCGGAGATGAACTGAGTTTTATCGTGAATGGTACCGGCGGAACAACGATGATGGAGCTGCTGATCTTCTATAACGATGTGTGGAATATTCTGGAGGAGAAAGGATTTAAGGTATTCAAGCCGATCGTGGGAACGTTGTCCACTATTCAGGAGAGTTCCGGTATTGTACTGGATGTCTGTAAGATGGCAAGTGAAGAGATGAAGGAGGCATGGCTTCTTCCGACGGATGCCACAGCATTTCCTGTTTTGAGAAAATAAGGGACTTACGGCCAGGGAGGAAAAGAGAATGGAATTTGTAATGTCAGATCTGTTGCACAGAGCATATAAAGGAAAGTATGCGATTCCGGCGATCTGTGTCAGCAATATGGAATCTGTGCTGGCATGCTTTATGGCGGCGGAGAAAGCCGGATCGCCGGTTATCATCCAGTCGGCATATTCAGAGATGAATCCCCAGTTTATTACGGCGGGAGATCTCGCCGGGATCATCAGAGCGATCGGCAGGCGGTATGAGGCCGTTCCATATTGTATTCATCTTGATCATGGTATGACACAGGAGGAGTGCACGGCAGCGCTGGAGGGCGGTTTTTTGTCGATCATGTACGATGGTTCCAGCGGCAGCTATGAGGATAATGTAAAAATAACGAAAAGATTGAAGGAACTTGCAGGGCCGCACAGGTGCGTGGAGGCAGAAGTAGGACATGTGGGCGGTGAGGAAGGAAAAGGAGTAGATGCGGAAGCCTCGATCATCGAAAGCGATCCGGAGCAGCTTGTAGATTTTCTTGCAAAGACAGGGGCGGATGCCATAGCGGTATCCATCGGAAATATCCATGGCTGTCATGGAACGATAAAACAGGCGCCCAGATTGAATTTTGAACTTCTGCAGAAACTTCACGATTCCTGTGGCGTTCCGCTGGTACTTCACGGTGCTTCAGGGATACCGGAGAGTGATATCAGGAAAGCAGTCACGATGGGGATCTGCAAGGTAAATTATTATACCCAGCTTTACAACTGTTACATGGACTGCGTCAAAGAAAACTGTGATCTTACAATGGAGGAATGTATGGGAAAAGCCACCGTGGTGCTCGCGGAAGAGATCGTGAAACTGATGGACATGTGTGGCTCTGCAAATAAGATCTGAATGAAGATCAAAGAGAGATAGAGGAGTAGAGAAATCAATGAACCATGAATTTTACATACCAACAAAAATATTCTTTGGAAGGGGATGCCTCGATAAGCTTGGGGAGGTGAAGCTTCCGGGGAGAAAGGCAATGATCGTAACAACGCCTGACAAGTGGATCGTGGATGGGGGGCATCTTGACCGGCTCAAAACCCTGTTAAAGAAAAACGGGGCGGAGAGTATCCTGTACAATGGCGTTCATCCCAATCCCGGGAAAAAGCAGGTCGAAGAAGCGGCAAAGATATGCAGGGAGGAAGGCTGCGATATGGTGCTGGGCTTTGGAGGCGGGAGCAGCATCGATACCGCGAAGTCGATCGCATTGTTATCCACCAATGACGGCGATTTCTGGGATTATGTGGTGACGGGCTCCGGAAAAGGATATGAGATCAAAAATAAGCCGCTGCCTGTTATCGCAGTACCGACAACGGCGGGAACGGGAACGGAAGCGGACCCCTGGGTGGTGATCACCAAAGAGGAAACAAATGAAAAGCTTGGCTTTGGAGCGCCTGAGATGTTTGCGGCATATGCATTTGTCGACGCGGAGTTGATGGTGTCGGTGCCTCAGAAGCTGACTGCTTTTCAGGGGTTTGATGCGTTGTTTCATGCCATGGAAGGTTATATTGCGACAGTTGCAACCCCGATCAGCGATATTTTTGCATTAAAGAGCATTTCCCTTTTGGGGCGGTATCTGGTGGATGTGTGCAGGGACGGGCAGAATATCGAGGCCCGGGAGGCGGTCGCTATGGCAAGTTCGCTTTCAGGCATTGTGGAATCTTTATCAAATTGCACATCGAACCATTCTATAGCGCAGGCAATGGGAGCATATCATGATAACCTGCCTCACGGCGCCGCGCTGCTTATGATAGCAAATGAATATTTTAAAAGCTTTGAAAACGTTATACCGGAGCGATATGCCGACATAGCGAGAGCGCTTTCAGGAAATCAGGAAGCAGGGGCGGAAGATCTGGTTAAAATATTATATGAAATGGAAAAAGAGTGCGGGGTAGAAAGCCTTCGGATGTCCGAATATGGTATTACAAGAGAAGAACTGGAAATAATCTGCAGGAACGCAGTTGAATACCAGGGAGAGTTATTTGAGATAGAGCCGCAGCCGCTTTCCAGAGAAAGAGTGATGGAAATACTGGAGCGTTCATATCGATAGGCGAAAACACCTGAAAAGGAGAGCAGATGGAAAACAAGAAGAAGGGCGGCAGCCTTGAAAAAACAATATTTTTTCTTTCCGTGGGATGTATCATAGTTATCATCGGGCTGCTTTTGCTGTTTCCGGAGGCAAGTAAAACAGCAGTTGACCGATTGATGTATATTTTTACACACAAGCTGGGATTTTTATATATTCTTATGTACGTGATACTGGTGATCTTTCTGATGTGCCTGACTTTCAGCAAGTATGGAAAAGTGGTTCTGGGTGATCCGGACGAAAAGCCGGAATATGACAATTTCAGCTGGATGGCAATGATGTTCTGCACGGGAATCGCCAGTTCCCTGATGATCTTTTCGTTCATTGAGCCGATATATTATCTCACGGACACACCGTTTGGCATAGAACCTTTGTCAACGGAGGCCTATGAGTATGCGCATATGTACGGACAGTTTCACTGGGGACCCAGTGCATGGCTTTTTTATACACCGGCAACGATCGCTATCGCATATAATCTGTTTGTCAGAAAAGGAACTTCCGTGCGGCTTGGAGATCTGTGCAGGGAATCCCGGTTGGGCAATAACAGATTTGTGTCAGGAGCAATCGATATATTCACGGTTTTTGCTGTTTTAGGCGGGATAGGAACTTCCATGGGGCTTGCCGCTCCGCTTGTCTGCCAGATCATCAGCAGGACATTTCATATTCCGAACAACGGAACACTGCTGATGGGTGTATTTGTTTTGTGGTTCGCTATTTTTTCCACCAGTGTGTGGAGAGGGCTTGATAAAGGGATTAAAGTACTCAGCAATATCAATATTTATGTCGCGGTAGCCTTTATCTTTTTTGTAATGATGATCGTGGGAGTAAACCGTGTGGCTGATGTGGAACTGAATAGTATCGGCCTGTTTATCTCAAACTTTTTTCACATGAGTTTTAATACCGATCCTTTTGGAAAAAGCGGTTTTCCGCAGAACTGGACTGTATTTTACTGGGGATGGTGGCTTTCCTATATACCGATCATGGGGTTGTTTACAGCGAGGATCTCCAGGGGAAGGACGATCAGGCAGGTTATTTTAGGCATGATCGGCTATGGATCTTTAGGATGCCTGTTAAGTTTTTCCACGCTGGGGTGCTATTCTCTTGACCTTCAGCTGAGCGGGAAAGTGGATCTGGTGACGATCCTTGCGACGCAGGGCAAGGAGGCTGCTGTGATAGCGATACTTGACACGCTGCCGTTTCCGATGCTGACAGGTATTATATTTACATTGCTCACCATTATATTTATGGCAACGACTATTGATTCATCAGCGTATATACTGGCGTCGGCAACGACAAAAAATCTGGGGGGCGATGAGCAGCCTCCCCGCTGGAACAGGCTGACATGGGCGGCTGTATTTGTTTTATTCGCACTGGCGCTGACGAGGATCGGCGGGCTGGAGACAATGCAGACAGCCAGTGTGCTCACCGGGCTGCCTATGATATTTGTGTGCGGGCTGACACTCTGGATACTGTATAAAATGTTAAAAAAGGATGAAAAGAAAAACTGATCTGATTTTTTACTTGAAAGAGCAGGGTAAACATAATAAAATATAATGGCAGGATTAAAAAGAAATATAGAAAGGTTGCGTTTTTATATGAGTTCTGGATTTCAGTCATCGTTTAATCCCCAGTATTATGTTTCGGCAATGCGCCCTGTTTTCAATAAGCGGGCTTTATATTCAGATAACACGGAAAACTATCTTTATCCGGCGGAGCCGGCGCCTTACAGCGAGGTGACAGTACGTTTCCGTGCGGAAAAGAACAATATCGACAGGGTTTTTCTGGAGTGGGGCGGTACCTCTCATCTGATGGAAAAGACAGAGGAGACGGATCTGTTTGAATATTATGAACTGGTGTTGGAACTTTCTGATGAGAGCATTTCCTACTGTTTTAAGGTACAGTCGGGCAAGATGACGCTTTACTTTGATCAGCGCGGGGCGGTAAAAGACGCTGATCCGGATTATTATTTTACGATCATTCCCGGTTTTAAAACGCCGGACTGGGCAAAGGGAGCGGTCATGTACCAGATTCTGGTGGATCGTTTCTATAACGGGGACAAGAGTAATGATGTATTAGATAAGGAATATTTTTATATCGGAGACTATTCCGCGCGGGTGCCGGAGGAGCAGTGGGATAAATACCCGGCACAGATGGGTATCCGTGAGTTTTACGGCGGCGATCTGCAGGGCGTGATGGATAAGCTGGATTATCTGGAGAAGATGGGGATCGAGGCGATCTATTTCAATCCGCTGTTTGTCTCCCCGTCCAATCATAAATATGATATTCAGGATTATGAGTATATAGATCCCCACATCGGTAAGATCGTATATGACGAGGGGGAACTGCTGAAGGACGGGCAGAAGGAAAACAGATTTGCTTCCCGCTATATCAACCGTGTGACGGATAAGCGGAATCTGGAGGCGAGCAACGAGTTTTTTGCAAAGCTTGTGGAGGAGGCGCATAAGCGGGGCATCCGCGTCATTATAGACGGTGTGTTCAATCACTGCGGTTCTTTTAACAAATGGCTGGACAGGGAGCGGATCTATGAGGAGGCGGAAAGCTATGAAAAGGGAGCTTATGTCTCGGCTGAAAGTCCCTATCGCAACTGGTTTCTGTTTCATGATCAGAACAGGTGGCCCTACAATAATACCTACGACGGCTGGTGGGGGCATGATACGCTGCCGAAGCTCTATTATGAGAATTCCCATGAACTGATGGAGTATATTTTAAATGTCGGGGAAAAATGGGTTTCCCCGCCGTACAATGCGGACGGCTGGCGTCTGGACGTGGCGGCGGATCTCGGGATGTCCCCGGAGATGAACCATCACTTCTGGCAGGAGTTCAGAAGGCGTGTGAAAAATGCCAATCCCGACGCGCTAATCCTGGCGGAGCAGTACGGGAATCCGAAGCCCTGGCTGAACGGAAAAGAATGGGACAGCGTGATGAACTATGACGCTTTTATGGAGCCTGTCACATGGTTTTTAACCGGCATGGAAAAGCACAGCGATGATTTCAGGATGGATATGCTGGGACATGCGGATAATTTCTGGGGCGCCATGAAATATAACGGGGCAAGGCTGATGGGGCCGGCGAGGATGGTTGCGATGAACGAATTGTCGAACCACGATCATTCCCGTTTTCTGACAAGGACAAACCGGAAGGTAGGGCGGACAAATTATCTCGGTCCGGAAGCGGCTGAGAGAGAGGTCAATAAGGCGGTATTCAGGGAAGCTGTGATGATCCAGATGACATGGACCGGTGCGCCCACGGTCTATTATGGAGATGAGGCGGGCGTCTGCGGGTTTACAGATCCGGATAACCGGAGAACCTATCCCTGGGGGCATGAGGATCAGGAGCTGATCAGATTCCATCAGGAGATCATCAGGATCCACAAGTCCCGTCCGGAACTGCGCACTGGTTCTTTGAAGCCGATCATCGGTGAATTTAACCTGATCGCTTTCGGGCGCTTCAGCGACAGTTCAAGAACGCTGACTGTCGTGAATAATAACGACCATGAGGTGACCAGAAAGCTGGAAGTATGGGCGCTGGGCGTGCCGAAGGAAGCGAAGATGGTACGGGTCATGCTGACGGATGAAAACGGATTCAACGTGGAGCCGGTGGAGTATAAGGTGGAAGGCGGCAGGCTGGAAGTGACGCTCGGGAAAACATCGGCGGCTATCTTCTGTCAGGAAGATGATGTGCAGAGAAATTATGTGGATAAAAAACAGGAAGATGAAAGAGGCAGTTCTTCGATCTTTGAACATGAAAATCCGGAATCGGAAATAACGGAGAAGTCTTTTCTGGGGAGGATCCAGAGGATCATAAAATAGGCGGAAATGTTAAAGAGATGCTTTGCATCCAGGATTCATAGAATTGTGAGATAAAGGACGATCATGACACCGGATAAATTATATACTGCAGGAGATATGGCAAGGATAGGATGTAACGATTGCAAGGGCTGCTCCTATTGCTGTCAGGAAATGGGGGAGTCAGTTATACTGACTCCTTTTGATATCTGTGAACTGACACGGAACCTCCGCAAAAGTTTTGATGAGCTGATGGAAGATAAGATAGAACTTTATATGACAGACGGGATGGTGCTGCCGAATCTGAAAATGGCCGGGGAGAGGGAGGTCTGCGGTTTCTTAAATGAGGAGGGCAGATGCAGTATTCATGCGTTCCGCCCGGGGCTGTGCAGGCTGTTTCCGCTGGGAAGAAATTATGAGGTGCGGGAGATCGAGACTGAGGACGGGGTGAAAGCGGTAAAGGGTTTTCAGTATTTTGTTTTGAAAGATGCCTGTCCGAAGCTTAACGGGACGAAGGTGAAGATAGAGAAATGGCTGGGGATCCCGAACCTGAAAAAGAATGAGGCTTTTATTGTAAAATGGCATTATTTCTGTAAGGATTTTCAGGAGGAGATGCAGGCGCTTCTGGATGCGGGGGAGGACGAGAGGGTGAAGAAGATCAACCTCGCCATGCTGGAGCTGTTTTACAGGAAGCCCTATGAGAAAGGGCGGGATTTTTATGAGGAGTTTGAGGAGAGGATGGGGAGACTTGGCGTATAAATTCTGCCGTAATTTTTTTACGGATAAATGTTGCGCTGCAGATTTGGATTGGTTATACTGGAATTATAGATATCATTGCTTATTATTGTTTTTTATGGAAATTGGCTGTAAAGGGTATTGGCTGTATATGTATTGCAGCAGAGACGGGGAAGGGAATAAATAATATATGCTAAAAAAATTTGCTGTAAGGAGTTATAAAAACTTTAAGGAAGATATAGTGATAGATTTTCAAAATATATCAGGATATCAGTTCAGCACAGACTGTATTACTGATAAGATGATCAGTAAAATGCTGATTTATGGCAGGAACGCGACAGGGAAGACGAACTTGGGAAAGGCTCTGATGGATATAAGAGGTATATTGTTTGGGAAGCCGTCATTTTTGCAGGAAGGTGTCTTTTTGAATGCTGATTCAGCAGAAGATGCGGCTTCTTTTTCATATGAGTTTCAATTTGGAAGCCATGAGTTGATATATAATTACGCATTGTTTTCAGATATGGATTTAAAGAGTGAAGAACTTATAATAGACCGGCGAAAAATTTTTCAATGTGACTTTTTTAACTATAAATTTGATTTTGGCAATTTAGAGTATGTTGAGGCAGAAACCGCAAATATTGAACGATATCTGCAGTCTTTGGAGAAGAGCAGCGGTACAGAGGAAGCAGATACAATGAAACTGCCGTTTCTCAGATGGGTCATATTTAATGTAGCGTTGAGAGCAGATTCTCTGCTGTTGGAATTCGCTGACTATGTCAGAAAAATGAATATGATAACATTGAAGAATGATGAGGCATATAAAAAGCGGGAAAGAAATGAAAGTTTTTTTGAACAATTAGAGAATCTGTCGGAATTAAACGATTTTGAAGAGTTTCTCAACGCAATGGGAGTAAAGTGCAGGCTGGCGTTAAAAAGATTACCGGATGGTCAGAGAGAATTATATTTTGCACATAAAAGACTGATTCCGTTTTATGAAAATGCATCCAGCGGAACAAGGGCTCTCGCCACACTCTATCGCAGATTTGTCTCTGTAGCGAGAAATACTTCCTTTATGTATTTAGATGAATTCGATGCTTTTTATCATTATGAAATGGCGGAGAAAGTGATCAGATTTTTAAAGAAAAAATATCCGGCATGTCAGATCATACTGACATCGCACAACACGAATCTGATGGCTAACAGGTTAATGCGCCCGGACTGCTTGTTTATCTTGTCGGAAAGCGGAAAACTGACAGCTCTCCACGAGGCAACGTCGCGGGAGCTTCGAGAAGGGCATAATCTGGAGAAGATGTATATCAGCGGGGAATTTGCGGAGCATGAGTGAATACACGAATGAGGAAAGGCTAAGGAGCAGAACGCTTCTGGTCGTAGAGGGAAAACATGAGAAAGATGAGTTGTTCCGGCTTGTTTTCAGATGTTTTCCGGAAATAAATATTGACATGGATGATGTCTGGGTTTATGGAACAAATATTTATGCATTATATAAAGACATCGAAAGTGAATATGGTGAGGGATGGACGGAAGAGGATATCGATTTGCCATTTGTGATCAGTAAGAAACAGGGGAAAACGCCGCTTTGTTATAAAAATGATTTTGTAAATATTATTTTAATATTTGACTATGAACGCCATGATATTAATTTTTCTGAAACAAAGATTCTGGAAATACAAAACTGTTTTATGGATGCGGCGGATATGGGAAAGTTGTATATCAATTATCCGATGATAGAATCCTATCAGCATTTATGCGGGCTGCCGGATGGTGGTTTTATTGACAGGAAGATTCCGGTATCTCTGCAACCGGGAAAAAAGTATAAGGAACTTGTTAGGAATGAGACGATAATTGAGGATTGGGTGAATTTTCCCTCAAAGATAGAAAAATTTTTACTTGGAAGCCTTGGAGATGAAAGGGAGCAGGAACGTAAAAGGTGCTGTGAAGCGCTTCTGGCTATTTCAGAGAAGGATGAGATAAAAGAAAATATAGGAAAGATAGTGAAGAATGTATTAGACGGGAAGGAAAAACAAGCGGCAGAATGTTATTTTACAGAAGTGATTTCAAGAATAGGATATGTGCAAAGCGGAAAGACATACTGGGAATTTATGCGGAATGTTTTTCAGCAGATCATCATACATAATATTTCCAAGGCATATAGGATTCAATGGAATCAGGAACAGATAGAGAAAAATAGAGATAGAGTATATTTTGAAAAATTAGATTTGATGGAAATTTTGAAGATACAGAATGAAGTCAGCAGAGATCTGGCAGAAGGCTTTATCTGGGTGCTTAATACCTGTGTTTTTTTCGTGGGGGAATATAATTTTTCGCTGGTTTTGAAGTGACTTATTTATACAAAATAAATTATCATCAATTTTTTCTTTTCGTTTTGTATTTGAAGAGGGAAAATTAATTTTAAATTGCGCCATCTGTCGTTGACATTGTTCTTTGGCACCAATTATAATGTGTGTACTATATATTATGAAAAAGATAATCTGCAATGAAGAAACGGATAACAATAACAACCGGTTATAAAAGGAGGGGTATATCATGAGACCAATCACCATGGAGCGCGTAGAGCAGACACGCGCGGAAATTCTTGAAACAATTAAGAGCCCGGTGCTGACGCACGAGCAGAAAGTTGCAACGATGGCAAACAAAGCAGATTCCCTGATGGAGGTGCTTGATCTGCCGGAGGGTTTGGATGAGCTGTTGAACGAATCTATCGACACAAAATGCATCTGCGACTTAAACGAAGGGCATGCGCCGGTGCGCCCGAGATACATCATCCCGGATTACGCAAAATTCATGCGGGAGGGTTCCGAATTTTTGCAGCTCGATCCGCCGAAGGATCTGTTTGAGGCGCTGAACAGTCTGCTGATCTTCTATAAGCATGTGCCCAGCGTGACCAATTTCCCTGTTTATGTGGGGGCGCTGGATGAACTGCTGGAGCCGTTCATCAATGATGTGGATGAGGAGACCGCAAAAAAACTGCTTCGTCTTTTCCTGATCCATGTGGACCGGACTGTACTGGATTCTTTCTCCCATGCGAATATCGGTCCGAAGCCGACTAAAGCGGGCAGGCTTCTTCTGGAAGTGGAGGAGGACTTAGAGCAGGCGGTGCCGAATCTGACAATGAAGTATGATGCGGAACTTACGGATGATGATTTTGCCCTGCAGGCGATCAAAACATCTCTTCGCAGCGCAAAGCCGAGTTTTGCAAATCATAAGATGTTCTCATCCGAGCTGGGTGAAGATTATGTGATCGCAAGTTGCTACAACGGTTTAAAACTGGGCGGCGGCTCCTATACGCTGTGCCGTATGATTCTTTCCAATATCGCAAAGCGGGCGGATTCCCTGAAAGATTTTCAGGAAAAACAGCTTCCCTATGTGATGGATATCATGGCCCGCTATATGGATGCGAGGATCAAATTTGAGGTGGAGGAGAGCGGTTTCTTCCAGAATAATTTCCTTGCAAAGGAAGGCTTTATTCATCAGGACAGATTTACTGCTATGTTCGGTATGGTAGGGCTGGCAGAGTGTGTCAATATCCTGATGGAAAAGGAAGGAAAGAGCGGGCGTTTCGGACATGATAAAGAAGCGGATGAACTGGGCGTTGCGATCATGGAGCAGATCAATGACTTCAATGAGCAGCATGTGAATCCTTACTGCTCCGTTACCGGCGGACATTTCCTGCTGCATGCGCAGGTAGGGCTTTCTGATGACAGAGAGGTGAGCCCTGGGACAAGAATCCCCATCGGCGAGGAGCCGGAAGAGCTGTTTGAGCACTTAAAGCACTGCAGCTTATTCCATAAATATTTCCCGTCAGGCACGGGCGATATCTTCCCGATCGATACAACAGTACATAAAAACCCGGAATTCCTGCTGGATATCATCAAGGGTTCCTTTAAAGATAATCTGCGCTACCTGTCCTTCTATTCATCTGACAGCGATGTGATCCGTATTACCGGCTATCTGGTAAAACGTTCGGAGATCGAGAAGCTCAGAAGCGGTGTGGCTGTGTTACAGGATACCACAGCGCTCGGCATGGGTGCGGCGGATAACTGCAGAATTGAGGAGCGGAAAGTAAGATGACAAAATACCCTGTGAATAAAATCATACTTTTCAGCAGCGTAGATGGTCCTGGCAACAGGACCGTCATCTTTTTACAGGGCTGCAATTTTGACTGTAAATACTGCCATAATCCGGAGACAAGAAGGCTCTGTATCGGTTGCGGGACCTGTGTGACAAAATGCCCGGCGGGAGCGCTCCAGAGATCAGAAGAAAATGGCGGACAGGTTGTTTTTCTGCCGGAAAAATGTGTTTCCTGTGATACCTGTATCCATATCTGTCCCCATGACGCCAGTCCCCGTATCCGCCCTATGACGGCGGCGGAGGCTTTTGAGGCGGTGAAACGACAGATGCCGTATATCAGGGGTGTCACTGTTTCCGGCGGGGAATGTACATTGTATCCCGATTTTCTGCGTGAGCTTTTTGCCCTCTGTAAGGAGGTTTCCCTGTCTACTTTTATAGACAGCAACGGTACTTATGATTTCGCTTCAGATCCGGAACTTATGGCGGTGACGGATGGCGTTATGCTGGATATCAAGGCGTTTTCCGGGGAGGATCATCTGACAGTGACCGCCTGTGACAACAGGCAGGTGCTGAAGAATGCGCTGTTTCTGGCAGAGGAGGGAAAACTGTTTGAGGTGCGGACAGTGATTGTACCCGGGCTCTATGATACGGAGCAGACAGTTCTGGAGACGGGGAAGCTTTTGAAAGATTATTGCGGGCAGGTGCGTTATAAAATTATAGCCTATCGTCCGATGGGAGTGAGGGAGAGTTATTCCCATTATCCTGTGCCGGAACAGGCGCTCCTTGAAGATTATGCGGAGCGCCTGAGAGAGATGGGCTGGAGAGATATCGTGATCATTTAAGACATTACTTTTTTATCCGTCTGGACCATCTGCTTACTGCGATGGGCATACATAAAATACCGATCAGGACAGGCACTGTGATCAGCAGATAAGGCGACCAGATATAGACTCCGAAAATACGGAAAGTATTGGTTCGGAAAATATCTGTGGAGCTCCCGACAAGGGGAAGCAGATCCAGTGCTTTTTGCAGGTTGTAGGGCAGATATTTTACGATCATCATCGGACCGTATACTGCCGTCAGGCCAAGGAGCAGGGAGAGTACGTTATTTTTTGCCGCCGCGGATATCATAAGGACAACGCCGGCAAACCCGATCGCCCCGAAAAAGGCGAAGCCGTATTCGTAGAGTTCCGCCTGCAGCATATTGAGGGGAGCGATGGCGATCAGCTTTATTGTCTGGATCGGCATGTCCCACCCGGTCCACCCGAGGAAAAAGCTCTGGAGGAGCAGCATACCCAGGGTGAGAAGCAGGAAAAATTCTACTGTAAAAAGAAGTCCGGCAATGATCTTGGCACGGGCGATACTGCCCCATCCGTTTTTTGTTGTGAGCAGGAGGGCGGTTGTGTTTTCATGCCACTCACCCGAGAAGACGGAGGATAATACAATAGCGAGAAAGAGCGCCATAACCGTGCCGAGGTCAGCGGCCATGCTTCCCAAAAGGCATGACCATCCTTCCACAAATTCATAGGAAAAAGGCTTTTCTGTTCTGGCTTCCATCTGTAGCAGATATTCTCTTTCAGCGCCGTCCTGCCCGGAGACCTCCAGAAAATCTTCGATCGCCTGTTCTCTGCGTCCGTAAAAATCGGTTAATTCTTCGGGATTTACATAGCTGATCATCGTCTGGTAAAGTTCTTCTTCTTTCAGTTCCGGATAGAGCATGCCCAGATAGCTGTTGATGGTCTGCCAGTCAGTCTGATCTGCTTCCCGATCCAGTCCGGCAGCTTTCTTTTCCTGATAGTTTCTTACTATCTGCTGCAGGGATTCATCTGTCAGGGCACCGCCGAAACGGTAAGAGTATTTCTGGCTTTCCTTTATCATGGAATATCCGTCGAAATTATTTCCGAAGGAACTGGTGTGATCGTCTGAACTTCCGAAACTGAACCATTGAAAGGAGAGGGCGGTGCCGAAGACCACGATATAGATAAAGCACAAAAGAACACTGATCTTTACACTGCTTCTGCGCCATATTTTTTTATGTTCCAATCTGACTAATTCCATAGTTTTCCTCCTGAATCTTTCTTCTTGATCTTGTTTTCTTTTTGAGGCATCAGACATTTTCTTTTTCCATGCCGAAATAATATAAATACAAGTCTTCGAGAACAGCTTCGCAGGGAATGGCATTTTCGGCAGGCTTTGTGTCGGAAATGATGCGCAGTATGACCTGCCCTTCCTCATGCCTTAAATTGGCTACGGCTGCCTGTTCCTGCCATTTTCGGGATTCTTTCTGCGGTACGGTCAGTTCCCAGACTTTTCCTTCCGCCTTTGAGGTCAGTTCCGGCACACTGCCATGCATGATAAATCTTCCCTTTTTCATCAGAAATACTTCATCAGCGATCGCTTCGATATCTGATACGATATGAGTGGACAGAATGACGATCTTATTGTCTGCGTAATCGGATAACAGGTTGCGGAAGCGCACCCGTTCTTTTGGATCAAGCCCGGCGGTGGGCTCGTCCAGGATCAATATTTTCGGGTTGTTTAAAAGCGCCTGCGCGATGCCGATCCTCTGTTTCATGCCGCCGGAGAAGGTTTTCAGCTTTTTTTTGGCAACGGTATCAAGTCCTACGGTATGCAGGAGTTCTTTTGTTTTTTTTCGCGCCTTTCCCTTTGGTATCCCTTTCAGGGCGGCAATATAGTGTAAAAATTCTTCAGCGGTATAATTTGGATAATAGCCGAAATCCTGAGGCAGATATCCCAGCAGATCTCTGTAGGAGGCGCCCATGGAGGTGACTTCCTTTCCATCCAGTAGCACTTCGCCGGAAGTGGATTCCATAATAGCGCACAACATGCGCATCAGGGTTGTCTTTCCGGCGCCGTTTGCGCCTAAAAGTCCATAGACGCCGGGGGTTAAACAGGCATTGACCTGATCCACGGCAATTTTGCTCCCATAATGTTTTGTCAGGCGGTCAAGCGACAATTCCATACATTTTTCCTCCTTTTTTCGTGTCCAAAATGTAGATGATCTCTCTTAAAAAGAATGTACCGAATATAAAAAATGCGATGGTCCATATACCGATGGCGGAAGTTTCGTAAATTCCCGGCGCCATATTTGCGGCGGCGGCCAGGCAAAGGATGAGTCCGAGCATCTCCAGAGCGCATTTCTGCATGCCTTTACTACTTTTGAGACGGATATTGCGGAGCATCAACGCCATGCAGATCAGGTAAGGGACAAGGGTGTACAGGATCAGCTGTCCTGTGTACAGGGCGGAACCCTGCAGATAAAGTTCAAGCCATAGCAATATTGTGATGCATACAAGATTTGCGCCTCCCGCCAGAAACAGTCTCGCCAGAAAGATCTGGGCGCCGGAGGCTCTTGTTGCCGCTTCCAGTTCGCTCATTCCGCAATACTGGCTGCGGAACAATACAGGCAGGAGAACAAGCACAAATAGCGGCATGAGGATCGGAAGGATGGAGGGCTCATCTGTCAGGGGTGAAGCAACAAGGCAGATGAGAAAAAGCGTTACTGCCTGCAGGCCCAGTATAGGAAGTCCGTCAAATCGGAACACATCGGACAGATACTGCCAGAAGCCGGTCCGCGCCGTTTCTTCCATGTCCGGATACGCACGAACGATACCTGTACATATGTTTATGGTTTCTTCCAGCTTTTGCGGCTGTATTTCTTTCTGAAAAGAATGTTGAAGGGATTGCTTTAACATATTTTCTGTTTTTTTATCGGGCATATTTTATCTCCTTTCGCATGATCTTCAAAGCGTTTCTGACTCTGCTCTGGGCAGTCCGCAGGCCGCAGCCGGTCACTTTGGCGATCTCGGGAAAGCTGAGTTCTGCGCCAAACCGAAGGATAACGGCTTCCCGTTGTTCCGCCGAGAGAAGTGCTAAAAGGTGTGCTATTTCATCCTGATCCTCGATCCGGTGCAGATCGTTATAGCTGTCTGTGAGGGTTTCGATATTCTCCAGCGGAAGAAAATGAGTTTTTCTGCTTTCGTCAATGCACAGGCGGTTTGCAATCGTATAGAGGTAGGATCTGAATTTTCCCTTGCCGTGATATTCCTCCAAATGGCGGAAGAGGCGGATGAAGGTTTCCTGTGTCAGGTCTTCCGCCGTCTCGATATTCGGGCAGTGCCATCTGCAATATCTGAGGATCGGAGTGTAGTATCGTTTTATTAACAGCTCGGCAGCGCTTTCATCGCCGGATCGTGCTTGTTTTATCAATTCATCATCACTCATGATACGGCACCCTCCTTTCCGTGATATGCAGAGTTGTTTTGGTAATGTTATTTATTATAACGGTTGATTTGGGGAAAATGATCAAAAAAGAATATTTTTCATAAAATCTTAAAATCTGGATAATAGAAAGTTAAACTGAGTCCGTGGTAAGATATTGAAACAGTAGAAAAACAGGGGGCTTTTTTAGACAGAGAACGTGTGAAGCCTGAAAACAGATGATCACACAGTTGGCTGATCGGAAAAGGCAGGAGGAGTTAAGATGGTTCGTTTGCTCAGTATTGGAATAGAAGTGTTTTCATCATTGATTTTTATTGTGCCGGCGGTTCTTGTTTTACAGTATGCGGTGCTGAGACAGCGCAGTTTTTTCAAAATGGCAGCAGTGATGATTTTTGCATGTTATCTGATGGCTGTTTTTTCGGCGGTAGGGATTCCCACAATAGCATCCTGGCACGTGCGTCCTGAGTTTAATCTGATACCGTTGATCGATATTGTGAACAGTCCGCCGGATTATATCAGGAATACGATTCTCAATATCATTTTATTTATGCCGTTGGGATTTCTGGTGCCGGTTATCTGGAAGGAATACCGTTCTTTGCGTATTGTTCTGGTGATGGGGCTGGGGCTGTCGCTCTTTATTGAGGTCTTGCAGATCTTTACGTTCAGGCTGACAGATGTGGATGATCTGATCACTAATACGGCGGGTGCGGTGCTGGGATATTATGCGGCTAAGCGGTTTTCTTTCCGGCTGCCGTGGAAGCTGTCAGAAAAAATAGACAGTAATTATGGTAAAAAATGTGGGAAATATGAACCGATCATTGTTTTGGGACTTGCATTTTTCATCGGGTTTTGCTTAAAATCTTTAGTATCAGACACGATTTGGGATGTGGTGCTTGCAAGCGATTTCTGGGAGAGGATAAGAAGCTGACATGTAATAATTTTTGATTGAAGCGAGGGATAAAAATGATTCCGATATCTGTGAGAAACGAATTACAAAAAAGTGGCTGGAAATATATCCGGAAATATGATAAACAGGAAGAATTTTTTATAAAAGGCTTCTGGTGTGTGAAGGACAGCAACGGGCGGATCGATGTATATAAGGGGTGGAATGTGCATACGGAAACCGGGATATTGCATATGTCCAATATCCCGGTAAATAAACTTCTGGCATTTATCAGGCAGATTACCTGATAAAGTTTGTCGTATTTCCCCTCTCTGTATCAGGCAGAGAAATACCTTTTTCTTTTCCGGCTTCAAAGCATTTCATCATCCATGCCAGATTTCTTGCCAGATTGCGCATGGTCTGAAGCCCTTCCGCGTCCTGAGCCGCCTCACCGGGAACGCGCCCGTGGACAGAGTTCCAGTAGGTGGAACCTGCGACCGGCATCTGTGAGATGCCGAAGTATTTATTCAGTACATCAAAGGATGCGGAGGAACCGCCTCTTCGCGCAACGGCAACGGAGGCTGCGGGTTTGAAAGCGAAGGACGAACTGCTGCTGTAGAATGCCCTGTCCAGGAAGGAAAGGATCCTGCCGCTGGGATGCGCATAGTATACCGGCGTGCCGAATACGAAGCCGTCCGCCTCTTTTGCGTTTGCGATAAATTCGTTTACTTTGTCATCCGTAAAAATGCATCCTTTCTCGGTGCACTGTCCGCATCCGATGCAGTCCCTGACGGCATCCGGGCCCATCTGAAAGATCTCATAAGAAATCCCTTCTTTTTCTAATTGTTTTCCTACTTCCGACAGGGCAGCGTATGTATTTCCGTTTGGTTTTGCGCTGCCGTTTAGCATTAAGACTTTCATTTTGAGTTACCTCCATTTGAAATTTTATTTTTGATGATAGTATATCCTTTTCTTTTTTTAAAAGCAATGAATTATTCTGGATCTGATAGCATTTATATTTATTGATGAAACACCATTGAGCAAACGTATGCCGTCAATATGCACAAAAATATGGTGTGAAATCGAGGGAAATAGTAAAAAATAGTGTTGAATTTTAATAAAAATAGTAAAAAACAAAATATTTTGTTGAAAATATGGCCAAGGGGTGGTATATTAAAAAGGCAAAAAGAAAGAAAATTGTGTAAATTATGCAAAATATTTTGACAATTTTTGAAAAGTGAGCAAACGATAGACCAAAGAAAGAGAGGTGAGTGAATGTCAAAGGAAGTTGTTAGGATGGAGGGGATTACAAAAGAATTTCCAGGCGTTAAAGCTTTGTCGGATGTAAAATTTTCGCTTGATGCAGGAGAGGTACATGCGTTGGTTGGTGAAAACGGCGCGGGAAAATCTACATTGATGAAGGTCCTGACAGGGGTCTACGCAAAAGATTCGGGAAAGATCTTTCTGGAGGGCAGGGAGGTTAACTTTCAAAATGTGAAGGAAGCTCAGAACGCGGGAGTAATCATGATCCATCAGGAACTGAATCTTATGAATCATTTGAGCGTGGCAGAAAATATTTTTATTGGAAGGGAATTTAAAAAGGATAAGATATTCCTCGATAAAAAGACACAAAATGAAGAGGCTGAAAAATTATTTGAAAAACTTCATGTCAAAATCAATCCGAGAGAGAAGGTTGGCAATCTTACAGTAGCACAGCAGCAGATGGTAGAAATCGCCAAAGCTCTTTCATTTGATATTAAAGTATTGATCATGGATGAACCCACTGCTTCATTAACGGATAATGAAATAGAAGATTTGTTTGAAGTGATCAAGATGCTGAGAGAAGAAGGCAAATCGATCATTCATATTTCACACAGGCTGGAGGAATTAAAACTGATAGCGGACAGAATTACTGTGATGCGGGATAGTAAGTACATTGATACGGTTGACACAAAAGATGTGACGGTAGATGAGTTGATCAGGATGATGGTCGGGCGTGAAATTTTTGTCGAGAAACAAAAGCCACTGGAGAAGCAGGATCTTGAGTTGACTTTGGAAGTAGAGCATTTAAATGCAGGCCCATTGGTGCAGGATATTAGTTTTAAGGCATATGCTGGAGAAATTCTCGGGTTTGCAGGACTGGTCGGAGCGGGAAGGACGGAAACAGCAAGAGCGGTCTTTGGAGCAGATCCACATAGCTCAGGGAAAATCATTATCCATGGAAAGGAACAAAAGATTAATTCTCCATCGGATGCGGTGAAAGCGGGAATAGCATATTTATCAGAAGACAGAAAACGTTACGGGGTAGCGACGGGGCTTGATGTTGAAACGAATATCTCCATGGCGAATCTTCGAAAAATGTCTAAGGTGGGATTTATCAAATTTAAAGAATGTGCGGCAAATGCTGATAAACAGCTGGATGATCTTGCCATAAAAACGCCTTCAGTGAAACAGCTTGTAAAATTTTTGTCAGGAGGTAATCAGCAAAAAGTGGTTCTTGCCAAATGGTTGACGAAGGATGCGGAAATTATTATTTTTGATGAACCTACCAGGGGAATAGATGTAGGCGCTAAAAGTGAGATTTACAAGTTGATGAATGCTTTAGCAGAACAGGGTAAGACGATTATTGTAATTTCTTCCGAACTGCCGGAAATTATAAGATGCTGTCATAGAGTATTGGTTATGTGTGAAGGCAGGCTGACGGGAGAAGTGACAGGGGCGGATATCGATCAGGATATCATTATGAAATTTGCGACCCAGAGAAGTAAAGGAGAATAGGGTATGGAAAAGCTGAAAAATTTAACCAAACAATCAGAGTTTAAAAGAAAAATTGTAATTGTTCTTGCTCTTGTAGTTCTTTTGCTGGCATTTGGAATAATTAATCCGGCATATTTGAGCTACAACAATATTATGACGATTTTGCTGGCAACCAGCACAAACGGATTACTCGCATTTGCGGTATCCTGGCCTATTATGACAGCAGGCATTGATATCTCTGTCGGTACTGTGATGACTTTTAGTTGTGTGCTTAGCGGTGTTGCATTTAATGCGGCAGGTCTCCCGATCGGGCTTTGTATTATATTAGGAATATTAGTAGGTTCATTTTGTGGTTTTCTGAACGGGTTCATGAGTGCAAAGCTGGGACTGCCGCCTATGATCGCATCTTTGGCAATGCAAATGATTACAAAAGGGCTTTCACTAGTTATTTCAGGCTGTAAACCGGTTTATTTTACAGGATGTCCCTGGTATCAAAAAATTGCGACGGGGAATTTTCTGGGAATTAACGGATTTTATAATGCGATCATCATTCTTCTTGGAATGTGCGTAGTTTCTTATATTATTTTTTCAAAAACAATTTTCGGGAGATATACGCTTGCAATTGGTTCTAATGCAGAAGCAACAAGACTTTCCGGTATTAATACAGATAACTGGCAGATAGGTGTATACACGCTTTGTGGTACATATGCAGGAATCGCGGGACTGGTATTATCCTCCAGATTAAATTCGGCACAGCCGGCGTTGGGGCCTGGATATGAAATGGATGCGATTGCGGCAGCCGTTATCGGCGGTAATTCTCTCATGGGTGGAGAAGGTACAATAGTTGGAACACTGATAGGAGCCCTGATCATCAGTTCCCTGCAAAACGGGCTTCGTATCTTACAGATATCGACAGAAACACAGTATGCTATTATCGGTGTTGTGCTGATCTTAACTGTAGCGTTTGATCAGAGAAGAAAAAAGAGAAAAAAAGTGGCAGGTAAAAGCAACGCATGAATATAGTGGCATAAGCCATTATAAATAAATGAAAAAGAAAAAAGGAGGTAACTAGATGAAAAGGAGATTGGTGGCGGTATTAGCAGTGATAGGAATGTTATCAACAATGTTGGTGGGATGTTCCTCAGGCGAAAGCACAAACGAATCGGCAGAGGTGAAAACAGAAGAATCAGGCAGCGAAGCAAGTGCGGAGACAGAGGATGATAAGTACATTGCAATGATTGCGCTTGGATTCTCGCACCAGTACTGGCAGGCTGTGAAGCAGGGAGCTGAAGAGGCGGCGGATGAGCTGGGCTATCGGATCACATTCGAGGGACCGGAGCAGGAGACTATGGTGGACAAGCAGGTGGATATGCTGAAAACAGCGGTTCAGAATAACCCGGATGCTATTTGCATGGCGGCCATTGATACAGAGTCCGTTGCAGGAATTCTGCAGGAGGAAAAGGCGAAAGGGGTTCCTGTAATCGGCTTTGATTCCGGCGTTGGTGAGGCGGAATCAGATGTAAAATGCTCTACGGATTCGATGGCGGCAGGCGCTCTTGCTGCAGAACATGCAGGAGAATTACTTGGTGGAAAAGGAAAGGTTGCTATTATCGGGCATTCTCAGACAGTGATCGACGCGGTGGAACGTGTAGCCGGATTTGAAGAAAAGCTCAAAGAAGAATATCCGGATATTGAGATCGTTGATATTCAGTATGGGGAAGGCGATCAGATGAAGTCCGCCGAAATTGCCAAGAGCATGGTAACAGCTACACCGGATTTGGATTTAATCTATACATCTAACGAAGGATCCTGCGTAGGTGCTTACAATGGATTAAAGGAAGCCGGAAAGATTGGAGAAGTTATGCTTGTCGGATTTGATTCTTCAGCGGCAATGAAAGAGGCTGTAAGAAATGGTGAGATCGTTGGGGCTATTACACAGGACCCGATCGGCATGGGACGTGCAGCGGTTGAAAGCGCAGTAAAACTTATCAATGGTGAGACGGTAGAGTCTTTTATAGATACGGGATGTTACTGGTATGATGCATCAAATATAGATGATGAAAAGATTGCTCCGCTGCTCTATGATTAAAATTGTAAAGTTTTGACTTTTAAGGATTAAAATGTTATTCTAAAGCTAAAATAATTGGTGGTTTTTAGATTAACAGAGGATAAGGTATGGGAGTAACGTTAAGGGATATCGCGGAGGAAGTTGGATTATCTGTATCCAGTGTATCACGGGTAATAAACAATACTGGCAGAATCAGTGATGAAAAGAGAAAAGCTGTTTTTGAAGCCGTTAAAAGATTGAATTATACACCAAATGCAAATGCAAGGGAATTGAAAAAACAGACAAGCTCTACAATTGGCGTGATTATACCTGATATTACAAATACTTTTTTTGTAAGAATGCTTAAAAGTATTGATCACAGATTATGGGAACAGGGCTATAACATTATTTTCTGTGATACAGATGAAAATGTGGAACGGGAATTAGAGTATTATCAGCTGCTGAAGGAAAAAAATGTGGCAGGGATCATTGTATCGCCCGCCAGCCGAAGCATGATATATGAGAATGAGAAGCAGAATATTAATTGTGTTTTTGTAGACAACGAACCGTATATAACGGAGAAACCGTATTCTTTTGTAAGTATTAATAATTGCGAAGCTTCTATGGAATTGACGCAGCGCGTGATAGACAGGGGATACAGGGATATCGTTATGATCACTGGTGATCTGGATGAAACATCCAGCAACCAGAGGCTGATAGGTTTTCAAAATTGTCTCAGAGCCAATAATATAGAATGGACACATGACAGGGTGTATTTTGGGGACTGCCATTACAAGAGTGGTTATGAGATTACAGAGGACCTGATCATCAGGAAAAGGTTGCCGGAATGTATTTATGCACATAATAATGTGGAGGCGTTTGGCGCATATGCTGCTTTGAGGAAATATGGAATCCGCATACCGGAGGATATTGCGCTGGTCTGCTTTGATGGCGAGGATTCTATGTCAATGCGGGATAAGAGTATTACTGGAATCATTCAGCCGGTTGAAGAAATTGCAGAAGTGGCGATAGAGATGGTCTTAAATAATATGAAAACGCCGGGAAAACATAGCCGTAAACTGTTACCGTATAAGTTTTCAGAAGGAGAAACATTAAAAAGTAAAAAGTAATTCATTTTGCCCGTTGAGCAAACGATTGCTCAACGAGCAAAATAAGCTGAAAGGATAAAAATATGGAAGAATATGGAAAGAGAATATGGTTCTTTCCGGATGGAGACAGGCCGCCATTTGGGGACAGTCCGTTAAAAGGGCATGAATCCATTGTTGTTTTAAACCCCAATAAGGGGCAGGCAGTTATAAAAATTACATTTTATTATGAAGATAAAGATCCTGTAACAACAGATGAGATTATTGTGGATGCAGAGCGCGTGTGTTGCATGAAAACACATGAAGAAAAATATTTTAAGGATAAAGCTCAGCCCATAGAGACGCAGTATGCGTTGAAAGTAGAAAGTTCCGTTCCGGTTATAGTGCAATATGGCAGGCTGGACTCAAGGCAGACAAACCTGGCATATTATACCGTGATGGGCTATGCGGTAGATTAAAGAATAGAGGAGAAGAAAATATATGAGTAGAATTTGTATACCTGACTATGAATACAAAGAAAGAATTCAGAATGCGGCAAAACTTGCTAAAGAAAGGGAACTGGATATTCTTGTAATAAATGGTTCTGAGGCTGATTATGCGAATACCAGATATTTTTCGGGGTTTTGGCCGGTATTTGAAAGGGTTGGTGTTGCAATCACACCAGCAGGAGACTGTGCGTTAATGGTAGGTCCGGAAAGCGAAATTTTTGCGAGTGATTTTGGCAGGATTGAAAAGGTACGGGTATTGAGGGAGTACAGAGAATCTGCAAATCCATCGTATCCTGAATTAAAATGCCAGACATTTAGAGATGTTTTTCAAGAGCTTCATGTAACCGGGGATCATATCCGTATTGGTATGGCGGCATGGCTGGATACAAACCTTGTTGTATATGAAGGAATTAAAGAGGCATACCCGGAAGCAGAGATAGTAAGGTGTGATGACATCATGACAACGCTTCGTTCTGTAAAATCCGATAATGAAATTGCATGTTTAAGAGAAGCGGCGCGTATTACAAAGATTGCAACGGAAGAAGTGATCAGAAAGTTAAAACCTGGTATGACAGAGCTTCAGATGGTCGGCATTGCACAGCAGTGTATCTATGAAAACGGAGCAGAGTATGAGGGGTTGCCACTTTATGTATTTTCGGAGAAGTCCACACAGCATGCGATATCCAGATCAAGCTATAGAGAAATTAAAAAGGGAGATATTGTTCAGATCAATCTTGCTGCCAAGATTGACGGCTATTCACCGTCTATTGGCATGCCGGTTTCCATGGGACCGTTGACCGGATTTAAACGTGAGTTGGTGGAATTTTGCCTGAAAGCGCATATGTGGACAGAAGGGCAGCTGAAGGCCGGCGTTATGGCTTCCCAGATCGCAAAAGATTTTATTACATTCTTCCAGGAGAACGGATATGGTGAGAATCTATTATATGGTCCGTGTCATGGTCTGGGATTGATCGAGGTAGAAGCGCCATGGATGGAAACAATATCTGATTATCCGCTGAAGAAAAATATGACATTCCAGATCGATACATTTGCTATGGGACCGGATTTCGGCCTGCGTTGGGAAAAACCGATCGTTATTACGGAGAACGGATGTGATCTGCTGAGTCCTCAGATTGGAACGATTTATGAAATAGATTGCTAGAAAGGAGCCATATGAAAAAAAAATCTGAACTTATCGTTATGCTAACTTGGAATGATAAAACAGTTGAAAATGCGATTGAAGTTTTTGAAGGCGCAAAGCATACGGATGTAAATTACTGGGGATTTAAGGAAGTAGGGCTCCCGAAGGAAGAAATGATAAGGCTGGTAAAGCTGATCCATGAGGCAGGAAAAACAGCCGTCCTGGAGGTTGTTGCATATACAGAGGATGCATGTATAGACGGGGCAAAAGTATGTGCAGAGTGCGGGTTTGATATACTCATGGGCACAATGTATTTTGAGAGTGTGCAGAAAATCGCAGAAGATAATGGCGTTGTATATTATCCCTTTGTCGGAACGATCGAAGGAAGGCCAAGCGTTCTGAAAGGGACGATCGAGGGTATGATCGCAGAGGCAAATGAACTGGTTCAGAAAAAGGGTATTAAAGGTTTTGATCTTTTGGGATATCGATATACCGGGGATGCGGTGAAATTGAATCAGGAATTTGTAAAACATGTAAAAGGAAATGTCTGCCTTGCAGGAAGTGTATCCAGCTTTCAGAGACTGTCGGAAATAAAAGCAGCCGGTGCCTGGGCATTTACAATTGGCGGCGCATTTTTTGAAAAGAAGTTTTGTAAAGGAACATTTGCTGATAATATCAATGCGGTATTGGATTATCTTAATGAGGAAGGGGATGTATAGAAATGGCTGTTGTTGAAATGAAGAATATGCTGGAAGAGGCAAGAAAAGGGAAATATGCTGTTGGAGCGTTTAATTGTTTCAATATCGAAATGGTTCAGGGTATCATTGCGGCAGCAGAGGAGAAAAAGTATCCGTTAATCCTTCCTTTGGCAGAAAGTCACATTAAATTTTCTGACTGGGAATTGATTTCCTATATCATGAAAAACCAGGCAAAAAAAGCATCTGTGCCGATCGCGCTTCAGCTTGATCATGCAAAAAAAGTGGAAACGATCGAAAAAGCGATAGAGGCAGGATTTTCTACAGTTATGTTTGACGGGTACGAGCTGCCGTTTGAGGAAAAGATCCATCAGACAAGAGATATTGTAGAGATGGCTCACAGACATGGCGTGCTGGTGGAGGCACCATTAGGAAAAATCGGGACAGTAGGGAAAGAAGCAGAAGCAAAATACGACCATGATGCGGTGACAGATCCGGAACTTGTAGAAGAATTTACAACAAAGACCGGTGTGGATATTCTTGCTGTGTCTGTTGGAACCATTCATGGAAGAGCAGCAGGAGAAAGTCATTTGGATTACGACAGGCTTCAGAAAATCTGTGACAGGACGAACGTGTATATTTCCCTGCATGGAGGAAGCGGGGTTGCGGATGATTCTTACAGGCGTGCTATCGACATTGGTGTTGAGAAGATCAGTATTTTTACAAGAGTTTCCACAGCGGCGGTGAATGAGATTGCCAATGTTTTAGAGAATGGAAGGATGAGGTTCCCGGAACTTCTTGTGGAGGCGAAGAAAGGGGTAACCGCAGAGGTAGAGCATTTGATTGATATTTTTTCAAATCGCTGATCATAATAAGGTGTATAAGGCAAAACAATGAATTATATGGGAATTGATCTTGGTACAACGGGATGCAAAGTCTGTACATTTTCGGAAAGTGGAGATTTACTGTACAGAGCGTATCGTAAATACCCATGTCAGAAAAATGATTCAGGGCTGGAGGAATTGGACCCAGAGTTGGCGGCAGAGCTTGTACAGGAATGTATTATAGAAAATAATACAAACATGGGAACGGAAACAGCAGAGGGAGTATCTATCAGTGTTTCCGGAGATGAATGCGTTATTCTGGATGAACAAATGAGGAGCTTAGGGCCAGTGATAATGTCGCGTGACCGCAGAGGACAGGAGGAACTGGAACAGCTTATGGCCAGATTTTCAGCCGAGTCTTTGTTTAAAAAAACAGGATTGCCGATACATAGAAAGTATGGTGTTTTCAGGCTCATGTGGTACAAAACACATGAGCCTGCTTTTTTTCAAAAAATCCGGCATGTGATGACATGGGAAGATTTTTTACAGGCGAGGATCGGAATTGCGAAACCTGTTTGCAGCTATTCTTCAGCTGCCAGACTGATGCTGGTTGATTTAGAAAAAAAATGTTATCTGGATGATGTTATATCTGCAGCCGGTTTACAGAGAGAATGGTTTTCTGAGATGGCGGAATCCGGAAAAATAGCAGGGCAGATCGAGACTGAAAAAGCCAGGGCGCTTGGCTTTAAATATCCGGTTTATGTAGCAACAGGAGGTTTCGATCAATCCTGTGCGGCAACAGGTGCAGGGCTTTCAAAAAGCGGGACGGCAGTAGTCGGATCGGGGACGATGGAATCTTTAAGTATTTCTACAGATAAGCCGCTGCTGGCTCCATATTTTATGAAAAGCCAATACCCGACAAATTACCATCTATATCCGGATTTATATATTTGTACGGCGACCAACGTTGGCGGAAGTGCGATCGTTAACTGGTATTTTGACGAAATGGAAAAATCCGGTATAAAAGCGTCAGGATATGATGCTGTGATCGATCAATGCAGTACAAAGCCATCAGGATTATTGGTACTGCCGCATTTTGCAGGATCAGGACCGCCATATAAAGATGCAGATTCCATGGGAGCGATGATCGGGCTTCAGACAAATACAGCGAAGAAAGATATTTTGCAGGCGATTCTGGAAGGAATTACTTATGAATTGCGGCAAAATCTGGAAATGATCGAAAGCGGGTGTGGTGCGGAAATAAAGGAGATCAGGGCAGTTGGCGGCGGGGCAAAATCGGATTACTGGTTACAATTGAAGGCTGATATTACAGGAAGAACAATCGTGAGGATGAAAAATGAAGAGGCAGGCTGTGCTGCAGGAGCAATGTCGGCAATGGTTGCATTAAATGAAAAGGCAGGCTGGGAAAGAGCATCAGAGATTTTCTCAAAAAAGGGACGGATATTTATACCTTCTAAAGAAAGAGGGAACCGGTATGATCCTTATTATCAGATTTACCGCACTTTATATCCTTCATTAAAAGATAGCTTTCACGCATTGAGAAAGATTCAAAGAGAGGAAAGAGAATATGTATGATGTTGTTGGAATGGGTGAAGTATTAATTGATTTTTCTCCGTCCTGTCAAGGTCCGATGGGAAATCCGGGTTTTGAAATGAATCCGGGTGGAGCGCCGGCAAATTGTTTGGCAGCAAATGCAAAACTGGGTGGAAATTGTGCATTTGTTGGAAGTATCGGTGATGATTTTTTTGGAGAATTTTTGATAGAACAGTTAAAATTGCTGCAAATTGATGTGGAGAATGTGATAAAAGTGCCGGAATTTACGACTATAGATTTTGTCGCAAACAGCGCGGATGGGGAACGAAAGTTTGCGTTTTTCCGCAATCCGGGGGCAGATACAAGGCTTGAGTTTGAGAAAATCCCGAATGATCATTGGCTGGAGACGAAAATTTTTCATTATGGGACATTAAGTTTTACGGATGAGCCATGTGCATCAACAATACGAAAGATGCTCAGAATGGTAAAGGAGCATGGGATCAGATTATCATTTGATCCCAATTACAGAGAAAATCTATGGAATTCTCCGGAGGAAGCCAGAAGAATAATCATGGAATGCCTGCAATATTGTGACATTTTAAAGATATCAAGGGAGGAGATGCAACTGATCTTAGATTCGGAGACGATCCATCCGTCAGATGCATTAGAGAAATTCTTAAACAAGGGAATCTCCTATGTATTTATCACAGAAGGAGACAAGGGAGCCTGGTACGGAGATAAGTATACCAGCGGGTTTGAAAAGGCGTTTTCTGTAAAAGCAGTTGATACAACTGGATGTGGGGATTCTTTTTTGGGAACGATGCACTATCTTATGATCTATCATTCTGATTGGGATTTGAAGAAAATGATAACATATGCAAATGCGGCAGCGGCAATCTGTGCAACAGGAAGAACAGGTGTTGCCGCAATGCCGCAATGGGAGCAAATAGAAGATTTAGTAAAGGAAGGGAAAAGGAATGGGCCAAAAAATTAAATATTTTGGGCAGGTGGGAATGTTGAAAGCGAATATGGTAGAGGAATATGTTGGGCTGCATGCGGATCCTTGGCCGGATGTGGTGAAAATGATACAGGAATGCAATCTGACAAATTATTCGATTTTCCTTCATGGCAGAATGGTTTTTTCTTATTATGAGTATACAGGAGATGATTATGCGGCAGATATGAAAAGGATGGAAGAGGATCCGGTCACTCAACAGTGGTGGGGGCATACGCATCCGTGCTTTGAGGAGTATGCTTTTGATCAGAAAAGCCCATATTATCATGATATGAAGCAGATTTTTTATGTAAATTAGAATAAAGGAGGTAGCCTGATGCAGTTACTGGATATATTTTTTGAAGAGATTAAAGACGCGAGAGAAAGAAGGGTTCCGTTTGTGATTCCGATCGGAACGATTGAATATCATACAAGACATTTAAGTTCAGGAACAGATACATTTGTTATTACAGGTGTTTTAAAAGAATTGGAAAAACGTAAAGAGATTGTTGTCTGTCCTCCTATCTGGTATGGTGTGGCAAGCTATGCGGTAGCCGGACCGGAAAGTGGGACGATTCATGTAGATGTAGATGCATATGAGCAGTATATTTATTGTATTTTAAAATCTCTGGTTTATGGGGGAGTCAAGAATATTTATTGCATCCCGCATCATCAGACAGAAAATGCGGGATTGATGCCTATGACGCTTGCATGTCATAAGGCAGCCAAAAAAGTAATTATGGAATATCTGGAAGATACACAGGGCTTAGGCTGGTGGGGAAAAGATTCCTATGCAGACTATTATGAGAACTGCAAAACAGGTGATGATCCATTTTCTTATATTAAAGTTATTCCTCTTCTGGGCGCAGAAGTGCAGGAGAAGGTCTGCGGATTCGATCATGCCGGAAAGGTAGAGACGAGTATGATGTTAAGTCTGTATCCTGAAAGGGTAGATATGGACCGCAGAAAAGATAATACAGAGTGGTATGCTCAAAGCGCAAACGAAGCCAGTAAAGAATTTGGTGATGAAATTGTCCGCTGTACGTTGGAATATCTGGATAAAGAAATTCAATGATATCCGGAATAGGATAAAGATGTTTTATTATCATATGAAAAAACAGTTTTGAATCATTTTAGTTAGAAAGAGGAAAGAATATGGAAATTTCAATTAATGAAGTTCAGAAGATGACTTCCCCCAATCCTTTTGCCCTGATTACATCGGGAACAGGAGAAAAAAGTAATATTATGGCATTATCCTGGTGGACGTTTGTGTCAAACAAACCGCCGATGATGGCGATCTGCCTAAGCAAAAAGGGATATACTCATGAGCTGATTGATGAAACAGGAGAATTTGGGTTCCATCTTATCGGAAACGAATATCAGGAAATGGCAATGAAGTGCGGCCGGTGTTCGGGGAGAAATACAGATAAAGTAAAAGAATTTGGATTTTTATTACAGGATGCAGATGTAATTGGTACAAAACTGATCGACAGATATAAAATAGCACTTGAGTGTAAAGTGGTTTCCAGTATGGAAGCGTCGGATCATTGGTTGTATATTGCAGAGATCGTGAAAATTCATTCGGGTAATACCGGAGAGCAATTGTTTGCGTGGGAGGGTTACCGATATCTTGACACGATTACAAATGTGCAGGAAAGCAGATGATCAGAGAAAGGGAACAGGATATGACAGAAGAAGAGAAAGCGTTGGCAGGAATGTTTTATGACGCGCAGGATAAAGAAATAGATAAAGAGAGAATTCGTTCTCAAGGACTCTCCTATCAGTACAATTTATTATCACCATTAGAACAAAAAAAGAGAGAAGAATTTATCAAAAAGGAGATAGGGAGTATAGGGGAGGGCTTTCGGATCGAGCAGCCTTTTTACTGTGACTTTTGGAAAAACGTCACGGTTGGGAACAATTTTTTCTCTAATTATAATTTTATTATTCTTGCTCCAAATAAAATTATAATTGGTGATGACGTCAGGTTTGCTCCAAATTGTGGAATATATGCGGCAGGACATCCGTTTGACCCGGAGGACAGAATAGCAGGAATTGAATATACATGGCCTGTGAAAATTGGGAATAATGTATGGATCGGTGCTGGAACTGCAATCGTAGGAGGTATTTCCATTGGAGATAATTCTGTAATTGCTGCCGGAAGTGTTGTTGTAAAAGACATTCCGGCGGGGGTGCTGGCAGCGGGAAATCCATGCAGAGTGATCAGAAAGTTGGATTCAACAGATGATGAAAAATATAAACATGGTTTCCCGGGGTTTACAATTTAAGATAGTATTTATATGGTGGTAAAATTTCTTTTCTTTAAAGAATTTCTTAAAAGTGAAAAGGAATTTTACCATTTTTTATTTGTGGAGAGATATTAAAGCAAATGCTTACTGCAACAATTTGTGATATAATTTTATAGAATTATTTGATATTTTGGGTTTTGGAGAGTCTTATAGGAAAGAAGGAAACAAGGTGGATAAATCAGATATTTTATTTGAAGAATACTATGAAGATGTGATGCGTTTCCCGAGAGGGCTTTCCAGAGATGAATATCTGGCGGAGGAACTGACACAGGAGACAATCTGCCGGGCCATAAGATCTATTGATACATTTAAAGGGGATTCTGATCTGCGTATCGGCCTGCCGGGTTTGATGCAGAGGCGGGTAATGCGTATAGGAAGCGGATGCTGGATGAGTAAGATTTCAGGAAGCAGTTTTTTTCATGAATAAGTTTGAAGGCTGCCTGTAACAAAAGGCGGACAGTCAGAGTGGCTGATACTTTGAAGGATCATAAAAAGTATAAGACAAAGGAAAATAAAAATGTATCATGTAGGCATTTGCGATGACGACAAGATTTTCTGTGCCGGACTGGAGGAGGTCATTTCTGATCTGGCGGAGAAACTGCATCAGAAAATAGAGACAGAAGTGTGGTATTCCGGTGAGAGCATCATGCGGGATTTGGAAAAGATGCCGTGCCCGGATATTTTGTTTCTGGATATTGAGTTATATGAAAAAAGCGGGATCGACGTGGGGAAATTTATCCGGAGGGGAGATGATTATACGACGCATATTGTCTATGTTTCTTCCAAACAGGAGTACGCCATGCAGCTTTTCCGGTTGCAGCCGCTGGATTTTCTGATCAAGCCGGTTTCGAAGGAGCAGATCAGAGAGGTATTGGAGCGGAGTATGAAACAGCGGGCACAGGGAAGGGCGCTGTTTGAGTATCAGAAGGGCGGTGTGTTTTATCAGATTCCGTGCAGGGATATTTTGTACTTTATGAGTAATGATAAGAAGATAAGTATAGTAACAAAGGAGAAGGTAAAAGAAGAAAGCCGTTATGTAGAAGGAAGCGCACAGGACAGCATAACTGCTGAACGGATCGGCATGCATGAATTCTATGGGAAATTAAAAGGGGTTTTAGAAAAGCTTCCGGCGGGTTTTATGATGATCCATCAATCTTATATCATAAACAGCGATTATGCTGCCGAGTATACCTATGAGACTGTGAAAATGCAGGACGGAAGCCTTCTGAGCATCAGCAGGCCTTACCGGAAAGCCGTGAGGAGCAGGATAAAGGAACTGGAGAAAGAGAGACTGCATGTGGGGATATAATATAAATATATATGGGGCGGCCGCTGCCGGGATAGTCGTTTTTCTGAATATCGCCTTATTGAAAAAGCTGGTTGAGGCGTTTGCCGGGAGAAGGATCTGGCTGATCATAACGCTCTGCAGCGTGGAGACGGCATGTTATCTGATTCCCTATTTTGCCTGCGGGCGGACATTTTATCTGCGGGAAATGACAGCAGGAGTGCTGTTGTTTTTGTTTTCTTATGTGATGATCATAAGAACAGGGACAGTGGATGTGGAGGAAGAAAAAGCAGATGGAAAGAAAACAATGCTTTTGATGGTTATACCGGTGACAGGGCTGCTTGCGATGATCTGTCTGTTTTTGGGGGATTTAGAGCCGTATTTTTTTTCGGCTCTCTGCTGCGGGTGCATTCTTGCGGCAGATTTAAGCGTGTTTTATCTGTATCATATTCTCGTGAAGAACGATACCCATATCAGACAGCGGGATATTTACAGGCGGCAGACAGATCTCTACCGGAATCAGCTTGAGGTGATTGAGGAGTCCCAGAGCCGGCTTCGGGCGCTGCGGCATGATATGAAAAATCATATGCTGCATCTGGAGGCGGAACTGCGTCAGGGGAATTATGAAGATGCATTGCATTATCTGGAGGATATGCAGGAGGAGCTGCAAAATCCTGCGGAGTATGTGAAATGCGGGAATAAGGAGATCGACAGTCTTTTAAATTATAAGCTGCGGAAGGCGGAACTGGTTTTATCGGCTGTTGAGAGTGATATCCATGTGCCGATGGAGTGGATGCCGAAATCTTTTGATATCAATGTGATCCTGGGAAACCTTCTGGATAATGCGATCGAGGCGGCACAGGGGAGTGACAGGAAATGGCTGAAGCTGGTGCTGAAAGCTGACAGGGGTGTGTTTTTAATCCATATTGCCAACAGTTGTGAGGAGATGCCGAAAAAGAAAGGGCATGGTTTTTTATCGACAAAGGAGAATGCGGGGGAGCATGGCATCGGGCTGCAGAATGTGAGGCGTATGGTGGAGAGACAGAACGGGAATATTGAGTTTCGGTATGCAGACGGGGTGTTTGCGGCGGAAGTGATGTTGTATATGAATGAGATGTGAGCTGCGGACAGACAGTTTATTTTTCCAGAATATTTGTGTAAGTTTTGTAAAAATGTAGTGCAAATTGTAGCAGATTTGATATAATATATATAATAATAGCTGAAAGGAGGACACAGATATGCCGACGGTAAGTGTGAAAGTACAACCAGCGATTATAAGTTGGGCGCTCAGTCAGACAAAGAAAGAAAGGCTGAGCAGTAAATTAATGAAAAATATTGAACAATGGCTTGCGGGCACAAAGAATCCTACTTTTAGCCAAATTGAAAATTTTAGTAAGATTTCCAATATTCCTTTAGGCTATTTCTTTTTACAGACACCTCCGGAAGAAAAAATCAGCTTACTGGAATATAGAACAATAAACAGTATTCAATCGGCTGAGCCAAGCCGTGATTTGATTGATACGATTCGCGAGATGGAATCTATACAGCAATGGATGAGCAGTTATAGAAAGGAGTCGGGTTATGAACCCAATCCTTATGTTGGTTGTATTGAAAATACAGCGGGGAGAGATGTAATTGCTGAAAAGATCCGAGAAGATCTGGGTATTGGAAATGAATGGTATAAAGAATGCAGCAGCATACAGGACGCATTTCACAAGGTAAGAAACCTTTTGGGTGAATGCGGGATTATCGTAATGATGAATGGTGTTGTGGCAAAAAATACCCACCGGGCACTTGATCTGGAAGAATTCAGGGCTTTTGCTATGATAAATGATTATGCACCACTTATTTTTATTAACGGGGCGGATTCCTGGGGTGGAAGATTATTTTCCTTATATCATGAAGCTGTTCATATATGGCTTGGCAGAGATGATTTTTATAATGATCGTAGAAATTCGGATAATGCTGTAAATACAATGGAGGTGATCTGTAATGCGGTTGCCGGAGAATTGATGGTTCCGGATAGTATTTTTTTGAAGATGTGGGTTGAAGGTAAAGAAGATAGCCGTGAAAAAATAAAAGAACTGGCAAAGAATTTTTTGTGCAGCGAAAATGTAATTGCAAGAAAAGCATTTTGTCATAAAAAAATCAGTAAAAAGCAATATGAGAAAATTGTGCAGGAATCAATAGAAGCTTTTACAAAATGGAAACAGGAGAAAGGTTCCGGGGGAAATTATTACAATACAGCACAAAGCAGATTGGACGCTACATTTGTCCGTGCGCTATGTGAAAGCGTTAATCATGGAAAAACTTCTTATGCGGAGGCATATAGACTGACAAATACGACAGGAAAAACATTTTTTGAAGTTGCAAGTCGGCTGGGGGGTGTTTTATGGTAGGACAGGAACAGTTTTTACTGGATGCTAATGTGCTGATCAGTGCTTCAAGGCTGTATTATGCTTCAGATTTGGTTCCGACTTTTTGGGAAATTCTGTCACAGAAGGCTGAGGAAAAAAGATTTATTTTGTTGGATATTGTGAGAGATGAAATTGATAGGGGACAGGAGCAGGATGTATTGAAAAACTGGTTGGATAAAATAGAATCGAAACTTGAAATCTGTAATCATGTGGAACGGGATATTATTGTGAAATATGCGGAAATCATGCAATATATTCAAACGTGTGGGTATTATAATGAAAAAGGATTACATGAATGGGCAAGAAATGATATTGCAGATCCGTGGCTTATAGCGACGGCGGCGGCAAAAGGTTATACGGTAGTAACATTTGAGGAATCTGCAGGGAATTTGAGCAAAAAGAACAAAAGCGGCAGGGTTAAAATACCGGATATTGCAAAACATTTTGGCGTAAAAGTACATAATCTGTATTATATGATGCGTCAGTTAAATATAAGGATTTAAAAAGATAATAAAATTTTGGGAGCTGCTTTTACAGCTCCTTTTTCATTAAGGGTTAATTTTCGCCAAAAATATGGGCGGATTTCGTCACTGCCCCGGGTAAAAGAAAAGATTATGATATATTTTTTCAAAAAGGGGCGCAGGATTGCCCCGGGAGCAGGAGGATAAATATATGAGGAAGAAAACAGGAAAGACACTGATACCGTTTTTCATGTCTTTCATTCTTTTGGCAGGCTGCCAGAAAGCACCGGAAGTATCAAGTGATGATGAGATTCTGCGGGCAAAGGGTTCTGCGGAGGAGGCAGTGGAGGATATTATAGGCGGAGATGAGACAGGCAGTGCAGATGAAGGGGAGGGAGAAGAAAAGGCAGAGGAAGCAGGCATGATGGAAGGATCAGCGGAAAGCCGGAAGGTGAGTATGGTGCTGGGCAGCGGCGAAAACCGTATGAAGATCGAGGCGGAAGTCCCGGTGGTGCCGGAGACGGTGAATCTTTATACCATGCGGGGTGACAGCGGTTTAAATGAAGAAACGCTGCGCGCTTTTCTGGAGCCTCAGGGGGAAGTGGAGAATATCACAGAAAAACTGCTGGCGGAATGGGAGGCAGAGAAAAAGAGGATAGAGGAGATCGATGAAAAACTTGGGGAGGGCAGCAGTATCGTGGAGATTGCTACATTCGGGAATGAGAGTTATCTTGCGCTGTCTGATGGAAACAGGGAGGCGGTTTTTTCCGGCGCAGCGGGAGGAAGCTATAAAGATGCTCTATTGGAAGAAAAATGCCGTGCTATAGCAGGGCAGGAGGCGCAGGAACTGGATGCGAAAGATATGGAGGCGGGCGGTGCTTCTTTTTCCCTGCAGGACGCAAAGGGGATCTTGCTGCAAAAGCTTTCTTACCTCGGGATAGAGGATGTCAATTTATTCGAGGTGCATTTCTGGGAGGAAAACGGTTTTGTATTTTATGAGATGCAGTTTTCTCCTGTTGTGGATCATATTCCCTTAGCGTATTCCTTTGGGCAGGAGGAGCCTGGTGAGGTTCACCCGAACGGATATGCGTGGGTCTGTGAGGAGGGCACTGCCGAGATCGGATTATGGAATTTCTGTATGGAGCAGGCGTCTGTGGAGGAAGGGTGCCGGATACTGAGTTTCGATAAAGCGGCGGAGCTTCTGGAAACTTATCTTGACAACGGTATGCTGCAGTGCAGGGAGAATGTTCCATTTTCCACGGCGGAGCTGGTCTGGTATCCGAAGCTGAGAGGGAAGGAACTGGAGCTTGTGCCGATGTGGAGCGTGTGTATGGATCTGGGGGAATATATCGATTACTGCGGGGAAAGCGGCGTGGATGATTCCGTCTGGAATATTTATATAGATGCTGTGAGCGGGGAGCTTGAGAAGGTACGGTAAAATGAAAAGTTTTTTTGTGCAGGACTTGAAGAGGGGTATTTTAAATAAGGGCTTTTTTGCCGGGATGCTGCTTGTGTCAGCGGTGCTGCTGCCTGTGGCGGTTCTGGATGCGCCGATGGATGGCAGCAGGAGTTATCTGTACGGTCTGGCGAATATCTTTCATGCTTCCGGCTTTACGCCTCTTGCGGCAGTCTTTCCGGTGCTTGCCTACTCTACGGTTTATTGTAAGGAGCATAATGAAGGTTATCTGTGGATGATACTGCACAGAGCGGGCTTTGCCCGGTTTGCGAAAGTGAGGATCTCGGCGGCGGCGGTTTCCGGCGGGCTGATGATCGCGGTGCCGTTTCTTTTAGCTTCCCTGACTGCTTATGCGGGCGGAGCACATGGAATTCCGGCGGGTACTGACGAGGGTTTTCTGGAGGGAACGAAAATCATGGCGGCGGTCATGAAGTATGGGGACTGGTATATCATTGCAGGGAAGGTGCTGATCGGTTTTCTGTTCGGGGCGTTGTGGGCGCTGGTCGGGCTGGCGTTCTCTGTGTGGATCCCGAACCGTTATGTGGGACTGCTTGCGCCTTTTGTGCTGTATGAGGCGTTGTGGATGTTTATGGGGGATGTGCCGTATAATCCGGGGTATCTGGTAACCGGGGACAATGTAGATCACGGGAATTATCCGCTGGCGGTTTTGATCGGGATCGTTTATATCGGGATGACGATTCCTGTTATTTACAGAGGGTTAAGGCAGGAGAAAAGCGGATGAAAAATATAAAAAGTATATTAATTATGGCGAAAAACCTGTTTTTTTATGAATGGTCTGAAAAGCGGGTCATAATGGGATTTCTCGTGGGGATGGTGACGCCGTTTTACTGGTTGAAAAATTTTCTGAATTATGCTGTCAGCACAGGTGAGCCGGTCAATATTCTGGAGGCGTTTTTGGTGATAGAGCATGAGGGCGGCAGTATATTGTTTTTGACGCTGGGGTGGCTCCTTGTAGTTTCTGATGCACCTTTTGTCAACGGAAATACTTATTACTCCTTGTACCGCACGAAAAAACGGAGCTGGAACAGCGCTATGGTGTGCTATATTTTTGTGCAGGCGGCCTTTTATACCATATTGTCAGCACTGCCTGCGGTGCTGATTTCCCTTCCCTATGGATTTAAAGGAAAAATGTGGAGCAATCCGGTTTATATGCTGTCGCTGGATATCGAACAGGGACCCGGAGCGGAATATGGAATATCTTTTCTCCATCAGAATATGATGAGGCGGATGAATGTACCGCAGACTTTCGCGGCAGCACTGTTGTGCCTGTTTTTGTATCTTGCGGTGACCGGCGTGATCCTGTATACGCTGAGCCTGCCTTTCGGAAGTGTCCGCGGTTTGATCATTACGTTTATGGTTCAGATCGGCGGGACCGGGCTGTCTTTTCTGGGACTTGGAAAGCTTGCGCTGATCAGATATGCCAGGCCGGGGAATTTTGCAGACTACGCAGGGGTGCATCTTATGAAACCAACGGGGACGATGCTGGCGGTTGTCATAGTGCTTGTCGTTTTGGAAAATCTGCTGATCGGCAGAGTGGATCTTGGCACAAAGGCATCATAATAATATCAGGAGAAAAAATGGGAGAAGGATTTATCATAATTGGAGACAGCATGAAGGAAGGATTCATGTATGATTTTCTGGCGGGGATCGACTATTTTGGTTTTAGCGGAGGGCATCTGGCAAAGTGGCTTGCGGGTATTGTGTTTCTTTTGTTTGGAGCGGGGCTCTGGCTTGAGGAAAAACGGAAGATCATGCCTTTTGAGATGGTGCGTTTTGAAAGTAGAAAACAGTGGTGGAATGCACGGTTCCGGGATCTTTTTTTAAAGGGGACGGCGGGATGTGTTCTCTATGCATTTTGTATGATGGGATTGGACTGCTTGTCTGGAAAGACGAAGCCGGATGGCGCAGAGGAAATATGGATCCTGCTGCTGTGGCTGGTGCATATGATGGTGATAGTCAGTATGTTCTGCGTATTGAGTCTGACCAAGATGCGGACGGCGGCGGCGGCTTTACTGTTTGTGACAGAGGTGTCAAGTTTTATAGTGGGTTTTTATCTAAGGAATCTGTCGAAGTATATGTTCGGATGCTGGGGAATGTACAGGCAGAGCAGTCTGGAGGAGGCGCTTTTCGGGTTTTCTCCGGCGGCGGTGCTTATTTTGGAGAGTTTGATGATTTTGGCGGCGAGGCAGTTCGGCATGAAGATGCTGGAGCGGAGGGATATAAAATGGAATATATAGCGGAAATCAAGAATGTGAGCAAAAGATTCGGGGATGAGACGGTGGTCAGAGAGGTGTCGTTGTCGCTGGAGCCCGGCAGGATATATGGGATAACGGGCAGAAACGGTTCGGGAAAGACCGTGTTGTTTAAGATGCTCATCGGTTTTTTAAGACCAACCACAGGTAAAATTTTTGTAAATGGTAAAGAGATTGGAAAGGATACGGATTTCGCGGAAGATATCGGCATGATCATTGAGACGCCCGGTTTCCTCGGGGGATTCAGCGGATATAAAAATCTGGAATATCTGGCCAGTATCAAAAAGCAGATTGGAAAAGAGGAAATTCGAATGAGCATGAAAACAGTGGGGCTTGATCCGGACAGCAGAAAAAAAGTGAAAAAATATTCCCTCGGTATGCGTCAGAGGCTCGGCATTGCACAGGCGATCATGGAGCATCCGAAGCTGCTGATCCTGGATGAACCTATGAACGGACTGGACAGGGTAGGAGCGGCCAGGATCAGGCAGCTTTTTCTGGAGCTGAAGAAAGAGGGGACCACAATTTTGCTGGCAAGCCATCATAAGGAAGATATGGATGAATTGTGCGATAAAGTATATGAGATGGAGGATGGATGTTTACGCTTTTGATCTTCTGTATTCCCGCGGTGTGCGGTTGTAAAAACGCTTAAACAGCTGAGAAAAGCTGCTTGGGCTGTCAAAGCCGCAGGATATGGCGATAGCGGAAATGCTTTCCTCCGGGCAGTCAAGCAGTTTTTCCGCTCCTCTCATGATCCGGTATTTCAGCAGATACTGAATGGGTGAAAGCTGTATTGTTTTCTGGAAACAGCGCAGGCATTCTCTTTCGCTGATGTCCGCCGCACATGCAATATTGGATAAAGTGACAGCGTCGGCATAGTTTTTGTGTATATACTCAAGCATTTTACGGATGCGCAGGTTATTCTGGTTTTGTGCAGTGCCCTGCAGGTCCGGCTTATCAGCGAATTTCTGTGTCAGAAATAGACAGATCCGGGACAGATTTTCCCGGACAATGAACTCAAATCCGTCAGGTTCCTGCTTCATGGCATGAAAAGCCTGACAAAACCATTGGAGGAGTTCAGGATATTCTGCAGGCAGTATGGAAAAACCTGAAAAGCTGTTACTGGAGATCAGAGGCTGTATGTATTTCCGGGCAAATACAGAATCCTCGTTTCCGGAAATGAGTGCAGGGCTGAAAACAAGAGAGTGCAGATGACAGCGGTCTGCGCCTGCTCCATAATGAAGGATGTTGGAATTGATGAAAAAGGCACTTCCTGCCTCTATATAAACGGTTTCCGAGGGCATTTTCAGTTCCAGGCATCCCTCTACGATATGTATGATCTCCAGGTCTTCATGCCAGTGCCAGGGAATCGATTCTTCCTCCCTGTCAGTATAATAGGAAGAATATCCGGCACAGGGAAATTCCAGCGTACCGTGAGGATCCAATTCTTTTAATCTCTGATTCAGATTTAACATACATTTCTGCAGCGCCATAGATTCTCCTGTTTGGGCGGTTTTTTTATAGTATATGTCGGGAATTAAATTGTATCAAGGGGAAAGTGTCGATATAATAACAAAAAACATCAGATTACAGAGGAGATAAAAATGTTTCAGTTATTATTGGCTATTATTTACCTTGCGTTTATCAGTCTGGGGCTGCCGGATTCCCTTCTGGGCTCGGCGTGGCCGGTCATGTATCAGGAATTTTCGGTGCCGGTTTCCTATGCGGGCGTGATCTCAATGATCATTGCGGCAGGAACGATCGTATCCAGTCTGCAGTGCGATCGGCTGACAAAAAAGCTGGGCACAGGAAAAGTGACGGCGCTCAGCGTATTAATGACCGCCGCCGCATTATTCGGCTTTTCTGTCAGTCATTCATTTATTGCTTTGTGTATATGGGCGGTTCCCTACGGCCTGGGCGCCGGCTGTGTGGACGCCTCTCTCAATAATTATGTGGCGCTTCACTATGCAAGCAGGCATATGAGCTGGCTGCATTGTATGTGGGGCGTGGGGGCGTCGCTCGGTCCATATGTGATGGGATATGCCCTGTCGGGCGGTAAGAGCTGGAATATGGGTTATCGTTACATAGGGATCTTACAAATTCTGCTGACAGCGGTCCTGCTGCTCAGTCTGCCGCTGTGGAAAAAGAAGAATGCGGACGCAGAAGGTGCAGAGGGGGAAGAAACGGCTCAGAGCAGGCCGTTATCTCTGGCGCAGATCTTTCAGATTCCGGGCGCAAAGGAAGTGATGGTCACATTTTTCTGCTACTGTGCGGTGGAAGCGACAGCAGGGCTCTGGGCGAGCAGTTATCTTGTTCTGCACTGGGGCATGGGCTCTGAGACAGCGGCTAATTTTGCAAGTATGTTTTACATTGGGATTACAGCCGGCCGGGCGTTCAGCGGGTTTTTGACAATGAAACTGAAGGATGAGCAGATGATCCGTTTGGGGCAGGCGGTCATTCTGGGCGGGGTTATTTTGTTACTGTTGCCGGTCGGAAAGGAAACCGCGCTTTTGGGACTGATCGCGGTAGGAGTGGGGTGTGCGCCGATCTATCCGTCCATCATCCATTCCACGCCGGAGCATTTCGGTGCGGATAAGTCGCAGGCGATGATAGGGGTGCAGATGGCGGCGGCGTATGTGGGAACCTGTCTTATGCCGCCGGTGTTCGGATTGATCGCAAACCATATCAGTATTGTGCTGTTTCCGGTGTATCTGTTGGTGATTCTGGCGCTGATGGTTTTGATGCATGAGAGGGTGTTGAAGCGGGCGAGGAAGATGGCAGATTGATATAAAGATGAGAATAAAACCGTAAAATATATTATTTTAAAAATTTTTGCGGTTATAAACAGAAAAACTTATTGATAGAATACATAAATTACGGTATACTACCTGTAACTGGGGGTGGTAACGATGATTTACAGACCGGCTTATATAGATAAGATCATGGCATACACAGATACGCCCTTTGTAAAAATTCTCACGGGCGTGCGAAGATGCGGCAAGTCAACTATACTAAAAATGATTATGGAAAAACTGCGCGCAGAAAAAAATATAGAGGAGAAGCAGATTGTGAGCTATCGCTTTGATTCTATGGAATATGAAGATATGACCGCAAAGCAGATGTATGAGGAGTTAAAGGGGAAACTCTGTGAGGGAAAAAAAACCTATTATTTTCTTGACGAAATGCAGGAGATTCAAGGATGGGAAAGAGTGGTAAATTCTCTGTTATCAGACTATGATGTAGATCTGTATGTGACAGGGTCTAATTCGCGTATGATGTCATCGGAGATTTCGACTTATCTTACCGGAAGATATGTAGCCTTTCGTATTTATACATTATCCTTTGAGGAATATCTTACTTTTAAAAAACAATATACGGCAGTCGGCGATATAAGATCAGAACTGGCAGAATACATCCGCCTGGGTGGATTTCCAGCAGTACATTTACAGGACTACAGCAGGGAAGAAGTATATACAATCGTCAAAGATATTTATAATTCAACTATTTTTTCTGATATTGTAAGGCGTAATCAGATAAGGAAGATCGATCAGCTGGAACGGGTTGTGAAATATACATTTAATAATGTGGGCAATACCTTTTCGGCAAAGTCTATTTCTGATTATTTGAAGTCTGAAAAGAGAAAGGTAGATAATGAAACGGTTTACGGTTACCTTGAGAAACTGGAGAAGGCGTATTTGCTGCACCGTTGTTCAAGATATGATCTGCGGGGGAAGGAAATATTGAAAACGCAGGAAAAGTTCTATCTTGCGGACACTGCGTTAAGATACTGTGTACTTGGATATAATGCAGATACGCTGGCGGCTGCTCTGGAAAATGTTGTATATCTGGAGTTGTGCCGCAGAGGGTATCAGGTATATATTGGAAAAATGGGAACCCATGAGATTGATTTTGCAGCAGTTCGTCAAAATGAAAAGTTATATATACAGGTAACACAGCAGATAAATTCTGAGCAGACCGAAAAAAGAGAATATGAAAGGCTGCTGGAAATTCATGATAATTATCCCAAGTATGTACTCCGCACGGATGAATTCGCAGGCGGAAATTATGAGGGAATTAAAACCATGCATGCGGCAGATTTTCTGCTGAGTAAAGAATTTTAATATTGTGTACTTCCACTGTTGGAATCTGTATGATCAAGGAGCCCGCTTAAACTCTTTCCAGAATGCGATGGTTTCCTGCAGATCTGCTTCATCTTCAAATAGATCCAGAGCCTTTGCCGCCTCGATTGCAAAGTCAACATAGGCATTGGCTCTGGCAGTGAGGATATTGTCGTCCAGAATACAATCGTATTCTTCCAGCTGTGCCGAATGGATATCTTTCAACAATCCCGCCTTATCTAAAACATCCACACCGGCGCAGATACCCGCGATTAAAGCATTTGAGTTATGCAGCGTTCTCAGGCAGTCATATACAATATCCTGATCAATATTGGATATTTCGCCGCCGGGAATAATAAAACTTCTGACATCTGACAAGTCAATATTTTTCAGTGCGGTATCGGGCAAAATAGAATAACCCTCAAAGGCAGTAATTTTTCCGCCGTCCAAAGAGCAAAAGACAAGTTCGCTTCCCGTAGCTTTCAGGAAATAGGTTAAATTAACAATTTCGTAAATACAGCAGTCATTGTACAGCAAAACGACATCTTTCATATCTGCTCCTCCCACTCTTTTGTTCTCTCAAAATACATAAACATTTCCGCCGGTATTTTAACCGTATCCGGAGAAACCGGCGTCTGTATCACAGCACCCTTTAAAGGAAGCCCGTGGGTTCCTGTCTCCTGATCCGGTTTTAAGTTCATCATCAAAAAAGAAGCGCTGCCGTTATGGCTTTCGGGGTAAGATCTCAGATATTCTTTCGCGCAAAACTGCAGGCTGATATCTTTGCTACATTCATATTCGATCCCGACATAACACATTCCTTCCGGAACACTCTGTTCCAATGCTTTACGACAATGTTCTTTTGCTTCCTGTAACCGTTCCGACGTAAGCTTTTTGATATAGCGGGGATCTTGAAACTGCCTCTCGATGTCCTTCCATACATCGATCAGGGTGACCCTGTTAATATAACACTGTACTTCCTCGCCACAGTGATCTTTAAAAGAGAAAGTACGGCTTTTTCCGACAGTCAGCGTAACGGTTTTCTCGATGATATGTTGGATATGACCAGGCCTGTGCTTTATGATTATGGGCATATCCGGTGTATATTTGGGAGGTCTCTTTAAATCTGCGATATGCAGAGTCACAAGCTGCAGGTTATCCCATTCCTCCTCCTTTAACCAGTCGGGAACCTTCCATCCGGCGCGCATCATATCGACAAACAGACAGATCGTCCTGAAATCCCTGTCGGCAAAGTGTAAGGGGGAACCGGAACCGCCCTGTATCTTCAGGCGCTTATCGCCAAGGCTGATCTCACTGCAGTGCAGGTAACTTTCCTGCCTTTCTTCATATTGTTTTAACCGCGCCCGGTTATTGCAGTGTGCTCTCTGCCTGCGCCCTGAATGTTCCGGTTCGGTAAAGGGCTCAAGAATATACAGGTTTGCACATTCGCCTATGGTCATACCGATGATGTGATACTTTTTATCGTCTCTCTCAATAGTTCTCCCGATGACGAGAAGTTTATGCCATTCGTTCGGGATTTCTTCTAAATAGGAAAGCTGCATGTGTTGCCTCCATTTATAATACAATTAAAGCAATAATTATGTTTATTTTATCCGTAACTATTATAGCATGAGTATATAGATTAGTCTATGATAGCAGATAAGCTGTTTTCTTTATTATGTTTATGCTTTTTGTTTTTTGACCGATATGTTACAATATCGGATAATAACGGGCAGTACGATAAGAAAAAGGATACAGGAGGCTTGCGATGTCTTATTTCTTAAAAAGGTATCAGAACTTCAGTATTTGGAAAAAACTGATGCTGGGATTTCTTGTAGAACTTATTCCAATCTGCATTATATTGGTTGTCTCATTGTATACATATTCAGCAGATATAATCCTGGATAAAACGTTAGAGCAGACAAGTGAGACAGTTGAACAGTTTTCCAATTCCCTGGATAACTATATGACATTGATTATCAATAAAATGGAAATAATGGCAGACAGTCCGATCATTCAGGAAGAATTGAATGCGGAATCGGATGAAGTCAATATCGTGAGCGATTCTTTTTATTCCAGAAGCAAGCAGATACGCAGGATCATGATTCAGGAGTATTCCAGTGTAACGATGAATGACATGGAACTGTATGGGATGAATGGTGCCAGCTACTACTTTTCTGTCTGGTCTCAGAAAAGAGAGATAGAGAATGAGGATGAGCTTTTTAGAAAAGCGGATGAGGCAAGAGGAAGATGGGTATTGGTAAATGAAGATGAAACAAACGACACACTGCATGTCATTAAACTTATTAAAGACTTGCAGACATATAAGCCCATCGGATATGTGAGAATCGGCCTGAAAAGAGATTATATCGATAAAATGACCAGTAATATCAGCTTTGGAAGTAATGGAAATATTACAATTCTGGACGAACAGGATAGAATTATCAGCGGAAAAATAGATGATATACTGATGTCCTATATGGTACAGGAAAAATCATCCGAAGGCAGTTTTGAATATGGGAGGGGGAAAAGTAAATGTATAGCAGTTTATGTTCATTCTAATATAACCGGTCTGGATACGATTGGACTTATTCCGATGGAATATCTTGGGAGGGAGTTAGTGGGCATACAAAGTGTATCGATCGTGCTGATCGTACTGGCGGTTTTGATAGGTATTCTGGTGAGTATGTATATAGCCCGCGGGCTGGTATCTCCGATAGAAGATACGGCCGATGCGCTGGAGCAGTTTTCTAAGGGTGATTTTGAAGTAAGGCTTCCGGAAGATCGATCGGACGAGATCGGCAAGATGAATATTGTTTTTAATAAAGCGATCAAGGATATCAAAGAGCTGATGCAGAAGCTTACACAGGCGGAGATATTGGAGAAGGAAATGGAATTTAAAACGCTGCAGTCGCAGATGAACCCGCATTTTCTTTATAATACGCTTGATGCAATTAACTGGATGGCATTTAAGGAAGGACAAACAGAAATCTGTAATCTGGTCAGTGCGATCAGCAACCTGATGAGGATCAGTATCAGCAATAGACAGAGTCTTATTCCGTTGGAACAGGAGCTGGGATATGTGAGGGATTATCTTTATATTCAAAATATGCGGTATAAAGGCAGGCTTAAGACAGTTTATGATGTCGATGAATCATTGCTGAATCAGGTGGTTCCCAAATTGATCGTACAGCCCATTGTGGAGAATGCAATTGTCCATGGCATTGAAGGCTCCCATGGTAAGAACACATTATATATCAGTGCAATCCGTATAGGTTCTAATATTGATATTATAGTCCGGGATACGGGAGTGGGAATGTCCGAGGAAAAGGTGCAGAATCTGTTGAAAGAACCGGAAGCAGTCAAGAGCAGTAATGCCTCCCATACTAATCTGGGAATGTATGCAGTACATAAGAGGCTGAAGTTTTTATATGGGGAAGATTATGGTTTGACCGTACAGTCGATGGAGGGAGAAGGGACTACGGTGGTGATCCGCATTCCATATTTGGAAAATTCGCAGAAGATATATGAAAAATACGGTGATTTATTGGGGAAAAAATGATGAAAGTAAAAGTAATGGTCGTAGATGATGAGTATATTATTTTAGATGGAATGTCATCATTTCCATGGGAGAAGTATGGCTGTGAGCTGGTGGCAACGGCAGAAAACGGACGGGAAGGCTTAGAAAAAGTACTGGCATTTGGCCCGGATCTTATTTTTACGGATGTCAAAATGCCTGAAATGGACGGGCTTCAATTTGCGTCAGAAGCGAGAAAAATAAATGACAAAGTAAAGATGGTCTTTCTTACAGGATATGACAATTTTGAATTTGCTCAGGAGGCTGTGAGGCTGGGAGCATCCGACTATCTTTTAAAGCCCATGAATTTTGTGAAGCTTGATCTTTTAATTAAAAAACTTCATGCAGCTATCATGGAGGAAAAGCAGACAAATAAATATTACAGAGATCTGGAAAAAACTTTTGAGAACGAACTTCCATATATCCGAAGTAAATTTGTTAATGATCTGGTACATGGACGAATACGGACACGTTATGACCTGGAGTACCAGACAAAAGCTGTTGGAATACATATTGAAAAATATGTTTTTATCGCAATTACACGGGAAAATGCGCATGCGGGCAATGAAGATTCCTGGCCGGAGCAATATGCTTTTTTAAATATCGGCGAGGAGGTTTTTGGAGAATTTTGTGAGGAAGTTCTCTGTGAATATGATGATATGAACCTGCAGTTTAATTTTATTCTGCTGTTTAAAAAGGAGGATGCAGACCGGTACTGTATGGAACAGGCTGTATTGGCATCAGAAAAGTTAAAGCAGGTGGCGGAGGAAGTCATTCGTTATAAGATATGTGTGGGTATTAGTAATACAGAAACAGATGTTTACAGCGTGAATGAAAAGTATATTGAGGCGTGCCGGGCATGCAGCCAGAGCGTTTACCTGGGAGATAATACAATCATCCATTATAAGGACCTGGATGACGTTGTGAAACCTGACCATGAGATCACAGAAGGCAGAAAACAGCGCCTGTTTATGAAGATTTATTCAAGACAGATCAGTGAGGCAAACAGAGATATAGAAGAAATGTTTTCCATACCGGACATAGAATTGAGTGACTGCAAATATATGGCCCTGGATCTTTTGATTGCCTGTATGAGATATCCGTTTATGTGCAGGATCAAGTGCAGGATTCAGGAGGAGGAATATGATTTTTCTTTTCTGCAGGATGGTATCAAGGTAATTGACAATGCACATTCGGTTGATGAGATTGTGCAGTACCTGACAAAGAGTTTCAGTCTTCTGGCGGCACAGAATAATAAAAATGCGGAGGACCGATATCAGAATGTCGTCAACAATATTATGGATTATCTGAAAGAGCATTATAGTGAAAATCTGACACTGGATTCTATTGCGGATCAGTTTTATATGAGCAGAACTTATGTAAGCAGACTTTTGAAGCGGTATATAAATCAAAGCTTTCTCAAAATACTGATTGATATCCGAATGGATGCCGCCAGAAAGATGATCATGGAGGATAAGTATAAAATGTATGAAATTGCCGAAAGAGTCGGTTATAATGACTTTAGTTATTTTATTCAAGCATTTAAAAAGAAATATGGTGTCACACCCAATGAATATAGGAAAACGATATAAAATAATAAGTGTAAAATTTGGATAAAAATATAAAATTTGTGCATAAACACTAAAATTAAAATGTAAAATGGTCAAAAATGTGTGCGTTTTTCACATTTTTGACCATTTTTTAGATTACTATATTTCCCGAAAAAAATTATAATTATAATTACAAAAAACGTAAAAATATATTGTTCAGAGCGGTAAAATAAAAGCCGCCTGGCAGGAGGAGGAAAGAAATGAAGAAAAAGATGTTTGCAGTGTTACTTGCAGCAGTTGTGTCGGTTTCAGCTGTGCTGACAGGATGCGGGCAGTCTTCAGACAGCACCGGAGCAGCCGGGGAAAATGCATCGGATGCACAGGGGAACAGTGATGCTTCTGCACAGAGTACAGGGGAAAGAACCAAAATTACGGCTTTATTAAAAGGAACGGAGTCAACAGAACAGTTTCAGGTGTTTGACTATCTGCTCAGCAATTTCTGCGAGGAGAGAGGACTGGAATATGAGATCGAGCTTGTAAATGATATGCAGGACTACTTTACAAAACTGCAGATGTATATTAACAGTAATACGCTTCCGGATATTTATGGATGTCCTAATGGAACACTTTCCAGGGCATGTCTTGATATAGACGCTATGGTGGATGTCGGTGCCGAGCTGGAGAGAAATGGCTATTATGACAAGATGAATGGTGCGATCATTGATTTTCTGACAGATGCGGACGATGGTAATCTGTATCTGTTCCCGCAGGGATTATACTGTGAGTATTTTATGTACAGGACAGATATCTTTGAACAGGCGGGCGTGACCGAGGCTCCGACAACCTGGGCTGAGTTTGAGGAGGCCTGTGAGAAGATAGCGGCAACAGGCGAGATTCCGGTTATTGTAGGAGGATCGGATGCCTGGCAGCTGATGCGGTACTTATCTTTCTCCCCCTGGAGAGTTACGGGATCAGATTTTATCACAGATTATCAGGCGGGCACGGATTCTTTCAGTGAAAACGAGTCGGCAGAGTATGCAGTTGAATTATTGAACCGGCTGGGAACAGAAGGGTATTTCGAACCTGGTTTTGCAAGTGTTGATTTTACATCTGCATGCAATTTATTCTTTGGCGGTACAGGAGCAATTTTCTATACAGGTTCCGGCCAGATTGGTCTTGCGGAAGATATGTACGATGAGGGCATGCTTGGGTTCTTCCCTGTTCCGGATACAGAAGGGATGGATAATATGTCTACCAATGTTCCGATTCATGCAGGCTTTGCAGAGGGATTCAATAAAGCGACTTATGACGATACCATGCAGGATTTCTTTGATTATATGTGTGAAAATTTCTCAGAGAGCTGTTATACAAAGGCGCAGATATTCTCTCCGTTCAACGAAGAACTTCCGGAAGGGCTTCCTCAGTTATATTATGACACACAGCCTATGTTTGCTACGGCAGAAACTGCATGGACATCCTGGGATGATAAACTGGATTCCGATGTTTTGACTAAAATTGTAGATGAACAGCAGAAGCTGGCACAGGGTATTACTACGCCGGACGAATTTATTGATACATGTGATTCGCTGATATCGAAGTAAGCGGCTGAGGCTAAAAGATCAGAGAGACCGGCGCAAGTCGGTCTCTTTCAGAAAAGAGGTGTTTTATGCAAAAAGCATTCGGAAAAAAATCAATTATTTTATTATTTATCTTTCCGGCATTTTTAGTTTATACATTGTTTGTTATCGTATCTATTATCTGGGCCGGCTATTACAGTTTTTTTGACTGGAGCGGTGTGGGTGAAAAAGTTTTTATCGGCCTGCAGAATTATGCAGAACTTCTGATAAAGGATGAAGTATTCAGGCTTACTGTCTGGCATACGGTGATCTATACAGTGATCAACGTTTTGATTCAGGTATTCGGAGGACTTCTGTTTGCAATATTGCTCAGCAGAGTAACAAAAGGAAGAACTATACTGCAGACTTTATATTATGTGCCGGTGGTTATATCATCGGTGGCAATCTGTCAAATATTTTCAAAACTCTTATCGGTTACACCGACGGGCGTTGTGAATCAGTTATTATCCGTATTTAATCCGGCATTGAAAGTTATGGAATGGACTTCCAATCCCAATATCTCACTGTATGTTACGGCGTTTGTAGAAGGATATAAATATCTGGGACTGTATATGGTGATTTTCTATGCGGCGCTGATTGGTGTTCCGGACGAACTTGGAGAAGCGGCAAGGATTGACGGTGCTTCCCTTTTCCAAGAATACTGGAGCGTCAGGATCCCATATATTAAACCGGTGATCATTGCAAACTGTCTTCTTGTTTTAAATGGTTCTCTCCGTTCCTTTGAATTTTCTTATCTTTTGACGCACGGAGGACCGGGAAATGCGTCTGAGCTGATGACTACATACATGTATAAGCAGGCGTTTACCAGTATGAAATATGGATATGGCAGCGCAGTTGCCATTATGATAGTCATCATTTGTCTGATCGTAGGTGTAATATTTAAAAAGCTTACAGGAGAGGAGGCAGAAGGATAATGAAAAAAAAGATAACGGCCGGGACAGTTATAAAGTGGATTTTAGTTGTTTTACTATTAGTTATACAGGTGTATCCGTTCATATATGTGATGATTTCCAGCTTTAAATCATTGGAGGATTTCAGAAAGCTTCCGGCGTATGCCCTGCCTTCCTCATTCTATTTTGGGAATTATATTACAGTATTTACTAAAAGCCATATGCTGACATACTTTAAAAACAGTATTATCGTGTTGATCGGAGTGCTGATACCGCTGCTTTTGATGGCGCTTATGGCCGGATTTGCACTGAGCAAGATAAAATTCAAAGGGAAAAAGTTTCTGTTAAATTATTTTCTGCTTGGCTTGATGCTTCCAATGCAGGTTGCGTTGATCCCGCTGTTTACTATTTTTAATAAACTGGGACTGATCAATACATATGCGGCGATCATTCTCCCGCAGATAGCTTTTTCATTGTCTTACTCTATACAATTGTTTTATTCTTTCAGTAAGTTTTTCCCAGAGGAGATTCTGGAAGCGGCTATCATTGACGGATGCTCTCCAATAGGCTGTTTTTTTAGAATGGTTCTTCCGTTATCACTGAATTCTGTGATAACAGTGGCGACTATGCAGGCTGTATTCTGCTGGAATGAATATATTAATGCATATACTTTTACGAGATCCACTGACATGAAGACAGTCACATTGGGCCTAAATGATTATGTGGGAAGTATGGGACTGACAGACTGGGGAGCAACATTTGCAGCAATCACAGTGACAGTAATTCCTGTTTTCATTTTCTATTTCTTCAGCAGCAAGAGAATGCTTGCAGGAATGGCTTCGGGCGCGGTGAAGGGATAATTATTATCAACTTGTTTAAGGAGGGAATATAAGAATGCATCAATTATATTATCAATTTCCGGGTACATGGTTTGGAGACTGTATGCCTTATGGAAAAGGAGAAGAATTTTATCTTTTTCATCAGAGAGACAATCGGAACCCGGAGCCGTTCGGAGAACCGTTTGGGTGGGATCTGGCGGTTACTTCTGATTTTGTAAAATATAAGGATCTGGGGACTGCGATTCCAAGAGGAACGGACGAGGAGCAGGATCAATTTATTTTTGCAGGGAGTATTTTTGAAGGAGAAGGCAGATATCATGCATTTTATACAGGCTATAACAGAGAATATCCCAACCTTGGAAAAGCCTCTCAGGTATTGATGCATGCAGTCAGTGATGACCTGATCCACTGGACAAAAACACAGGATAAGCTGACATTTACGCCGCAGGAGGGATATGATCCTGATGACTGGCGGGATCCCTTTGTTTTGCGGGATGAGGAAAATGATCAGTACCTGCTGATTCTTGGAGCCAGAAAAAAGGGGCCAAAAACACAGCAGACAGGCAGAACTGTGAAATTTACCTCAAAAGATCTGAAAGAATGGAAATTTGAGGGAGATTTCTGGGCGCCCGATCTTTTTGTGATGCACGAGATGGTTGATCTGTTTAAGATTGGGGATTGGTGGTACCATGTTGTGACGGAATACAGTGATCGAAGTAAAATGATCTACAGGATGAGTAAAAGCATCAATGGTCCATGGATCGCGCCGGAGGATGATGCTTTTGATGGAAGGGCATATTATGCCGGAAGGACATTTGAGTTAAACGGGCACAGGATATTATTTGGCTGGGTTGCTACAAAGGAAGACTGTGACGATAAGAAAAATTATGAATGGGCAGGAACATTTGTACCGCATGAAGTATATCAGCGGCCCGATGGGACGCTGGGAGTAAAGATTCCGGACACAGTATGGAATGCTTTTAAAGACCGGAAGCGGATTGATGATTTTATAATAGAAAGCAGAGAGAAGAGAAGTGAAAGGATCATCCAGGAAAAGTGTGGAAGTCTGTACAGCTTTGAGGCAGATATTACTTTTGCGGAGGGGACCAGATCCTTTGGAGTACGCTGTTATGATAACGCGGAAACGGAAGAGTCTTATCAGTTTATTTTTCATTGCAATGAAAACCGTTATCTTTGTGAGAAAAATCCAAATTGGCCGTGGTTCAGCTATTTAAGCCAGGGTGCAGAGCGCCCCATAAAGTTAACGGCAGAAAAGAAATATCATATTCAGATGATAGTGGATGATACAATAGCGACAATTTATGTGGATGGCGTGGCTCTCAATGCAAGGCTTTACACGAAACCAGGAGACGGACTCGGAATCTTTGTTACGGAAGGGACCATCCGGGTGGAGAACTGCACTGTTTCTACCAATTTGGCAGTTTCCTGAAAAATCTGTGAGAATCTGTTTTCTTCGTGAATGAAATAAAATGCCGGAATCTTTTGTAAATGCAAGAGGTTCCGGCATTTATATTCCTGTGAAAATGCTATATAAAAATAGAAACATTTTCATAGTCCGGCAGGACGATCTTATTGCTTTTAGATGGAAAAACGAATATACTATACTTCAAAAAGAGTGAGAACAGTTTTAATTCAGGATCGTTATGGAGGAGGTGGAAATAAAGTATGGCAAGAGTGATAGGCATCGGGAGACAGGACTTTGAAAAGATCAGGATAAATAATAATTTTTACGTTGATAAAACGAACTTCATAAAGGAATGGTGGGAGTCGGATGACGATGTGACTTTGATCACGCGTCCCAGACGATTTGGCAAGACGTTAAATATGAGCATGCTGGAGCAGTTTTTTTCTGTCAGATACGCAGGAAGGAGCGATCTTTTTGAAGGGCTTTCCGTTTGGGAGGATGAAAAATATCGGAAGCTTCAGGGGACTTATCCGGTCATAAGCCTGTCTTTTGCCAATGTGAAAGAATCGAACTATGCGGGGACAAAGCAGTCCATTAACCGGATCATAGAAGATATTTATAATAAAAATATATTTTTAATGGACAGCGGACTACTGACAGAAAATGAGAAAGAATATTTCCGCAGTGTAACCTGTAATATGGATGATGTGACAGCGGCATGGGCTCTTCACAGAATGTCAGATTTTCTTTCCAGATATTATGGAAAAAAAGTGATCATTCTTTTGGACGAGTATGATACGCCCATGCAGGAAGCGTACGTGAACGGGTACTGGGAGGAACTGGTGACTTTCACAAGGAGTTTGTTTAATTCCGCTTTTAAAACAAACCCTTATCTGGAACGTGCTGTTATGACAGGGATCACGCGGGTAAGCAAAGAATCCATCTTTTCCGATTTAAATAATTTGAAAGTAATAACGACAACTTCCGAAAGATATGAAGATTGTTTTGGATTTACAGAAAAAGAAGTGTTTGAGGCACTGGAGGAATATGGTCTGTCCGGGCTGAAACAGCAGGTGAAAGACTGGTATGACGGCTTTTCTTTTGGGGAGAGGAAAGATATTTATAATCCGTGGTCAATTATTAATTTTCTGGAAGAAAGAAGAGTAGGCGCCTATTGGGCAAACTCCAGCAGCAACTCTCTTGTGGAAAAGCTGATCAGAGAAGGGAAACCGGATATTAAAAAGACATTCGAAGATCTGTTAAACGGCGGAACGCTCTGTACGGAAATTGACGAACAGATCATATATAATCAGCTGATTTCCAGCCATAACTCACACGCCTCGCGGGCGGGCTATGCTAAAAGGAATGCCGTCTGGAGCCTCCTGCTTGCCAGCGGTTATCTGAAGGTTGTGCGGAGAACATTTGTGGAAAGGACAGGACGCGCACAGTATGAGCTGTCCCTGACGAACCGGGAAGTCCACATTATGTTTGAGGACATGATAGACAACTGGTTTTCCGGAAGTGATGACTATAATGATTTTATCCGGGCGCTGCTGATAGACGACCTGAAGGCGATGAACGTTTATATGAACAGGTTTACGACAGAAATGTTCAGTTCGTTTGATACGGGGAAGCGGCCTTCCGAAAAAAGACCGGAATGCTTTTACCATGGTTTTGTGCTGGGACTGATGGTGGAACTTTCGGACCGGTATGTGATCACATCCAACCGGGAGAGCGGTTTTGGAAGGTATGATATCATGCTGGAGCCGAGAGGCGGGGAGCATAATGCAGCAGTGATGAATGGTATTATTATGGAATTTAAAGTACAGGAGGATGATGAAAAAGAATTGTCTGATACGGTTCAGGCTGCGCTGGCTCAGATAGAACAGAAAAATTATGAATCAAATCTTGCTGCAAAGGGAATCCCGGAAGAGCATATACGAAAATACGGGTTTGCTTTCTGCGGGAAAAAAGTGTTGATCGGCAGAGGAGGAAAGCCATGTTAAGAGGAAACAGACAGACAAACAGGCAGATGAACGGACCACTGAGCATGAGGGAAAGTATGAAAAAGGGATTCGGCATGGTGAAAGCCGTGCTGGTCATGATCATTCTTTTACTTCTTGCCAGCGGTTCTTTCTATTCTATTCAGGAGGAAGAGCAGGCTGTGGTCTGCACTTTCGGATCGCCCAGAGCGGTGACAACGCCGGGGCTTCATTTTAAGATCCCCCTGATCCAGACTGTGACAAAAGTGAACACCACGATCCAGGGGCTTTCCATCGGCTACCGGGATGAGGCGGATGGCATTGACGACGATGATGCGCTGATGATCACCTCGGATTATAACTTTATCTATGTGGATTTCTATGCAGAATACAGGGTTACTGATCCGGTGAAAGCGCTCTATGCCTCCCAGGATCCGGAGCTGGTGTTAAAGAATATTGCCCAGAACTGTATCCGGACGACCATCGGTTCCTACAGTGTGGACAGCGTGCTGACCACCGGGAAAAATGAGATTCAGTCCAATATCAAACAGATGATCCTGGACAAGCTCGAAGACTATGATATCGGCATTGCTCTTGTCAACATCACAATACAGGATGCCACGCCGCCTACCGCGGAGGTGGAGAACGCCTTTAAGGAGGTGGAAACGGCGAAACAGGGCAAGGAGACCGCTTTAAATAATGCCAATAAATACCGCAATGAACAGATTCCCAACGCCGAGGCAGAATCCGACCGTATCCTGCAGGATGCAGAAGCGGCAAAACAGGAAAGGATCAATGAGGCAAATGGTCAGGCTGCCCGTTTTAATTCCATGTATCAGGAATATGTCAAGTTCCCTGACATCACGAAAAAGCGTATGTTTTATGAGGCAATGGAGGATGTTCTGCCGGATATCAAACTGGTCATTCAGGGGAGTGACGGCAATATGAGTACTATGCTCCCGCTTGACAGCTTTGTCACGGGAAGCGGCAGTATATCCGGCTCCGGAAACATGGCTGCAGGAGAGACTCAGGCGGATGCACAGACGGAAGATACAGAGGCAGGGGAGGAGGAATAAAGATGGAATACGAGCGTTTTAATTCTGACGGGACGAGAAAAGCGGAGCCGGCGGAGAAAAATCATAAATTCGGTATGGTTCCGGTGGTGATCCTCATCATTGCAGCGATCTTTCTGCTGCTCAGTTCCATGGTGATCACAAAGGAGAATCAGTTTAAACTGATCCGGCAGTTCGGACGGGTAGAGCGGGTACAGACGCAGGCGGGTTTAAGCTTTAAGATCCCGTTTGTGGAATCTGTTGACACGATCCCGAAGGAACTGCTGATCTATGACCTGCCGGCGTCGGATGTGATCACTTCCGATAAAAAGACAATGATCGTGGACAGTTATGTGCTCTGGCATATCACAGATCCGCTGAAGTTTGCTCAGACGCTGAGCGGTTCGGTAAGCAATGCGGAGGGGCGTATCGATGCCATCGTCTATAATGCCACAAAGAATACGATATCCAATATGAAGCAGGATGAAGTGATCCGCAGCAGGGACGGAAAGATGACTATCACGGTGGAGGAGACGGACACCGAGGTGAAGAATAATGACCTGGAACTTTCCACAAAGGTGGAGGAAGTGGTGGAGATCACCTCTCTGACAGAAAAGATCATGGAACAGATGGATCATGTGGAGGAGCAGTATGGTATTGAGATCCTGGCGGTGGAAGTGAAAAAACTGGATCTGCCGGATGACAACAAGCAGGCAGTATATGCCCGCATGATCTCGGAGCGGGAAAATATCGCGGCGCAGTATACGGCGGAGGGAAAATCTGAAGCAAAGATGATCGAAAATACCACGGACAAGGAAGTGTCCATCATGATCTCCGACGCCGAGGCGAAGGCGGAAGCCACGATAGCGGAAGGGGAAGCGGAATATATGAAGATTCTTTCAGATGCCTATTCCGATCCGGAGAAAACAGACTTTTATTCCTTTGTCCGGGCACTGGATGCTTTAAAAGAGAGTGTGAAGGGAGATAACAAGACAGTGATCCTGTCGGATGATTCACCCATCGCTCAGATCTTTAACGGACAGTATTAGGAGGGGAGAAGGAGTAGCATTTTTTTGCGATTAGCACATTTTTGGTGACAAAAAAATCCAGATTTGTGCATATTGACAAAAAAAGAACATAAAAAAGTGAAGAAACTGACAAGTTAATGCTAGCGAAGCTGTGCTAAAGTAAAAAACGTAGAAGGCATTTCAAAACCTGAGATGGCTTCACAGAAAAAAGAAAGGGAGGATATTAAAAATGTCCAAAAAGTTACTTAGTGTTTTACTCAGCACAGCAATGGTAGCAGCTCTTCTTGTTGGATGCGGTAATTCTGCAGCAGAAACAGAAGCACCCGCAACAGAGGAAGCAGCGCCCGCAGAAGAAGCAGCAACGGAGGAAGCTCCCGCAGAGGAGGCAGCACCTGCTGCAGAATCCAACGGAACAAAGGTTGGCGTTTCCATGCCGACAAAGGACCTGCAGAGATGGAATCAGGACGGCGCAAACATGCAGTCCGAGCTGGAAGCAGCAGGCTACGAAGTAGACCTTCAGTACGCAAACAACGAGCCTCAGACTCAGGTTTCCCAGATTGAGAACATGATCTCCAACGGCGCAAACGTACTGGTTATCGCGGCGATCGAAGCATCTTCCTTAGGTGAAGCTCTGGATATGGCTAAAGCAGCTGATATTCCGGTTATCGCTTATGACCGTCTTCTGATGAACTCCGATGCAGTTTCCTACTATGCAACATTCGATAACTACAAAGTAGGTGTTACACAGGGACAGTACATCGTAGATACTCTGGATCTTGACAATGCAGAAGGTCCTTTCAACCTTGAGATCACAGCAGGTGACCCGGGTGACAACAATGCACCTTTCTTCTACAACGGTGCAATGGATACTCTGAAACCTTACATCGAGTCCGGCAAACTGGTAGTAAAATCCGGCCAGACAGCATTTGAAGAAGTAGGTACACCTCAGTGGAAGACAGAGACAGCTCAGTCCAGAGCAGATAATATCATCAGCTCCTTCTACGCAGACGGCACAAACATCGACGTATGGCTTTGCTCTAACGACTCTACAGCACTTGGTGTTGAGACAGCTCTGGCAAACAGCTACAACGGCGAATATCCGATCGTTACCGGTCAGGACTGTGATATTGAGAATACAAAGAACATGATCGCTGGCAAACAGTCCATGTCCGTATTCAAAGATACACGTACTCTGGCATCCCAGGTTGTTAAGATGGTTGGCCAGATCTTAAACGGCGAAGAAGTTGAAGTAAACGATACAGAGACTTATGACAACGGAACAGGCATCATCCCTTCCTTCCTTTGTGAGCCTGTATTCGCAGATGCTAACAACTACAAAGAGCTGCTGATCGATTCCGGTTACTACACAGAGGATCAGCTTCAGTAAGATAAACTGACTCTGAAGTGAAACATTATAAAGAACAACATACAGGCGGGTTTTCTTACCCGCCTGTATCTTACTTAAAAATTATGAGAGTAGTCCGTAATGATTGGAGGGAGTTATTTTGGCAAAAGTATTATTGGAAATGAAAAATATTACCAAAACTTTCCCTGGTGTAAAAGCGCTTGACAACGTAAACCTGAAAGTGGAAGAGGGTGAGATCCATGCTCTGGTAGGGGAAAACGGAGCGGGAAAGTCCACTCTTATGAACGTTTTGAGCGGTATTTATCCTTATGGTACTTATGAAGGGGATATCATCTATAATGGTGAGGTCTGTAAGTTCAATAAGATCAAGGATTCTGAACAAAAGGGAATTGTTATTATCCATCAGGAGCTTGCGCTGGTTCCTTATATGTCCATCGGCGAGAATATGTTTCTCGGCAATGAACAGGGGAAAAAGGCGGCGATCGACTGGGATAAGACGTATGCGGAAGCAGATAAGTATCTGAAGATGGTGGGGTTATCCGAATCTTCCAGAGTACTGATAAAAGAGATCGGAACCGGTAAACAGCAGCTTGTTGAGATCGCGAAAGCACTTGCGAAAAACGCGAAACTGCTGATCCTGGATGAGCCTACCTCATCCCTGAATGAGACCGATTCCAAAGCCCTTCTTGACCTGATGCTGGAGTTCAAGAAACAGGGTATGACAATGATCATTATATCTCACAAGTTAAATGAGGTTGCTTATGTATCGGATAAGATCACGGTTGTCCGTGACGGTTCCACCATCGAGACGATGGATAAGCATACCACAGAGATTTCAGAGGATAGAATCATAAAAGGCATGGTCGGCCGTGAACTGACAGATCGTTTCCCGAAACGTCATGATGTAAAGATCGGTGACATCAATATGGAAGTGAAGGACTGGACTGTTTATCATCCGCTGTATCCTGAGAGGAAAGTGGTGGATAACGTTTCCTTCAATGTACGTAAAGGCGAAGTGGTCGGCATTTACGGGCTTATGGGCGCAGGGCGTACCGAGCTTGCCATGAGTATTTTCGGACAGTCTTACGGTGCGAATATTACAGGTAAGCTGATGCTGAGCGGCAAAGAAGTTCATCTGAAAACCCCGCAGGAAGCTATCAAAAATAAACTGGCTTACGTGACGGAGGACAGAAAAGGAAACGGACTGGTACTGACAAACTCCATTAAGATCAATACCTCTCTGGCGAATCTGGACAGTATCAGCAATCACAAGGTGATCGATAAAGATAAAGAATATCAGGTGGCGGAGGAGTACAGAGGAAAGCTGAAAACAAAATGTCCTACGGTAGAACAGAACGTCGGCAATCTTTCCGGCGGAAATCAGCAGAAGGTACTGCTCGCAAAATGGATGTTTACAGATCCGGATGTGCTGATCCTGGATGAGCCCACAAGGGGTATCGACGTGGGTGCAAAATATGAGATCTACTGTATCATCAATGACCTTGTGGCAGCAGGAAAGTCTGTAGTGATGATCTCCTCCGAACTTCCGGAGGTGCTGGGCATGAGCGACAGGATCTATATCATGAACGCGGCGAAGATCGTCGGAGAGCTGGATGCGGAGGAAGCAACGCAGGAGCTGATCATGAGCAGTATCTTAAAATCAGGAGAGGGGGCATAAAGGATGGGAAACATAAAAATAGCAGATGTTTTGAAAAAATATACTATGGTCATCGCCCTGATCCTGGTCATTGTGTTCTTTCAGATAGGAACAGAGGGAAAGATTCTGTTTGCGCAGAATATCAACAATCTGATCTCCCAGAACGCTTACGTTTTCGTGCTGGCGACCGGTATGCTGCTCTGTATCCTAACGGGCGGTAACATCGACCTTTCGGTCGGTTCCGTTGTCTGTTTCGTGGGCGGTATCGGTGCGGTGATGATGGCGAATGGGACTAATATGATCCTGGCAGTCATCGTGATGCTGGTGATCGGGCTATTAGTAGGTATGTTCCAGGGATTCTGGATCGCCTATATCAAGGTGCCGCCGTTTATCGCGACACTGGCGGGCATGTATGCGTTCAGAGGACTGTCGAACGTTGTACTGCAGGGGTATGCGGTTTCTGTTACGGACGCGGCTTTCCTGAATATCTTCGGCGGCGGTGCGGAATGTTACATACCGGATTTCTTCGGCGGCGAGACAATGAATATGACCTGTCTGATCGCCGGGATCGTGATCGCTGTTCTCTATATTTTAGTGACAGTGAAAAACAGAATTTCCAGAAAAGCAAAAGGATATGAAGTAAATCCGCTGGCAGGCGAGATCGTAAAGACTGTTTTGATCAGTGTCCTGATCGTATGGCTGTTTTACAAGCTGGCAAATTTCAGAGGAATTTCAGCGGCTCTTGTCTGGATCGCGCTTATACTGCTTATCTATTCTTATATTACAAATAAGACAACCATCGGACGTTATCTGTATGCGGTGGGCGGCAATGAGAAGGCGACAAGGCTTTCCGGCGTCAACACAAAGAGGATCTATTTCTTTGCCTATGCCAATATGGGCCTTCTGGCAGGCCTTGCAGGTATCCTGACGATCGCGAGAGCGGCTTCCGCGCAGCCTACCTACGGGCAGGGCTATGAGATGGATGCGATCGCGGCCTGCTTCATCGGCGGCGCTTCTGCTTATGGCGGCGTAGGATCTGTTATGGGTATGGTAGTCGGCGCTACGCTGATGGGCGTGATCAACCAGGGTATGAGTATCATGGGTGTCAACGCAAACTACCAGAGCGTGGTAAAAGGGCTGGTACTTTTGATCGCTATCATCTTTGATGTGATGTCCAAGAAAGAAAAGAACTAGGGGGAGGATGAAGAGAATGAAAAATGCTATTACGGTACTCCGAAAAAATACGATGATATTTGTCCTTGTTCTGGTGTTCCTTTTCTTTACACTGATGACAAAAGGACAGATGTTTACAGCGCTGAACTTTAACGCGCTGATCACGCAGAATGCGTATGTATATATTCTGGCAACTGGTATGCTGATGTGCATGCTGACCGGCGGTAATATCGACTTATCCTGTGGCTCGTTTGTGTGCTTTGTGGGTGCCATCGGCGGTATCTGCATGGTGACGAAGGAGATGGGAACAGGGATTTCCGTGCTGATCATGCTGCTCGTAGGTGTTGTTTACGGTTCCATTCTGGGCTTTATCATAGCCTATATGAACATTCCGCCCTGGATCGCTACCCTTGCAGGGTATCTGGCATTCCGCGGTTGGGCGACAGCACTCTTAAGTGCAAACAGTTCGACAGGCAGTATCGCGCCGTTCCCGAAAAGCTATCTGAGCATTTTTTCCGGAAAGATCTTTGAGACAGCGATCGGCGTATTTAATGTTCCCTGTATGATCATCGGCGTTATCGCGGGTGTGATCGTGGTCGCAGTGATGATCATGGGAAGGAAAAACAGGGTGAAGAAAGGATATGAAGTGGAATCCATGGCTGCTATGATCGCTAAAATGGTCATCTCCGTTGCAGTGATCCTGTTATTTGCCTATAAACTGTCATTCTCCGGCGGACTTCCGACGGTACTTCTCTGGGTGGTGGCTGTTGTGCTTGTTTACCAGTTTATCACATCCAAGACAACGATCGGACGTTATTTCTATACCATCGGCGGCAACAGGGAGGCTACAAGGCTTTCCGGTATCGACACAAAGAAGATCATGTTCATGGCATACCTGAACATGGCGGTCCTGACGGTTATCAGTGCCTTCACGGTTGTGGCAAGGTTCCAGGCGGCAAATGCTACGGCGGGAACAAACTTTGAGATGGATGCGATCTCGGCATGTGTAGTGGGCGGCGTTTCCGCTTACGGCGGTTCCGGTACGGTGTTCGGCATGGTGGTCGGCGCTACGCTGATCGGTGTGATCAACCTTGGTATGAGCCTGATGGGTATCGACGCGAACTGGCAGAGGGTTATTAAGGGCGTGGTTCTTCTGGCGGCGGTCGTGTTTGAGATCCTGAATAATAAGGATAAGACGAAAGATTGATATTACTCTCATAATAAATCTTTAAAAGGGGGCTGCTTCGCTTTGGCGGGGCAGTTTCTTTTTGTGTGGGGAGAAGCCGAGGTCCGTGCTGCCGGGTAATATATCCTGTTTGGGCACGCTCTCGCTTGGAGAAAAACGCAGCGGGTACTAAGCTCGTGAAAGACCTCGCTAAGTACCGGCGTTTTTCTACAGCCCGGCACAGGATATATTACCCGGCAGCACGGACCTCGGCATGGCTAAACCGTTACACTCTAAAAAATTATCACAAGGAGGCTTATAAAATTATAATTGGAAAAAAAGAAAGGATATGTTATATTTATAAGACCGTTTCTGTTATACGGATGCGGGAATAGCAGATAGATAAAGGGAAAACAGCAGGAAGAGAGGATGTTTTCAGGATGAATGCGAGAGAGTATAAGACAAAGGAACTTTGGGGCCGGTTTACGCCTTATTTCAGGAGATATTACGGGACGCTGGCGATGGATCTGTTCTGTGCGGCGCTGACTACTTTGTGCGAGCTGGTTTTGCCGATGATCATGCGGTATATTACGAATGTGGGGATCAGAGATCTGGCTTCGCTGACGATCGGGACGGTGGCAAAGCTCGGGGGTGTTTATCTGGCGCTGCGGATCGTGGACTGTATCGCGGCTTATTACATGGCAAATGTGGGGCATGTGATGGGGGCGAAGATCGAGACGGATATGCGGCGGGATGCTTACAGTCATCTGCAGCAGCTTTCCAATACTTATTATAATAATACAAAGGTCGGGCAGATCATGGGCAGGATCACCAACGATCTGTTTGACGTGACGGAGTTTGCGCATCATTGTCCGGAGGAGTTTTTTATTGCCGGGATCAAGGCGGTGATCGCGTTTATTCTGCTGGCGAGGATCAATCTGCTTTTGACGGTGATCATCTTTTTGTGTGTGCCGTTGATGGCGGTGGTCTGTATGACGTTTAACTTTAAGATGAAAAGCGTTTTCAGCAGGCAGCGGCAACAGATCGGCGAGCTGAATGCACGGATCGAGGACAGTCTTCTCGGGCAGAAGGTTGTGAAGGCGTTCACCAATGAAGATGTGGAAAATGAGAAGTTTGAACATGACAATAGTGCATTTTTAGATATTAAGAAAGATTCTTATAGGTATATGGGAGCTTTCCAGACCACCGTCAGAATGTTTGACGGGCTGATGTATCTGCTGGTGCTGGTGGCGGGCAGTGCGTTTATGATGAAAGGGCTGATCGATCCGGGGGATCTGGTGGCTTATATCATGTATGTGTCCACGTTGATCGCGACGATCCGCAGGATCATTGAGTTCGCGGAGCAGTTCCAGAGGGGTATGACGGGCATCGAGCGGTTTTTGCAGATCATGGATGCGGATATTGAGATCTTTGATGAACCGGATGCGGTGGATCTGGAAAAACCGGAGGGCAATATTGTATTTGAGGATGTGAGTTTTGAGTATCCGGATGACCACAATCAGGTATTTAACCATTTGAATCTGGCGATCCGTGCCGGGGAGAAGGTTGCCATTGTGGGGCCTTCCGGCGGCGGAAAGACGACGCTCTGTAATCTGATTCCCAGATTTTATGATGTGTCGGCGGGATGTATCACATTGGATGGAAAAGATATCAAGCAGTTTACGTTAAAGAGCCTGAGAAAGAGTATCGGTATGGTACAGCAGGACGTATATCTGTTTTCCGGCACGATTTATGACAATATCAGTTACGGCAGGCAGGGGGCGACGAGAGAAGAAGTTGTGGAGGCGGCAAAGCGCGCCGGAGCCCATGAGTTTATTCTGGGGCTGAAAGACGGTTACGATACCTATGTGGGAGAACGGGGCGTGAAGCTTTCCGGCGGGCAGAAGCAGCGCATCAGTATCGCGAGGGTATTCCTCAAAAATCCGCCGATCATCATTCTGGACGAGGCGACTTCCGCGCTGGATAACGAGAGCGAGTTCGAGGTGGCAAAATCCCTGGCGAAGCTTTCGGAGGGAAGGACAACGCTGACCATTGCACACAGGCTTTCGACGATCCGTAATTCCGACAGGATCCTTGTATTGACGGAGGAAGGTATCGTGGAGGAGGGAGACCATGATACGCTGATGGAGCTGAGAGGGATGTATTATCATTTTTATGAGATGGCGAATGAGTTGAAGTGATCCGGCGGGTTTATGCAGGGAGCGGGAACTTGACAGATTTAATAAAAGGGCAGATGGACAGGGAATAAGGTGTTTATAAGAAAGAAAGAGGGAGAAAATAAGGAAATATTACAGACGCTGATCACGTTATCCGTCCCGACAGTGATCGAAGAAATTCTCAGGACGCTGTTACAGTATGTGGATACGGCGATGGTGGGCAGGCTCGGGGAGCAGGCTACGGCAGCGGTCAGTGTGACCACAACGATCACCTGGCTTGTAAACAGCATCTCCGCGGCGGCAGCGGTGGCGGTGCTGGCGATGGTCTCTAAAGCGGTGGGCAGCGGGAATAAAAAGCTGGTCAGGAAGATCGCCCAGCAGGCGCTTTTGCTGACTGCGGTTTTCGGTGTGCTGATCGGCGGGATATCTGTTTTTTTAAGTCCTTATATCCCGGTGTGGATGGGGGCGGAGGAGGCTGTGCAAAGGCCGGCGTCCATTTACTTTACGATCGTCAGTCTGCCCATGCTGTTTCGCAGTGCCAGTATTATTCTGGGGGCGGCGGTCCGTGGCACGAAGGATACAAAGACGCCGATGTTCATCAATATCGGGAGCAATCTGTTAAATGCGGTGCTGAATTATCTTCTGATCTATACGGCGGGGCTGGGTGTGGCCGGTGCGGCGATCGCTTCGGCGGTATCCTATACCGTGGCAGGGGCATTGATATTTATAGCATATCGCAGGAATGAATTATTGTACTGGAAGAAGAACAGCTTCCGGGTAGAGAAGGATCTGCTCAAAGAATGCGCGGATATCGGCGTACCGGTGCTTGGCACAAGTATGGCGTCCTGTCTTGGCTACGTGGTGTTTGCCAGACTGGTGTCCGGTATGGGAACGACTGTTTTTGCGGCTCATTCCATAGCGGTGACAGCGGAGACGATCTTTTATGTGCCGGGCTACGGATTGCGCACGGCGACATCCACTCTTGTGGGGATCTCGCTGGGCGAGAGAAACCGAAAGAAGCTGGGTGAGGTGAGCAGGCTGAGTATTATGCTTACCGTGGGCATGATGTGTATTTCCGGTGTGGTCCTGTATCTGGTGTCCTATCCGCTGATGTGTCTGTTTACCCCGGTGCAGGCGGTGGCGGAGTTGGGAGCGGAGATGCTGAAGCTGGTGGCGTTTTCGGAGCCGTTTTTTGGCCTGATGATTGTGCTGGAAGGCATTTATTATGGTATGGGGCGTACCCGATACGCTTTTCTTGCGGAAACGGGGAGCATGTGGGGAATCCGGATCGTGTTTACCTTTTTGTGTGTAACAGTGTGGGGACTGGATCTTCGGGCGGTCTGGTATTGTATGATCGCGGATAATGTGTGTAAGGCGCTCTTGTTTACGCTGCCGGTGAGGAAATATGTGTTTGGAGAGATAGCAGAAAAATAAAAGGAAAGAAGGTATGTTATGATGAAGACGGTGAACTTGTCAGAGGGATTGTCAATTTCTGCAGTTGTACAGGGATTCTGGCGGCTGGGTGACTGGAAGTGGACGACAGAAGAACTGGTGCGGTTTATGAATCTGTGTATTGAGAGAGGGGTAACTTCTTTTGATACAGCGGAAATTTATTCAGGAACGCTGTGTGAAAAGCAGATGGGAGAGGCTTTTGCGGCGGATAAGACGATCAGGGGAAAGATCCAACTGATATCAAAAACGGGTATTTTTCAGGAACAGATAGGCGGAAAAACGTTTGGATATTACAATACCACTTATAACAGGGTAGTGCAGTCCTGCAAAGAAAGCCTGCAGCGTCTGCATACGGATCATCTGGACCTGTATCTGATCCACAGGGAAGATCCCTGCTTTGATCCCTGGGAGACTGCCGGGGCGCTTAAGGATCTGAAAAAAGAAGGACTGGTAAAGGAAGTCGGCGTTTCCAATTTTGATCCTTTTAAGTTTGACGCCTTAAACAAAGCGATGGGCGGAGAACTGGTGACAAACCAGATTGAATGGAATCCTGTCTGTTTTGAGCATTTTAACAGCGGGATGATGGATTATCTGACGGTGAACCGCATTCATCCGATGATCTGGTCGCCTCTGGCAGGCGGAAGATTGTTCCGGAGTGAGGATGAACTTTGCGAAAGCGCAATGGCAAAGATCAGGGAGATCGCGGAGCGTCACGGGGAAGCGCCGGAAACCATTATTTATGCGTGGCTGATGTACCATCCTGTCGGGGCGGTTCCGCTCTCCGGAAGTAATAAACCGGAACGGCTGGATCTTGCTGTGAGGGCGCTGGATGTGAAGCTGGAACACTATGAATGGTATGAAATATATACTGCGAGCGGCCAGCAGATCTTGAGATAGACGGAGAAATTTCCAGTTGTTGATGGGTTAAAGAATTGAATACCTTTTTTGTTCTGGGAAATACTGTAAAGTGTAAGGAGATTGTTATCTTCCTTGCACTTTTCTGATATGCGGGATGATCATATCGATGGCTGTATTGATGAATACAGGTATATGAGACAGACTGCCATGGGCAGAAAGAATACAGAGAAAGCGGGAAAAGGTATGTATCAAAAGGGCGATTATGTGGTATATGGAACAAAAGGTGTCTGTCTGATAGAAGATGTGATGGCGATAGATTGGGGGGCGGACTGTATTTCTTCAGAGAAACTCTGTTATAAGCTGGCGCCCCAGTTTGTGAAAGGCAGTACGATCTATGCGCCGGTGGAGAACGAAAAGACGGTGATCCGTTCGGTGATGTCCGGGGAAGAGGCGCAGGGCGTGTTAAGCAGAGTAAAACAACTGGAAACGCTTTGGGTAAAGGATGAGAAGGAGCGGGAAGCCAGCTATAAAAAGGCGCTGCTCAGCGGTAACAGCATGGAGTGGTCGAGAATCGTTAAGACATTATATCTGAGAAAACAGGAGAGGCTGAGATCCGGAAAACGCATGACTTGTATTGATGAGAGATACCTGCATATCGCAGAGAATATTCTGTTTGGGGAGATGTCTCTGCCGCTTCATTTGACGGTGAAAGAGGTGGGGGATAGGTATTTTCGGGAGGTGGATGCGGAGGCATCGGAATATGATAATTGACATCTGTGATAGGATGTAAAGGGGACTGCCGCACTAACTTAATTAGTACGGCAGTATTTTTCTGTTCTAAAATATGGCACCATCAGGGCAGTATATGCGTGTTATTAGTATAGGAGGTGACAATGAGATATGTCAGTTGAATCGGTTGTTATGGAATACGGGGATATGCTGTTTAGAATCTGCCTTGTGATGCTGTGCAATGAACAGGACGCACAGGATGCGGTTCAGGACACTTTGTGTAAATATCTGGAATACGCCCCGGTGTTCCGTGATGTGGAGCATGAGAAGGCGTGGCTGATCAAGGTTGCGGCTAACAGATGCAGGGATGTACATAGAAGCAGAGCGAGGCATCCGATGGCAGAGCTGGAGGATATTTCGGAGTACTGTGAGATGCCGGAACAAAGCGAGGTGGTAGCAGAGCTGATGAAGCTGCCTGAAAAGCTGAAAGCCGTAATTTACCTGCATTATATTGAAGGGTATAAAACGGAGGAAATCGCCCGGATGCTTCATGTCACCGTGAATGCAGTCAAAAAGCGAATGCAGAGAGGACGTAAAATGTTGAGGCTTTCTCTTGAAAAATCGTAGAAAATAACGGGAGGTGTAATGTAATGATAAAAATCGAAGATTTAAAGGCATCTGTAAACGGTATATATATGAAGGATGAGATGCGAAAAGCGATCATTGATAATGTAGAAGAAAGAGTGTACGGGACGGAAGACAGAAGATCGATCACAGGGCAAAAAAGCATGCCTATAGAAAAACATTCGGATCGGAAAGGTATAAAATGGCGTAAAGTAGTGGCAGCGGCGGCAGTGATGATCACAGTATCCGGGGTTATTGCTGTTCCGGTGAGAGCGCTCGTCAATTCACTTGTACGTGAACGTCTCGAAATGATGCCGGAGGAGGATGTGGAGGCGATCATAGATGATGAAATGAGAAACCGGGCGGCGGCGGACGGATTTACCAGAGCTTATACAGATGACGAGAACGCAAGGTATCAGGTTCTTGCGGAAAAATATCAGTCCGGCATATTTCCGGAAAAAGAAATCACAAAGGTGGACAGCAGAGAGGATGTGAACAAGGATGAGGTATGTTTTATCGTGCCGGACAGTATATATTATCTGCCGGAACGGGAACTGACAGATGAGGAGATTTTGGAGATCATAGACTATGATGTGAAAAGGAATTATGCGCTCAAACAAAATTATGACAGAAAATACGCCGATGAGATCGCACAGAAAGAGGAGGAACAAAAAGAGCGGATCGAAGATAATGTAACAGAAGGCGGTATTACGAGAGAGAAAGCGATCGAGATTTCAACGGAAAGACTGTTTGATATTTTTGGAAGCAGGGGAGAGGGAATGGATCTGCTCTGTAGGTTTAGTGAGAACAGTCATAAGGGAGCAGGAGAACCCTGCTATGCTGTTAACTGGACAAATGAGGTTACGCATAAAATATACTATATGGATCTCTCGGCACAGGATGGGCATGTGATGTGGGCATCTCAGAGTGATCCTGAATCAGCGGATGCGTCGGATATAGCGCTTGAGGAGGCAGTGGAAAAGATATCCGTTCTGAAAAAGCAGGCGGAAGAGTTTATGGAGAGGATGAAGATTTCCTACGAAAATGTATATGTTTATTATCTGGAATCTCCTGACGGGATGGCATATCGTGATGGTGTGAGATTTATTTTTGAGACATCCGGAGGGAATGCATATGGTGTGACTTATCAGTGGAATGGCACAATGCGCACCTATGCAGAGATCGATCTTGCGGATTATGAGGGACAGAACGGAGAAATGAGAACCATGTATATAAGCGGTGAGGAAGTGGCGATGAAGCAGATATTTCAGAAATTGAGTGAAAGGTAATTTACGGAAAAAGCAAAATTGTAATGCGGCTGTCCTCTATAACGTTGGAGGACAGCCGTATTACAATTTTGCGGTCGGTGTATATTGAAGCCAATCAAATAACCAATGGCGGCGGAGGGCTTAAAAGTGCAATGCCGCTTCAATAAACCCCTTAAAAAGCGGATGCGGACGATTAGGCCTCGATTTCAGTTCCGGGTGCGCCTGCGTCGCCAGAAAGAAAGGATGAGAGGGGATTTCGATCATTTCCACGATACGCCCATCCGGTGATGTGCCGGAAAGCTTCAAACCGTTTTTCGTCAAAATATCCCGGTACTCATTATTGACTTCGTAGCGATGGCGGTGCCGTTCCTGAATATTTCTTTCACCGTAAAGTGCATAGGCTTTGGAATCCTCCGCAAGGACGCAGGGACAGGAACCGAGCCGCAGAGTGCCGCCGATATCCTCCACGCCGTTCTGGTCCGGCATCAGCGCGATAACAGGGTGCGGCGTATCGGGATTTAATTCAATACTGTGAGCGTCTGTAAGCCCTGCCACATTTCTTGCATATTCTACGATAGAAAGCTGCATACCGAGACAGAGCCCCAGATAAGGGATCTGCCGGGTTCTTGCATACTCGATGGCATGGAGCATACCGTCAATGCCTCTGTCACCGAAACCGCCGGGAACAAGGATGCCCTGCACATCGGAGAGCTGCTCCTCCACGTTTTCTTTTGTAACAGTTTCCGAGTCGATCCATTTGATATGCACTGTGGCATGGTTTGTGATGCCGCCGTGCTTTAAAGCTTCCACAACACTGATATAGGCGTCATGCAGAGCCGTATATTTTCCCACAAGGGCAACCGTCACTTCCGCGGTAGGATGCCGCAGGGCTTCCACCATGGAGATCCAGTCGGTAAGATCCGGCGCGGGACAATCCAGATGCAGGCATTCGCAGGCAACATCGGCAAGTTTTTCCTGCTCCATGGCAAGAGGCGCCTCATATAAATATTCCACATCCAGATTCTGCAGAACATGGCTTTTCGGAACGTTGCAGAACAGGGAGATCTTATCCCGGATTGCTTCATCCAGAGGATGTTCGCTCCGACAGACAATGACATCCGGCCGGATTCCCATACCCTGCAGTTCTTTCACACTTGCCTGAGTGGGCTTTGTTTTCATCTCCTGAGAAGCCCGCAGGTAGGGGATCAGCGTCACATGGATCAGGATCGCATTTTCATGTCCGACCTCATGCTGAAACTGCCGGATGGATTCCAGAAAAGGCTGGGACTCAATATCGCCCACCGTGCCGCCGACCTCAATGATGGTGATTCTCATATCAGAGTCTTCGTCATTCCGGTAAAAGCGGCTTTTGATCTCATTGGTGATATGGGGAATAACCTGCACGGTCCCCCCGCCGTAGTCGCCCCGCCTCTCCTTCTGCAGGACAGACCAGTAGATCTTACCGGTCGTCACATTGGAATTCCTGTCCAGATTTTCATCGATAAACCGCTCATAATGCCCCAGGTCCAGATCCGTCTCCGTACCGTCATCCGTGACAAACACCTCCCCATGCTGGATCGGATTCATTGTGCCGGGATCGATGTTGATATAAGGATCGAATTTCTGCATGGTAACCCGGTATCCCCGGGCTTTCAACAACCTCCCCAGAGAAGCCGCCGTAATCCCCTTCCCAAGCCCTGAAACAACACCGCCTGTAACAAACACATATTTCACTGCCATTTTTTCGCCCTCTTTCTGTTCCTGCCAAACGAAACCATTATCAAATCCAAATTTACCCATAAAACAAGATAGAACTCCAAAACATTCTGCCCCGTTGCAGATTGTTTAAGGAGTTCTCCTAATCATATTTAACATGTATTCTGTTTGAGATTATCCAGTTTGCTTATTTATTAAACTGAAATACTTACCTGTACTATTATAAAGTCAGGTGAGAAAAAAATCTAGTATTTTTTCTTCACTTTTAAAATATTTTGGGCATTTCACAGGATATAGTACCCTCACCTGCATGCTTCCACCATTATCCCCCCCTACTGCAGACTCTCCTCCTGCAGCCTGTCAAACTCCTCCATACACTCATCCACCGAAGCCCCATTCAGCAGCTCCCGCACGATCAAACAGGTATTCCCCCATTGCTCCACTTTCATGCCCGCGTTGCTGGCAAGAACATACGTCCCGCTGTTTACCAGATCATTCAGAGGCTTTAAAGCAGGAATACAATCTACCTCCACATTTTTAGATGGTGAGATAACTTTATTTGTTTCAGAGTACGCTTGCAGTGCTTCATCAGAGAGGATCACTTCCATAACTGCCATCGTATCCTCCAGATGTTCCGAATTTTCCAGAACGGAGATGCCCGTCATGGACATAACCGGCATCTGCCCGCGCTCACTGGGGAACCCGATCACCTGCAGATTAAAATCCGGTTTTCCATAAGCGGTTTCAGCATTGGCTGCGCCCCAGTACGCCATAACAATAGGTGTTTTCTGTGCCAGAAAATCTGCGCCTTCTCCATCGATCGCTTCAGAAACATAAGCTTTTTCGGCATCGATATACCCCAGATCGATGAGCTCTTTCAGATATTCAAAACCCGGCCGCATATAATCGCTGTATTTCCGTTCACCGTTGTTTAGTGCTTCAATTTCAGCGGCAGTATTGCCTCCATTATAAAGATCTGCGTAAGCCTGGGCAAAAACAAAGGTTTCAAGCCACCAGCGGTTTGCGCCGATCGGCGTTTCTATGCCGTTCTCCTTGAAAACCCGGCAGCACTCCATAAATTCGTCCGGTGTGTTCGGCAGAGCGAGACCGTACTCATCAAACATATCCTTGTTTATAAAAAGTCCGTAAACAACAACTTCCTGCGGGATGCCGACCAGTTTTCCATCAACGGTATTTGCAGTTTTAACAACCTCTCTCAGATTTTTTGCACAGTCCAGGCCGGAGAGGTCCGCCAGCCTTCCCTCCGCCCCTGTCTTTTGAAGGACGTCCGGATTCAGAAGATAGAAATCGTCCATATGATTTCGTATCCGGTCGAGCGCCACATCATCATAGGATTTTTCCTGGTAATCTTTTGCTGTATAGGTATTGTATTCTACTGTCAGATTCAGTTTTTCCTCTGCCATAATGATCGTATTATCAAATGCGGTCCGTGCAACATTTTTAGCATCCGGTTTTGTTCTTTCCATGGGAGCAAACAGAACGATCGATTTTTTTTCCACATCTTCATTCAGAATCAGATTTTCTCCGGTATTGTTTTTCTGCCCGCAGGCAGCTGTCATGAGTGCCACGATCCCAGTGATCAAAATTACTGTTATTTTTTTACCTCTTTTCATATCGTTCTCCTTTTATTTTAGATAGCGGCTTAAGGCTTCTTTCAGCAGGTTCATGTCGATGGGTTTGGCAATATGGACATTCATGCCTGCGTCCATAGCGTCCTTCACATCCTCGGCAAAGGCATTTGCTGTCATTGCGATGATCGGTATCGTTCCGGCATCTTCCCGCTCCAGTGCCCGGATCGTTCTTGAAGCCTCATAACCGTTCATAACCGGCATCTGGACATCCATCAGTATCGCGTCAAAACGTCCGGGCTGTGCATCCTTAAAGCGTTCCACAGCCAGCTTGCCGTTTTCTGCGATCTCACAGGAGGCTTCCTCCATATCCAGAAGCTCGGACAGGATTTCCGCATTGATCTCATTATCTTCCGCCACAAGGAAGTGCCGCCCTTTCAGGATATCCTCTTTTATGTTGGCAACAGGGTGGTCGTCCCTGACTTGCAATTCTTCTGTTTTGATGTCAGGAATGCGCAGTTCCAACTCCACGGTAAACAGGCTTCCGACATCTATTTCACTGGAAACTTCGATGGTTCCCCCCATAAGTTCCACAATATTTTTTGTGATCGCCATGCCAAGCCCTGTTCCCTGGACCTTGTTCGTCGTGCTGTTTTCAGCACGGGTAAAGGCGTCAAAAATAGTTTTAAGATATTCAGGAGTCATGCCATACCCGTTATCCTCAACCTCGATACGGATATGTTCATATTGGCTGGAGTGCTGTTTCAAACCAATAATGCGAAGATAGATATTGCCGCCTTCCTGCGTATATTTTACGGCGTTGGAGAGAAGATTGAGGAGAATCTGATTGAGCCTTGTTTCATCACCGATCAGATTTTCATGTTTGATTTCCCGGACAGAAATATCAAGTGTCTGATGCTTTGCTTTTGCAGCCGGGCGGATGATCGTATCGATGGAAGAAACCAGGTCATTTAAAGAAAACTCACTGGTAGTGAGCACGGTTTTTCCGCTTTCGATCTTGGAGATATCCAGCACATCATTGATCAGTCCCAGCAGATGCTGTCCGGAAGCTGTGATCTTTTTGGTGTATTCCCGGACTTTTTCCGGATGCTCCGCATCCTTTGCAAGCAGTGTTGCAAAGCCCAGTATGGCGTTCATCGGCGTGCGGATATCATGGGACATATTGGAAAGAAAGGTTGTTTTGGAGTTGTTGGCAGCCTGCGCTGTCTGCAGGGCATCCTTTAGCTGGCTGTTATAGATCTCCCTTTCGGCTTCCCTGTCTTTGCGGATTTTGTCCTGCTGTCGTTCAAAGAGAAAGTAAAGGATACAGCATCCAAAAAATGCCGCCAGCATGACAGCCACAACAATAAGGATATTCTGATTTACGGCATCCCCTTCCTGCTGTATTGCCTGAACCGGCACATATCCGATCAGATATGCGGCACCGTCGTTGACAGACCACATGTAGATCAGGGATTCCTCATTCTGGATGTCATGGTAGAACATGACATCCTTTCCGTTTTTTATACTTTCTGCAATGTCCGCCTGAATATTATCTTCAAGAATTTTATTAGCGTGGTAAAAATCGTCCAGATTCAGGTGTCCTGCATCACGTTCTCCGATTCCTTTGGGCTTTAATACCAGCCTTTCACTGGCGGTATCCATAAGATAAAGCATTGCATTATCATTATAGAAGCTTTCAGGAAGAGCTTCCTCAAAAGAGTCATAGATATATTCCACATATAGAGCTGCGATTTCTTCCGTGTCTTTTATGACCGGACATTTCATGGTATAGGCCCAGGTGCCCATACTGTTTATGTAGGACAGGGACATAGGCAGTCCGTTCACGGTTTTCCCTGTGGAAAAATCAAGACCCTCTTCCGTAAACGCTGCGCCGGTATTGGAGATGCCTTCGGTTTCCCCCGACCGAATGAATGATATCTTCACCATTGTGTCATTCTGGTCGTAGGAAAGGATCAGATCCTCCGGATCTTCCGAGGAGGCAAGCTCCTGAGAGATCAGTTTCTGGAATTCAGCTTCTCTCTTTAAGATCGTTTCTATCGTGTTACTGAGCAGATCCAGGCTCTCACTCAGATTGCTGATCGCAGAGTCGGACATTTCTGTTGATATCCTTTGTGAAATGAAGAAGACAACAGCACCTAAAATGCAGAAAAACGCTAAAACAGGGATGATCAACACAAACTTTTTTTGTGCTTTATTTCTTTTTTTCTTTCCCATATGGCAAATACCTTAAAATGATACTATCTTACATAAATCTTTAAAACTTACTATTAATATATCATTACAGGGCTTTAAAGTCAAAAAATATGCTCGGAATCTGATAAAAACAAAAGAAAAAATTTAGAAATCTTTTATAGATGTGTCCATTAATTCATGATTCTGTTATTGCTTTATTTTCGCAAATCGGCTAGAATTGCATATGTCGGGGTGACGAGAAAGGAGAAAATGGCAAAAACGTTTTATTTTGTCAGAAAAGAGTAAAGAGAATGGATCAGTCCTACCAAAATAACAATAATGAATACAATAACGGCGGTTATAATAATAATGGCTACAACAATGGCGGCGGTTATAATAACGGCGACGGTTACAATAATGGAAACAACGGAAACAGAGATCCCGGAACACCGGGACCCGGAAAGGGAAATGACCCGAAAAAGCAGAATATCTTTCTGCTGATACTGGCGGCAGTTATTACAATGATCTTTATCAGCATGCTGATGAGGGGGATGAGCGGCGGAACCAGTGAGGTAAGTTACAGTGAGTTTATCAAAATGGTGGAAGAGGATAAAGTGGCATCTGTGAGATCCTTTTCCGACAGGCTGGAATTCTCGCTGAAGACGGAGGAGAAAAAGGATGCGGCAGATGGTACTGACGCAGAAAAGGAAAGCGCGCCTGCGGCAGAGAACCCTGTTATAAAACAGCAGGAAAACCTGTTCAGTATGATGGGAGTTCCGACACAGAGCTACTACACGATCCGGGTGCAGGATGACCAGCTCACCCAGAGGCTTCTGGATCATGGCGTGGATATTCAGGGGCAGACCACGGGGCTTTTGGATTCCATTATATCCATCCTGATCACAGTGGTGCTTCCGATCGGCCTCATGTGGCTGCTTCTCAGCTTCCTGTTCCGGAAGATGAGCAAGGGCGGCGGCATTATGGGAATGGGAAAAAGCACCGCCAAGGTTTATGTACAGAAGGAGACAGGCGTAACCTTTAAGGATGTTGCGGGTGAGGATGAGGCGAAAGAATCCCTTGTGGAAGTGGTGGATTTCCTGCACAATCCCGGAAAATATTCTCAGGTGGGCGCAAAACTTCCGAAGGGAGCCCTGCTTGTGGGGCCTCCCGGTACAGGTAAGACACTGCTTGCGAGAGCGGTGGCGGGGGAGGCGAAGGTTCCTTTCTTCTCCCTTGCGGGTTCTGACTTCATCGAACTTTATGTAGGCCTGGGCGCTTCCCGTGTGAGGGATCTGTTCCGGGAGGCGGAGAAAAATGCGCCCTGTATCGTGTTTATCGATGAGATCGATGCGATCGGGCGGAGCAGGGACTCCAAATACGGCGGCGGAAATGAAGAACGGGAACAGACATTGAACCAGCTGCTCTCCGAGATGGATGGTTTTGACGGAAAGAGCGGAGTTATCATTCTGGCTGCTACCAACAGGCCGGAAATTCTGGATAAGGCGCTGCTTCGTCCGGGACGTTTTGACCGGCGGATCATCGTGGATAAACCGGATCTGAAAGGGCGTGTGGAGATCCTGAAGGTGCATGCGAAGGATGTGCTGATGGATGACTCCGTGGATCTGAATGAGATCGCTCTGGCAACCAGCGGGGCGGTGGGTTCCGATCTTGCCAATATGATAAACGAGGCGGCGATCAATGCCGTGAAGATGGGCAGAAACTGTGTCAGCCAGAAGGATCTGTTCGACGCGGTAGAGCAGGTACTGGTGGGTAAGGAAAAGAAAGACCGCATTATGAGTAAGGAAGAGCGGCGTATCGTATCCTACCATGAGACCGGCCATGCGCTGGTATCTGCGCTTCAGAAAAATTCTGAACCGGTGCAGAAGATCACGATCGTACCGAGGACGATGGGGGCGCTGGGCTATGTGATGCAGGTGCCTGAGGAAGAAAAATATTTAAATACGGAAGCAGAGCTGCGCGATATGCTGGTAGGCCTGTTGGCGGGCCGTGCGGCGGAAGAGATCGTATTTGATACGGTGACGACAGGTGCTTCCAATGATATTGAAAAAGCGACCAATATCGCCCGCTCCATGGTGACACAGTACGGCATGAGCAAGAAATTCGGGCTGATGGGACTGGAGTCAGTGGAGAGCAGGTATCTGGACGGCAGAACAGTGATGAACTGCAGCGATAACACGGCGGCGGATGTAGATACCGAAGTGATGAAGCTGCTCAAGGACAGCTATAAAGAAGCGAAAAAGCTTCTGAAAGAAAACAGAAAGCTTTTGGATAAACTGGCAGAGTTCCTGATCGAAAAAGAGACGATCACCGGTAAGGAGTTTATGAAGATCTACCGGAAGGAAAAGGGACTGCCTGAGCCGGAGGAAAAACCGGAAGATAAGAAACCGGAACCGAATCCCGGAAGGCAGGGACAGCCTAACTTTAATGTGCCGGGTAATTACGGACGGCCTCCGATTCCGCCTGTGGGCGGTTTCAGACAGGGACCGCCGGCGGGTATGCCCCAGGGAAATCCTTATCAGAACGGCCAGCCGGGAGGTCCCCAGGGTAACCCTTACCAGAATGGCCAGCCGGGAGGCCCTCAGGGAAATCCTTACCAGAACGGCCAGCCGGGCGGAGCGCAGGGAAATCCTTATCAGAACGGTCAGCCGGGCGGAGCGCAGGGAAATCCTTATCAGAACGGTCAGCCGAGGGGCCCGCAGGGAAATCCTTATCAGAATGGCCAGCCGGGAAGACCGCAGGGGAATCCGTACCAGAATGGCGGCAGTCAGGGTTCGGAGGAGCCGGTAAACAGTAGAAAAGAGGCGTGGGACGCCCAGTACAGGCAGAACCACTGGTCGAATCAGCCGGGAAATCAGAACAATCAGCCGGGCATGATGCCGCCGCAGGGGAACCCTTACCAGAACAGCCAGCCGGCTGCAATGCCGCCGCAGGGGAATCCCTATCAAAACGGTCAGATGGGGGTACCACAGGAAAATCCTTATCAGAGAGGAACTTTTTCCGGTGTTTTGCAGGAAGCTGTGGAAAAGCCGGAGGAGGAGAGTTTCGTTCCCTATGAGGATCTCAGGAAACCGGAGGAAGGCAGAACAGAAACCGGACAGATTCCAGTAGGGCTGCCGGAAGTAGTAGAGAAGCCGGTGGCGGACGAAGTGCCGGGAACATCAGAGACTGGAAAAGATTTTGATACAGTTTTACAGAATCAGCAGGGTACATCTGAAGCCGTTCTGGTGGATAATGAGCAGGATGCCGAAATCGTGCTGGAAGCGGCAACGGAGGCCCTGAAACAGGAAGAGGCAAGCAAAGAGACAGAGGCAGGAAACGCGACAGAAGAAAAAACAGAAATAAGCGGTGATACCAAAGTAGAAAAGGTTGAGGACAGAAAGCCGGAAGAGTAATAAAACAGTATTTGAAAGCCTCAAAGGTCGCTAATAAGCGGTCTTTGGGGCTTTTTGATGAAGGAAGCAACGGCTGATTTGAAATGACATTCAGAATGGAATATGTTATAGTATTATTCAGATATTAAATGACTTTGAGGCAGGATATTACATGTTTGATATAGAAGAAGAATTAAAAAAACTTCCCACGAAACCCGGCGTATATATTATGCATGACGAGGCGGATACGATCCTCTATGTGGGGAAAGCGGTGAACCTGCATAACAGAGTGCGTTCTTATTTCCGGAAGATACACGGCAGAGGACCGCAGATTGAGAAGATGGTGCAGCAGATCGCCCGTTTTGAATATATCGTTACGGATTCCGAGCTGGAAGCTCTGGTGCTGGAAAATAATCTGATCAAGGAAAACAGTCCCAAATACAATACGCTGTTGAAGGATGATAAAACCTATCCTTTTATTAAGGTGACAGTATCGGAGGAGTTCCCGCGGGTATTGTTTTCAAGGGAAATAAAGAAAGATAAATCCCGCTATTTTGGTCCCTATACAAGCGCGGGAGCTGTCAAGGATACGATCGAACTGCTGAACAAACTGTTTAAGCTCCGCACCTGTAACCGGGTACTGCCGCGGGATCTGGGGCAGGAGCGCCCCTGCCTGAATCATCATATCGGACAGTGCCTCGCGCCCTGTCAGGGATACATCGATAAGGAAGAGTACAGAAAACGAGTGGATCAGGCGCTGGATTTTCTGAATGGCAATTATAAGATGATCCTGAAGGATCTGGAAAAAAAGATGCAGGACGCGGCGGAGGAATTGAATTTCGAGGAGGCGATCCGCTATCGGGATCTCTTTGAGAGCGTAAAAAGTGTCTCCCAGAAGCAGAAGATCACACACAGCGATGGAGAGGATAAAGATATCATCGCCATGGCGCAGGATGAGCAGGACGCGGTCATTCAGGTGTTTTTTATCAGAGGCGGCAAGTTGATCGGAAGAGAACATTATTATATGACAAACGTGTCAGGACTTCTCCGGCGGGATATCCTGCAGCAGTTTGTCCAGCAGTTCTATGCCGGAACGCCATTTCTGCCGCGGGAGCTGATATTACAGGAGGCGGTGGAAGATATGGCTGTTCTGGAGCAATGGCTGAGCAGCAAGCGCGGCAGCAGGGTTTATATCCGCGTACCGCTGAAGGGCACGAAGGAAAAGCTGGTAGAACTGGCAGGACAGAATGCAGCGCTGATCCTGTCCAAAGATAAGGAAAAGATCAAGCGGGAAGAGGGGCGCACAATCGGTGCGGTAAAAGAGATCGCATCCCTTTTACATCTGGAGCATATCAGCAGGATGGAAGCCTTTGATATCTCCAATATCAGCGGATTTGAAAATGTAGGTTCCATGGTGGTTTATGAAAAGGGAAAACCAAAACGCAGCGACTACCGCAAGTTTAAGATAAAAACCGTAAGCGGGCCGGACGATTACGCCTGCATGAAAGAAGTACTGACCAGGCGCTTTTTGCACGGCATGGAAGAGAGGGAGGAACTCTCCGCAAAAAAGATGGATACAGAGTATGGCTCTTTCACAAAATTTCCAGATCTGCTCCTGATGGACGGCGGAAAAGGACAGGTGAATATCGCGCTGGAGGTACTGAAGGAACTACAGATCGATATTCCGGTCTGCGGCATGGTCAAGGATGATAACCATCGCACCAGAGGACTTTACTACCATAATCAGGAGATACCCATTGACAGGCATTCCGAAGGCTTTAAACTGATCACCCGCATTCAGGACGAAGCCCACCGCTTTGCCATAGAATACCACCGTTCCCTGCGCAGTAAAACGCAGGTGAAATCTGTTCTGGAGGACATTCCCGGGGTGGGAGAGGCACGGCGCAAGGCGCTGATGCGTCACTTTAAGTCCATAGAGGAAATGAAAAATGCAACGGTAGAGCAATTTGCGGAGATACCTGAGATTCCGGAAAACATTGCGAAGGGAATTTACGCCTTTTTTCATTCGGAGGACGAGGATCAAAATTTTCCCAACGCTCTATGATTTTCAAAACTTTTGTGGTATGATTGGATAAAAAGTGAGCAAGTTATTTTATTGAGAAGGAGAAAATAATTATGGCAAGTATTCGTCTGACGAAGGTAATTGAAAAAATGAAGCTGGAAAACCTGACACCGGAACTTGACATTAAAAATGTGAAGATCACCCAGCCGGATATCAACAGGCCGGCATTGCAGCTGGCTGGCTATCTGGAGCATTTTGCGACAACAAGGCTACAGGTCATGGGATTTGTGGAATACAGCTATATGATGAGCATGACCGAGGAGAAAAAGCAGGAGATCTACGACGGGATCATTCAGGACGGCTGTCCCGGCTTTGTGTTCTGCAGAGAACTGGTTCCGGATAATATCTTTCTGGAGATCGCAACCAAAAAGGGTGTTCCCGTATTGAATACGAAAAAGGCAACTTCAGCTTTTATGGCAGAGATCATCCGCTGGTTGAACGTAAAACTTGCTCCCTGTATTTCCGTGCACGGCGTACTGGTGGATGTATATGGTGAAGGCGTGCTGATAACAGGTGAGAGCGGTATCGGTAAATCCGAGGCTGCGCTGGAGCTGATCAAGCGCGGACACCGTCTTGTGACGGATGATGTGGTGGAACTGCGGAAAGTGAGCGATGAGACCCTGATTGGTTCCGCACCGGATATTACAAAGCATTTTATTGAACTTCGCGGTATCGGTATCGTGGATGTAAAAACCCTGTTCGGTGTATCCTGTGTCAGGGAGACGCAGAATATCGATCTGGTCATTAAGCTGGAAGACTGGGATAAGGATAAAGAATATGACAGACTTGGCCTGCAGGAGGAATATACGGAGTATCTGGGGAATAAGATAGTATGTCATAATATTCCGATCAGGCCGGGCAGAAATCTGGCGATCATCTGCGAGGCGGCGGCAGTAAACCACCGTCAGAAAAAGATGGGCTACAATGCGGCACAGGAACTGTATAACCGTGTACAGAGAAATCTGGCGCAGAAGCGGGAAGAGAATTAATGTGAATACCTGAGAGAGGGACAAAAGAATGGGCAGATACATATTTGGGGTAGATGTGGGCGGAACTTCCGTAAAGATGGGGCTTTTCGATGCGGGAGGCATGGTGGTCGACAAATGGGAGATCCCGACCAGAACGGAAAACGGCGGTGAGAATATCCTGCCGGATATTGCTGAAAGCATTAACCGGAAGATAGAGGAGAAACAGTATCAGAAAGAGGAAGTTGCAGGCATCGGCATTGCGGTGCCGGGACCTGTGAACGGAGCGGGCGTCGTGAATAAGGCTGTGAATCTGGGCTGGGATGTAACGCCTGTGAAGGAGATCATCGAAAGGCTCTGCGGCGTTCCGGCGCAGGTCGGAAATGACGCCAATGTGGCGGCGCTCGGAGAAATGTGGAAGGGTGGCGGCCAGGGGTATACTTCTCTGGTGCTGGTGACCCTTGGAACAGGCATCGGAGGCGGCGTGATCGTGGATGGAAGGCTTGTGACCGGTGCGGACGGGGCAGGCGGTGAGATCGGCCATATGCATGTGATGGACGATGAGCAGGAGGCCTGCAATTGCGGCTGCAGGGGCTGTCTGGAGCAGTATGGGTCGGCTACCGGTATCGTGCGGCTGGCGAGGAAGGTGCTGGAGAGAACGGAGGAACCCAGTGTACTCAGGGATACAGAAGTAACCGCAAAGGCTGTTTTTGATGCGGTGAAGGCAGGCGACAGGACAGCGATCGCTGTGGCGGAAGAGTTCGGGGAGATACTGGGCAAAGGGTTTGCGATGATAGCCAGCGTACTGAATCCGGCGGCGTTTGTGGTAGGCGGCGGCGTATCAAAAGCGGGGGAGATACTGTTTGAGTATATCCGCCCGGCATTCGAGAAATATGCATTTCCGGGCAGTAAAGATGCAAAATTTGTGCTGGCAACGCTGGGAAATGACGCGGGAATCTACGGTTCCGCGAAACTGGTGCTGGATGCGGCAATCTGATATGGCGATGACATGCGGGCGGTGACCGGATAATGCGATATGTGCAGGGTGTATCCGGCCGGAAGCCGATCATAAAAGAAATGAGACGGAGGATCTGAGTTGAGAGGGGAAATCATAACAGGAGTAGAACAGATTTTGCCGGCAGGGCAGATTCTCCGGAAGGAACCCATGAGCCTGCATACGACTTTTCGTACAGGCGGGGAGGCGGAGCTTTTTCTGGAGATCAGATCGGCCAAAGAGCTTCAGAAATTGCTTACATTTTTTCGGGAAAGTGGTACAAAATACTTTGTAGCAGGCAATGGCAGCAATCTTTTAGTCAGCGATGAGGGCTACGACGGAGCCATTCTGCACATTGGAGACGGATTTAATGGGATCCGTATCGGAGAAGAGAAAATAACGGCGCAGGCGGGAGCCCTGCTTGGCAGGACTGCATCTGCGGCATTGGAACATTCTCTTACCGGGCTTGAGTTTGCCTCCGGGATTCCGGGGTCTGTGGGCGGCGGCGTGGTGATGAACGCGGGTGCCTATGACGGAGAGATGAGCCAGGTGGTGAGCCAGGTGAGGGGATTTACTGTTGAAGGAAGAGAAGTGGAGTTTGCGAATAAGGAACTGCATTTCGGCTATCGAAACAGTCTTTTAAAACAGGAAAAGATCGTGGTGACGGAGGTGGAGTTTACACTTTCCGGCGGCATGAGGAAAGAAATATCAGCCAGGATGGCGGATTTTGCGGAACGAAGGCGGGTGAAACAGCCGTTGGAATATCCCAGCGCGGGAAGCACTTTCAAGAGGCCGGAAGGGTATTTTGCCGGCAAGCTGATCATGGATGCGGGATTCAGAGGGTACAGCGTGGGTGGCGCCCAGGTATCGGAGAAGCATTGCGGCTTCATTATCAACAGAGGCGGGGCGACTACGGCGGATATCAGGCAGTTGATGCGGGAAGTGCAGGAAAGGGTGAAGGAGCAGTTTGGCGTGGAGCTGGAACCGGAAGTAATTTATCTGGCGTGAAAAGGGGCGGCCGGCGGCGGCATAAGAGGAACCGGAGATGAGATTTGTAGTAGTAACAGGCATGAGCGGCGGTGGAAAAAGTACGGCATTGAGGATGCTGGAGGACGCGGGTTTTTATTGTGTGGATAACCTGCCGGTCTCTCTGGTGGAGATGTTCGTGGAGATGGTGTCCCTGCCCAGTACGGAAGCGTCCAAAGTTGCATTGGGGCTGGATGTGCGGAGCGGGCAGTCTTTTCAGGAAGCGGAGGATATACTGGACAAGCTGAAGGAAAGCGGTTATGTCTATGAGGTTCTGTTTCTGGATGCCGGCGAAAGGGTGCTGTTAAAACGCTATAAGGAGTCAAGAAGGAGGCATCCGCTTTCGCTCTCCGGCGAGCGTATCGAGGTGGGTATCCAGAGGGAGAGGGAGATCCTGCGGAAGATCCGGGAGAAAGCGGACTATGTGATCGATACGTCCAATCTGCTGACAAGAGAATTAAAAGAGGAACTGGAACGCATTTTTATCCGGAATGAAGAATATAACAGTCTTATGGTGAATGTTGTTTCTTTCGGATTTAAGTACGGGATTCCCGCGGATGCGGATCTTGTTTTTGATGTGCGTTTTCTGCCTAATCCCTTTTATGTGGAAGAGCTAAAACACCATACGGGGAATGAAAAGGAGGTACAGGATTTTGTGATGAGTTATCCGGAGAGCCATGAATTTCTGGATAAGCTGACGGATATGCTGAACTTTCTGATCCCCAATTATATTAAGGAAGGTAAATACCAGCTTGTCATCGGAATAGGCTGTACCGGCGGAAAGCACCGCAGCGTAACGCTGGCGAATATGCTTTACGGGCGATTGAAAGATAAGGGAAGCTACGGCTTGAAGCTGAGCCACAGGGATGTGGAGATTCAAAGCATAAAATAACGGAATATCAGGAAAACTATTTGCGGATTCTGCTGAGAGGGGGAGGGAATTGTCTTTTTCAGGAGAAGTAAAAGAGGAGTTATTAAAGCAGTATGCCTCCTCCGTACATTGTATTTATGCGGAACTGGCGGCGATCGTCCTGTTCGGGGACAGACGGCGGATAAAGTCTGATCAGATGGATTATTTGCCGGAAAATGAGGAAATAACGGTACTTTTGAGCACAGAGAATGATTTTGTGAGGCAAAAAGCCTTTACATTGTGCAAAAAAAACATTAATATAAAGGTTGACAGAGAACAGGGAATTTTGACAATTCCCGCTGCATTTCGGAAAGAGCATCTGATGCCGGATCCGGACGGGGCACTAAAGCGGCAGTGCTGCAGAAGGGCTTTTTTGCGGGGAGCGTATCTCAGTATAGGCTCTATGAGCAACCCCGGGAAAAGTTATCATCTGGAATTTGACTGTATCCGGGAGGAGGAGGCGCATCTTTTGCAGGAACTGATCGCGGCATTTGATATTCCGGCAAAGATCGTTGAACGGAAGAAATACTTCGTGGTTTATGTAAAAGAAGGTTCTGCCATATGTGATATGCTGAATATCATGGGGGCACATGCTTCTCTGATGAATTTCGAGAATCAGAGGATCGTAAAGGAAGTAAGGAATTCCATCAACAGAAAAGTGAACTGCGAGACAGCGAATATCACAAAAACAGTGAATGCGGCGGCGGCACAGGTACGGGACATTATGCTGATAGAGGAGACAGTCGGGCTTGAGGAACTGCCGGAAAATCTGCGAAGGATCGCCAGGCTGCGGCTGGAATATCAGGAGGCAACGCTGCAGGAACTGGGAGATTTGTTGACACCTCCGGTAGGGAAGTCCGGAGTGAATCATAGATTGCGGAAACTGAGCGAGATCGCGAGAAGCATGAGAAAGTAGTGAGAGGAGAAAAATTATGTTGGAGAAGTCTATGAAGATTCAGTTGAAAAACGGGCTTGAGGCCCGGCCCGTCGCCGTTTTGGTACAGGTGGCGAGCCAGCACGAGAGTACGGTCTACATTGAATCAGCAGGGAAAAAGGTGAATGCAAAGAGTATCATGGGAATGATGAGCCTGGGGCTTGATACCGGCGCGGAAGTGAATGTGGTTGCAGACGGAAAGGATGAAGAGGAAGCGATAGCAAGTATTGAAAAGTTTTTGAGCGGGCAGGAATAAAAAGGAAAAATAGCCAAAGCTGCCTGACGCGGTTTTCGGTTATCATATAAAACACAAAATATCAAATGGAGGTACAAAGATATGGCATTAGTAACAACAAAAGAAATGTTCGAGAAGGCATATAAGGGCGGCTACGCTATCGGTGCTTTCAATGTGAACAACATGGAGATCGTTCAGGGTATCACAGAGGCCTGTGCTGAAGAAAAAGCTCCTGTTATCCTGCAGGTTTCCAAGGGGGCTCGTGCTTATGCAAATCATAATTATCTGGTGAAGCTGGTTGAGGCGGCTATTGCCTGCAATCCTGATCTGCCTATCGCGCTGCATCTGGATCATGGCCCGGATTTCGAGACATGTAAGTCCTGTATCGATGGTGGATTTACTTCCGTTATGATCGATGCCTCTTCCAAACCTTTTGAAGAGAACATCGAAATTACAAAGAAGGTAGTAGAATATGCGCATGCTCACGGCGTAGTGGTAGAGGCTGAACTTGGTACACTGGCAGGTGTGGAAGATGACGTTAAGGTATCCGCAGAGGATTCTTCCTACACACGTCCCGAGGAAGTTGCAGAGTTTGTTGAAAAGACAGGCTGTGACTCTCTTGCTATCGCGATCGGTACAAGCCACGGCGCATATAAGTTCAAACCCGGCACAAAACCTCAGCTTCGTTTCGACGTTCTGCATGACTGTGAAAAGATGATCCCGGGATTCCCCATCGTACTTCACGGTTCTTCTTCCGTTCCTCAGGAATATGTTGAGATGATCAACAAATTCGGCGGAGCTATGCCCGGCGCTATCGGTATCCCTGAAGACCAGCTTCGTGAAGCTGCTCGTTCTGCAGTATGTAAGATCAATATCGACTCCGACCTGCGTCTTGCTATGACAGGTACGATCCGTCAGTTCTTTGCGGAGCATCCGGATAAATTTGATCCTCGTGAGTATCTGAAACCCGCTCGTGCTAACATCAAGGAAATGGTTCGCCATAAACTGGTTGACGTTCTGGGATGCAACGGCAAGGCTTGAGGAGAATAGAATATACTTTGGCTTTGGATCATGAAGCAGATAATAAATAATAAGACTGAAAAAGCGGCGTAAAAGCCGCTTTTTCTATGTGAATAAATTGTTGCTGATCAGATGTATCCGGGACAGTTTTGGGTAATTGTTTTGTGATCAGCGAAGCTGTTCTCTCTGTATATCATCAAAAGCAGAGTACATGGGTTCCTCTTTGGAACCGTGGAATGTTCTGCGGATGTAGTTTGCCGTGATTTTGCTGACAGTGCCGGACAGCGCGAGAACGCCGATCAGGTTCGGGATCATCATAAGGCCGTTAAAGGTATCGGACAGATCCCATGCCAGTCCCAGACTCATTGTACAGCCGAAATATGCCATAATAACGAAGACAGCCTTGTAGATGATGGTAGCCTTTGTGCCAAACAGGAATTCAAACGCTTTTGTGCCATAGTGGCTCCAGCCGAGCACTGTGGAATAGGCGAACAGCAAAATAGCGATGGCGATGAATTTGGGTCCGATGGAACCGAAAACGCCTGCAAATGCCTGCCCTACCAGACCGGAACCTTCAACATCAGTCAGCATCTGTCCTGTCTCCAGATCCACCAGACCGGAGGAGAGGATGCAGAAAGCGGTCAGCGTGCAGACAACGATAGTATCGGCAAACACTTCAAAGATACCCCACATGCCCTGACGGACAGGTTCCTTTACGTTGGAGCTGGAATGCACCATAACGGAGGAACCAAGTCCCGCTTCGTTGGAGAAGGCGCCTCTCTTAAAACCCCATGTGATCGCCCGGCTGACACCGTAGCCGATGATACCGCCGCCTGCCGCTTTTGCGGCAAAAGCGCCTTTGAAGATAGCGCCGAAGACAGCGCCAAACTGGTCAATATGCGCGATACAGATGATGACAGCTCCGACAATGTAAAGGACAGCCATAAGCGGAACCAGCTTTTCGGTCACGGAAGCCACTCTCTTTAAGCCGCCTAAAATAACGAAGGCGGAGAGGATCACGATGGCTACGCCGGTGATCCAGGTCGGTACATCGAAGGCGGATTTCATATTGCCGGCGATAGAGTTCACCTGGCTCATATTACCGATACCAAAGCTTGCCAGCAGACAGAAACAGCTGAACAGTACCGCAAGGATCATGCCGATCTGCCGGCAGCCCTTTTTGGAGCCGAGGCCGTCTCTTAAGTAATACATGGCACCGCCGGACCATTCTCCCTTTGCGTTTTTACGGCGGTAGTAAATACCGAGAACATTTTCGGAATAGTTGGTCATCATGCCGAAGATCGCCATAACCCACATCCAGAAGATAGCGCCGGGACCGCCGGAGATGATAGCGGTGGCAATACCCACGATATTACCCGTGCCGATGGTTGCCGCAAGGGCTGTACACAGGCTCTGGAACTGAGAGATGGATTTGTCTTCTTTTTCGGTGTGCGCTGTGACGTGTTTGTCTGCGAAAATGGCGCCGATCGTGTTTTTAAACCAGTGCCCGATATGGGTGAACTGGAAACATTTGTTGACCATAGTCATCAGGATACCGGATACGAGCAGCAGGCCGATGCCGAAGGTGCCCCAGACAATGCCGTTGACAACACCGTTGACGTTGGTGATCGTCTCCAGCGCAGGCTCGAGAGCGTTGCTGAGATTACTGAGTGCTTTTAACATAGATAAATCCCTCCATATGCAATAGAAAGCAAGATTTGTGAACTTTCTATTATTGTAAAATGTTGTAAAATAAAAACAGATAATCCGAAGATTATCTTTTCTGAAAAAATGGTATAAAAATAAACGTCATTTCTTCGGGTTCACACCTTTGTGAACGGATGACAAGTATGAGTTTATCAGTAATGGGGCGAAAAAGCAAGCTTTTTGCATAAAAATGCGGGAATATCGGATATTTAATTAATGCATTATATGAGAAAGATCAGGAAAATATGCCCCGAAAAAGGGAGGATGCCAAGTAAGGTTTCCCTTACTTGGCACTTATTATGAAAAAGTTATTTAAATTTATTACGATAATGTCTTTGTCGGGAAGATAACCCGGAAGCTGTTGTTGTGTTCCTGTTGTTATCTTATGTACTTAGTATAGCCCTCAGATTTGTCTAAAAAATGATTTTCAAATTAAGTTTCTTTGAATTAAATATGAACAATTTGTGAACGGTAGAAATAAATAATTTATTCCACAATATTGTGCAGCCAGACTCCCTTTTTTACTAAAACAAGCCCGATAACAGCTTTTATGCCATCCGCAAGCTGGACGAGGAAATAGATCCATAATATAGGAAGGGGTGTAAACTTCGCCAGTATGTAAGCGAGCACTACGCTGATGCACCAGATAAAAACGCTGTCAAAGAAGAATGCGATCATTGTTTTTCCGCCGGCACGGAGCGTGAAATACAGGGAGTTAAGCAGTGCGTGCTGCGGGATGAACAGCGCGGAGATCATAATGAGCCTGACGGCAAGCTGTTTGATCTCTGCCTCCGTATTATAAAATTCCGGGAATACCGGTGCGGCGAGGAACATTAAAACAGCGACACCGGCACACAGGATAACGGAAAAGACGATCATCTTGACAGCGGAATCTTTTGCTTTTTTCATATCCCCCGTTCCCAGTATCTGTCCTACGATGATCGCGACAGCGTCACCCATTGCGATAAAGGAGATCTGGAACAGGTTGTTGATCGTGTTGGAGATGTTGAGCGCGGTCACCACGTTCAGTCCTCTCAGGGAATAGCATCCCGCAAGCGTTGCCATACCGGCGGACCAGAGGGTTTCGTTGAGCAGAAGAGGGGTTCCCTTGATCGTGATCCGTTTAACAATGTCGGAGGGAATCGCAAGGCTCCGGTACAGGCCGACAAAGGCCGGATTCTTCTGTTTATTTCTGTGCACGGAGATGACGATAATTGCCATCTCGATCACGCGGGAGAGCACCGTAGCGATGGCGGCGCCCTTTACGCCGAGCGTCGGAAAGCCGAACTTTCCGTAGATCAGCAGGTAGTTGAAGACAAGATTGATGCAGATGGCGGCGACACCGGCTTTCATGGGCAGGATGGTCTGGCCGCACTCTTTTAAAGTGCTGCCGTAGATCTGCGTTACCATAAAGAAGGGGAGTCCCGCCAGCATAAAGAGCATATATTCCCTGCCGTTTGTCATGGTTGCCTGAATGCTTGCGGCGCTGCCCTCCCCGGTCAGGTAGATGTTGATCAGGGACTGGCCGGCAAAAATGCACAGCAGGATAGTCAGGATCGTGATGGCGGTCACGGTCCACAGCTTAAAGCGGATCGTATGCCGGATGCCGTCCGTGTTTTTCTGTCCGTAATACTGCGCCGTAAAGATCCCTGCACCGGAGACAGCTCCGAAGATACAGAGATTATAGACGAACAGGATCTGGTTGACAATGGAAACACCGGTCATAGACTCGGTGCCGATCTGGCCGATCATAATATTATCGAGCATGTTCACAAAGTTTGTGATACCGTTCTGGATCATGATAGGGATGGCGATGACAAATATCATTTTGTAAAAAGCCGCATCCCCGAAATATTTTTCCTTAAAACGCCTCATAAGATCTTCTCCTGTCATTATTTTTGATAAGGTAAAACCGCGAAAAAATCCCCCGCCTGCCGCGGCGGGGAATCTGACGTTCAGAACAGTATATTAAGTTTACAAAGGAAAGTCAAGAGTCTGATTTGACTTGTCAGCGGTTTTGAGCTATCTTATATGCAGGGAAATGCATAAACAGTATTTCCAACATATGACAGGGAGGCATAAAATGAAAAAGAAGACAGTAAGTAAAATACTGGCAGCGACGCTGATGGCGGCGATGCTGGCAGGGTGCGGCGCGGGAGGACAGGATGCGGCGGAAGAAACTTCCGCACAGGCGGACGGAGAACGGCCGTCTTTCGTATTTGTGTGTACCGGACAGTTGGGTGACAAATCTTTCAACGATTCCGCCAATGCGGGTGTGGAGGAGATCGCATCTGCGCTCGGGTGTGAGACCAAGGTTATTGAGATCGGGCGTGACCAGACAAAGTGGGAGCCTACTTTTCAGGATCTGGCGGAGGAGGGCGCCTATGATGTGATCATTTCCAACGGCTCCGCGGCGATCGAGACGATGGAGAAGGTGGCGGATGAATTCCCGGAACAGAAGTTTGTGGCCTTTGACTGTTCTATTGAAGAGGGGGCGCACCCCAATCTTTATGCGATAAGCTATAAGCAGAATGAGGGATCCTATCTGGCGGGCGTTCTTGCGGCGCTTGTGACGGAATCTGATATGGAATATGCAAATGAAGAAAAAAAGATTGGCTTTATCGGCGGTTCCGAACATCCGATCATCACAGACTTTCTGGTAGGCTATATTGCGGGAGCAAAGTCTGTTGATCCTGATATCAAGGTGTATGTGTCCTATATCGGTTCCTGGGATGATACGGCAAAAGGCAAAGAGACTGCTATCGCTCAGTACAATCAGGGCGTTGATATCATTTTCCCGGCGGCGGAGCAGGCGGGCCTTGGCTGCGTGGAAGCGGCGGTGGAGCAGGGCAAATACATCATCGGCGTTGATTCTGACCAGGCTATGCTGTTCAAGGGCGTTGATGAGGATAAGGCGAATGTGATCCTTACCTCCGTGCTGAAAAATGTCGGGGAATCCCTTGTCCGCATGGCAAATATGGAATTGGAGGGAACAGTGCCCTATGGTACATATGAAGATCTCGGGATTGCGGAGGACGGTTCCGGTATCGCGGATAATGAATATTTTCAGAAAAATGTGCCGGAGGAGATCAGAACAAGGATAGAGGAGGAAAAACAGAAGGTCCTTGACGGCGGTGTCGAGATACCTACGGCTTTAGGCGATGCGGATCAGGATGAGGTGCAGGCTCTGATCGATTCTGTGGCGCCCTGATAACAGGAAATCCGGTCCGGATGCTCTTTCGAGGCATCCGGATCTTCTAAATTATGGCGGCTGCGGGAATGCGCCGCCTGTCGTTCGGGCAGGCATATGAAAACGGAAGACGAAGGAAGAGGAAGGGCTGATCATGGGAAATGAAATTTTGAGAATGGAACATATCACCAAAATATATCCTAATGGCGTTATGGCAAATAAGGATGTGAACCTGAGCGTGGAGGAGGGCGAGATACATGCCCTGATGGGTGAAAACGGCGCAGGAAAGAGTACGCTGATGAAGATTCTCTTCGGTGATGAGGAAGCCACGGAGGGGAAGATATTTTTCCGGGGGGAAGAACTGAAGCCGAAGAGCGCATCCGATACGATCAGGTTCGGGATCGGCATGGTACATCAGCACTTCATGCTGGTGGATTCCCTCAGGGTATATGAGAACGTGGTTTTGGGAATGGAACCTAAGAAGGGCGTTATGACGGACACGAGAGAAGCGATCCGTATGGTGAAGGAAACCGCGGAAAAATATAATCTGAAGGTTGATCCCATGGCGGTCGTGGGAGATATATCCGTCGGCCAGAAACAGAAGGTGGAGATACTGAAGGTACTTCTTCGGGGCGCGAGACTGCTGATCCTGGATGAGCCTACCGCAGTGCTCACACCGCAGGAGACACAGGAGCTGTTTGAACAGCTTCTGATGTTGAAGGAAAACGGGCATACCATTATATTTATTTCGCATAAGATCCGTGAAGTTATGCAGATCTGTAATAATATCACCGTACTCAGAGCGGGCAGGACGGTGGGCAGCATGTCCGTGGCCAATGCAACAGAGGAAGATATCTCCAGGTTTATGGTGGGCAGGGATGTCGTACTGAAGGCAGACAAAAAACCTGCCCAGTTCGGGGATGTGCTCTTAGAGGTAAAAGGACTTAATTATACCGACAAAGAGGGAAGAAAGCTCTTGGATAATGTGAGCTTTAAAATGAAAAAGGGACAGATCCTGGGTGTCGCGGGAATAGAAGGAAACGGGCAGAATGAACTGGCAGAAGCCATATTCGGTTTTCATCCGGAAGCTTCCGGCAGTATAAAATTTGAGGGAAAAGAAATCCTCGGGACGAGTATAAAAAGTATCAGGGAAGAGGGACTTTCCTATGTGCCTGAGGACCGTATCAAGACCGGGGCGGCAGGTAATATCCCTATCTGGGGCAACCTGATCGCAGATACGATAGATTCCCCGTCCCTTGCCAAAAGAGGACTGCTGGATTACAGGGCGATCCACGAAAAGAGCAGACAGCTTATCGAGGATTTTGCGATCCTCTGTAAAGATGACGAGCAGGAGGCCGGGATGCTTTCCGGCGGTAACATGCAGAAAGTGGTGGTTGCCAGAGAGTTTTCATCCGATCCCAGGCTGCTGATCGCCAATCAGCCTACCAGGGGCATTGACGTCGGCGCAAATGAGTTTATCTGGAAGAAGATCGTGGAACAGAGAGATGCGGGAAAGGGCGTTATGCTCGTATCCGCCGACCTGAATGAGGTTATGGAACTTTCCGACAGCATACTTGTCATGTGCGACGGTCATGTGGCGGCCTACTTTGAGGATGCGTCCGCGGTGACAGAGCTTGAACTGGGGAATTATATGCTTGGTCTGAAGAAACAGGAGGAGATGTCGATATGAAGACGAAAAAACCGCTTTCCGGCTATATAGAAATGCTGAGAATGATGATGGCGATATTCATCTCACTGATCATTGTATTTGCCATCATTCTGCTGATCAGCAATGAACCGCTATCTGCGCTGAAAGACTTTGTGGTGGGACCGTTCACCAGTCTGAGGCGTTTCGGAAATGTGATAGAAGGCATGACTCCGCTGATCTTCACGGGACTGGCAGTGATCGTTCTTTTCAAACCCGGACTTTACAATCTGGCTATGGAAGGCGCCTTCTTTATGGGAATGGTTGCCGCCTGTGCGGCATCCCTGACTTTCGGGCTTCCCGGAAAGCTGAACCTTGTGGCGGCCATGCTGGCGGCAGCGGCAGCAGGAGCTGTTGTATGTTTTATACCGGGTGTTTTGAAAGTGAAGACTACGGCAAACGAACTGGTTACATCACTGATGATGAACTATATCTGCCTGTACTTCGGTTTATGGATCATCAATTCGTTTTTCTATGATCCCTCCCAGAATTCCAGTTATTCTTATAAGTTTCCGGAGGGAACCGCTCTGGATAAGATCATCGAGGGGACGAGGATCAACCAGGGAACGATACTGGCTCTTCTCGCAGTGCTTATCATCTGGATTGTTTTAAAGAAAACTCCCTTCGGATTTAAGGCGGGCCTGGTGGGTGAGAACAACAACATGGCGGATTACTGCGGTATTAAGTCCGGAAATATCATCCTGATGACACAGATCGCAGGCGGCCTTCTCGCCGGCTTCGGCGGTGCGGCACAGCTCTTCGGCATGTTTGAGAGATTTCAGTATTCTGCGCTTCCGGGTTACGGCTGGGACGGTGTCCTGATCGCTATTGTCGCAAGAAGAAAGGCACAGTATGTACCGTTTGCGGCACTGTTTCTGTCCTATCTGAGGATAGGGGCGGATATCATGTCGAGAAATTCGGACATTCCCTTTGAGATCGTCAATATCATTCAGGCCGTTATGGTGCTTCTCATTTCTGCGACTGCGATCCTGAGCGGAACGAAGAAGAAACTGATCGTAAAAGAGACAAGAGAGATGGAAGCACTGAAGGAAGGGGGAAAATAAAATGAGTATATGGTCTGTTGTTTTTTCGACGGATTTCTTCTTTACAGCGATCCGTCTGATGACACCGATCCTTTTTGCGGCGCTTGCCTGTATGGTCTTTTCCAAAGGCGGGATCGATCCGATCGGAACAGAAGGTATTATGCTGAGCTGCGCGCTGGCAGGGCCTGTCGGCGGATATTTCAGCGGCAGTGCATGGGGCGGTGTGATCGCCGCGCTGGTAGTGGGGATTATCCTGGCATTTGTTTTCGGATATTTCACACTGATACTGGATACTGATCCGGTGCTTGCGGGTATCGCGTTAAACACGCTCTCGGGCGGCCTTACCATCTTTATGACCTACTATCTGACAGGAAACAAGGGGTCAACGCAGAGCCTGAACAGTCCTGTGGTTGCGAATATACATATTCCCGTGATTGAAAATATTCCGATCCTCGGACCGATCGTCTCGGGGCATAGTATCTTGACTTATGTGAGTCTGCTGCTTACCTTCCTGCTCACGGTATTCTTCTGGAAAACACCCTGCGGGCTGCGTATCAGGGCGGTAGGGGAGAATGAAAGGTCGGCGGCTTCCGTAGGGCTTAATATTATGAAATACAAATATATCTCTCTGCTGATCGCAGGATGTCTGGCAGGACTGGGCGGTGCTTATATGTCCATGAGTTATGTGTCCATGTTCTCAAGAGATATGATAGCAGGAAGAGGCTGGATCGGGATGGCGGCGGAATCCATGGGATTCGGCATCCCCTGGAAGATTGCGTGCTCCGTGTTTATCTTTGGTATGGCAGACTCTCTGGCGATCCGTCTGCAGATGCTGAATCTGCCGACGCAGTTGATCTCCTGCATTCCTTATGTGGTTACGATCATTGCCATCTCCATCTATTCATGGCAGAGGAGCCGTATCAAAAAAGGGAAAAAATAGTGTGAAAGGTGTGGTTGGGAAAATGGAAGCATGGTTATATGAAAGAAAACTGACAGATGAAGCGGTTCCCCCCGAGCTGCAGGAAGATAACGAAGGAGAATGGATGAGCTATGTCAGGGAGGGAAGGGCATCGGACAACAGGCTGTTCAAAGACTGGATCAGTGCGGTTCCGGGTTCCAGGGCGCCCTGCGACGTGGCGATCGCCGCGATCCAGAGCATGGAGAACAGGGGATACGATGTATCGGAGGCGGAACAGTATATAGAGGCGGGTTTAAGAGCGGCACAGGAAAAGGACGGCGGGGCGCTTCAGGTTATCACAGCAAGGATCAATGCGGCTTTAAACAGAGCGCCGAAAAAAGAAAACAATGAATATGACAGGTACACGGAGTATCTCGACTTTGCGCAGGTGGCGGCGCATGTGGATTTTCCGGATGCCGATGAATATGATGTGGATTCGCAGGATTTTTACGACAGGATCAAAGCGGGCTGGTGGGGACAGCTGATCGGAGGGTGCCTTGGCACACAGCTCGAAGGTTACACGACCGAAAAGATCAGAGAGCGCTTCGGGGAAGTCAGAGGCTATCTGAGAAAGCCGGAGACGTACAACGATGATATCACCTATGAACTGGCATATCTGGACATGTTTGCAAAGAAGGGTTATGCCATCACATCCGAGGATGTCGCCTGTGCGTGGCTGGAACTGATCTCCGACGGGTATTCCGCGGAGCGGACTGCGCTGGAGAATCTGCGCAGGGGCGTGATGCCCCCTGAGAGCGGACGGCTGCATAACTATTTCAGCGACTGGATCGGGGCGCAGATGAGAACGCCGATCCACGGCATGCTGGCGCCGGCGAATCCCGCCCTTGCGGCAAGACTGGCGGCGGATGACAGCGTGGTGTCCCATTCCAATAACGGTATGCTGGGCGGTATTTTTAATGCGGTCATGGTCTCTCTCGCATTTACCGGGAAAGATATGAAAACACTGTTGAAAAGGGCTGTGGCAATGATTCCGGATGACAGTGAGTTTTATCAGGTCGTGGATTCCACGGTAAAACTATGTGAGGAGTGCGGCGACTGGGAGAGCGCATGGCATATCTGTGAAGAAAAGTATAAAAAGTATAACTGGATACATGCCTATCCGAACGCGGCGGCGGAGATCATAGCGCTGTGGTACGGCAATATGGATTTTGAGGAGACCTGTTATATTATCTGTATGGAAGGACAGGATGTGGACTGTACAGCGGCTCCGGTGCTCAATGTGCTGGCTGTCATGCTGGGTTTTGGTGCGCTGGATGAAAAGTGGATGACGCCGATCGGGGATACGATACTGACGACAATGAGGCGGATGCAGAGGATCGGGATCGAGGAGCTTATTGAGCTTACATGTGACTGCGTGAGAAGGGCGGTAAAGCCGTATTCCGTTTAAAGAACACGGCTTTTATCGCACAGTTCAGCATTCTCTGCCGATAACCCGCCACTGTGTCAGCGCAGGGAAGGGGGAAGGATCGGAAAGATCTTTTTTCAGTTCAGACAAACGCACCCACTCCGTTTCCAGAGGCTCAGGAAGAATGATGGACTGGCACAGCCCTGTTTTTTCCAATGTGATCGGGAGAGCTGTTCCGTCACTGAAGGTGAGAAGCGCTTTTTGCCAGTAATTATCGTGAGGGAAATCAGACCGCAGGAAGATCTGTACTTCATCGGCGAGTACCTTGCGCCCGAAAAAGATATCGATATGGGCCCCGGCGTCTTCTCCCTCTCCCCAGGATGTGTAAGGCCAGAAGCCATGTCCCGGGGTTATCAGCAGGCCGTCGATCGTATTGCGGGCGGCGAAGACAGATTCTCCTCTTGTTTCTACGCTGGCGGTGCAATGCGGGAATACATGGCTCTCACCACGGATATCCAGTGGATTTTCACTCAGTATATAGCGACCGGCAGGAGTATCCATAACCTCTGCCGTAAGCTGGTGGATAGGGCCGGTAAATGCCTCCTGAGGATAGGGTTCTTTTGCGTTGCCGAAAGGCACTTCAAAACAGAAGGTGCCGTCCTGTAAGTATACAAAAGCCTGCTGGATCAGCATATCAACCTGAATGCGGGCGAAGCTGTCCGGAGCGGACGAGATCAGGATGCGGTCGCCGGGCTCATAGCTCCCGTACCATACAAGCTCACAGTGTCCATCCCCCTGTGCCTGATGGCGCAATGTACCATCGGCGGAAAGAATCTTAAGTTCCAAAGCAGTTCCTTTTTTCATAGAAGCACTCCTCTCCTGTTTTATATTCTGATATTCAAACTTATTACATTCTCATTCAAGTATATCACATCGATTGAAAATCCTTATAGTAAAATTCGCATACTTTTACAGGAAATGTTTGAATTTCTTAAATTATAACTGAAATGTTCTCTTAAAGGTTTTGAGCCCAGAAGGTAAAATTGAGATATAACAAAAAAGAGAGGTGGGTTATGAAAACTAAGAGTAAAAACATCAAATACACAGTATTTTGGCCAACAGTATTTTTGGCTCCGTTCTGTATCTTTTTCTTTCTGTTTAACTTTTTCCCGATCCTGTATTCATTTTATATGAGTTTTCTGGACTGGAACGGCTACAGTACGAAAACATTTATCGGACTTGACAATTATGTGTCTATCTTCACAAAGGATACCGTTTTCTGGAAATCCATGTGGAATACGGTCCGGATCGGTATTGTAGGGTTTCCTATTTCCATTATTCTGGGACTTTTGCTGGCAAATTTGTTGAGCAATCTGAAAAAGTTTCGTAATACATTGCAGACAGTTAACTTTCTGCCTTATATTACAACGCCGGTGGCGATCGGTATGATCTTTACCTTTATTTTTGAACAGCATGTGGGTATTCTGAACAGGCTGATCGAAGCATGCGGCGGTAAAGCGATCAACTTCCTTGGAAGCGCCAAGTATGCGCCGTTTGCCATAGCCTTTATGATCATATGGAAATGTACAGGCTACTATATGGCGATGTATCTTGCCGGCATTACTTCTATTTCGGAGGATATTTATGAGGCGGCAAGAATTGACGGGGCAAACGGGGTGCAGATGTTCTTTCAGATCACAGTACCGCTTTTGAGATCAGTGACGAGTTTCGTCGTGATCACCAGCGCGATCTATGCGCTGCAGCTCTTTGATGAGCCGAACCTGTTGTTTACAAATCAGAGCAGTTCTACTGTGGGCGGTCCGAGCCAGAGCTGTCTGACGATGGTATGGAATTTCTATAACCAGGCATTTGGCGGGAATCCGCGTATGGGGTATGCGTCGGCTCTCTCCTGTGTACTGTTCCTGATCATTGTAGTTGTATCATTAGTCGGACTGAAGCTGATGAACCGGAAGGAGGAAGATTAAATGAGTATAAAGAATATTAAAAAAGCGGTTTTGGCCGTGATCCTGGCTGTGATCTCTTTTGTATCGCTGATCCCTTTCTGGCTGATGTTTTCGATGTCAACCTACAAGAGTGAGATGATCTTCCAGAATAATCCGCTGATTCCGTCGAATTTTTTCAGTGAGAACTTAAAGACGATCTTCGCCTCCAACTTTGTGCAGTCTTATGGCAACAGTCTGCTGGTTTCGCTGGTATCTACAGTGGTGGGCGTTCTTGTCTGCGCGATGGTGGGTTATGGCATGAATGCGTATAATTTCAGATTGAAAAAAGCACTTGGAAATTTTGTGATCATGACGATGATGGTGCCGTCTCAGATCGGTATTATCGGTTATATGATCGAGATGCGTGTTGTGAATCTGAATAATACGCTGTGGCCGATGATGTTTACATGGTTTGCCAGCGGTTTTGGCGCGTACTGGATGATCTCCTTTGTAAAAGGAGCATTGCCGATGGAACTGGTGGAGAGCGCGAGAATTGACGGCGCCAATGAAATACAGATATTCGGAAAGATCGTGATCCCCTGCATCAGGCCGGGGCTTCTCACGCTGTGCCTGCTGATCTTCCTGTGGGCGTGGAACAATTATATGATACCGCTGGTATTTATCAACAAGCAGGATAATTATACGATCCCGATCTTTGTGAAGAGTCTGGCGAGTGCATACCGGACAGACTACGGCGCACAGCTCGCAGGTCTGTTTCTGGCAACGATCCCGCTGCTGATCCTGTTTATCTGCGGATCCAAGAGCTTTATCAAGGGGCTGACCGCAGGTGCCGTAAAGGGTTAAGATATAGAAAAAGGAGGAGGTTTATATGAACAGTAAAACAATAACAAAAGAACGGCTTGCCGGGATGATGGATCATACTTTTCTGAAAGCATTTGCAACACATGCGGATTTTGACAGACTCTGCAGGGAGGCTGCGGAGAATCATTTTGCGATGGTTGCGATCAATTCTTCGCCGGTGGCTTACTGTAAAACGATATTAGCAGGGACAGGCGTACATGTGGGAGCGGCGATCTCTTTTCCTCTGGGACAGACTGCCGTGGAGACGAAGGTTTTTGAGACAAAGAAAGCCATAGAGGATGGTGCGGATGAGATCGATTATGTGCTGAATATCGGGGAGTTGAAGATGGGAAATACGGCATATATCGAGGACGAAATGAGGCGTATCACGGATGTATGCAAGAGCAGGGATATCCTGATAAAAGTAATCTTTGAGAACTGTTATCTTACAAAGGATGAGATCCGTACAGCTGCGGAGATCGCACGGAAAGTAAAGCCTGATTTTATCAAGACAAGCACAGGATTCGGCACCGGCGGAGCGACGGTAGAAGATGTGGCGCTGATGAAGAGTGTGGTGGAAGATACCGTGAGGGTGAAAGCGGCAGGCGGGATACGTAACTGGGAGATCTGCAGCCGGATGATCGATGCCGGAGCGGAGAGGATCGGTACCAGTGCAAGTATCGAGATCGTGCAGCAGTTTGTGGAACAGGGAGGAAAATAATATGAAACCTGCTTTATTTACGACATTACCGGAAGAGTATGTATGTACGCCGGACGGCATGGAAATTGATAAGAACGGGGATCTGATCGTTTCCTGTCCGAACTTTGCGGATCGGAAAATGCCGGGATGTGTGATCAGGATCACCAAAGATATGGAGATCAGTAAATGGTTTGACGTAATGCCCCACCCAGAAACCGGGCTGGCAAGAAATATGGGAATTGCCTTTGACAAGGATTATAACCTCTATATCTGTGACAATCAGGGCTGGTATGAGGAAGAGGAAAATATTTTTAAGGGCAGGGTTCTGAAAGTGGTGTTCAATGAGGATCGCAGTGTGAAGGAAACCATAGTGGTGGCCGATCAGATGGAACATCCGAACGGGATCCGTATCAAAGGTGAGTATATGTATCTGACGCAGAGTTATCTGCACAGACAGAAGACGGAGAGCGGCAGATTGATGAGCTGTGTATATCGCTTCCGTCTGGATGACAGGGATATTCAGGTGAAGAATACGCTGGAGGATGAAAATATATTCTGCACTTTTATTACGGAGAATCCGGACTGCCAGTATGGGGCGGACGGTATTGTATTCGGGCCGGACGGAAATCTGTATGTAGGCAATTTCGGTGACGGTGAAGTGGTGAAGATCGTTGTGGATGAAAATGGTGACTATGTCAGTCAATCTACATATGCGAAGGATTTCTCCAAGATGGAGAGCACGGATGGCATGATCTTTGACGAGAAAGGAAATCTGTATGTAGCGGATTTTTGTGCAAATTCTATTGCAAAGATCACGCCGGAAGGCGAAGTGATACGCTATGCGCAGAGCCCGGATTGTGATGGTCTGGACGGCGGTCTGGATCAGCCGGGGGAACCGATCATTTGGGAAGGAAAGATCATTGCTTCCTGTTTCGATCTGGTGACAGGGCCGGGAAAAGTAAATACGGGGCACGAGATGCCTGCAACGATGGCGCAGCTGGAACTGGAATAATAATGACGAAGTAGAGGATGATAATGAGATATCTGATAGCACATGACATTGGAACTTCCGGAGACAAGGCTACCCTGTTTAATGAACAGGGGAGCCTTTTGGGGAGTGTGACCGAAAATTACGGGGCTCATATCTTTCATGGGAATTGGGCGGAGCAGGATGCAGAGGACTGGTGGAAAGCTGTCTGCAGGACAACACGTGCCCTGCTTGTGGGACAGGGGATCATGCCAGAGGATGTGGCAGTGGTTTCTTTCAGTGGCCAGATGATGGGATGTCTCTGTGTGGACCGTGCAGGAAAGCCTCTGCGCCCTTCTATTATCTGGGCGGACCAGAGGGCACAAGAAGAATCGGCAAAGATAGAGGAACAGATCAGTCAGTGGGAGTTTTACAATATCGTGGGACATCGGAATACGCCGTCCTATGGCATCCAGAAGCTTATGTGGGTGAAGAGGCATGAGCCGGAAATATATGAAAATACCTATAAGATGCTGAACGCCAAAGATTATATTGTCTTTAAACTGACCGGAAATTTCTATACAGACTATTCGGATGCCAATAGCTGTGGCTGTTTTGATATCAGCCGGCTCTGCTGGTCGGAAAAGATCCTGCAGGCGGCGGGGATACCGGAGGAGAAACTGCCGGCGTGTAAGCCGTCTACGTTTATCGGGGGAAAGGTGACAAAGGAAGCGGCTGAGTTGACGGGCTTGAAAGAGGGAACACCGGTAGTGCTGGGAGCCGGCGACGGCGTAACTGCGAATGTGGGGACCGGTTCCATTGCAGAGGGGAAGACTTACTGCTGTCTGGGCACTTCGGCATGGGTGACGACAACGGCAGAGCAACCGATCTTTGATCCGCAGATGCGGATCGTCAACTGGGCCCATGCGGTGCCGGGGCTCTATGCGCCCAACGGGACGATGCAGGCGGCCGGGGCTTCCTACAACTGGGCAAAGGAGCAGATCTGTCTCCGGGAGCAGGAGATGGCGAAGGATCAGGGGTGTTCGCCTTATGACTATATGAACAGGGAGATCGAGGAAAGCGTACCGGGAGCGAACGGGCTTTATTTCCTGCCCTATCTGATCGGGGAACGGGCCCCGCGCTGGAACCCGGATGCGAAAGGAGCTTTTATCGGGCTGAAGTCGGAGAATACAAGGGGCGATATCCTGCGCAGCGTTTTAGAGGGAATCACGATGAACCTGGCAGTCTGTCTGGATATCCTGAGGAGCCATATCAGGATCGAGGAGATGACTGTGGTAGGAGGCGGCGCCCGGGGAGAGGTATGGCAGCAGATCATGGCAGATATCTTTGAGACAGATATACTGGTGCCGGAGATGCTGGAGGAGGGCGGTTCCATGGGGGCGGCTGTGATCGGTGGAGTAGGAGCTGGCATCTTTGAGGATTTTACGGCAGTGGAGAAGTTTCTGCGGATGAAGGAGAGACGAAGCCCCAGAAAAGAACTGGCAGGCTTGTACCGTGGGAAGCGGGAGATGTTTGAAAAGCTGTATGAAGCGCTGGAGCCGCTGTATGCGGGGATGAGGTAGCGCAGGTGCAGAGAGCCGGGGCTGTCCGTACAGGGAAAGGCATCCCGGGTGCGGGCAGTCCCGCATGGAAGAAGAGAAGAAGACATGTATCATATAAGAGATATAAGGAGCATGAAAATGAAAACAGTAGTAGTGACAAAGACAGGGGATCTGGAGGTCAGAGAGGTTCCGGTACCAAAGATAAACGAAAAGCAGGCGTTGGTAAAGATGGTCTGCTGCGGGATCTGCAATGGCACGGATGCTAAGCTGGTGCATCGTTCTTTTAAGGGGTTTCCTGAGGAGGTATATCCCATCATGCTGGGACATGAGGCGGTGGGAAAGGTTGTGGAAGTGGGGAGTGCTGTGACGAAGTACCATGTGGGTGATATCGTACTGCTCCCTTTTGTGGATGCGGATAAAGAATTGTATGGAGACTTAAATTCCGGCTGGGGCGGTTACAGTGAATATGGCGTGGTCCATGATGAGACGGCCTATCCGGAGGGAGAATCGCCGGAGTGCGCCTATGCCCAGACTGTCGTGCCGGACTATATCGATCCTGTGGATTCCACGATGATCATCACCCTGCGGGAGGTATTGAGCAGCATTAAGCGCTTCGGGATCAAAGCGGGGGATAGAGTGGCGGTATTCGGGTGCGGGCCTGTGGGGCAGACGTTTATCCGATTCCTGAAGCTGCTGGGCGTGGAAGAACTGATCGCTTTTGATGTGGTGGAGGAAAAACTGGCGGATGCGTTGGAAAAAGGGGCGGACCATGTGTTTAACAATGCCTCCTGTGATGTAAGGGAAGAGGTGCGCAGGATATGTCCTGAGGGAGTGGACTATGTGCTGGATGCGGTGGGCATCACAGCGATCATCAATCAGGGGATGGGGCTGATCAGGGATGGCGGAAAAATCTGCTGTTACGGGATATCTCCGAAGAACAGCGCCGAGATCGACTGGTCGGATGCCCCCTATAACTGGACGCTGCAGTTCCAGCAGTTCCCATCCAAGGCTGAGGAGGGAGCCTGCACGGAGCAGATCTATGGCTGGATCAAGGACGGAACGATCGATCTGAAAGATTATATCTCTGATTATTTCAGGTTTGAGGATGTGCCGGGTGCTTTTGAAGCATTGGAGAAGAGGCAGATCAGCAAGAAGGGAATCATTGTATTTTAATTATATTGACGGACGGCGGAATAAACAGCAAAGAGAAAGGCCGGTGAAAAACCGGAAGGTAATGCAGAATGTATCAGGCAAGCGGGAAACGATATGAGACAATGAAGTACAGAAGATGCGGAAGGAGCGGGCTGATGCTGCCCGCCCTGTCGCTGGGACTCTGGCATAATTTCGGCAGTTCCGAAAATTATGAAAATATGAGGCAGATGTGTTTTACCGCCTTCGATCTCGGGATCACCCATTTTGATCTGGCGAATAACTACGGACCGGCGCCCGGCAGCGCGGAGGTGAATTTCGGCAGGATCGTGGCGGATGATCTAAAACCTTATCGGGATGAACTCGTGATCAGCACAAAAGCAGGTTATGATATGTGGGAGGGACCTTACGGCGACCGGGGCTCGAGAAAGCACCTCCTTGCCAGTCTGGACCAGAGCCTTAAAAGAATGAAACTGGACTATGTGGATATTTTTTATCACCACAGGAGAGATCCTGAAACGCCTCTGGAAGAGAGCATGATGGCGCTGGATCAGGCGGTGAAAAGCGGGAAGGCGCTTTATGCCGGCATCTCCAATTATGATAAGGAAAGCACAGCGCAGGCGGCGGCTATCCTGAAAGATCTCCGTTGTCCTTTTATTATCAATCAGAGAAGATATTCCATTTTTGACCGGACCATCGAGGAGGATGGCGTGAAGAGCTATGCCGGAGAAAATGGCATAGGTATCATTGCCTTTTCACCGCTGGCGCAGGGAATGCTGACAACAAAATACTTAAACGGCATTCCGGCTGACAGCCGTATCCGTACGGACGGAAGATTCTTAAAAGAGAGCGATATCACGGAGGAACGCATGGGGCAGATCCGAGCATTAAATGAACTGGCGGATGAACGGGGAGAATCCCTGCCTCAGATGGCGTTGGCATGGGATCTGAAAGATGATGATGTGACCAGTGTGATCATCGGAGCTTCCAGGCCGGAACAGATCGTAGAAAACTGTAAAATGCTGGAGAGCGCACCGTTTACAGAGCAGCAGCTGCAGCGGATCGAGGAGATCTGCAGGGGCGGCAGATGAAACAGGAGGCAAGATTATATCAGCGCATCAGCTATGGTATGGGAGATTTCGCCGTCAACGGTATGTTCACTTTTGTGTCCACTTACCTTCTCTATTTTTATACGGATGTGGAACGGATCGATCTGGCGGTGATCAGTATGGTGATGCTGATCGGCAGAACAGCAGATGCCGTCTGCAGTGTGCTGGTGGGAGGACTGGTGGACCGGACAAAAACCCGCCTGGGAAAGTGCAGGCCCTATCTGCTGTTTTGCTCCCTGCCCCTGGGACTGATGCTGGGACTTTTGTTTTATGTGCCATCCGCGGGCTCTGCCAGAGGGGTTTACTGCGCTGTAGTGTATGTGCTTTACAGCATATTTTATGCGCTGGTGAATGTACCTTATTCCACGATGCTTTCCCTGATCAGCAGAGATAATTCTGTTCGTATCCGGTACAATGTTTTCAAGATCGCGGGTGCAAATCTGGGAGGAATGCTGGTGACGATGTTTACGCTGAGGGCAGTACAAAGGCTGGAAACGCCGGCGGTTTCAGGATACACCATAATGGCGGTGATCGTCGGTATTCTGGCAGTGGCAGGGTTGTGGCTTTGCACAGGCGTGACAAAGGAGAGGGTACAGGAGGAGCAGGGAGAAAAGTTTCCGATCGGGGATTTCGGAAAAGTGGCGCTCCGCAACCGGCACTGGCTGATATTCTGCGCCGTTATGTTTATCAGCCTGCTTTATATGACAATGCATAACCAGAGTACGCTCTATTATGCAAAGTATTGTCTGGGATATGAAAATATCAGTTCTCTTCTGCTTACACTTACGCCGTTTGCCTGTGTGATAGTGGCTTTTTTTATGCCGGGGATCGCAGGAAAGATCGGGATGAAACGCATTATGTGCGCAGGAAATATCCTGGTGGTGATCTCTCTGATCGGTACCTGGTTTCTGGAAAAGACTCTGGCAGGACTTATCTTTTGTTCAGTGCTTACCAGTATCGGCTGGGCTGTGGCTTCCAGTATGGTGTTTGTTATGATCCCGCAGCTGATCGATTTTACAGAGTGGCAGGATGGATGCAGGCCTCAGGGGCTGATGACAGCGATCGTTACTTTTCTGATGAAGATGGGACCAGCGCTGTCGGGCCTTATCGGACCACTGATCATGCGGATGGGAGGATATCAGGCATCAGGGGATGCAGGCAGTACTACGCTTTTTGCCATACGGATGAACTATATTGTCATACCGGCGATCCTGGCAGTGACAGTGATTTTGTTGATGCGATATTACGGACTGGATGAAGTGTATGAGACGGTATCCGGAGAACTGAGGGAAAAACAGAATATAGAGTAAATATATAGCAGACAAAGGGGAGAGGCTGTAAACGTGGATTATCAGTTTAAAGAAGATTTTCAGTGGGGTGTTGCGACGGCGGCATATCAGATAGAAGGAGCCTGGAGAGAGGACGGAAAGGGAGAAAATATATGGGACAGATTCTGTCACATTCCGGGAAACATCGCGGAAAATGCAGATGGGGATGTGGCATGTGATTTTTATCATCGGTATCAGGAAGATATTGAGATGATCCACAAATTGGGGATTCCCGTTTTCCGCTTTTCTATCGGATGGGCAAGGATATACCCGGACGGACCGGATAAGGTCAACGAAAAGGGAATGGCATTTTATGAGAAGGTGATCGAAGAACTGGAAAAGTATCAGATCAAGCCTGTTATCACGTTATACCACTGGGATATGCCCCAGTGGCTGCAGGATATAGGCGGCTGGACGAACCGGGAATCCATCCGGTATTTTACAGAATTTTGTGAGACGATGATACAGCGCTTCGAGGGAAGGGTGGATAAGTGGATCACGATCAATGAACCCTGGGTATGTGCCTTTAACGGGCATTACTGGGGAGATTTTGCCCCCGGGCTCCGGGATTTTTCGGCGGCACTGCAGACGGTCCATCATATGCTGTGCGCACACGGCAGCGTGGTGCGCCTGTTTCGGGACAAGCAGTACCGCGGGGAGATTGGTATCGTGCTGAATCTGTGCCCCAAAGATCCGGCTTCAGAGAAGGAGGAAGACAGGGAGGCGGCACGCATTGACGATGGATTTTCCAATCGCTGGTTTTTGGATCCTCTGTTTAAAGGGACTTATCCGGAAGATATGATCGAATGGTATACCGGACATCAGGTGGTGATGCCTGCAGTCCGGGAGGGAGATATGGAACTGATATCACAATCCATAGATTTTCTGGGGATCAACTATTATTATGTAGAGTTTGCGAAAAAATGCGAAGGCAGATGGCCCCTTTATTTTGACACGACGACGAAGGACTATCCGATAACAGCATACGGGTGGGCGATCGTAGAAGAGGGATTAACACGGCTCCTGATGCGTATTCACAGGGAATATGGGCAGCCCCGGCTGATCGTTACCGAGAACGGCGCGAGTTTTGCAGATGTGATAGAAGAGGATGGGAATATAAATGATGACCGCAGGATCGACTATTTAAAACGCCATATCAAAGCCTGCCATAAAGCGATAGAGCAGGGAGCAGACCTGGCAGGATATTATGTATGGTCTCTTCTGGATAATTTTGAATGGTCGACAGGCTATCAGAATTCTTTCGGCCTGATCCATGTGGATCGGAGGACTCTGGACAGGACAGTGAAAAAAAGCGGGTACTGGTACGGAAAAGTTGTCAGCGGGAACGGGCTGACAGATGAAGATAAGATGGGATGATAAGGAGGACGAGGATGAAAAATAATGGTTTTACATTGCCGGGCGAAGCCGGTTATGAGGCATTGACATTGGAGCTGGCGGAAAAATGGGGGGCGGATGTGATCCGTGACAGTGACGGAACGGCGTTGTCCGATGAGATCCTGCAGGCGGGATATCGCATTTATTCCACTATCTGTATTATCCGCGGACATAATGAATGGGCGAAGCGTAACAGGGATAAGCTGCAGGGGACTTTTCTGGTGACGTCGCCCCGGGTGGCATCGGAAGATACACTGGTGATCCCGCTGATGGCGGATTTTTTTGAAGAACAGATGGAGATAAATGATACGGAAGGTTCTCAGAAGTACTGGCAGGTATATGACAGGACGACGAATACGGAGCTGGATAAAAGCTGCTGGAGTTATGAAAAGGAGAGCGGAAGCGTCCGCCTGAGTGGTATCACACCCTGGCATAAGTACACCGTAAGCTTTATGGCATACCGGATCTGGGAAGAGATCTCCATGTATAACCATATAACCAATCACTGGGACAAGGAACATCTGATGCCGATCGATCCGATCTACCCGGAGACACAGGAGTATCTTTTAGAGTGGATGAAGAACTGGTGTGAAACCCATCCTGATACCAATGTGGTGCGTTTTACTTCTATGTTCTATAACTTTGTCTGGATCTGGGGCAGCAGTGAAAAGAACAGAAATCTGTTCACGGACTGGGCATCCTATGACTTTACAGTGAGCCCTCTGGCACTGGATCTTTTTGCCGAAAAATACGGTTATAGTCTGACAGCGGAGGATTTCATCAATAAGGGAGAACTGCATGTGACGCATATGCCCTGTGACGACAGAAAAAAGGACTGGATGGCTTTTATCAATGATTTTGTCATCACGTTCGGAAAAAAGCTGATCGATATGGTACATGATTACGGCAAGGATGCTTATGTGTTTTATGATGACAGCTGGGTTGGCGTGGAGCCTTACGGGGAGCGGTTTGAGGAGTTTGGCTTTGACGGGATCATCAAGGCGGTATTTTCCGCTTTTGAATCAAGGCTTGCCAGCGGAGTAAAGACGAAAACCCATGAACTCAGGCTGCATCCTTATCTGTTTCCGGTGGGGGTGGATGGTTCCCCCTCTTTTCTGGAGAACGGGAATCCGAAACTGGAGGCACAAAATATATGGAAAGAGATCCGGCGCGCCATACTGCGGGCGCCGATAGAGAGGCTGGGGCTTGGAGGCTATCTGCATCTTGTGACGAGGAAGCCGGAGTTTGTGGACTATATAGAAGAGATATCGGACGAGTTTAAACTGCTCAAAGACCTGCATAAAGAGGGAAGTCCTTTATGTTTAAAACCGAGGGTGGCGGTTCTGCATTTCTGGGGAAGCCTGCGATCCTGGTCTCTGTCAGGGCATTTTCATGAGACTTATATGCATGATTTGATCCATATCAACGAAGCGCTGGCAGGGATGCCGTTTGAGGTGGGCTTTATTAACTTTGAAGACATCAGACAGGGAGTGCTTGAAAAATATGATGTGGTGATAAACGCCGGTTACGCCGGCAGTGCCTGGAGCGGCGGCGACGTCTGGAAAGAGGAAGAGATCGTCAGTCTTCTTACGGCATGGGTGCATAAGGGCGGTGTGTTTATCGGGGTAAACGAACCGTCTATGGCAGCAGGCTATGATACGGCGTTCCGTATGGCGCATGTGCTGGGGGTGGATGAGGATACAGGCACCCGGATCTGCCACGGAAAATGGAAAGTGGAACAGACAAAAAGGGAAGAACTTATGAAGCTGCTGCCTGTGGGAACGAAAGTTTCCGTGAGAGCAGACAGATATCTGATCGATGATCAGTCGGAGGTCTTGTTGGAAGAGGAGGGCACACCTGCCGTGGTAATGCATCCGTTCGGGGAAGGTATGGGAATCTACCTTGCTTCATTTGAAAGAGGAGCGGCAAATAACCGGATGCTGTTAAACCTGATCCTTGCAGGCAGCGGCGAAGACGTAGAGCAGAATTATCTGACGGATAATATTTATACGGAATGCGCATGGTATCCGGCAAGCAGAAAACTGGTGGTGATCAACAATTCTGATGCGATGCAGAATTGTAAGGTCAAAACAGAAAACGGGACGGCGGACTGTACGCTGAAACCCTATGGCGTGGAATTTATATCATAAAAGGAGAAAAGAGAGGACAGCCGGATATGGATAAGCGGGAAAAGCAGGTGGAGAGAGCCATGTTGTGTATGACAAGACAGTGCTGGGAACAGGGGGTGGCAGCGCAGGCACTGGTAGAGCTTGGGCATATGGAGGAAGCAGCGCTGATGGTGCATGATATTGTACTTCGGCAGAGCGGTGACGGACGATTGTGCAATGTGGAAAACACACCAGCAGTAACGGACAGTGCGTTTTGTGTACCGGCGGTTTATGAAATAGCAGAGAAAACCGGAAATGAGAAGTATAAAGAAGCGGTGCGAAAAAATATTGATTTCTTTTTAAAGGATGCCAGACATGCCGGAGACGGCACACTGTACCATATGATCGATACGACGGATATCTGGGCGGATTCCGCAGCCTATCTGCCCTGGGCGCTGGCGCTGACAGGGCACGAGAAGGAAGGAATTTCTCAGATGAACGGGATACGCAGGCGTCTTTATGATGAAAAAAGCGGTCTGTATTTTCATATGTGGAACGAGGAAAGGCAGTCGTATACAAGGCGGGTGCTCTGGGGGATCGGCAACGGCTGGATACTTACAGGGCTGGTAAGGCTGTACAGAGCTGTAAGGGAAGCGGGGATGGCAGAAGCGGAGGAGATCATGCAGGAAATACTCCGGCTGCTCTATAAGATGGTGGAAATGCTGGATGAGACATATCTTTTGCATGATGTGCTGGACGATAAAGAGAGCTTTCAGGAGTCCGAAAGTTCAGCAATGCTTGCCTATGTGATCTACCTGCTGGAACCGGCGGGGATACTCCCTCGAAGCCTTTTGGAGACAGCAGAACGGATACGGCAGGCACTCTGGAAAAGGGTGACAGCGCAGGGGCTGATAATGGATGCCAGCAGCAGCCCGGATTTTACACGCCCCGGTACTTCCGTGGAATGTCAGGCACATATGCTGATGATGGAAGAAGCACGCAGGAAAATGGAATGCCATGCAGTTTAAAAAAGCATCTTTATATTTGAAATTCTTAAAAAAGGTGTGAAATGCCATCTTATACTGACATGGAGGGTATTTTATAATAAACTTGTAAGAAAAATTTATAATAACAGGAGGTTTCTATGAAAAAGAAATTTTTAAGCGTATTACTTGTCGCAAGCATGGCAGTGACTGCGCTCGCAGGCTGTGGATCATCTTCCGATGATAATGCGGCAGCACCTGCAGCGGAAGAGAGCGAAGCGCCTGCTGAAGAAGCGGCAGAAGCACCGGCGGAAGCGACAGAGGCATCCGGCGAAGAGGTAACCATCACATACTGGGGCTGGGATTCCAATTTCTATGATCCCATGTTTGCAGCATACTCCGAGACACATCCCAATGTACATTTTGAGCCGGTGGCAACAGAGTGGGGCGATATGCTGACAAAGGCACAGCAGGCTCTGGCTTCCAACTCCGAACTGCCCGTGCTGGTTCCGATGGATAATGCATTGATCGAAAACTGGAAGAAGATGGATATCATGGAAGACCTGACAGCTCTGGGACTGAATCCGGATGACTATTCTGATATCTATATCAAAAAGGCAACGACATCTGACGGAAAGGTGATCGGTGTATTTGAGAACGTTGCTCCTTCCGGTATCGCCTACAAGAGAGATATGGCAAAACAGTATTTCGGAACAGACGATCCGGACGAACTGTTTGAAATCTTCTCCTCCTACGACGCATATGTGGAGAAGGCGGCAGATGTAGTGGCAGACGGCAAATTCATGTTCCATTCCGGACAGGCAGTGGCAGAATGGCTGTACTGGGCATCCGAAGTACCTACACAGACAGATAATACGATCAACTATACAGAGAAGATGACAGATGTATTCTCCAAACTGATCGACATGCGTGATGCAGGCGCTATTGATACTTATCAGAACGGTACACCGGAAGGCAACGCAACCTATGCGGCAAGAGATCATATCTTCTATCCTTGTCCTGACTGGGCGATCACTTATTACATCAAAGGTAACGATCCGGATGGATCCGGCAACTGGGGTATTATGAAGGCACCGGTAAGCTACAGCCACGGCGGAACAGCGATCGGCGTTACAAAGGCAAGTTCGGATGCACAGAAGGCAGCGGCATTTGATTTTATCCAGTGGGCAACTTCTGATCCGGAAGGCGCTGCAAACAACCGTGATACTGCAGGGTATATCACACCCTATAAAACTTTCCTGAATGACACGGAATTTACCAAGAGGGGAGAGGATGAAGAGTATTTTGCAGGCGAGGATGTCGGCGCATTGTATTATCAGGATATCATGCAGGCTATGAAGGTTGCTGATTCGTCCACATGGGAGAACGAAGTGGTAAGCGTTCGTAACGATGTTGCGCAGCAGATCATGGATGATTCCGCTATGACACTGGAGCAGGCCCTGGCAAATGGTATGGAAGAGCTGTCACAGCTTGTAACAGATTCTGAGATCACAATTAAATAAAGAACAGTACAGTAAGGTCCCGTTGAAAAAATACGGAACAAAAGATTCAGGTAAAAAGGATGGAGGGCTTTTCCTTCATCCTTTTTGGATGGAAAATACAAATCGTATCATAAACGAAAGGTTTATGGTATGATAGAAAACACAGATAAGAGACGGATGAGACAGGGGGAAACATGGGGATCACAATATATATCGTGGATGATGAGCCAAGAGCCATTCAATATTTCAGGAGGCTGTTATCAGAGACAGGGATAGATTGCAATATTGCGGGAACGGCTTCCAACGGCGTAAAGGCTGTCCCGGAAATTCTGAGAATGAAACCGGATATTGTGTTTGCCGATATGAGTATGCCTGTGATGGACGGCCTGCAGATGTCGCAGGAGATCCTTGAAAAAAATCCGAATCAGAAGATCATAGTCCTTACCGCCTATAAGAGTTTTGAATTTGTCCAGCAGAGCATTAAGATCGGCGTTACGGATTACGTATTGAAAAATGAATTAAGCAGCGCGGCACTCAGAGAACTGCTGGAGAGAATGACAGGGATACTGTACACCGACGGAGAAAAACTGAGCCTGATCCAGCAGCATAATTATAAACAGTTTCTTCTTTCCGAGGGTAACAGTGAACTGTATCCTAATATAGGAAAGAAGAGAGAGCGCATCGTTACGATAAGTTTTATGCAGCCCAGAAAGATCACTCTCAAACACCATAAAGGGCAGGAAAAAAGACAGGATATATCCTGCTATGAGCTGGAAAAACTGGAATATCCGAAGGGCATCGTCTGTCGATGTATTGTGGAAATGGGCGTAAACGAGTTTGCCGGAATCTTCTGTCTGGAGGAGTTTATGGCGGAAGAGATCAGTATCATACGCCGCACAGTGGAATCCATACAGAAGAAACTGGATAAAAAGGATATTCCGCCGTTTACATATGTCATTTCGGAAGCAACCTACACACCTCTGGATATTCCTGCCTGTTATCGGAAATCACGCAGGATGCAGGATTATCTGTACAGTTACGGATCTTCTTACAGTCACGGGGGTATTTACTGGCAGGAAAGGATACAGGGACTTGTGAGTGAAGCGGTTCCTATGGAGGGGTGGCGCGCCGCATTTCTGGAATTGATAGAGGAAGAAAACTTTGAAGTGGCAAAAGAAGAACTTCCGGATATTTTTAAACTTGCCAGACAGGGAAGGGATATATGGGAATACTCTGAGGAGATGCATAATATTGTCCGGAACTTAAATGAGTATGTGGCGAGAAATCATATAGATGTGGAACCCTGTAACATGACCCGCAGTTATGAACATACACAGGAGCTGGAAGGGATGGTTTCAGAATATCTGGCAGAGATATCTGATAAAGTGGAGCATGTCAGAGAGAAAAATTATTCCCGCTATACAAAACAGGCGATAACATATATGCAGGAACATTATACAGAGGATATCGCTGTACCGGATATCGCGGAGGCTATCGGGATATCGGAAGGACATCTGCGCAAGGTATTCAAACAGGAAACAGATCTGAAGATCATTGATTTTCTGACAGACTATCGACTGGAAAAGGCGAAACGGTATATACAGAAAGGAGAGCATGTACTGGATGCCATCTGGAAAAAAACAGGATTTGCTTCGGCGCAGTATTTCAGCTATGTATTTAAAAAGAAAGAGGGAATTTCGCCGAGAGATTATATTAAGAGGAACCTGTAAAGATGAAGGAAACCGGGAAAAAGAGAGAAAAACTTCAGCCCAGGATCACTCGGACCGTTATGGTGGTGATCATTATTTTTTCTGCGCTGATCTATGCGGGGATCAGCGTATACTGGCGGATGACAAATACCCGGCAGGCGATTCATGACCAGCAAAGCCAGATTGATAAGACAGCGGAACAGATTTCCTTTTGGCAGGCAACCACTATCAACATTGCAAAGAAGATCTCGATCGATACAGATTTGCGTGAAAAAATGGAACTGCCTGAGATGAGCACTTCGGAATATGCGCTGGCAAAACGTAGTATTCGTAATACGCTGGCTTCCTACAGCCATATTGAAAAAGGGATTCAGGAGATCACGGTCTATACAAATGAAGGAAGAACCTTTTCCAGTGTAGAAAAGAGAGGTAATTTTATTCCGGAACAGGAAAACTGGTATCTGGATTTTCAAAACGGCGAAAAGATTGCCGGGTATACAGCCGTGCACTCTTCTGTACGCACAGAGGGACTGCGGGTGGTGCCGGTGATCAGCTATATCATGCCGTATTCTGCCCTGCATGATTATCGTGTGCAGGAAGGTTATATTATTGTGAATCTGGAATATGCGTCCTTAGAAAAAATCATGGCGGTTAATATGACACAGCTGAACGGGTATTGCCTGTATGACAGTGAGGGCACACCTATTGTTCAGGAGGGAGAGATTACTGCGGCCTATGATGAGATTATCAGGGAGGCAAAGAATGGCATCTATCAGGTGAATGGCGGTAATACGATCCTGATATCCGGTGATATGGAGGATGGATGGCATATTGCCTTTGAACTGTCTGATAAAGCGATCAACAAACAGATATTTAGAATGGCAGGCTATTTTCTGATCATTATGCTCGGACTTGTGACAACGGTAGGATTCATTTTGCATTTCAGCGTTCGCAATATTGTAAAGCCGGTGGAAAAACTGACAGAGGCAGTGGAGGAACTGGGCGTCGGCAATTTTGATGTATCCGTAGATATCCATACAAATGATGAACTTGAAGTGCTGGCGGACGTTTTTAACCAGATGGTGGAAGATATTCAGGAACTGCTGGAAAATGCTGTAGAACATGAAAAGATAAAGCGGAAGATGCAGGTGGATAATCTGATGCTGCAGATCAATCCGCACTTTATTTATAATACATTAAATTCTATCACTTATATGGCAAGCGAAAGCGGGGACGACAGGATCATCGGTTTTACCAATGCGTTTATATCGCTTCTGCAAAATACGCTCCGGATCCGTAATACGATCTATGTGAGCCTGAAAGAAGCACTGGATACAGTGGAAAATTATGTGGAGATTCAGAAGTATCGTTATATGGATATCTTTGACCTTGTTGTGGAATGTCCGGAAGAATATCTGGATGCGGCAATTCCGAATATCATGCTGCAGCCGATGGTAGAGAACGCGATCTTTCACGGGATCGCGCCAAAAGAGGAATACTGTACTGTGAAAATTACGGTGGAGCGGGAAGCGGAGGAACTGGTGATCCGTATTACAGATGACGGATGCGGCATGCCACAGGAGAGGGCAGATGTACTTTTGCGGGATGAGCAGGAAAATCCCGGGGGAATGCATAAGATCGGCGTTGCCAATGTAAATAAAAGAATGAAAGAGATATACGGGGAATCTCACGGGCTTGAGATTCTCAGTGAGGAAGGCGTGGGAACCACGATCATCATGAGGATTCCCTATAGAGTGTATGAGGCATAAAATACAGGTGGTGAGAGAGGAAAAGAAAGTGAGCAGCAAGCGAGGTAAGGTATGGAAAGAAATGACAATGGGCGTCTGCTATTATCCGGAACAATGGGATAAGAAGCTCTGGGCTGAGGATCTGGACAGGATGAAAGACACCGGGATCACGGTGGTAAGGATTGCGGAGTTTACCTGGAGTATGCTTGAGCCGGAAGAGGGGAGATTCGAGATTGGCTTCTTTGATGAATTTCTGGACCTGTGTGAACAGAAAAAAATGAAGGTGATATTCGGTACACCTACGGCAACGCCGCCGGTGTGGTTGACCGAAAAGTACCCGGAAGTGCTAAACGCCACGAAAGAAGGGGTATTATACCGTCATGGAGGCAGAAGGCATTGCAATTACAATGCGCCTGTCTATCAGAAGCTGAGCGCCCGGATCGTGGAAAAAGAAGCTGAGCATTACGGAAAACATCCGGCGATCGTGGGATGGCAGATCGACAATGAGTTTAACTGTGAACTCTATGAATTTTATTCTAAGGAGGATTCAAAGGCTTTCCGCGTATTTCTGAAAGAAAAATACGGTACGCTGGAAGCGTTGAACAACGCATGGGGAACGGCAGCCTGGAGCCGGACATATACGGACTGGGAGCAGGTTTATGTGCCGCAGCCTGTGCCGAACGACGGTATCAACCAGCATCATTATCTGGACTTTTACCGTTTTATATCCGACAGCACCATAAGATTTTGCGGTATGCAGGCGGAGATCATCAGAAAGTACAAAAAGCCGGCAGATTTTATCACTACCAACGGAATGTTCTGGAATATAGATAATCATCGTATGACGAAAGAGTGTCTGGATGTATATACTTATGACTGCTATCCGAATTTTGCCTTTGGCCTGGATCGTGATCCGCTGAGATCGGATGATCTGAACGATCGGAAGTGGACAAAGAATCTGAACGAGGTGCGTTCAATCTGCCCTCACTTTGGGATCATGGAACAGCAGGCGGGCTCCATCGGCTGGGTGACAAAAATGGAAGGGCCGGAGCCGAGGCCGGGGCAGATCACATTGTGGGCGATGCAGAGCGTTGCGCAGGGAGCGGATATGGTCTCCTTTTTCCGCTGGAGGACAGGCATTATCAATACGGAGATCTACTGGACCGGCATTCTGGGGTATGATAACCGGGATAACCGGAAACTGGCGGAAATAAAGGATTTTAACCGGAAGCTGAAAAGCATTGATGCGGTATGCGGGGCGGAGAATACGGCGGCATTCGGGCTGGTGAAAGATTATGACAACGCATGGGAGACCGGGGCGGATGTATGGTATAAAAGAATAGCAGATAAAAGCGAGATGGCGATCTTCACGGCTTCGGAGCTGAATCATACGCCCTATGATATCGTATATCTGCAGAAGGACAGCGAGCTTTCGGACCTTTCAAAATATCCTGTACTGATCTATCCCCATCCCTCGATCATGGATGAGGAACGCGCCGGACTTTTGAAAAAATATGTGGAAGAGGGCGGAACGCTGGTCATCGGGTGCAGAAGCGGCTATAAGGATCGGAACGGGAAATGCGTTATGATGCCGCAGCCGGGATTGCTGCAGGAGATCACAGGATCGGATGTGCGGGAATTTACGTTTGTAAGCCCGGCGGAAGAGCCGGTATGGGCTTCTTTTGGCGAAAGGGAGATGGAGATGCCGGTATTTAATGATATACTGGAGGCACTGCCGGGCACGGAGACCGTGGCGGTTTACGGGAACAGCTATTATGCGGGAGCAGCAGCGATGACGGAACGGAAGCTGGGACGGGGAAGAGCGATCCATCTGGGGAGTGTTTTCTCGAGAGAGATCACCACATGGCTGTTTGAATATCTGGGAATCAGGGAGCCTTTCGCGGATCTGATAGAAGCGCCGGAAGGGATGGAAGTGGTTTTGAGGAAAAAAGAAGATAAGAAGTATCTTTTTGTGCTGAATTTTCAGGCACAGGAGATGTCCTGTCTGCTGAAAAAGGAAATGAAACTGCTGTACACGGGGGAAATGGCACAGGGCAGGCAGAGTTTTTCGGCTTACGGGACGGCGGTTTATGAGGTATTGTAGAGAGATATTTTATAAGTATAAGAGACTGTAAAAAGAGAGCAGCGTAAGGATCAGCATTTAATGCATGATAAAACGGAAGGAGTAAATAATAAAAATGGATGAGAAGAAGGTAAAAGCATTTCATATAGATGATATGGAGTGGCTGGAAATTTATGATGAGCATATGAAGAGTTTCATCTATGATAAACGGATGATCGATGCGGCGGAGGAAGGGATCATGGTGAACTTTTCCAGGTATCCGGCGGGGTATTATAAAACGCCCCACAGGCATCATTGCAGCCATGGCATTTATGTCATCAGCGGGAAACTGAGGACAGATGAGGGAGTTTACGGACCGGGCAGCTTTGTGTGGCATTCTGAGGGCTCTCTGGCAAGGCATGGGGCGACGGATGAGGAGGATTGTGTATTCCTGTTTATTACAAATAAGCCGTTTGATATTATTTATGAGTGAGGGGCAGCCCGCATGATCGTCAGTTTCGCATACAGACGGTTATTATGGCTGATGATCTTACAGGAAGTTTGTATAGAGGAGGTATCATGAAAAATGACAGACCACAGGCAGATGAAGATGAACCATGAGGATCGGAGGATTACAGATCAGGAGATCATAAAAGCGATCATGAGTGAAAATATTGTCTGCACGGTGGCGATACAGGATGAACCATATCCCTATATCGTACCGATGAATTACGGATATGTGTGGGAGGAGAAGCTGGTTCTGTATATGCATATGGCGGATAAAGGGCATCGTCTGGATCTGCTTGGTAAAAATCCTTTTGTTTCCTGTAATATTAATATGTTTCTGGACAGATTCGGGAAAAAGCGATATCGGAACGAAGGGCATGATTACCGCAGCGTGACGGTTTTCGGAAGAGCAGAAATTGTGAGTAATGGGGAACCGGAAGAGTTTTTAAAAGGACTGAATGCGTTGAGAAAAAATGCAGGACATACGCTGTTGCGCAAGGCACCGGCAAATAAAAATCTTCTGGTGCTGAAAGTAACGGCGGATGTGATAACGGCGAAAGCGCAGTATCCGATAAAAGATATCGAGGAGGCGGCGATGCCTCCTCTGGATTGGGAAGCGGGGAAAGAACATTTATGAAAAAAGCTTTACTGATAGGGGATGACAGTGTTGATATCTCGTATTCTATAGAAAAAAAGGCGGAATGTCTCAAAGAGATTTTTGAAAATGATCTTACAGTGGACGTTATGGAAAACTATGACACGCTTTCTGTGGAAAAGATGCAGGAGTACAAGTTATTGATCATTTGTACAGAGCCCGAAAGACGGAAAGAAAAAAGCAGTAAGCGTCTGATCGCAGATATCATCACTTACGCCGTGAATGGAGGCGGCATCCTGGGGATCCACAACGGTCTTTTAAGCGGGACTGATCATGAGATGAACTGTTTATGGGGCGCTTCCTTTAAAACAAGGCTGCCGATCAGTCTGCTGGACTATAAGCCTGCGGGAGGAAAGCATCTGATACTGGATCAGGGATGTGAGCCGTTTTCGCTGGAAGACGAGCCGATCTTATTTGATGCGGATATTTTTGCAGAAAAACGTCAGGTGCTCTATAACATGCATTATGGGACGGAAGCCTTTCCGGCTGTCTGGGTGAACCACTACGGTTTTGGCAGAACGGCATGTGTTGCGCCGGGGTATGGAAGGCTCACATTTGAAAATTCCGAGTGGCAGAGGATTGTGCGTAGAAGCGGGCTCTGGGCAGCCAGATTGCTGTAAAAGGTGGTACTATATGGAAAAATTAAAAGTTTTAGTATGTGGAGATTTTACGAATACGATCTGGCATCCGGTCAGCCGTGTAGCGGAGGAGATGAGATCCATTCTGGAGGCGGATTGTGATATCACGTTTGAGGAGCATTTTGAATCCCTTGGCGCGAAGGGGTATGCCCGGTTTGACGTCTGTATTTTTCATATTGAAAACTATATGGATAAAGAAGGGACATGGCCCTGGGTTACAAATGAGATCGTGACGTATATTGCAAACGGCGGGCGGCTCCTTCTGCCTCATGTGCCGGAGATCCTGCAGTCAACGGAGATAAGCCAGATATTTGGATGCCGGTTCCGGATGCATCCGCCCATGTATGATGTCTCTTTCAGGGTAAACACATCCGGGCATCCTGCCACGGAAGGTGTAAAAGATTTCACTGTTTTTGAAGAGCGGCACCAGCTTTTATTTGACGGGAACACGCCGCGGGATGTTTTTCTGACGGTAGATTGTCCGGAGGGAAAAGCGCCGGCGGGCTGGTCTGCGCCGTTCGGGCTCGGGAAGGTGGTTTACCTGATGCCGGGACATCATGTGGAGACTTACCGGAATGAAGAGTTTCGTAAACTGTTTCGGAATGCGGTTTTATGGCTGGGGGAATGAACTTCAGGTAGTCGGGGATGCTAAAGCCTTGACTTGGCAGGTGTTAAGTCTTATAATGATTTGCGAGCAAACTAAAAACGGAGTGCTAATGCAGAATAAACAAATTCCGATATCATTTCTTATTTAAAAAACTGGATAACCATGCGCAGTGTTTTCTTTATTCGTTGTATGAAAGAAAAGAGATTGAGGACTGCTCTCTTATGAATATGTGGGTGCCGGATTTTTTCTTTGACAATCAGGAGAAAGATATTTATCAGAAGGACATTGAAAAGGATTTTTTCATCAGAAAAGAGTTCTCTCATCCTTGACAAAGTATGTATTGATACATATAATGTATGCTGGCAAACTAAAAAGAGGTGAAACTTTTGCATACCGCATTTGGACTGAAGATTAAACATCTTAATAATCTGATCACAAAAAAAGTTTATGCTCTATTTACGGATGATGAATACCCTTTTATCAGCCATTCCAGTTTTTTGGTAATTGATTATCTATATGAAAACAAAGATCATGAAGTTACACAAAAGGATATTGAAAAAGCTCTTGTAATCAATAGAGCCACTACTTCCAAAATGCTGCTTC
>CANSLJ010000008.1 GCA_947647735.1 uncultured bacterium | reverse complement strand
CAGAGTAGAAAAATCTGTATGAAAAAAATTTGCCAACGTTTACTTGACAGTCACATTTCCATCCGGTCGTCCGGTTTATACTACAAAACTTCCACCCCATATGCTATACTGAAAGAGACATAGCAAACCAAACTACACAAAGGAACAAGGAAGGGAATCAAGTTATGGACAAAAGTAAGGAAATCAGGAAACTGTGCGAGGAAAAACAGATCCGCATGATCGATTTCAAGATGACGGATATCGACGGACGCTGGCGTCACATCACCATACCGGTGGAACGGTTCGATGAGAATGTGTTTATCTATGGGATAGGATTTGACGGTTCCAACTACGGGTATGCGCCGATCGAAAAAAGCGACATGGTATTTCTGCCGGATCCGGATACGGCATATGTAGATCCGTTTGCGGAAGTGCCTACGCTGACCATGTGCGGAAATGTGTGCGTCATAGGGAAAGAAGAAAACAAACCTTTTGATCAGTATCCGAAAAATGTATCCCTGCGGGCGGTGGAGTACATGAAGGAGAGCGGGATCGCGGATTCCATGATCATCGGACCGGAATTTGAGTTTTATCTGTTTGATTTGGCACGTTTTGAGGTTTCCCCGAGGCAGTGCGCATACCAGATAGACACGAGGCAGGCGGCGTGGAACATGAGCCTTAACACTCCGGGAAACAACGGTTATGAAGTACCTCATCAGGGCGGTTATCATGTGGCAGCGCCTCAGGATGTGGGATATGATCTGAGAAGCCGTATCTGTATGGAGATGGAGGACTGGGGCATCAAGGTGAAATACCATCATCATGAGGTGGGCGGTCCGGGACAGATGGAGATAGAAGTAGAACTGGCGGATATGCCCGAGATGGCGGATAATACGATGATCATCAAGTATATCATCAAAAACATGGCGGCGAGGGAGGGAAAAACAGCAACGTTCCTGCCAAAGCCCATTTATCAGGAAGCGGGCAGCGGGATGCATGTACATATGCTGCTGAAAAAGGATGGAAAACCCCTGTTCTATGATGAAAACGGTTATTCCGGCCTGAGCAGGACCGCACACTATTTTATCGGTGGACTGCTGACACATATCGCTTCCCTGTGTGCCTTTACCAATCCTTCCACCAATTCCTTCAAGAGGCTGGTGCCGGGATATGAAGCGCCGGTGACGATCGGTTATGCGACATCCAACAGGAGCGCGGTCATCCGGATCCCTGCCTATGCGAAATCCCCTGAGACAAAGCGGTTTGAGCTGCGCAACCCCGATGCCACGGCAAATCCGTACTATGCCTATGCGGCGATCCTGATGGCGGGGCTGGACGGTATCGAAAAACAGATCGATCCTGAGAAGATGGGCTGGGGACCTTATGATTTTAATTTATATACGCTTTCCCCGGAGGAGCAGAAAAAGATCAAGGGACTGCCCAAGACTCTGGAGGAGGCGCTGGATGCACTGGAGGCAGACCATGATTATCTGACAAAAGGCGGCGTATTCCCCGAGAGGCTGATCGATGTATGGGTATCGAGGAAACGTGCGGAGGCAAAGCAGGCGAGTGAGATTCCTACGCCGGCGGAGTTTATGATGTATTATGATCTGTGATGGCTTTCAAAAAGAGTAGAGTTTTTAAGTATCAAAAAATCTATAGAGTAGTGTATGCTTTGCAAGGACGACGGTATAGAATTAGCAGGCCTATGTCAGTGTTTGCACGATCTGACTTTTGGTGGCAGGAGTACTGTCGTCTTTGACAGCCGACTGGGAAAGCAGGATAGGATGGAGGAAAAAAAGAAAACAGAGTACGATCTGCGAAAAGATGCGGATATTATTATGCGTCGGGCAATCCAGGATGTACAGCCGGATCAGGCTGTAAAAAAAGCACTGGAAGAGGTGGAATTGCCACGAGGAAAAGTGATAGTTGTGGCACTGGGAAAAGCGGCGTGGCAGATGGCAAAGGCGGCAAAGGATATATTAAAGGAAAGGATATCTGCCGGTGTTGTTATAACAAAATATGGGCATGCGAAGGGAAGTATAGAGCCGTTTCGTATTTTTGAGGCGGGGCATCCGGTCCCGGATGAAAATTCTTTTCTGGCAACGGAGTATGCGGCAGATCTTGTCAGAGACCTGACAAAGCAGGATGTGGTCATTATGTTGATCTCAGGAGGTGGTTCCTCTCTGTTTGAAATACCGCTCTGTACGGAAACGGAGCTGAAGGATATGACCGGGCAGCTTCTCGCCTGCGGAGCGGATATTACAGAGATGAATATTATCAGGAAGCGTTTGTCAGCGGTAAAGGGCGGGAAATTTGCGCTGCTTTGTTATCCGGCGCAGGTATTTTCTGTTGTATTATCAGATATTTTGGGTGATCCCCTGGATATGATCGCTTCGGGACCGGCGTATCCGGATTCTTCGACGGTGGAAATGTGCCGGGAGGTAGTAGAGAAATATGGCCTTGTGCTGACGGAAAATGTGAAAGGGCTGCTGGAGAAGGAAACGCCGAAAGCGTGCGAAAATGTAACGACTGTGATCACCGGCAGTGTGAAGGAGTTATGTGATTCCGCGATGAGAACCTGCCGTGAGCTGGGATATGAACCTTTTGTGTTGACGTCCTGTTTGAACTGTGTGGCGAGAGAAGCCGGAACTTTTCTGGGAGCGATCGCAAAGCAGTATCAGGACAGCAAAAAATCTCTGGCTTTTCTGGCAGGCGGGGAAACGGTAGTGCAGCTTACGGGAAGCGGTCTGGGAGGGCGTAATCAGGAACTGGCGTTATCAGCGGCGGAAGCGATCCGGGGAATGGAAAATGTTGCAATCTTTTCCTTTGGATCTGACGGGACAGACGGACCGACGGATGCCGCCGGAGGATTTGTGGATGGCGATACCTTTGACAGACTTAAGGAGGCAGGATGCCGGATCAGCAGTGTTCTGGCACAGAATGATTCCTATCATGCACTGGAGAAATGCGGCGGCCTGATCAAAACGGGACCGACCGGAACAAATGTAAATGATCTGTCATGTATTCTGATCAGATAAGGAAGAGGGCGTTGATCCAGGTCGATGCCCTTTTTGGAAGGGATAAGATTAGTGGCATTTCAGTTAAAATTTCGTTGACAGACTGCGTCGGATTTGATACAATGAATTTCGGCAATCGGGAAAAGCTGGTTGTCTGCAAGCTGCTGTGGCTCAGTCGGTAGAGCGTCGCATTGGTAGTGCGGAGGTCACGGGTCCGATTCCCGTCAGCAGCTTGATTTGTGTTAAGCGGAAGCCCTGTTTATAAGGTTTCCGCTTATTCTATGTCTTTCATATTTGTAGACAGTTGTAGACAGAATATCTTTACAGCTATAAAGCTTTTGATAATAACTCATAGGTTTGGCTTTTTGTTAATGGATTGTAGATATATCCAAGTGTTGTGTTTAAATTGCTGTGTCCTAGCATTTCCCTGATACAATCTAAAGGAACCCCGCTGGCATTCAGATTACTTGCATAGGTTTTTCTCATTTTGTGGCTTGATTTTATAGAGGTTCCTCTATATCTTGCGAATTTTCTGAGTATGGTAGCGATCCGAATAGATGTAATTCTTTTACCATCCCTCATGAATATATATTCGCCATTTTTTTCTATCCTTTTCAGGATATCAGTTGCTTTGGGAATCAATATCACAAATCGGTCACGGTTTGTTTTGGTATGCTCAACAACTTTATAACTATTATCTGTCTGGTCTCTGATTTCTTCACGGATAATATGAAGGTGGTTTTCATCACACCAATCGCTCCATTTTAATGCGACCAGTTCCCCCACACGCAAGCCTAATAAAAAATTGATTTTAACAGCAAGAAAGGAAGTGTCTAAAGTTTCTTCGTACATACGGTCAAGAAATTCATTTAATTCACTGAGTTCTTCTGAATTATATGTTTCTGTTTTCCCTGTCTTCCGGACAATCTGCCGAAACTTGACCAGAATCTGTATTTTATCCATTAGATTTTCAGTGAGATATTTCTTCCTTACAGCATATTCATACATTCCATTTAAGATAGTCTTTGCATTGTACCATTCTTTTCTGGACAAATTAAATTCTTTGACAATGCGATTGCATTCCTGTTACAGTAAAAGCTCATCAATTTTCTTGATTTTCATAGTACACAATACAGATGTTTCAAAATATTTTTTGTAATGTTGTTTGTGCCGTTTTATCGTATTAGGACTATTAGTAACAGTAGATTTATATTGAAGCCATTCTTCATATAAGTCATGAAATGTCATTTTTTCAAGGTGTGTTTCCGGAAAATATATCGGTATCAGTTTTTTCAGTATTTCTTCCTCGGTGCGTGTTTTGATATTTTTTCTTTTTCCATCCTTATCCCTGTAACTGGTGTGCCATCGTCCGCCGTCTTCTTTTGGGGGAGTGATAGCATATGGATGTAATTTTTTGACTTCGTTTTTTCTTTTGGCCATGACAATATCTAGCACACTGTCTTTATCTATTATACCGTTTGCAATAGCTTCTTGCAAGATTTTTAGATTCTCGTTTGACTGTTTCATAATTAATTACTGCCATCCGAGCAAGTGTTTATTTTTAGTTTCTCGGTGTTCAAGTATTTTCAAATTTATGAGAGTCAGCTGTAAAAAAGCTTCTAAATTAAATACAAAAAATCAGGACGTATTAATATAAAGCCGGGGAGTGCTTCTGATACAATACATTCATATATCAGTTCATCCCGGTATATCGAAAATTCGGAAGAAAAAAGTTGTAACGCAGTTTTTTCGGAAAGCTATATTGAAACATTGTTAAATATCATGAAGACAGAAGAAGGGGTTTTGCTTTTTATGATTGCGCCGGTACGTGCCCAGCTGTGCAGTGAAAAGGAAAACGGGCGGATAATGGACAGTAAATCATGGAGATGGTGTTATGATAAAGATTTCCGGTTAACTTTAGATGAACTGGATCAGAAGATCGAAGGAATAATGGAACCATGTAATAGGCTGATCGAGAATTTTATCAAACATCAAAAAACTGGATGCATTATTAAAAGCAGGAATTTTTATAAGGTAACTGACAAAATATAAGCTCCATAGTAAAACCAATGCTATGGAGCTTATATTTCTTCTTTAGAAAATTTTACAACATCGTTCGGGGTACAGTTTAATATTTCACACAGCTTTTCGAGGGTGTGGATATTGATTCCCCTGTTATGCTTTAAATCATTGATCAGCCGTGGACTGAGCCCATAATACTTTATCAGCTTATATGTGCTTATATTTTGTTCTTTCATTGTCTGCCATAAAGGCTCATAACTTATCATACACTTTTCCCTTATAATGTTATTATGATTCTGCGAAAACCTATTGAAAATACTCCAAAACTGGTCTATACTATCTGTAAAAAGGAAGGATGATAGATGAAAGATTGTAAAGGAATTTCCCTTAAATTGTTTGCAAAATTGTCCGAAGCTTTAGTTGAGGATATCGAAAAGCATATGATATTATGCAGATACTATCCTAGATTAATGGATTTATACGCCAAAAAAATGGAATCAGAATTTGAAAATGAAAAATTGTCTGATTATCTGACAGATGAGTATAAAGAACGGCAAATGCGAAAAATATGGGAAAAAATTAGAACCTGCGGTAATGATCTCTAGTATTTACGAAAGGGGGAATGTGTATTACAATGTATTTAATAGTTATGGAACGCAGCTATTATAAGTATCAAAAATGAAGTTACAAAGGATAAAGGGAAATGAAAAGAAATTTAGTAAAAAGTATTTTAACGGTGGCAATGGTAAGTGCAATGTTCATCGGCGGTTCCAAGATGGAAGCTAAGGCAATGACAGTGGAGGAGTTTTCATTATTTACAGGCATTCCTGTAGAAGTAATAGTTTCCGACCCCGCAATGGTTGCCATGTATGAAGATGTTAAAAATGAAGATGCTTCTATATGGTTAGGCGGTGCTGAGGCTACAAATCCGGCTATTGCGGTTACAGCGGTTCCTGTAGCACCTACAGTAGCAGGCGTACCTGTAAGCCATCCTGAAATGCTTGCCCTTGTAAATGCCGACAGAGCAGTTAATGGTGTAGGTGCACTTGCATGGAGCGCTGAACTTGAAGCATATTGCATCAACAGGCTTCCTGTAGCAATGGCTAACATTCATAGTCCTGAGATGGCAGAAGCTAAAGCTAAAGGTCTTGATACCAGTTCTATAGCCCATAGAGGATATACGCAGAGAGAGAATCTTACTTGCAGATATGCATCTTTCGGAACTTGTATTGCTGAAAGCAGTAACAGTGCATGGATTAATAGCACAGGTCATCACAGTGCTCGAATAGGTTCTGGTTATACTCAGTATGCATGTGCTTCTTATGTAGATCCTATTACAGGTGATGAAGTGTGGATTGAGGCTTTTGGAAATGGGGCACCTGTCACAAATACATCTACGTTTGACTACGTAAGATACGCAACAGACTACCCAGATGTAGCATTAGTTTTCGGGCAGAACGGCACCGCATTATATAATCACTATATTACCTGTGGTAAAATTGAAGGAAGAAAAGCATATAACACCAATGGAACAGTGTTTAAATAAATTTTAAATCGTTGTAATGATCAAGGGACATACCAGTATTATTTTATTGGGTGTCCCTTTTTGTATTTGTTTGATTAACTTTAAAATGTAATCAAGGGGACATTCCAATAAAGTGCTATTGAAATATCCCCTTTAACCATTATGGGCGCTGTAGTTTCCACTACTACCGCCTGTAAATCCCCACTCTGCGAGTGTCTTCGGTAAAGGGATTGACAGGCTTTTCCTTTTAATATAGGATATTATTGGAATCAGAGAAACGTTTGAAGAACAACTGTAGACAGGATTGTAGACACAGGATAGACAGTGTGCATTTCTCCTTTAATTTATTAGCTTTTTGAAGGAAAATGAAATCCGATGCCCGTCAGCAGCTTGATTGTTAAAGAGCGGAAATCCTGATTGTGCGGGGGTTTCGCTTTTTGCATTTCAAATAACATTTAAACCATGTGAAAACCGACAGGACAGGAGGAAAACATGAAAAAAACATTGATCGTAGTGGATATGCAGAACGATTTTATCGACGGTTCCCTCGGAACAAAGGAGGCGCAGGCAATCGTTGAACCTGTAAAGAAAAAGATCGGGGAATACCGGAGCCGCGGCGATGAGATCATTTTTACACGGGATACTCATCAGGAAAATTATCTGGAGACACCGGAGGGTAAAAAGCTGCCCGTGAAGCATTGTATTCAGGGCACGAAAGGCTGGGAGATCGCTGAAGGGCTGGAAGTGCCGGAAGCAGTTTATATCGATAAGCCTACATTTGGATGGATACACTGGAATGAGAGAAATTTTGATGAGATCGAGCTGGTCGGTCTGTGTACAGATATCTGTGTGGTTTCTAACGCGCTGATCCTGAAGGCAACGTTTCCTGAGGCTGAGATCACAGTGGATGCGGGCTGTTGTGCAGGCGTAACGCCAGAGACACACAGGGCGGCACTGGAAACGATGAAGATGTGTCAGATACAGGTGATCGGGGAGTAAATGAAAAAACTGGAGTTAAAAGTCTGAAAAGTCCCTGTTTATGGGCACAAAAAATGGAGATAGGGGGACTCGAACCCCTTATGAAATCGTCAGAGATTCAGTAAAATCAATAGTTTGAGCAATTTGAGTTTGAATACCTTTGAATACCTAATATTTAGATGACCAAAATAAAAATGCAAGAAAGGAGTAAAATCTTGCACGTATGATATCAAATAATATTAGTAAAACAGTCGGTGTTTATTATTTGAGTTCGAATCTCAATACTAAATTTTATAAAACTTTTAGATTTTTTAGCAAGATAAAATTAAGATGTTTTATCTTGCTTTTTATGTAAAAAGATATTTTTATATTATATTTTTTATTCACAATATTAAATATTGAAATAGTGCAAGGTAGCCAGAAGGCTTATTTTGGATTTTAAACATATTATATGAGTTCTAGCGTGAAAACATTAAAAACGTCTTTATAAGCCTCACAGAGAGTCAGAAACGGTACTGAATTACGTTGTGACATGAAACAAGTTTTTCAAGCTCAGGGAAAAGGATGTTTATGAGCCTGGCGATAGAAGATTTCAGCTTTGCCCGTTCTTTCACTTTATCAAAGGCCATGTGAGCCATATCTACGCAGACCGGATGAGCAGCCGTCCGCTTGGATGGAGCAGGAGAGGTGCGGATAGGATGGCAAGGCTGCGTATCTACCGAGCGAACGGCGGTGGCATGCTGGAATTAGTGAGGTATCAGAAGAAGGAGAAAGCTGCCGGAGCAGAGGAGGTCATATACAGCAGTACGCAGATGCTACGGATGGAGAAACGCAGCTGGGAGGACTGGCAGACCTTCCGGTATACAGTATTCCTTATACCCAAGTCAAAAAGATAGCCAGCCTGAAAAACCATATCTGGGGATTGTAAAGAAGAGAAAAATCGAATATAGTAAAGACAGTCACAAATCTGGGACATATCTCAGGAACTTTCTGTCTGTTTGATTCCTACAATAAGTTTACACTATCATAGTCAAAAAACAGCTTGTATAACCCAAATAGAGAGGCTATAATGAAAATGACAGATAACCAGCACTTTTTATAGAAAGCAGGTGAATGCATGACAGAAAAAGAGATGCTCAAAGTATCGGTTGAAGAATTTGACAGACTACAGGATTATATGCAATCCTGTGATAAAGAATCCGAGGCGTATAAAAAAATGAAAAGGCGTTATACGGCATTGAAAGTCATTTTAACAGCGTCCGGTATAAATTTGACTAGATTGACTATATAAAAGAATGATCTGGCCGTAAATCTTACGGAACCAGATACGATCAAAGAATGACAACTGAATAACTGTCATCTGATCTTGTCAAGAGTGAAATCAATCTGAGACTGCGTTAAGGCGCAGTCTCAAATTTTATCTAAGAGAAATATTCGATAATATGTCAATTCTCTTTGACGAATCCAATGAAAAAGCATATAATGATAACCATAGTGCAGGATTGTGCACACTTACAAAGGAGTTGAATATACTATGAAAAAACTGGAAGAATATGTAAGAAGCATACCCGATTTCCCGGAGAAGGGCATTATTTTCAGAGATGTGACCAGCGTGCTGCAGGATGCGAACGGGCTGCATCTTGCCATCGAGACCATGCAGGATCTGGTGAAGGATCTGGATGTTGATGTGATCGCCGGTCCCGAGTCAAGGGGATTTATCTTTGGTACGCCCATCGCTTATAATATGCACAAGCCTTTTGTGCTGATCCGCAAAAAGGGAAAACTGCCCTGTGAGACCGTATCCATCGACTATGCGCTGGAGTATGGCACGGCAACGATCGAGATGCATAAGGACTCCATTAAACCGGGACAGAAAGTTCTGATCGTGGATGACCTGATCGCAACCGGCGGTACCACAAAAGCGATGATCGATCTTGTGGAATCGTTGGGCGGTGAGGTAGTCGGCATTGTGGTGCTGATGGAGCTTGCCGGTCTGGAAGGCAGAAAGAAGATTGAGGGCTACAGGCTGGATTCTGCGATCGTGTATCCAGGGAAATAACGAGCTTGCGCTCGCCTTATGAGTTTGCGTTGCAAACTCTGAACGACGGCAGAATATAAAGTGGGATGATATATGGAAGAAAACAACAAAACTGTGATTGAAGATGGAAAAATGAAACCGGTGGGTGATTATAAAGGGCCTGAGGATCTGTATCAGGACCTTATCCGCCGTGTCAGGAAATATCACCCTTCTGATGATATCAGCCTGATAGAAAAAGCTTATAAGCTTGCTGACAATGCCCATCAGGGGCAGGTCAGGAAGTCCGGCGAGCCCTATATCATCCATCCCCTCTGCGTGGGCATTGTGCTGGCGGATCTGGAGATGGATAAGGAGACCATTGCGGCGGGGCTCCTGCATGATGTGGTGGAGGATACGCTGTATACGGAGGAGGAGCTGACGGAGATGTTCGGCGCGGATGTGACGCTCCTCGTGGACGGTGTGACAAAGCTGCAGCACTTCAATATGGAAGGAACCGGCAGCGTGGGAAAAGCCACGGACAAGGTGGACATTCAGGCGGAGAACCTGCGGAAGATGTTTCTTGCCATGGCGAAAGATATCCGCGTCATCATCATCAAACTGGCGGACAGACTGCACAACATGCGAACACTGAAATATATGCCGCCGGAAAAACAGCAGAGGATCGCAAGAGAGACGCTGGACATCTATTCCCCCATTGCAGACAGGCTGGGTATCAGTAAGATCAAGGTGGAACTGGATGATCTGTCCCTGAAATATCTGGAGCCCGAGGCGTATTATGATCTGGTGGAGAAGATCGATACGAGAAAGAGCGTGCGGGAAGCTTATATCCAGTCCATAGTGGACGAGGTGAGAGCCCATATCGATGAGGCGAAGATCAAGGCATCTGTGGACGGCAGGATCAAGCACTTTTTCAGTATCTACCGGAAGATGGTGAATCAGAACAAGACGCTGGATCAGATTTATGATCTGTTTGCCATACGGATCATTGTGGATTCCATCAAGGACTGCTATGCGGTGCTGGGCGTGATCCATGAGATGTATACGCCGATCCCGGGGCGGTTTAAGGATTATATCGCGATGCCCAAGGCGAATATGTATCAGTCCCTTCACACAACGCTGATCGGAACCGGGGGGAAGCCCTTTGAGGTACAGATCAGGACGGAGGAGATGCACAAGGCGGCGGAATACGGTATTGCGGCGCACTGGAAATATAAGGAGGCGTCCGACGGGAAGAAGACGGGCAAGGATCAGTCCGAGGCGGAGAAGATGGCATGGCTGCGCCAGATCCTGGAATGGCAGCAGGACAATGCGAACAACAGGGAATTCATGAACCTTGTGAAAAACGATCTGGACCTGTTTTCGGACAATGTATATTGCTTTACGCCCAACGGCGAGGTGAAAAACCTGCCCTCCGGCTCCACGCCGATCGACTTTGCCTACGCAGTGCACAGCGCGGTGGGCAACCGCATGATAGGCGCCAGAGTCAACGGGAAGCTTGTGACCATAGAATACGAGATACAAAATGGCGACCGGATCGAGATACTGACTTCCCAGAACTCCAAGGGTCCCAGCCGTGACTGGCTCAAACTCGTCAAGAGCACACAGGCGAGGAACAAGATCAACCAGTGGTTCAAGAATGAGTTAAAGGAAGACAATATTGTAAAAGGCAAGGACATGGTAGCGGCCTACTGCAAGGCGAAGGCGATCAATCAGGCTGATATCATGACACAGGAATATATGGATGCGGTCATGCGCAAATACGGTTTCCGGGACTGGGATTCCGTGCTTGCGGCAGTCGGGCACGGCGGCCTGAAGGAAGGCCAGATCATCAATCGTATGGTGGAGTTCTATGAACGCGACCATAAAAAGAAGATGACCGATGCGGAGGCGATGGCTGCCATCGAGGAGAACGCGAAGGACAGAGAGCAGCAGACCGGCAGGGGCGGCATCGTTGTCAAGGGAGTACATGATGTCTCCGTGCATTTCAGCAAGTGCTGTTCGCCGGTGCCGGGAGATGAGATCGTGGGCTTTATCACAAGAGGCCGCGGGATCTCCATCCATCGCACGGACTGCGTGAATGTGATCAATCTGGATGAGGTGGACAGAGAGCGGCTGATCGAGGCGGAATGGCAGATACCGGAGGGAGAGAATACCGGATCCGAGAAATATTTCACGGAGATCACGATTTACGGCAATAACAGAAGCGGACTGCTGGCGGATATTTCCAAGGCGCTGACGGAGAAGGGCATTGACATCTGTTCCATGAATACGAGAGTGAGCAAGCAGGGGATAGCAACCCTTGTGACCACGTTTTATATTTCCGGGCGGGAAGAGCTGAACCGGATCATTGAAAAACTCCGGATGGTGGAGAGCGTGCTGGATGTGGAGAGAACCACGGGATGACGGAAGGTGTGCGGAGGCGGAACGTGCGGCTGTATGATAGAAAATATACTGGATATGGAGAGGATAACGGATCATGGCAAATTTGAAGATCGGAAAGATTACACTGGGTTCCTGTGCGACCAACTGTTATTTTGTTTACCGGGAGGGAGAGAACAGGGTGCTGTTCTTCGATCCGGCGGATCAGGGGGAATATCTGTATCAGGCGCTGACTCAGAAGGGGTTTGAGATAGGGGCGATCCTTCTGACACATGGACATTTTGACCATATCTGGGGCGCGCAGAAGCTGCGGGCGCTTTCCGGGGCGAAGATATATGCCTGCAAAGAGGAGGAGGCGCTTCTTCTGGATGCGGGGATGAACGTATCCGAGATGGCGGGCAGAGCCTGCACGGTGAAGGCAAACCAGTTTTTTGAGGACGGGCAGGAAGTGACACTGGAAGGCATGACATTCCGTGTGATCCTGACGCCGGGACATACGGCGGGAAGCTGCTGTTATTATTTTGAGGAGGACGGGATCCTGGTCAGCGGCGATACGCTGTTTCAGGAATCCGTGGGGAGGACGGATTTTCCTACCGGTTCCTACTCAGAGATCATCCGTTCCATCAAGGAGAAGTTGTTTGTGTTGCCGGATGAGGTGAGGGTGTATCCGGGACACGGGGAGGCGACCTCCATCGGGTATGAGAAGATTCATAATCCGTTTTGTGTGTGAGAAAATGGTTTGTACCGCCCGGGGTTCGGGCGGTATTACACTTTAAAGGGAAAAAAGATGTACATTGTAAAGATAAACAAAGCAAAATACGAATACGATATCCATTCTCTTGTGAAGGCTTTTTACCCGGAGGAGGATGTAAAGGTGCTCTCCCCGGAGTCAGCGGTGAAGGACAGAAAAGTCTGGGAAACCGCGCCGAGGCTGGAGATATTTTTGGAAGAGGATCATGTGATCATAAAAGGAGAAGCGGGAGAAAAATCTGCTGATACAGGAGGAAAAGATGATTTCAAAACAGTCCTGTATCAGTATTTTTCTGGTATGACAGGGAAAAAACTGCCCTGGGGGAATCTGATCGGGATCAGGCCGACGAAGATCGCCATGACCATGCTGGAGGAGGGCAGGCAGGAAGAAGAAATTCTGGATTTTCTGCGTCGGAAGCATTTCGTATCGGAGGAAAAGGCGGTTTTAGGATTGGATATCGCAAAGAGGGAGAGAGAACTGCTGGCACCCCTTGACTATGATAACGGATATAGTTTATATATCGGAATTCCTTTCTGTCCGACGACCTGCCTGTACTGTTCTTTCACCTCGTTTCCTATCGTAAGCTGGAAAAAGAGGGTGGGAGAGTATCTCACGGCGCTGGAGAAGGAGATTGATTTTACTGCGGAGATCTACCGGGATAAAAAGATCGATACGATCTATATCGGAGGGGGAACGCCCACTACGCTGGAGCCGGAGGAACTGGAGAGGCTTTTTGAGAAACTGGAGGGGGCCTTCGATCTGACCGGTTTAAAAGAGTTTACCATGGAAGCGGGGCGTGCGGACAGCATGACTGCGGAAAAACTGGCTGTTCTAAAGGCACATCATGTGACAAGGATATCCGTCAATCCCCAGACGATGAACGATGAGACGCTGAAGCTGATCGGCAGGCGGCACACGGTGGCGCAGGTCAGGGAAGCTTTTCATCTGGCACGGCAGGCGGGATTTTCGAATATCAATATGGATATGATATTGGGCCTGCCGGGGGAGACGAAGGAGGATGTGGCGGCGACGATCGAGGCCATAAAGGAGCTCTCGCCGGATTCCCTGACGGTGCATTCCCTTGCGGTAAAGCGGGCAAGCCGTCTGCGGGAGTGGATTGAAGAAAACGGCATTTCCATGCTGATGAATACGGAGGAGACGATGCGGATCGCGGCGGACGGGGCAAAGGCGCTCTCCATGAAGCCCTATTATCTGTACCGGCAGAAAAATATGGCGGGGAATTTTGAGAACGTCGGGTATGCACGGGAAGGATGCTATGGTATATATAATATACTGATCATGGAGGAGAAACAGACCATCGTGGCGCTGGGCGCCGGGACCATCACGAAAAGAGTGTACGGGGACGGACGGATCGAGCGGTGCGATAATGTGAAGGATGTGGCTCTCTATATGGAGAAGATCGACGAGATGATCGAGCGGAAGAGAAGGCTGCTTGGGGAATAATATATATAGATATGAAAAACTAAGAGATATGATCCGAATTTCTGTTTTGGAAATGTTTGTTTTTTGCTGCTCAATTTAAAGGGGACAGTCTGTTGGCTGTTGGTGATGAGGAATTGATAAAAATATACTATCAGGAGAGAGGTAATATGTAAATGTGGATCGTGTTTGCTTTGCTATCCGCTGTTTTTGCGGCACTGACTTCTATACTTGCGAAAATTGGCATAGATGGTGTTAATTCTAATCTTGCAACGGCGATCAGGACCGTTATTGTCGTTGTTATGGCCTGGGGAATGGTATTTCTTACCCATGCGCAAAGGGGACTTTCGGACATAAGCCGTAAAAGCTGGCTGTTTTTAATCCTGTCAGGTCTGGCGACTGGCGCATCCTGGCTATGCTATTATAGGGCGTTACAAATAGGAGACGCATCTAAAGTTGTGCCGATAGACAAGCTCAGTGTGGTGATCACATTGATCCTGGCATTTGTGTTCCTGCATGAGGAATTTACGGTTAAATCGCTGATCGGCTGTATTATGATCGGCGTTGGAACATTGGTGATGGTCGTATAAATTTTTTCAAAAAAACAGGATATAAATGGGATGCTGTTCCGGTAGATGGATCCGCGACTATACGGGTTATTCTACAGATGAAACAGTAAAGAAATATATTGGATGGGTTGATGAGGAAGTATGAATATGGTTTTCCGGTATCATGCCAGATCCGACCTACCGTAGTGCGGCAGACTCCTCTCGCGTGTATTCTTGACTTTTTCATAAAAACTGCTAATCTATATAAGTGAAGTATATTACCTTTTAGTCAAAAAAGGAGTCGATATGTCATGCGCATCAAACGGATTCGTCATCTATTGGTATTTTCGGTTGCAGCCGCCCTGTTGTCCGCCTGTGCACCCGCTGTGGAAACCTCTGAGCAAAAAAGCGATGTGCTGACCTGGGGTATGTGGGGCGGGTACGACGATTTTTTAGCGCTGGCGGCTGAAACCTATCCGGATATCGAGCTGGAGCGGTCCTGTTATGCAGGGGCCAATGCTACCGGCTACAGCTGGGCCCAGATGAGGGGAGACGATATCCCGGACATCTTTGTCACTTCCCAGGTCCTGGATGAGGATCTGGCGAAGGAGCGTCTGGCAGATCTGTCCAGCTATGATTTTCTCAACGATTTCTCCACATCTGTTCTGGATCAGGCAGCCATTGACGGGGGCATTTATCTTCTGCCTGTGAACAACGCCATGTACGGTATTTATTATAATAAAACCCTGATGGAGGAGCACGGCTGGCAGGTACCTTCGGATTTTGCCGAACTGAAAGCGCTGTGCGCCGAGATCGAGGAGGCAGGGCTGATCCCCGGCGTGATAGGAACGGAGCTGACAGGAAACACTTTTTCCGCTGTATTTAATCTGGCAAAGACCAGCTGGCTCACCACGCCGGAAGGGGTGAACTGGGAGCAGGATTTCCTGGCGGGAAAGGCTTCGGCGGAGGGCATGTGGGAAGGCACCATGGCGTATGCGCAGGAATATATCGATATCGGCATGTTTACTACCGATCCGGAGGACCGGCCCAATGCGGCACTGATCGAGGATTATCTGGCGGGACGGAAGACTGTCTTTTTCACGATGTCAGCGACGATGGGCAGTTCTGTTTTGTCGAACGGCGATGAAGTGGGAATGATGCCTTACATAGGGGAGGACGGCAGCAAGAATATTTATATGTACAATTCCTCCTCCCGCATCGGGATCAGTAAGCGGCTGACCGAGCCGGGCAATGAGGAAAAGCTGGAGAAGGCTCTGCAGCTTTTGTCTCTGCTCTATGCCCCGGAAGGGCAGGCGGCGTTTATCAACGAAGGCACGCCCTGTATGCTCAGTGTGCTGGACAGCGGGGAAGTGCAGGAGGACTCCATGATCTACGATGCTCAGCAGGCTATGCGGGAAGGCCGGGCATTCCAGATGACTTACGCCCATTGGGAAAATGTTCTGGCGGATATGGGGCAGGCGTATAAGGAGTGGTTCCGGGGAGAGAACGATATGGACGGCTCTAAATGTATTGCCCGGATGGATGAGCTGCAAAGTAGTTATCTGAATACTCAGGATACCATCTATTTCTGTGAGAGCACGGCAGATTTTACCATAGAAGAAACCGCGCAGCTTGCGGGGAAGGCGCTGGGCAGCGCTGTGGACGCGGATGCCGCTATGATTCCCTACACAGAAACCTATAAGGAGGGTAGGCGGCTGAATGCCGGTGTGACCGGCAGGCTCTATCAGGACCGGATCAACATAGAGGTGAGCAATACCATCGCCCCCGGCCTGGAGGGGGAATATGCTATTTTGACCATGACCGGGGCACAGGCAAAGGAGATGGCGGCTGCCGGTTTTGACCAGGCGGGGGACGGAGATCCATACCCCTACACCTTAGTGGTCAAAGGCGGCGGTGAACTGGAGGACAACGAGGTCTATCAGATAGCCTTTTTGATGCAGAGCTACACCGAAGAGGCGGGGCAGGCCTATAACGCCCGGGTAGAAAAGGGAGCCGTCCGCGGATTTCTGCGGGAATGGCTGACGGAACAGAAGACGGTTTCCCCTGGCGGGAATCTCTGGGAATAAAGAAAGGAGAAACGGAATGAAAAGGAAACTTTCTTTCATCCTTGCAATGGCGCTGCTGATAACGGCTCTGTCCGCCTGCGGCAGCGGGAACAAGCCGGGGGCAGAGACCGGGAGGGAGCAGATCACTGTGGCTCTGTGGAGCGATCAGCTGACAGAGCAGTACGCCGCTTATCTGCAGGAGCAGTTCCCGGAGGTGGACTTCACCTTTTATATAGCCACCAACTCCACTGATTTCTATCGGTTTAAGATGGAGCAGGAGGACCTGCCTGATATTCTCACTGTCCGCCGCTTTGCGCTGCGGGACGTGGAAAAGTGGCGCGGAGAGCTGATGGATCTGAGCGACTGCGAACTGACAAACACCTTTCCGCAGTCTTACCTGCGCAGTTACACCTACAGCGACGGCACCATAAACTGGCTGCCCGCCTGTGCCGAGATCGACAGTATCATCGTGAATAAGACCCTGCTAGAGAAAGAAGGCCTGGCTGTCCCTGCCGACTATGAGGAGTTTGTCGCGCTGTGCGGCACGTTGCAGGAAAAGGGGATCCGCCCTTTTCTCTCCGGCTTTGATGCGGATTACACTTGTATGGAGGTCCTTCAGGGGCTGTCGGTGGAACAGCTTGCCTCTCAGGCGGGGCGGGAGTGGCGGCAGCAGTATGAGTCCGGCCAGACGAACCAGCTCAGTGAGGATGTCTGGCTCCCCGTGTTTCAGCGGATGGAGGAGTTTATTGATTATGCCGGTATCACAACCGCAGATATGGATGGCAGCATCAACGTGACTGACGAGTATACCGCCGGCCGGGCGGCGATGTTCCGGGGAACCGGGGAGGATGCGGCGAGATACGGCGGTGAGGGCAGGGAATCTTTGTTGATGCCTTACTTTGGCAGCAGCCCGGAGGACAACTGGTACCTTACTTATCCAGCCTTTCAGATTGCAGCCAAAGAGACAACAGATCCCGGGCGCAGAGAACTGATCCTGGATGTTATTACAGCCATGCTCAGCGAGGAGGGCCAGCGGAGTATTGCAGCCAGCCAGAATATGGTGCCTTACAACAAAGGGGTGACCATCGACCTGTCTCCTTCTCTGGCGGGCCTCCAGCCTTATGTTGACGATAACCGGCTGTATATCAGGCTGGCTTCGGCGGATATGTTTTCTGTGTCGAAGACCGTGGTACAGGGCATGATCGACGGAACCTATCCGGATGCCCTTTCCGCCTTTGATGCCTTTAACGCTATGATGGATTCGCCGGAAGATGGTGCAGAGCAGGCGGCTCATATCGATACCGGCTATTCCTATATCTTTGATCCGGAGCATGGCAGTCAGGCGGCTTCGGCAGTGCTGAACTCTGTCCGGGAGGAGACGGGCGCTGAGCTGCTCATCGGGCCTGCCGCGGCTGTGGCGGGAGATATCTCCGCCGGGGACTACACGCAGGCAGAGCTGGGCTTTCTGACCATGGGAGAGTCTCCGACAGTGGCTCTGTGTGAGATGACCGGGGATCAGCTGTACCGGTATGTGGAATATATTTTGACTGCCCGGGGCAAACGGGGATCGGTGAGCAACGACTCAACGCTGTATGTGTCCAGCGGCTTTGAGATGGCTATCCGGAGGACGGACTCCGGCTATGCTCTGGAACAGCTGACTGTTGGAGGCCGGGAGCTGGATCGGGAAGCAGCCTATACCGCTGCCGTGGTCGGCGATATGACGATGATGCTTCAGGACGCACTGGAGGCTGCCGGCGTCACCGAATATACTGTCACAGAGACTCCGTATAAACAGATCATTGTGAATCGTCTGAAGGATGGACGGCAGCTGGCGGCACCTACGGACTATATCACGCTGCATTGAGAGGGATGGTGAACGCTATGGGCTTCGATAAAGCAAAACAAAACGCCGTCCTCCCGGCGGCACTTGTTCTGGGGCTGCTTTTGTTTCTGCTGGCAGGCGGCTTTTATTTTGAAAGATATTTAGAGTCACAGATTTATGTGGAGCGTACGACGCAGCTGGAGGAGATCACTACCCAGGTGCGGGCCAATCTGGATAATGCGCTGGATACCCATTGGAATTATCTCACCGCCGCTGTCAATGCCCTGGAGGCAGGACAGTTCGATGGTGAGGATGACGTGACGGATTATGTGGAGAAGCTGGAGAAGCTGCTGGAGACGGAAAATTACAGCGCTGCCCTTATGCTGCTGGACAGTCAGGGCAGCTGCTATGATGTGCAGGGCAGGCATGGCGTATGGTCTGACATCGATCTGGTGGCGGGCGGAGAGGAACGATATACTTTCATATCCGACAGCAGCCTGTATGACGGCAGTTTCTGGGTTTTTGTGCAGAAGCTGAAGGAGCCGATCCGGACCGGTGACGGCCTGAGTTTTACACATGTCGTGCTGTTTAAGGATGTTCAGACACTTACCGAGTATTATGACAGCGCCGCCTATGGCAGCCAGAATGAGACTTATATACTGAAGAGTAACGGTACCCGGATGCATGACAACATCTCTCAGAAAAATTCGATTCAGGCGTACAATGTGCTCAAAGTGCTGGAGGAGATGGAGGGACAGAAGTATACCGATATCCGCTCTGCTTTGGCGAAGGAGGATACCATCAGCAGTAATTTCCGGATGGAGGGGCAGGAATATTATTACTGTATCACCTCTCTGGAGGAGTACGACACGCTGTTGCTCTTCCTTATCCCGGCGGATTTTGTTGCGGCGGGCACGGTGGAGATGATGAACATGGTGATCCGCGCCCTGCTGATCTTTGCGGTAATTTTGGTGGTGCTGGTGGTGCTGGCGGCTGTTGCCGTGCTGCGGCAGCGCAGCAGCAACAGGCTGTACCTGCAGGAACAGGCGAGCCTGCGCCGGCAGGAGGAGCTGAACCAGCAGCTGGAGGAATATAATACCATGCTGGTGCAGTCCAAGGAGACGGCGGAGCAGGCATTCCGGATCGCCGAGGATGCCAACCGCGCCAAGAGTTCCTTCCTGTCCAATATGAGCCATGACATCCGCACGCCGATGAATGCTATCGTGGGCTTTGCGGCTCTTCTGGCGAGGGATGCGGAGAACCCGGATAAGGTGCGGGAGTATACGAAAAAGATCACCTCGTCAGGACAGCATCTGCTGGGCCTGATCAACGATATTCTGGATATCAGTAAGATCGAGGCGGGGAAGACCGCGTTGAACCTGTCCGATGAAAATATGGAAGAGCTGATCGAGGGCATTGACTCCATCATCCGCCCTCAGATGAAGGCAAAGGGACATACCTTTGAGGTATATAACAAGGGACTTCGCCATGAACGGGTAGTGATGGATAGGCTGCGGCTGAACCAGATCCTGTTGAATCTTTTATCCAATGCGGTGAAATATACGCCGGAGGGCGGACATATCGCACTGACAATGGAGGAACTGCCTCAGCTCACGCAGCAGCTGGCACGTTTCCGCTTTGTTGTGGAAGATAATGGCTACGGTATGAGCGAGGATTATGTAAAGCGTATTTTTCAGGCGTTCACCCGGGAGGAGGACAGTATTACCAACAAGATTCAGGGAACCGGCCTGGGTATGGCTATCACCAAAAACCTGCTGGATCTGATGGGCGGCATCATTTCCGTGGAAAGCCGGAAAGGGCAGGGTTCCAGGTTTACGGTGGATCTGGAGCTGCATATCAGCGAAGACGCGGTCGATCACGATTTCTGGCAGAAGAACGGCATCTCCCGGCTGCTGGTGGTGGACGATGAAGAGATAAGCTGTCAGAGCGTCCGGATGACTATGGAAGGAACCGGCGTTCAGGTGGACTATACGCTGGAGGGCCGGGAGGCAGTGGATATGGTCAGGCGTTCGGAGGAGGAAGGCAGGCTGTATCATGTGGTTTTACTGGACTGGAAGATGCCGGGCATGGACGGGGTGGAAACTGCCCGCCGTATCCGTCAGGCGGTACCGAAGGATATTCCGATCCTGGTGCTCACCAGTTACGATTGGGTGGATATCGAGGAGGAGGCCCGGGAGGCAGGCATCGACGCCATTATGCCCAAGCCCTTCTTCCTGACAAACTTCCGCCGGAAGATGGATCATCTGCTGAACGCCGCGCCGGCTGATTCGACAGAGGAGAAGGAAGAGGAGGAGAAGAGCATTCTGCAGGGAATGCATATTCTGGCGGCGGAAGATAATGAGATCAATGCTGAGATACTTTCCGAACTGTTGGATATGATGGGGGCTTCCTGTGAAATCTGTGAAAACGGGCAGCTTGCGGTGGAGGCCTTTGCAAAATCTGTTCCGGGCCAGTATCAGCTAATCCTGATGGATGTGCAGATGCCGGTGATGAACGGCTATGAGGCGGCCGGAGCGATCAGGGCGCTGGAGCATCCGCTGGCAGAAACCATTCCCATTATCGCTATGACCGCCAACGCCTTTTCCGAGGACATCCGCGACGCACTGGAATCCGGCATGAACGCCCACGTGGCGAAGCCCGTGGATATCGGCGTGCTGGAGCGGACCATTAAAACGGTGATGGAAGCATAACAGAATATTATATAGATCCGGACTTTATGGATGAAGGATATGAGCTGAAACATGTGGCATTTTTCAGGGTTGTTGAGGAGGAGATTGATAAGGCGAAAAGAGCATAATACAGACGAAATGTCAGGGGGGCTTTATTTCCGTACAGGGGATCCGTTTAGCGAAAACGGATTGAAATAGTATGGCCGGTATGGTACAATTTAAATGGGTTTGGCGTAAAAGCTGAACCTATACTTTTGGTACCGGATCAAAACCGGAACAGGAAGTATCTGTACGATAAAACTGGAAAGGATCAATTTGACATGGTAAGGAAAATTCAAAATTTAAAGATCGGTTTAAAGCTCTATGTACTGGTAGGGGTCGCGCTGGTTGGTATGCTCCTTATCGGAGGAATGTCCTTTTTCTTGATGGGCATCATGAACGATAAGAACAACGATATCTCGACCAGCTGGCTGCCCAGTGTAGATGTCGCAAGGGACATGACTGCCACATTGTCCAATATCCGGCTCAACGAATTGGGATACCTCACCGCGCTTACAGAGGAAATGGAGGATATGAGCCTGCAGTATGTCGAAAAGGAAAAGGGCGAGATGGATTCGCTTTTGGCCCGGTATGCGGGAATGATCGATGAAGATGAGAGGAGCCTGTACGAGAAGGCCGCAAGGTACTGGAGTGAGTACAGTGAGGCGGATAACCGTTTGATAGAACTGGGAAAAGCGGGGCAGAAGGATGAGGCGCGCTCCATTCTTGAGGGAGAGTGTGTGGAACTTTATAATGGGTTGAGCGGCGCTCTCAATGATATCGTTACCTATAATGTGAGCGGGAGCGAGGCGGAGACTCTTTCCAGCAAAAGGATCTATCGAAACTCAACGATCGTGCAGTCAGGCATTATGCTGATAACGATCCTGACAGGCGTTTACTTCTCCTTTGTGATCATTCGCGGGATTAGGCTTCCGGTTCTGGAAATAAAGGATGCCGCTTCCAGAATGGCGCAGGGTGATCTGGACATAGAGATATCCTACACCTCCGAGGATGAGCTGGGAGTGCTCTCCGATCAGGTGAGGGTGCTGATCCGGAAATTGCAGACGATCATCGAGGACGAAAACCGTTTTCTGGCGCAGATGGCTTCCGGCGATTTTACGGTGGACACTGCCTGTGAGGAGGAATATACCGGCGGCTTCTACCCGCTTCTGGTTTCTTTCCGGGAGATCGCCGATAAACTGAACAATACGATACTTCAGATCAGCCAAAGCTCCATCCAGGTGGCGAGCAGCTCTGACCAGGTATCCAACGGGGCGCAGGCGCTTTCTCAGGGAGCGGTGGAACAGGCCGGCTCGGTTGAAGAGCTTGCCGCAAGCATCAATGAGGTCTCCGAGAGGGTAAAACAGAATGCCGAGCATGCACGGCAGGCGAGCCGTATGGCTGATACTGTTGGAGGCAGGATGGATGAAAGCAATCAAAAGATGCAGGAAATGATTCATGCCATGAATGATATCAACGGCTGTACGGATGAGATCTACAAGATCATTAAGACGATCGAAGATATTGCCTTCCAGACTAATATTCTTGCGCTCAACGCTTCCATAGAGGCGGCACGGGCGGGAGATGCCGGAAAAGGGTTTGCCGTTGTCGCTGAGGAGGTCCGTACCCTGGTCGATAAAAGTGCCGAAGCTTCCGGCAATACGGCGTCACTGATAGATAATATCATAAAGGCGGTGGAGCACGGAACACGGATAGCCGATGAGACGGCGAAGATGCTGGATCAGACAGCCGGCGGAGTCAGGGAGGTCACCGGTATTATCACCCAGATCTCAGAAGCCAGCGATAACCAGGCGGAGGCGATCTCTCAGATCACCATTGGAATTGAACAGATCTCCGATGTTGTGCAGACGAATACGGCGACAGCCCAGCAGAGCGCGGCAGCCAGCGAAGAGCTGTCAAGCCAGTCACAGCTTATGGAGGATCTGGTCAGCAGATTCTGTTTAAAGGAATAGCCGTTGTAAAATACATAGAAAGTGAGACCGTCAAAGGTTGAAAATGAGGTGCTTCGGCATCTCATTTTTTTGTGCCGAATATTCAGAAAAACAGATTGAGAAATTGGAAAAGAGTGATATAATAAAAATATAGGCAATAATTACCAGAAAGGAGGAGAAAAAATGTATAATATTGTTACAATTGAACGAAAATATGCCAGCGGAGGAAACGAAATCGGAAAAAGGCTGGCGAAAGAACTGGGCTATAAATTGTATGACAGGAATATTCTTTTGGAGGCCGCAAAGAACCTTGAGATACCTCCCTATCAGATCGAGGGGCTGGATGAGTGCAGTCCGGGCGGCCTGCTCTTTAATCTTTCCAAGACTTCTTTAGGCGGAAATTCCGACAGTAAAAATCTTTCCATGTCGGATAAGCTGTTTCTGGAGGAGGAGCGCATTATAGAGGAGGCGGCGGAAAAAGGAAACTGCATTATCGTCGGGCGGGCGGCAGGCTATATCCTCAGAAACAGGGAGAACAGCCTGAGGGTGTTTATCCATGCTGATGATGAAAAAAGGCTGAAGAGAGCTGTGGAAAAAGAGGGATTCAGCGGGGCGGAAGCGAAAAATGCTCTGAAAAAAAACGATAAGCGCAGGAGCGGATTTTACCGTTCTGTGACAGACTGGGAATGGGGAAATCCGAAATATTATGAACTGTATATGGACAGCGGCAGGCTGGGGATGGATCTGTGCGTGAAGCTGCTGATGGAGGCGGTGAAGGGGTGATATTTGGATTTTGAAGGGTTGGAAATGTACGTGGTGAATCTGCTGATGGGCGTGGAGTAAAACGCTGGAGCAGAGGGAGGATGAACCGGGACAGGAGGGACTATGCGTAAGAAAATAATAGCGGCGGGACATATCTGTCTGGATATCACGCCTGTCTTTCCGGAGCAGAAGGCGGGGCAGGTCAGCGATATTCTGATCCCCGGAAAGCTGATCCATATGAAGGAGGCGGATGTACATACCGGCGGGGCAGTCGCCAATACGGGGCTTGCCATGAAGCTTCTGGGGGCGGATGTCACCCTGATGGGCAAGATCGGGGCGGATGCTTTCGGCGAGATGGTATTGCATATTCTGCGAAAATATGAGGCGGATCAGGGGATGCTGGTTTCTGAGGAGGAGTCCACCTCCTATTCCGTGGTGGTGGCGGTTCCCGGGATAGACCGCATTTTTCTGCACAATCCGGGAGCGAATGATACCTTTGGCGCTGAAGATATCGATTACGGGAAAGCGGCGGAGGCGGATCTGTTTCATTTCGGTTATCCGCCCATCATGAGGCGGATGTATCAGGACGGCGGGCGGGAACTGGCGGAAATGTTCCGGCATATCAAGGCGCTGGATACGGCGACATCCCTCGATCTGGCGGCGGTGGATGCGGATTCGGAGGCGGGAGCCGCCGACTGGGAGGAGATTCTGGGAAGAACGCTTCCCTATGTGGATTTTTTTGTGCCCAGCGTGGAGGAGCTGTGCTTTATGCTGGATCAGGACAGGTATGAGGCGTGGAGCCTGCGGGCGGAAGGAAGGGATATGACGGAGGTGATCACGCCGGAGGATGTGAAGCCTCTCGCCGAAAAGGCGGTTTCCATGGGGGCAAGGGCGGTGCTGATCAAATGCGGCGCGCTGGGGATGTATTATAAAACGGCGTCTGTGGAGCGGACTGCACCGGTCTGTGAAAAGCTGGGGCTTGCGGTGGATGAGTGGGCGGATAAAGAGGGCTTTGAGGCGAGCTTTGTGCCGGAGAAGATCTTATCGGGAACCGGAGCCGGGGATACCAGTATTGCGGCTTTTCTCGTTTCCGTGCTGGATGGATGCGGGATAGAGGAGGCGGTGGAGATGGCGCTGGCGACGGGCGCCTGCTGCCTTGGGGCATACGATGCCCTCGGCGGGCTGAAGCCACTGGAGGAACTGCGGGAGAAGATCGCGCAGGGATGGGAGAGGAGAAAATTATGTTAGTTACATTGAAAGAGATCTTACAGATCGCGGAGGAAAAGCAGATCGCTGTGGGCGCGTTTAATGCGGCGAATCTGGAAAGCCTTCAGGCAAATTTTGAGGCGGCGGAGGAACTTGGCGTTCCGCTGATCATCCAGTTTGCACAGTGTCATGAGTCATGGATCCCGATCGATCTGATAGGGCCTTTGATGGTGGATTTTGCAAAGAAGGCGGGGGTTCCTGTATGTGTGCATTTGGATCACGGTGAGGATCTGGAGTATTTGGAGCGTGCGCTGAAGATCGGGCTTACCGGGATCATGTACGACGGTTCCACCCTGCCCTATGAGGAGAACCTTGCGAATACGAAGAAGGCTGTGGAGCTGGCGGCAAAATACGGCGCCAGCGTGGAAGCGGAGCTGGGGAGTATGGGCAGAAGGGAGTCCGGCGCGGGGGACGGTTCCGGCGAGGATGACGATACAAAGATCTACACGGATCCGGTGCAGGCGAAGGATTTTGTGACGCAGACTGGCATCGATGCGCTGGCATGTTCTTTCGGCACGACCCACGGAATTTACTTAAAGAAGCCGAAGCTGGATTTTGATGTGGTAAAAGAGGTGCGGAGGCAGTGCAATAACATTCCTGTAGTGATGCACGGCGGTTCCGGCGTCAGCAGGGAGGATTTTCAGGAGGCCGTCCGGGCAGGCGTGCGGAAGATCAATTATTTTACCTATATGGACAAGGCGGGCGGTAATGCGGCGGCGGAGTATGTGAAGGAAGCAGCGGATAAAGAACCGGTCTTTTTCTCGACGGTGCTGGCGAAAGCAAGAGATGCCATGCGGGAGAATGTGAAAGAGGCGATGCGGACGTTTGCGATGATGGATGCGGAATAAAAAAGGGAAAAGTCCCCAAATGTCCGATACTGCGGGGGTAAACTAAAATACGGCAAAAATTTATACTGAGGCTGGCAAAGAACTAATATGATGCCTCCGGAGCAGATATGTGAAACAATCAATGTCTGCTTTGGAGGTGTTTTTATGTTAAGGGAGCCGGGGCGTTGTGAGATGATCGTGCATACGAAGAATCCATTGAATGACAAGTTCAGTCAAAAAGGCCATACAGATACCGGTTCCTGCGGAAATGGCGCACCAGGGAATAGCGGATAAGGAGCCGGAAGAAAACAACACGGCGATCGCAGCAAAAACTGCTGGAATGGTTCCCAGCAGGGTTCCTTTCAAAAATTTAAGATGGATAAATAAAAGTGATGAGGTTAAAAAGAATTCGGAAAACACAGTTGCCGCCAGCATGCTTACAGGAAGCAGTGAAGTGATCCATCCGCTCATATGCAGGTAAAGGATCCCCCAGAGAAAACCGCATCCCAAACTGCAGAGATAAGAGAAGAATCTGTGCCGGTCACATCCCAGAGCGGTACTCAAAAAGAAACCAGTGTATACGACCCACAGATAGGGAGTGAGAGGCGTCTGTATTCCCAGATAGATGAGGGTGATCAGGGAAAATGCCAGACCGCGTACAATAGCGATGGTCAGAGCCTGAAAAGTAGAGATGGGTGATCTGTTCTGCATAGTGGTATCCCTTTCTTATATTGTTATTGCCTTTAAACAGTCGAAAATGGACTGCTGTGTTCTACAAGATAATTCATATCTGTGATCTGATAGCCCTCTCTGCACCGCGTCAGGATATTTGCATTGCACAGTTTTGCAATCACACGCTGCATGTGCCGGTAGCTGACGCCGAGATACTCGGAGGATTCCGTAAGCGGCTCGGTAAAACAGCCATTGATCTGTGCTGTCAGGATAAAAGCACAGAGCCTCTCTTCCAGAGGGTGCGCCTGATTTGCCACAAAGTTACGCGTATTTCTTACGGTGCGTTCACTTAAATACTGGCTTAATCGAAGTAAAAATACAGGATCGTTCAGGATCTGTCTGCGGCATTCGTGCAGGCGGATCATGATACAGTAACAGTCCTCCAGTGCCTGAACAGCAATGGTTTTCTGCCGGGTGCCGATCAATTCCATTTCACCGATAATGGAAACAGGAGCGTTGTATTCTATCAGAGAAATACGCCCGTTTCTATGTGTTGTATAAATCTTTGTTCTGCCTTCTACAAGAAAATAGAGGCAGGAGGTGATTTCATTTTCATTGCACAGATGTTCTCCTCTTTTGAAATGGCATAATTCCAGCCACGGAGTGATATTGAAAGAAAACCATTCCTGTATCTGATAACGGTCAAAATATTCTTTTCTTACCAATGGGTTATTGATGATCATTTATACAAAACTCCATTTACACTGAATTTGTAGATAATTGTAAATTCAGTATACTAATAATCGCAGAAAAAAGCAAAAGTATACACGACATTTGTCGTGCTGAGGGCGATTAAATGAAAATACACACGACATTTGTCGTGTCAGGGAGGATCGAAAGAGTGATAGAATACAGTAAATAAAAAGCGGCGCTGTTTTTTATCAGAAACTGAATAACAGGAGGAAGGCAGAATGAGTATGCATATTCGGGCGGCAGTCGGAGAGATAGCCCCCAATGTCCTGCTTCCCGGCGATCCGATGAGGGCAAAGCATATTGCTGAGACCTATCTGACGGACGCAGTATGCTTTAATGATATCCGGGGAATGTACGGATATACAGGATATTACAAAGGGCAGAAGGTATCTGTGATGGCTACCGGTATGGGGACACCGTCTATTATGATATATGCCACGGAGCTTTGCAGGGATTATGGCTGCAAAAAACTGGTGCGGATCGGAACCGCGGGAGCTGTCAGGGAAGAGCTGCAGATAGGGGATATCGTACTTTCCACATCTACAAGTACAACTTCCGGGATCAATCAGTATCAGCTTCCGGGTGTATTTGCACCGTCTGCGGATTTTGAACTGCTTCATAAAGCATATCATGCGGCAAAAGAAGCTGACTGCAGGTTCTATGTGGGAAACACACTGTGCAACGATCATTTTTATGTGGATGATAAAGAAAACTACAGCCGCATATGGGAGAAATATGGAATTCTGGCATCAGAACAGGAGGGTGCAGGCCTGTATACGGTGGGAGCCAAAGAAAAAGTGCAGGCTCTTATGCTCTTGACGATCGTTGTAAATCTTTACCGTCCCCAGGAGCATATGGCGGCAGATATCAAGGAAAAAGGATTAGACAGAATGATCAATATTGCATTGGAGACACTTTTGGAAAATTAAAAACAAAGAAGGATCAGGAGGTATTTTATGAGAAAGAAATTTATGGCAGTGCTTTTAAGCGTGTGCATCGTAAGTGTTTTCTGTGCCGGATGCGGGCAGAAAGAGGAAGCACCGGCGGCGGAAAATGTGGCTGTGGAGGCTGAAACAGATCAGGAGGCGAAAGCAGATCAGGAGACGGAAACAGGAGAGGGAACTCAGGAGATCGCCATGGTGATCGATCATGGGGGAAGCATTGATGATAAGTCCTTTAACCAGGGAACCTGGGAAGGCATTAAAGCTTATGCGGATGCCAACGGGAAAGCCTATCAGTATTACCAGAGTATGGAGGATTCAGATGAAGAATATTTGAACAGTTTTGAACTGGCTATCAATGCGGGAGCAAAGATCATCATCGGTCCCAGCTATATGTTCGAAACGGCTATCTATAAGGCACAGGATATGTATCCGGATGTATATTTCATGATCATCGACGGCCGGCCCCAGGCAGGTGACGATGCCACATACACAACGGCAGATAATACCTATTCAGTTATTTACGCGGAAGAACAGGCAGGTTTTCTGGCAGGTTATGCGGCTGTAAAAGATGGATACAGAAAGCTTGGTTTCCTTGGAGGAATGGCAGTGCCTGCAGTGGTGCGTTTCGGTTATGGATTTGTACAGGGGGCAGATTACGCGGCGGCAGAGCTCGGCCTTTCGGCGGGGGAAGTTGAGATTTCCTATGCTTATACAGGAAATTTTGATGCAACTCCGGATAATCAGAACAAAGCAGCTTCCTGGTATCAGGCGGGAACAGAAGTGATCTTTGCCTGCGGCGGCGCAGTAGGACAGTCCGTATTTGCGGCAGCAGAAGCAAATAACGGAAAAGCGATCGGTGTGGATGTGGATCAGTCGGGAGACTCTGATACAGTTATCACTTCTTCTGTTAAACAGCTGGAGGTCACAGTAAAAGCAGCGCTGGAAGATTACTATGCAGGAAACTTCCCAGGCGGTGTGGATGCAACACTTGGCGTAGAGTCCGATGGTGTAGGACTTGTGATGGATAACGCACGTTTTGAGAATTTCACACAGGATGATTATGATGCAATTTATGCAGCGATGAAAGAGAATACAGATGGTATTCTGGATGGGATCTTAAAAGATGCAGATGCGGAATCTGCCGATCAGCTTCCAGTTACCTATGTTTCTGTAAAGGTAATGGAATAAAATCAAAATGGTGCAATAAGCAGGAGGATTGGAATGGAATATGCGGTTCAGTTAAAGCAGATCACCAAACGATTTCCTGGCGTCATTGCAAATGACTGCGTGGATCTTTCCGTAAAAAAGGGAGAGATTCACGCTCTTCTTGGGGAGAATGGAGCCGGAAAATCCACATTGATGAGCATCCTGTTTGGTCTGTATCAGGCAGATGCAGGTGAGATCTGGATTAACGAAAAGAAAGTACAGATAAAAAATCCCGGAGATGCAAACAGGCTTGGTATTGGCATGGTGCATCAGCATTTTATGCTGATCCATAACTTTACAGTGCTGGAGAATATCATCCTGGGCGTGGAAACCGTGTCAAAGGGATTCCTGAAAATGGATGCCGCCAGAGAAAGAGTGCAGGCGCTTTCAAAACAATATGGGCTGAATGTGGATATAGAGGCTTATGTGGAGGATATCAGTGTCGGCATGCAGCAGAGAGTGGAAATCCTGAAGATGCTGTACAAGGATAATGATATATTGATCTTTGATGAACCTACGGCAGTGCTGACGCCGCAGGAAATTCAGGATCTGATGAAAATATTAAAGAAGCTTGCCGCTGAAGGGAAGTCTATCATTCTGATCACGCACAAGCTGAATGAGATAAAAGAGGCGGCGGACCGGTGCAGCGTGCTGCGGAGAGGAAGGTATATCGGCACGGTGGATGTTGCAGAGGCGAGCAGAGAAGAACTTTCGGAGATGATGGTCGGACATAAAATAGAGCTTCATCTGGAAAAGAACGAAGCACATCCTGCCGGTTGTGCTCTGGAAGTGAAAGATCTGGTGGTGAAATCCAGATTTAGCAATAAAAATCTGCTGGATCATGTGAGCTTTCAGGCGCGTGAAGGAGAGATTACCTGTATAGCGGGTATTGAGGGGAACGGCCAGTCGGAACTGGCATATGCCATCGCTGGCCTGCTTCCGGTCAGCGGAGGGCAGATCATTCTGGACGGAGAGGATGTAACGGATAAATCAGTCCGCTACCGGAATCTGAAAGGTTTAGCCCATATTCCCGAGGACCGCCAGCGGTACGGGCTGGTGCTTCCTTTCAATCTGGGAGAAAATATGGTCTTAAAACAGTATTTTATGCCGGATTTTCAGAAACACGGCTTTTTAAGACATTCGGAGATCCAGAAGTATACAGAACAGAAGATAGAAGAATTCGATATCAGGGCGGGCAGAGGAACACAGACAACTGCGGGCAGTATGTCAGGCGGAAATCAGCAGAAGGCCATTATTGCCCGGGAGATCGGGCTTGACCGGAAAGTGCTGATCGCGGTGCAGCCTACCCGGGGGATTGACGTGGGAGCAGCAGAGTATATCCATAAACAGCTGCTTGCACAGAGGGATGCGGGAAAGGCAGTGCTTCTGATCTCTTTGGAACTGGATGAAGTCATGGATATCAGCGACCGTATTCTGGTAATGTATGAAGGGGAAATTGTGGGAGACCTTCAGCCTGAAAAGATCACTGTTCAGGAACTCGGACTTTATATGGCGGGATCGAAGAGGGGGAATACACGATGAAGATACGAGGATTTTTTGAAAAAGAAAGCACTTTATCTGTGCTGGGAAGTGTTTGTGCTGTTATCTCCGGTCTGCTGATCAGCTTTATTATTCTGTTGTTCAGTGATTCTTCCAATGCACTGGCAGGATTTGGAAGTATTCTGCTGGGGGGATTTAACGGCGGGCTGAAAGGGATCGGGAATGTGATCTTTCAGGCGATTCCCATTATTATGACCGGTCTGGCTGTGGCATTGGCTTTTCGGACAGGCGTATTTAATATCGGCACGGCGGGCCAGTTCATCATGGGAGCATTTACTGCTGTATTTATCGGGGTAAAATGGACGTTTCTGCCTGCAGGTATACATTGGATCGCCGCGCTTCTGGGCGGGTTTATCGCAGGTGCCGTCTGGGCCTTTGTTCCGGCAGTATTACATGCGCATTTTCAGGTAAATGCGGTGGTATCTGCTATTATGATGAATTATGTGGGAATGTACACGGCGAATTACCTGATCACCAACACTGTTTATAATGCGGCAAAGAATCAGTCAAAGGCGGTCGCAGCCACCGCGGTCGCGCCGAAAGCCGGGATGAATGTACTGTTTCCGGGCAGTTCGCTGAATGCCGGCATCATCGTAGTGATACTGGTGGTCATCATACTTCAGGTGCTGATCAGTAAGACGGTGTTCGGATATGAGATAAAAGCCTGCGGTATGAATCGGCAGGCGAGCCTTTATGCGGGCATCAGCGCAAAAAAGAGACTGGTCCAGTCCTTTATGTTTTCAGGGGGCCTGGCAGGGCTTGGCGGAGCTCTTGCGTATCTGGCGGGAGACGGAAAGTGTATTTCTGTGGTAGATGTTCTGGCAGGAGACGGTTTTACAGGAATCGCGGTAGCGCTTCTGGGATTGAATTCGCCGGTGGGCGCCCTGCTTGCAGGACTTTTGATCTCCTATCTGGAGGTGGGGGGATTTTATACTCAGGTCTATAAGTATCCGGTTGAGATCATTGATATCACCATTGCGGTGATCGTTTATTTCGGCGCATTTGCCGTACTGGTGAAAGGAATGATCCGTAAACTGCTTCAGCGAAAGGGGGGAAAAGAATGAATACGCTCTATTTTTTGATCCAGCAGACAATGCTTTTCTCTGTTCCGCTGCTGATCGTGGCGTTGGGAGGAATGTTTTCTGAGAGAAGCGGCGTATGGAATGTTGCGCTGGAAGGAACCATGATCATAGGCGGCTTTTCCGGTATCCTGTTTATCAGTCTGATGCAGGATAAGATGCATGGACAGCTGTTGCTGCTGTTTGGTGTTCTGATAGCAGCGCTGGCGGGTGTGGTTTTTATGCTGCTTCATGCTTTTGCCTCTATTAACCTGCAGGCAGACCAGACAGTCAGCGGAACCGCCCTGAATATGTTTGCGCCGGCTTTTGCGATTTTTACAGCGCGTATGATCCGCGGCGTAAAACAGATTCCCTTTGATAATACGTTTCGGATGGAAAAGGTTCCGCTGCTGGGTGATATTCCGGTGATCGGAAATATGTTTTTCCAGAATGCATATCTTACAACCTATATCGGACTGGGGATTCTGATCCTTTCATCAATTGTGCTGTTCCGAACCAGATACGGGCTCAGGCTGCGGTCCTGCGGGGAACATCCTAAAGCGGCGGATTCTGTCGGGATCAATGTATATGCGATGCGCTACTCCGGGGTACTGATCTCGGGAGCCCTGGGCGGCATCGGCGGAATCGTGTTCGTTGTACCTACTTCCACAGAATTTAATGCCACAGTGTCCGGATATGGCTTTCTTGCGATCGCGGTTATGATCTTCGGGCAGTGGATTCCCAAAAAGATCTTGTTTGCCTCTCTTTTCTTCGGGGTTATGAAAACATTATCTTCGGCTTACGGGGCGATTCCGTTTCTTGCGGCGTGGCAGATTCCCACGTATTTTTATAAGATCGTTCCATATATCGTAACATTGATCGTACTTGCGTTTACTTCTAAAAGTTCAAAGGAGCCGAGGGCTTCCGGCCAGCCTTATAAAAAGGGAGGAAAGTAACGGGAGAAAGGACGTCCATCGGTTTTTGGCACGATCATAAATGGATCAAGAGGGACAGGGGTGCTTTGGCGCCTCTGTTTTTTACTGCGTGTCAATGCATGGCAGGCGGAGATTCGGGACGTGTCAGTATTTTTCTTTCATGTAGTTGAGTCATTGTGTATTTATTTTGAAAGCGTTATGATATATACTTAGAGGTGTGGGAAATAGATTTGTTTATGAGCATAAAAAGACAAGTGATGCAGGTGATAAGATGAAACGGAGTATCAAAACATATGCATGGCTTCTGGCAGTCAATCTGTTTATAAGCGCGTTCACGTTTGGCGGCGGTTATGTGGTTGTTCCGATGGTACGGCGTTTTTTTGTTGTAAAAAAGCGGTGTTTTTCGGAGGAGGAGCTGGTTGATATGGCGGCGATAGCACAATCGACGCCCGGCGCGATCGCCATCAATCTTTCGGCGCTGGCGGGATACAGAACGGCAGGCACGGCGGGAGCCGTGATCAGCTGTGTTGCGGCGATCATTCCGCCGCTCGTCATCCTTGCTTTTGTCTCGGCATTTTATAAGATGTTTGTCTCCAATGCGGTTGTGGCGGCGGTCTTAAAGGGAATGGAAGCGGGGGTGGCGGCCCTGATGGTGGATCTGATCATGGATATGTGTGTTTTGATCGTTAAGCGCAGGTCGGTCTTTTATACGGCGATGATCCCGCTGGCGTTTATCGCAAATTTTGTTTTGGGCATCAATGTGGCGGTGATCCTTCTGGTATGCTGTTTCTTATGTATTTTACAGGTGGTTTACAGGAAGAGGAAAGAAAAATGAGTGTTGTGTGGAAATTATTTATCGCGTTTCTCAGGATAGGGCTGTTCAGCATCGGCGGCGGTTATGCGATCATACCGTCGATTCAGGAGCAGGTCGTGGAGAAGACCGGCTGGATCAGCGAAAAAATGTTTACGGACATCATCACGATCTCGCAGATGACACCGGGACCGCTGGCGGTCAATACGTCAACCTTTGTGGGGCTTCAGATCGGCGGGATCGCGGGGGCTCTGGCGGCGACGATCGGCTGTGTGCTGTGCGGAGTCATCATTTCGCTGGGGCTGTATCGTTTTTTTCAGACACACCGGCAGTCCGCCTATGTGCTGGAAGTGCTGAACGGGCTGAAATCCGCTTCGCTGGGGCTGATCATATCGGCAGCATTTACGATCATACTGCTGGCGCTGTACGGCAGTCGTGATCCCGGGGCGGATCTGACGGCGGTGAATATGACAGCGCTGCTTATTTTTGGCGTGATGCTGTTTGTGCTGCGCAGATGGAAGATCAATCCGATCATCATTATGGTGATAAGCGGGATCGCGGGGCTTATTTTTTATGGTTAGCGGTTGCATTTTTTGTTTCAGTGTGCTAGTATCTAAGCGGACGGTATCCAAAAGGAACTGTACCACGGCATACAAGACAGAAGTAAATAGATCGTAGATCAGGATTCTTACAGCAGATGACTGCACCGGAAAAGGGCGGTACGTTTCGGAGAGGAATTCTTTGTTGTGTGTCTGGACAGTTGGATGTTCAGGCATTTTTTGCGTGGAGGAGAGCTGTGTTTTGGCGCGTGGGGCACAGACCGGGTCAGGAGGATCTGGTAAAGCAGGAGAAGAGAACACCCGCAGAAAAGAGGAGTTTATGAATATCACAGGATCGATAATGGAAGTAAGGGCACAGGTAAAGGAATGGAGAAAGCAGGGACTCAGCGTGGGACTGGTGCCGACCATGGGGTATCTTCATGAGGGGCATAAGAGCCTGATCGACAGGGCGGTGAAGGAAAATGACAGGGTGGTGGTCAGCGATTTTGTCAATCCGATCCAGTTCGGGGTGAATGAAGACCTTTCCACTTATCCCAGGGATATCGAGGCGGATAAGAAGCTCTGCGAGGCGGCGGGGGCGGACCTGATCTTCCATCCGACGCCGGAGGAAATGTATGCGCCTGATTTTTCTACTTATGTGGAGATGCAGAAGGTCAGCGAGGGGCTGTGCGGCAAGAGCCGTCCGACGCATTTCAGGGGTGTCTGCACGGTTGTCAATAAACTGTTCCATATTGTTTCGCCTGACAGGGCATATTTCGGGGAGAAGGATGCCCAGCAGCTTGCGGTGGTGCGCCGGATGGTGCGGGATCTGAATATGGATATTGAGATCGTGGGCTGCCCGATCATCAGAGAAGCGGACGGACTGGCGAAGAGCTCCAGAAATACCTATTTAAATGAGGCGGAGAGAGAGGCGGCGCTGGTGCTTTCCAAGGCTGTTTTCTGCGGGAAAGAGATGATGGAGAAGGGTGAGCGGGATGCGGAGACGATTCTTTCGGCAATGCGAAAGATCATAGAAGCGGAACCTCTGGCACGGATCGATTATGTGGAGATGGTGGATGCGGACAGCATCACGCCGGTTACGAAGGCGGAAGGCAGAGTGCTGACGGCGATGGCGGTTTATATCGGGAAGACGAGGCTGATCGATAATTTTATCATGGAAGTATAAATAGGGATATAGTATATATAGTAAAAAGTATATAAAAAGGCGGTTTCAAATAAGAAAGAAATCTGCATAATAGAGGTAAAAAATATGACTTTGGAAATGTTAAAGAGCAAGATACACCGGGCGGTGGTGACACAGGCGGAGCTGAATTATGTGGGAAGCATCACCATCGATGAGACATTGATGGAGGCGGCAGGCATCTACGAATATGAGAAGGTGCAGATCGCAGATGTGGACAACGGCGCCAGATTTGAGACTTATGTGATCGCAGGCGAAAAGGGAAGCGGAATCATCTGCTTAAACGGTGCGGCGGCGCGGATGGTCTCCACCGGGGACAAGGTGATCATCATGTGTTATGCACAGATGACACCGGAGGAGGCAAAGGAGAATCCGCCGAAGGTCGTGTTTGTGGATGAGAACAATCAGATCACGTCGGTGTCCCGGTATGAGAAACACGGGGCGCTGACAGATATCACAGGAGATAAGTAATGCTGAGAGGGAAAAAAGTAGTGCTGGGCGTGAGCGGCAGTATTGCGGCTTACAAGATGGCAAATGTGGCGAGCATGCTGGTCAAACAGCATTGTGATGTGCATGTGGTACTGACAAAGAGCGGGGCAGAATTTATCACGCCGGTGACCTTTGAGACGCTGACGAAGAATCCCTGCATGATGGATACCTTTGACAGGAGAGATCCTTCCGATATCCATCATCTTTCCTTAGGGCAGACGGCGGATCTGATGCTTGTTGCACCGGCATCGGCGGATATTCTGGGGAAGGCGGCCTGCGGGATCGCGGATGATCTTCTGTCCTCGGCTATCGTGGCGGCAACCTGCCCGGTCCTGTTTGCACCGGCCATGAATACGCATATGTATCAGAATGCTATCGTGCAGGATAATATCAGGAAGCTGAAAAGCTTTGGCTATGAATTTATCGAACCGGCATCGGGGCATCTTGCATGCGATGCGGTGGGAGTCGGCAAGCTGCCGGGGGAAAAAGTATTGGTTGAGGCGGTGATGAAGCGGATCCTTGGTACGGATGATTTTTCGGAAACCGAAGCAGAAAAAGATTTAGCCGGCAGGCGCATCCTCGTCACGGCGGGACCTACCAGAGAGAGCATCGATCCGGTCCGGTTTCTCACAAACCATTCCACCGGTAAGATGGGCTATGCCATAGCGGAACAGGCGAAGAAGCGGGGAGCGGAAGTCACCCTTGTGACCGGACCGGTCAATTTGGAGATGCCTGACGGCGTGGAGAGTGTTCCGGTGACAACAGCGGAGGAAATGTATCAGGCCGTGGTAAGCAGGGCCAAAGAGCAGGATATGATCATCAAGGCGGCGGCGGTAGCCGATTACCGTCCGAAGCAGGTGAATCAGGAGAAGACCAAGAAGCAGGAAGGCTCTCTTGTGATCGAGCTGGAGCGTACAAAGGATATTCTGGCAGAACTCGGGCGCATCAGGAGGGCGGATCAGTGCATCTGCGGCTTTTCCATGGAGACGGAGCATGTGCTGGAGAATTCCGCAAAAAAACTGGAGAAGAAAAAAGTGGATATGATCGCCGCAAACAGTCTGCGGGAAACCGGGGCAGGGTTCGGCACTGCCACAAACCACCTTGTTCTGATCACGAAGGACGGGGAGGAGGATCTTGGCATGCGGAGCAAGGCAGAGTGCGCCGACATGCTGCTGGATCGGCTGTTTGAGATATGGAGAGGGAAGCAGAAAAAGGAGGGGAAGCTATGAGCCGGATGAAGAAAACATGTGACTTTCTATCGAGAAACATTGCAGTACTGATCATTATCTTTTCAGTGATCGCCTTCTTTTATCCGGGTGGATTCTCCTGGGCAACGAACTATACTTCCCTGTTTCTGGGGACGGCGATGTTCGGGATGGGGCTGACCATCAAGGCGGAGGATTTCAAGGTTGTTTTTACAAGACCGAAGGATCTCTGCATCGGTTTTGTGCTGCAATATACGGTGATGCCTCTTGCGGCGTTCGCTCTTGCGAAGCTGTTCGGGCTTTCGGCGGATCTGGCGCTGGGGGTGATCCTGGTGGGATGCTGCCCCGGCGGGACGGCGAGCAATGTGATCACTTATGTGGCTGACGGGGACGTGCCTCTGTCTGTGGGCATGACCATCGTATCCACGCTGCTGGCCCCCCTGTGTACACCGGTTCTGGTATATTTTCTGGCGGGTTCCTGGGTGGAGGTTTCCCTGATCACGATGATGATATCGGTGGTGAAAGTTGTGCTGGTTCCTGTGCTGGCGGGTATCCTGATCTATCGGATCTTTCCGAAGCAGGTGGATGCGGTCAGGGAGATGCTGCCGCTCGTATCGGTTATCGCTATCGTGATGATCATTTCCGGGATCGTCGGCAGCAATGCGGAGAAGATCATGACCTGCGGCGCGCTGGTGATGGTTGTGGTGGCGATCCACAATGTGATCGGCCTTGCGCTGGGAACCGGCGCGGCAAAGCTTTTGAAACTGGAGAAGAGAAAAGTGACGGCGATCGGAATCGAGGTGGGCATGCAGAACAGCGGTCTTGCGATCTCCCTTGCAACAGCGAACTTTGCGGCAAATCCTCTTGCCACGCTGCCCGGAGCGATCTTCTCGGTATGGCATAATATTTCCGGAACGATCTATGCCGGGATCAGGAACCGGAAGAAGGATCCGGCTGAGGCAGGGGATTCCTGTACTCAGAAGGGCTGACGCCGGTGAGTTTTTTGAAGATGGAGGAAAAGTAGGTTGCGTCATGGTAGCCTACCATCTCCGAGATGGCATAAATATAAATATCGGTGCTGCGCAGCAGCTCCCTGGCTTTGCTGATACGTACCTGATTGATATAGTCAGTCAGGGAAATATCAGCATTTTTTTTGAAGGTACGGCTTAAATGGGAGGCGGAGATATGGAGATGCTCCGCAATCTGTTCCAGGGACAGGTCGTCGGCAATATTTTCTTCAATATATTTCCTTGCTTTTTCCGTGAGCTGTCTCTGGGTGGTGGCGGCATCGCTGAAGGAAAGCCGGATGGCATGGAATATCTCAAACACCGCCTGCTCCAGGGCAAAGATATCATTGGCGCGGCGGATCGTATTTAAATGGTCAGTAGATAAGGGTGTCAGCTCCTTTTTTATGGCGATCCGTGAGCAGATATAATAGAGCTGTGCACAGATATTTTTGACATCCTGGGCGTTTACAAAGTCTCGTTTAAATTTGACAAATATATTGCGGAGCAGGGTTTCCGCCTCCTGAAACTGCCAGTCCAGCAGCAGGTTCTCAAATTGAAACAGATCCAGAGAATTTTCGGCGCTCAGGCCGTCATTTTCGGTCTTTTCTTCCGAAAACAGGGCAATATGGTCCTGACTGTAGAAATGCAGCGTCAGTGCCTGGATGGCTTCGGATACCGCCTGCCGGAAGGCGGCGGGGGTATGATGGAGGCGGCTGATGCCGGCGGAAATCTCCCTGGAATCCAGCGTCCGCATGATCGATTCTATTTCTCTGCAGTTTTGCAGAATCTGATCCGGATCATCCAGAAAATAGATGGTGATGATCAGATTATTATAGCGGTAGCAATAGGCGTGTTCCTTTTCATCGATGATGATCTTTTTCAGGGAAGTGATGTCATCCTGATAGGGGATCAGGCGGAATGCCGCCACATAATACCTGTCAAGGCAGAGGTCAAATTTCTCCAGCTTTTCCTGGAAGGCAGGGCTGTAGGGCTGATCGGTCAGTTTTTGAAGAAACTGTTCTTTTAAAAAGGCATTTTCCTCTCTGGCGATGTGAAAATAATGCATGGATGTCACAAGCTGGTCCCGGGCTGTCTCCACCGCTTCAAACAGTTCTTTTTTGTTGGTGGGTTTCAGGATAAAAGCGGAGACGTTATACTGAATGGCAGTTTGGGCGTACTCGAAATCCGCGTAGCCGGTCAGAAGGATGACCTTTTTGTCAGGGCAGTTTTCATAGACGTATTTTGCCACATCCAGTCCGTCTGCTCCAGGCATTTTAATATCGGTTATGATGATGTCTGCCGCGTGTTTTTTTAAAAAGGCAATGGCTTCGAGGCCGTCGGCGGCAGTGCCGGCAACCTCGCAGTCAATGGAATTCCAGTTCATGAATTCAGCGATGCCTTTGCGCATGGTGGATTCGTCGTCTACAATAAGAAGTTTGAAGGCCATGATTTTCTCCTGTCAGTTTATATAATATAAAAAGGTTAACAGTGGTCTGCTGTTTTACTTTTGAGAAATAATGCCGGGTGCGGGGGAGATAGGGAGCCGGAAAGAGATTGTGGTGCACAGATCGGGTATACTCTCTATTTTGAGCCGTGCGCCTTCCCCGAACAATAATTCAAGCCGCTTGTCCAGATTTTTCAGTCCGATATGGGTATGCGAATCGTCTGCGGAGGAGGAGATACTGCGGATGTCCGGGATTTCGGCAAATCCGACACCGTTATCAATGATGGCGATCTCCATTTCCGGCGTTTGGGAATCAGTGGGAACGATCTGTATGATCAGTTTTCCTTTTCCCTTTTTGGGCTCCAGTCCATGGACAATGGCGTTTTCCACCAGCGGCTGGATGCAGAAACAGGGCACTTTACAGTCCATCAACTCTTCCGGAATACGAATCACGCAGTCGATCCGGTCCTCAAAGCGGCGCTGCTGCAGATAGATATAGAATTTCACATATTCCATTTCTTTTTCCAATTCGATAAAGTCGGTTTCCTTTGACAGGGTATTCGCTTTCAACAATTCTCCGAGCGAGATGACCATCTGATAGATCTCCTCGTTGTTGATGATCTGAGCTTTCCATGCAATCGTGTTGAGCACATTGAAAAGAAAATGGGGGTTTATCTGGGACTGAAGAGCCCGGATCTCCGCATTTTTTAAAAGGAGCTGTTTCTGGAAATTATCCGTGTAATAAGTATCGAGCTGCCGCAGCATCCGGTTAAAGGAATCTGCCCAGACTTCAAATTCATGATACATCTTCATGGGAGGCAGCGCAAGGCTTGTGCCATCTGAGATCCGGTTGATGTGATAGATCATCCGCTTTACGGGGGAGGTGATCATCTGACTGATGATGATCGCCGCGGCAAGGGCGATAAAAACAGTAAGGACAAGAAAGAGCAGGTAGGTTTTCAGGGTATTGTTCAAGTCCCTTAACAGCAGGTTTTTCGGGGCAACTACCGCTGAGGTAAGCCCCGGGCCGGGGAGCTGTTCGGAAGCTGCAAAATAACTTTCTCCTCCCAGCATCACTTCACGAAACAGGACGGAGGAAGAAGGTTCGGCGGTGAAATGCTCTGCCAGTTCGGCTCCCTGTGCATTCATGGCATCATTGGAAACCAATGTCATTTCCTGATTGTACAGGCAGATAAACCAGGAGGGATCAAGGCCCTCCACGCAATACTGCATCCATTTTTCCCGGTTGAGTTTGATAAAAAAAGTTCCCATATAGTTTCCGGTATTGCTGTTAAAAAGGTTTCGGATAAAGTAGATGCTGTGTTCATCCGAAGGCAGTACGCGGCACATAAGATGTGTCCGGGATCGATCAAGGCTGTCCATAAGGGCGGCATTCTGTTCCTCATAGGGCGCAAAAGAGCCGGAGGTATAGATGTGGAACAGGGAGCTGTCCTTGCTGATGATAAAAATGGAATCTGTGAAATTGTGGCTGGCGATGGATGTCCTGTAGTACATGGAGGACATCTGGCGTTCGATGGCGAGTTTCTGCTCTGCGGTAACATGGGAGGAATCAGGGGATTCCAGTATATCGAGGAGGCGCGTATCGGATAAGAACAGCGGCGCAACGGAATCGACGGCGGCGATCTGGTCGGAGATCTTCTGGTTCACCTGGGTGAGCTGGGAAGTAAAGGAACGTTCATAGTTTTCCATCAGGATGCCGGCGGTTTTGTTATAATAGAAGAGACCGGAAAACAGCAGGATGACAGTGACGATCAGACAGATGGCGATGGTCATGAAGGTACGGAGTGATATGATCTTGTGTGTATTTTTTTGTGGCATGGGGTGGTCTCCTTGGTGGGGGGATGGGTGTACGGTGGTGAGTCCGGGCAGAGACCTGAAAAATCCCGCCCTTTGCGGACATTATCTCACATTTATTTTGGGGGTTCAATGTGGTTTGGAGAATCCGCAAAATTTTTAAAGAAGAGAGCATGAGAGTGAAAGATTATGGTCCGGGAAGGCGAAGGCAGCGTAGAAAAGGCAATGATCAGAGCGAAATAGCACAATATGAGCGCAACACATTTTATTCAAAGCAGAGGCGGTCTGAGATACAATTTTCTTACAACCAAAAAGTTTTCGTTTCACAATAAGGAGGAGAAGAATGAAGAAGAAAACAGTAAGCAGGTTTTTCAGTGCGGTATTGACCGGCGTGATGGTGCTGTCGCTGACTGCCTGTGGAAACAGCGCGGGGAGCGGGACAGAGACAGGAAGTGAGAGTGTGGCAGCCGGTGAGAGCACAGGGCAGGAGGCGGAGGACTCTTCCGGGGATAAGATCGTGCTGGATGTGATCAACTATCATGTGGGAACTGACTATGCGGCGGAATATTATACCTACCTGTTTGAGGCTTTTCAGCAGACCGAGGAAGGCAAAAATGTAGAGTTTCATTTTGAGGAGATACCGACGACAGACGCTTTCAACCAGAAGATCAAGCTTCTGATCTCCAGCGGGGACCTTCCCGATATCGTGTTTAACGGCGGTAACAATATCACGGAGCTGGCGGCGAGATCAGGAAAGGTTGCGGATCTGACACCGTATTTTGAGGAAGATCCTGAATGGAAAGCCCTGTTTGATGAGACATCTCTGGAGTTTAATACGGTGGACGGCAAGATATATGGTGTTCCCGTTTCCAAAGAGATTTCCTACATCTATTACAATAAGGAATTGTTTGCGCAGGCAGGCATTGAAGCCCCGGAGGTTTCCTATGCCACATGGGAAGAGTTTTTTGAAGCCTGTGATAAGCTGAAAGCGGCGGGCATTATCCCGGTGGGAATGGATACGGCGGATTCGGGATGGCTCACCAATCTGTGGATGAGCGCACTGATCGGAACAGACGGGGAAGCCGGAAACACATGGATGAACAGCATGTATCCGACGGATTTTAACACGCCGGAAGTGGAAGCGGCTGCAGAGACGATCCAGAGAATGTTCCAGGAATACACAACAGCGGATGCAGTGGGCGGAAAATACGATCCCATGGCAACCCATTTCTTCAACGGGGAAGTGGCGATGTTCCCCAATGGTCCCTGGATGATCCCGGATTTTTCGGAGACGGAGAAAGCACCGGAGGGATTTTATGACAAAGTAGGTATTATGCTGATGCCGGGTAAGGGTATGGAGATGGTTCCCACACCGGGCGATATGGTGGGAGCTTCCGAGGAGGAGAAGATCAGGGCCGCAGTTGCCTTCCTGAAGTTTGAGACGAAACCGGAAAATCAGATCAAGGCACTGGAGATGACAGGCCTGCAGCCGGTATCCAACGATCTGGAGATTCCCTCTGAGCTGACGCAGAGCGATCCGCTGATGGCACAGGTTCTGGAGATCCAGAATCAGGCGGAGGTTACATACGGGCAGAATCAGGCTTACTGGTATCAGAATACGATAGATACCTTTTCGACAGAACTGCCTGAGCTCGCTTACGGCAATATCACGCCCGGGGAGTTCTGTGAAAAACTGTCTGAATCGGCGAAGAAGAATCAGGAGTGATAAGGAAACGGCAGGGACTGCTTATGCGGTCCCTTTTTTAAAAGGAGGCATGCCATGAAGATAAAAAACAAGGGGTTGTGGATCACGTTGTTTACCATGCCCTGTATGCTGCTGTTTGCGCTGGTCTATGCGGCGCCCATTGTGACCGTGTTTTATACGTCCCTGTGCAATTACACAACGTTTTCATCGCCGGAGTTTACAGGATTGAAAAACTTTATGACGATCTTCGCGGATGAGAGTTTTCGGATATCCATTAAAAATACGCTGGTGTGGGTACTGCTGCAGTCCACTTTTCATGTGACGCTGGGGCTTGCGATGGCGCTGGTGCTGAGAAGAAAGCCGAAGGGCTGGCAGGTCGTGCGTACGGCTTATATGATACCGAACATCATCCCTACGGCGGCGACAGGCGTGATGTTTACGCTGCTTTTAAATCCCAGCTTTGGTGTGATAAAACCGCTGTGGGAAAAGCTGGGGCTCGATATGAGCCGGGTGCCGAATCTGTTCGGAAATTCCAGATATGCGTTCTGGACCGTGACATTGACATGGATCTTATATTCCGGTTTTAATACGATCATCTTTCTGGCGGAGATGGGGGCGATCGACAAGGAGATCTATGAAGCCGCCCGGGTGGACGGCGCAAAGCCGTGGCAGGTTGACAGGTATATCACATTGCCGCTGATGAAAAATATCTTCGGCACCTGTGTCACGCTGGCTTCCGTGGCGATGGTCTCCCAGTTTGACATTATCTATATGACGACGAAGGGCGGTCCCGGGAGCAGTACGTTAAATCTGCCGATCTATCTGTATAAGGCGGCAACACTGGAAAACAATTACGGAAAAGCCAATGCGGTGGGCGTGGTGCAGATCGTGATCGGGATAACACTGGTACTGTTGATACAGCGTCTGTTTATGACAAGAGCAGGAGAGGAGGATGGAAGATAGATGAAAAAGACACCACAGGGAATCATTTATGCCGCAAAAACAGCAAAGTATATTTTTATGTTGTTTTTTACACTGATCGCAGTGGCGCCCATTTTGTGGGCGGGGATCAGTTCCTTTAAAACCTATGCGGAGATCAATTCTTCCGCGCTTTCCTTTCCGTCTTCTTTCAGGCTGGACAATTACAGGGCGGCGTTCCAGTATGCACCGATCGCCAGATATTTTTGTAACAGTGTGATCATCGTAGGACTCAGCGTTCTGGTTACGGTGGCGCTTGTGGCGATGTGTGCCTATATCATCTCAAGGTTTCGTTTTAAGCTGAAAACGCTCATCGTGCTTTTGATATCGGCATCGTTGATGCTGCCGGCACAGGCGATATCCCAGCCACTTTTTGCGATCTTTCAAAAACTTCATATTTTTGATACGAAGCTGGGGCTGATCATCGTTTATTCGGCGATGGGGATCCCGATGTCCTTTTTTGTGATGGTCAGCTATTACAAGACGATATCCACAGCGCTGGAGGAATCCGCCTATATAGACGGGGCTTCTTTTTTACAGACGTTCGGCTATATCATACTTCCGCTGGCAAAGCCGGGGCTTGTGACCATAGCGCTTCTGCAGTTTATCAATACATGGAATGAGTTTTATTTTGCGCTGATGCTGACCAGCGGGGATTCGGCGAGGACAGTGCCGATCGCGCTGAATTACTATATGGGAACCTTTGCCAATAATTATTCCGCTCTGTTTGCGGCGGTTGTCATGACGGTACTGCCGACGATCATTTTGTTTATTGTTCTGCAGAAGCAGGTGGTGGAGAGTTTGACGGCGGGGGCTGTGAAAGGGTAGGAGGAGAAAAATGGCGGTGAGAAAAGCACCTGTTTATCCGATAGAAGAGTGGAAGGTGACGGAAGAGCGGTTTGATAGAAGTACGAATTACAGGAATGAGACTACGTTTTCTTTGTCGAACGGGTATATCGGTACGCGGGGAACATTTGAGGAGGCGTATGATTTTGATATTGATACGGGGCTGGAAGGGAATTTTGTGAACGGGTTTTATGAGAGGGAGAAGATCCGTTACGGGGAGGCGAATTTTGGTTCGCCTCTGCAGAGCCAGTCGCTTTTGAATCTGCCGAACCTGAAGGAGACGAAGCTGTATGTGGACGGGGAGGAGTTCCATATGGAGCGGGGGACGGTGACAGAGTATGCGAGGGTGCTGCATATGAAGGAGGGGGTTCTGGAGAGGCGCCTTGTGTGGACTTCTCCCGGCGGGAAGTCCGTGCGGATACGGATCGAAAGGCTCGTGTCCTTTGAGATGGAGCATATTATGGCAATCCGGTATGAGGCGGTGCCGCTGAATTTTTCCGGAAAGATCTGTTTTGTGTCGAAGCTGCAGGGGGATGTGGAGAATCATACGAGGAAGACCAATCCGATCGTGGACTATGGGCCCTTTGGACGGAAGCTGGAGGCGGATAAGATCCGGCAGGAGGGGAGTCTGCTTTATTATGAGGGGACGACGCAGAACAGCGGACTGACCGTGGGGTGCGGGAGCAGCCACAGGATCATTGCCGGGGAGGCGGCAAAGGTGATCGTACAGGGGGAGGTGCGGGAGCTGGAGGCGTTGTGCTCTCTTGAAGTGGCGGCGGAAGAAGGCGTGCCTGTTGTGCTGGAAAAGATGATCTGCTATGCGACTTCGCTGGATATGGAGAAGGAGGGGCTTGAAGGCTTTGTGAGGAAAGAGCTCAGGAGAGCAGAGAGCACCGATGTGGATGAAGCGAAAGAAGTGGGGACAATAAGGGGTGAAAGACAGGGAGAAAGAGAGACAGAGACAGGTTATGAGGAACTGAAAAGATACCAGAAAGTTCACATGGAGAAGTTCTGGGAGACGGCGGATATCCGGATAGAGGGAGAAGGATGCGAGGCACTGGTGCAGGGGCTGCATTTTAATCTGTTCCATATTTTCCAGTCGGCGGCAGGGGGCGGCAGACACGGGATGGGCGCAAAAGGATTGTCCGGGGAAGGTTATGAGGGACATTATTTCTGGGATACGGAGATGTATGTGCTGCCGGTATTTATCTATACGGCGCCGGAAACAGCAAGAAGGCTCTTGGATTTTCGGTATGAGACACTGGACCAGGCGAGAGATCGGGCAAGAGTATTGGGGCATGATAAGGGTGCGCTGTTTCCCTGGCGGACCATCAACGGGGAGGAAGCCTCCACTTATTATCCGCTGGGTACGGCGCAGTATCATATCAATGCAGATATCGCATATGCCCTGTCTTTGTATTTACAGGTGACGGGAGATAAGGAGTACCTGAGAGAAAAGGGGGCGGAACTGCTGATCGAGACGGCGCGTATCTGGGCGGATGTGGGAAGCTTTGCGGAATGTAAGGGCGGCAGGTACTGTATCTGCTGCGTGACAGGACCGGATGAGTATAATGTTCTGGTGGACAATAATTTTTATACCAATCTGATGGCAAGGGAACACCTGAAGGATGCGGCGGGGGCTGTGCGGTGGCTGATGGAGGAGGAACCGGCTGCGTATGAGGCATTGAAGAAAAAGCTGGGCTTTCAGGAGGCGGAGCTTGCGCTTTGGGATAAGATCATAGAAAAAATGTATTTTCCTTATGATGAGGAGAGAAGGATCTATCCTATGGATGACGGTTTTATGATGAGAAAGTTCTGGGATGAGGAAAGGATACCGAAGGAGAAGCGGGCATGGCTCTATGAAAATTATCATCCGCTGTTCATCATGAGGCACCGGATGTCCAAGCAGGCGGATGCGATTCTGGGAATGTATCTGCACAGTGATCTTTTTACGGAGGAAGAGATAAGAAGAAATTATGATTTTTATCAGGAAGTGACATTGCATCACTCCTCCCTTTCCACCTGTATTTTCGGGATCGTGGCATGCGGCATCGGATATGTGGAGGATGCCTATGCATACTTTATGCAGTCGGCGCGGATGGATCTGGATGACCATCACAATAATTTTTATGCTGGTATCCATGCGGCAAATATGGCGGGGACATGGCAGATGATCGTGAACGGATTCGGAGGGATGCGGTGTCAGAGGAGGAGCCTGAAGTTCCATCCCTGTCTGCCTAAAGCGTGGGAAAGCTATTCTTTTAAAGTGCGGTATCAGGGGAGCGTGCTGGAAGTGTCGGTGACAGAGGGGGAAGTGAAGTTTTCTTTGGTCAGCGGGGACGGCATCCGCTTTTTGATGGACGGGGAGACGGTGGAACTGAAAGAATGCGGTGAGGAGTGGATCGAAAAAATGCGGGAGATTCACGGAAGAAAGGAATGAAACGGGCAGTGACGGATAAGACGTCGGGGGAGGAAACGGAATTGGAGAAAAGATATCAGAAATACAAGGCTATATTCTTTGACTGGGACGGGACGGCGGTTCTGTCCCGGAAAGCACCTGTGGAGGAAGCGGTATCCGCGATGAAACCGCTTTTGAAGAAGGGTGTCAAACTGGTGATCGTCAGCGGAACAACGATAGAGAATATAGCGGGAGGCAGGATAGAGAGCTATTTTACGGAGGAAGAACTGGATAACCTGTACCTGGGGCTTGGCAGGGGGGCGTACGATTATGCTTTTCGGAAGGGAAAGCCCTGTATATTTCACGAGCTGATGCCGGATGCAAAATGCCTTGAAAAAATTCATCGGATCTGTTTTGAGATTCATATGGAACTGAAAAACCGGTATGATCTTGATACGGATATCGTATTCAGCAGACCGAATTACTGTAAGATAGACCTGATGCCGAAGGCGCTGCGGGGGGACAATCTGTTTATGCAGGAAAGTGAACTGGATATGCTGAAGGAAAGCCTTTCGGCGCACGGGATCACGGGCGGGTTAAAAGAGCTGATAAAAATTGCGGGGGAGACAGGAAAAAAATTTGATCTGGAGATCAAACCCACCTGCGACGCGAAGTATCTGGAAGCGGGGATCAGCAGCAAGAGCGATAATGTGAATGCCATCTTTCAAAGGATTCAAAAAGAAACGGGGATCAAAGCGGAGGAATGCGCTTTCTGGGGGGATGAATTCACTGGGATCGAGGAAGGGATATTCGGGAGCGACAGCTTTATGATAACGGAACTGACGAAAGACGGGGATTTCTTTGATGTGTCAAAACTGCCGGGGGGAAGGCCGGAGAAAGTAGAGTGGATCGGCGGGGGAGTGGAACGGTTTCTGGGGTTTTTGCGGGAACAGGCTATTTGATATGGCAGGTGCTTACGCTTCTACTGTATATGGCTTTTTTGCTGAGGGTGGTTTAAGGGAAAACTGATGTCAGATCCTGCCGGTTTTGTAAACATCATACCCTTCATAGTGATAGCTTGCATCGATGCCTTTCATATAGACTTCACGGTCATCGATCTTATCCGTCAAAGCATTTTTTAATAAAACTTTGATCTCCAGATCTTTTACAGGGCTGTGTCCCATTGCCGGCAGATAATCATCTTTATCTACACGGCTCCAGTCTACAACAAGTTTCAGCTCCTTTTTCAAGATGGCATCAAGCCACAATCTGGTGCTCCTTCCGTTACCTTCACGGAAGGGATGTGCAACATTCATTTCAACATATTTTTCAATGATCTCATCAAAAGTAGATTGAGGCATTCTGCTGATGTTTTGGAGTGCAGCCTCAAGATACAGGACAGGGGCAAAGCGGAAGCAGGCTTTTGCGATGTTTACAGTCCGTATCTGTCCTGCAAAATCATAGATATCCTCAAACAGATATTTGTGGATCTGCGAAAGGCCTTGAAAGGTTCCGGTTTCAAAAGTGTCGAGCAGGCCCTTTTCAAACAGTTCCAGAGCCTTTATTTTGCTGATCCGTTCTTCGGCTTTTGCCAGTTCGGCAGAATCGGTGATGCCCAGTTTGTTTTTGAGTGTCATAGTATCATGTTCTCCCTTGAGTGGTAGAGTTCGGTTTAATCTATCATGCTTTTCGCTAACACTCATTGTATCATAATAATAAAATTATGAAAAGAATGTTGACAATAATCCGACAACGGATTATAATAACAATTATCCGATTTCGGATTATGAAAGGATAACGGTTTTGGATGAACTGACAATAAAAAATTTGGCTGTGTATAACCAGTTATGGATGGAGTTGGATGATCTGTACAGTGATTATGCAAAGAGATCCGGGCTGCCGGATTGTGCGTTTTGGATATTCTATACACTGTATGAGAACAGCGATGCCTATACGCAGAAAGACCTGTCCGAAAAATGGTCTCTCAGCAGGCAGACTGTAAATTCAGCGCTGAAAAAACTGGAATCTGAGAGATTGGTTGAGCTTGTTCCTCTGCCGGGACAGAAAAAGAATAAGCAGATCGTACTGACGGAGGCGGGATATACACTTGCACAGAAAATAGCTGTTCCTGTCATAGAGGCAGAGAAAAATGCCTTTGGAAACCTGAACACTAAAGAACAGGAAATGCTGCTGCATTTCACGCAGAAATATTTGAGGCTGCTTCGGGCAGAAATAAATGAAATAACTGTATTGTCATCGGAGGACTGATCATCGCAATGATACGGTCAGGCACAGAGCCTGTACCACAGTCGAAGGGAAGATGTCGGGTGCGCCCGGTTATGAAATCTTATTGAGCAACAGAGGTTCAATAAGTATAAATAACCGGGCGCATTTTTGTTGGAAGCTTTTGGGGATATTTTGATAATAAGAATTCTAAGAGGCATGGAATATGGGATTATTATGGGATTTATACAGTCCGGTAAATAGCATGGAGGAGAACAGTGACAATATGAGTCATTTTATTATTACGATCAGCCGTGCATATGGCAGCGGCGGCTCGATGATCGGGAAACGCATCGCAGAAAAACTGGGTATTGCTTATTATGACAGAAACCGGATCGATAATATTGCGCATGAAAGGGATCTGGATAAAACCTATATTTCAGATTGGCGGGAGAGTGTATCCAGCCTTGATATCTGGGGTGCAGATGATCCGTCGGCACAAATGTGGAACTTAAACTATTGGAAATCCGGTTCACCTTATTATTCAAGTGAGAAAGAAATGTTTATGACACAAAGTAAGATCATAAGTGAACTGGCGGAAGCGGGATCATGTGTTTTCGTAGGGCGGTGTGCAGATTTTGTGTTGAAAGACCGGGGGCGCTGCCTGCGTGTATGGATCGGCGCGGAGGAGGACAGCCGTATCAGACGCCTTTATGACGAGTACCTGATACGTAATGGAAGCCTCTCTGAAAAGATCAAGATCGTAGACAGGGGGCGGGCAGCTTATTATAAACGATGCACCGGTCAGCAATGGGGAGAACAGCACAATTATCATATGAATCTTGACAGCGGGGCACTTGGCATTGAGGAATGTGCCAAGATCATATGCTCCGCGGCAGGAAAGTTTTTCAGGTTACAGGAGGCATAAATTTGTTAGTGGAAATCAGTCATGGGACGGTATCTTTTGGTGCGGATACGATATTGTCAGATATCAATTTTATCATCAAAAATACGGAAAAGATTGCGATCATCGGGCGCAATGGATGTGGGAAAACGACGTTGTTAAACCTTATTTTTGGGAGGATCGGACTGGACAGGCAGGACAGTGATCAGGATGTATTTATTGCACGCCGGGGAGGAGTGACAATCGGTTATTTACAGCAAAATGCATTTGAAGATGATTCTGTAACATTGGAGGAGGAAATAAAAAAGGCATTTCAGAAAATTCTTGATGCTCAGGGACGACTGGATGAGCTGCTTGAAAGGATGGAAAATGATGCAACAGAGGAAATTGTACAGGAATATGTAGATCTGCAGGCACAGTTTCAAAATATGGGCGGGTATGAGTATGAAAAGGAATATGAATTGCTGATACAAAAATTTGGTTTCACAGAAGATGACAGGAAGAAAAAATTATCTGAATTTTCCGGCGGACAGCGTACCCGGATCGCATTTGCCAAAATGCTGCTCAGTAAGCCGGATGTGCTTTTGCTGGACGAGCCGACCAACCATTTGGATATCGGGACGATCAGGTGGCTGGAACAGTATCTTAAAACTTATGAAAGGGCGCTTGTAGTCGTTTCCCATGACCGTATGTTTTTGGACAATGTGGTAAGTGTGGTTTATGAGATAGAGCGGAAACATATCACCATGTACAGTGGAAATTATTCTTCGTTTGTGATACAGAAAAGGCAGAATTATGACAAGAGGCAAAAAGAGTATGAAGCACAGCAAAATGAGATCGCAAGATTGGAAAAATTGATCGACCACTTTAAGGGGCACCCTACAAAGGCACCTATGGCACGTGCCAAACGAAGCCAGCTTGAACGGATGGAGCGTATTTTGCCGCCTGTACGCTATGATCTGAAAACATTTCACCCGGAATTTGAACCGGCAAAGGAAAGTTATACAGATGTCCTTACTGTCAAAAAACTTCAGATTGGTTATAACAGGAAGCTGGCAGAGGTCAGTCTGGAACAGAAAAAGGGCGAAAAAATAGGCGTTATTGGTGATAACGGGTGCGGAAAATCCACACTTCTGCGAACACTTATAGGGCAGGCAGCTCCGCTTGGAGGAACATTCTCATTCGGGGGAAATATAGAAATCGGATATTTTGAACAGCAGATGGCACAGTACAACAGTACCGATGATGTATTGACCGATTTTTGCAGAGCTTTTCCGGCTTTTACGAATCATGAAGTCCGCAATGCACTGGGAGCGTTTTTATTCAGTGAGGATGATGTCTATAAAAATATCCGGATATTATCCGGTGGTGAGAAGGTGAGGCTGGCACTCTGTAAAATCATGTCAAGAAAACCTAATTTCCTGATTTTGGATGAACCGACAAACCATATGGACATCTTAAGCAAAGAGGTATTAGGGCATATGCTGAAAAACTATTCAGGGACGGTGCTTTTTGTTTCCCATGATCGTTATTTTATAAAGCAGGTGGCGGATGCCCTTTTGATTTTTAAAAATGGCGTTACACAATACATTTCAGATGGTTATGAACAAATGGAAAATGGAGGAAAATGAAATGTCTGATCAGTATAACAAAAATATCGTGAAATATGTGGTCCCGACAATGTTGAGCAGTGTATGCTTCTTTCTGTTTACGATCGTAGACGGTGTTTTTATCGGGCATGGTGTCGGGACGAACGGGCTTGGTGCAATTAATCTTGTTATGCCCTTTGTCATGGTTGTCAATGCTGTCTTTATGCTGACAACGATCGGCGGCGTAACCATAGCCGCGATCCGTCTGGGGAGAGGGGACAAAAATGGTGCGAACCAGGCATTTATGCATTCCGTACTGGGAAGTGTCGCAGCGGCATTAATCTTGTGCGTGGCGGGTGTGTTTTTTGCTGATCCGATCTGTACTCTGCTCGGCGCAAGCGGGACGTTCCATGAGATGGCAGCAGAATATCTGTTCTGGTATTCTCTTTTTATCATTCCGTCTGCACTGAATACTGTGCTTATGGGATTTTGTCGTAATGATGGTTCTCCTGTGCTGGTCAGTGTGGCAACGATCATCAGCACGGCATGCAATATCTTCGGAGACTGGCTTTTGATATTCCCGATCCCCATGGGGCTTAAGGGCGCGGCAGCTGCAACAGGAGTTTCGCAGGTGGTTTCGCTGTTTATTGTACTGACGCATTTTGTCATGCGTAAAGGTGATCTGTATTTCCATATGCCAAAATTTGATGGTGCGCTGTTTAAGAAGATTGCGGTGCGCGGCCTGCCGGAAAGTATTTCACAGCTTGCTACGCCTGTGATGACGCTTTGCATGAACATGGTTCTCGTGCAGCATATCGGAGATATCGGCGTAAATGCTTTTTCCATTATTTCCTATGTGGCATCATTTTCAATCGCTGTATTTTTAGGATCAAGTGAGGGATTGCAGCCGTTGTTCGGACAGAGTTATGGTGCGAAACAGGAAAAAGAATTAAAGGGATATTTTCATGCCGGACTGCTCATCAACTTTATAGGAAGCCTGTTCATTAACGTGTTACTTTTATTTGCGGGTAAATGGATCTGTGCGCTGTTCGGCGCGGATCAGGATACGCTGGAATTTGCAGTAAAAGCCATGCCGATGTTTGCATGGGGATTTGTTGTTATGTCTCTGAATGTGATGATATCAGCATATCTGTACTCCACGAAGCGTTCCAAGCAGGCGGTCATTATCAATGTACTGCGCAGTTTAGTGGTTAATTCCATTGTGATCCTTTTACTTCCCGCAATGTTTGGCGGAAGTATCATATGGTTTACTTTCGGGATTTATGAAGGGCTGGTTTTGGTTGTGTCGGTTGTCCTGTTAAGAAATTCAGAGAAGAATGGCATTGTGTATCAATAACATAAAAATATATGGCAGAAAGGGGAAAAGATGATGAGAATTATAACGATTGACCGGGAATTTGGAAGCGGAGGACGCGAGCTGGGGAAGAGGCTTGCAGATGCACTGCAGATACCCTGTTATGACCAGGAGATCATAGAGGGGGTTGCAAAGCTGCATGGATTGGAACCGGAGCATGTGGAACATATTTCGGAGGCGGATGTCCGTACGGTTTATCCTATGACGATAGGGAAGCGGTTTATGATGTATCCGACAAAGACAAAAGACTCTATTCAGGTATTGGTTTCACAGCAGAATGTGATCAGAACGCTTGCCGCTGACGGGGACTGCGTGATCGTCGGCCGTTGTGCTGATGTGATCCTGCGGGATTTAAATCCAATGAATCTGTTTGTCTATGGCAGTCAGGAATCCAGGCTTTTACGTTGCATGCAGCGTATAAAAGAAAAGGAAAATGAACGGGATATCCTGCATATGATGAGAAAGATCGATCGTGACCGCGCTGCCTGCCGTGAGCTGCTGACAGACAGTAAATGGGGGCAGAAGGAAACGTACCATTTGTGTATCAATACTTCTGATAAAACGATCAAACAATTGATACCGGCTCTTGTGTCATATGTAGATTGCTGGTTTGAAGAGTAAAGAGGGGAATAAAGGCTGTCGGTGACAGCCCCTTTTTATGTACACACAGTAATGAATATCTGTGATGATAAGTTAAGAACTTTTAAGAAATCAATCTGAAAAAGATTAAGATTTGCAGCATATTGTATTTTTTAGAAAACAACAGGTGTTATTCATATGAAGAAATGTTAGAATGAGGGAGAAAACGGATGAAAGTCATAGATTTACTGCGAATGAGTTTATCCAGCCTATGGAGACGTAAATTGAGGACTGTGCTGACGGTACTGGGGGTGGTGATAGGGACGGCATCCATTGTGGTGATGCTTTCGCTGGGATTAGGTTTGAAGAAAAGCGCGCTGGAACAGATCGAGAGATCGGGGGGCGTGACAACGATCACAGTATATTCTAATGAAGATCAGGTATCCGGGGATGAAAAGAAGATCAGAAGGCTGGATGATAAAGCGGTGGAGAGCCTCGGCAGGCTTGCGCATATTAAAACAATTTCTCCCGTGCTCACGGTGACGGTTCTGGCGAAGACCGGAAAATATGAGGCAAATCTTACCATAAACGGAATGAGCCAGGAAGCCCTGCAGAATATGAATTTAAAAGCCGGAAAAGGGAAATTGCCCTCCGGCGGGGAACCGCTGGAGCTGTTTTTTGGAAATCAGGTGCAGAACTTTTTTTACAGCCCATCCGGGAACGGGGAGATGCCCTCCATTGATTTTATGAATGATACGATTTTTTATATTTTTGACACCGAGGCTTATGAGCAGTCCCGGAACCGAAACGGAGGAAATAACGGTAAGCGTACTGCACCGCCGAAAAAATATCTGCTGAAGGCCAGCGGTATTCTGGAGGGAGAAGAGGAGGATTATTCCAACAACAGTTATATGGTCTATGCGGATCTGGACGTACTGATGAAGCAGGTGAAAAAGACGTTTAAAAACCGGGCGATCCCAGGGCAGCCGACCAACAAGAAAGGGAAGCCTTTTAAGGAACTTTATTATAACAGTGTATACATCAGGGCGGATGAGCTGGAATCTGTAGAACGGCTTCAGAAGGAAATTCAGGATATGGGTTTTCGGGCGGAGAGCAATATGGAATGGCTGAAACAGACACAGGAACAGATGAAGACGATTCAGATGGCGCTCGGCGGGATCGGTGCTGTTTCTCTTTTCGTGGCGGCTATCGGCATTGCAAATACCATGATGATGTCTATTTATGAGCGAACGAAGGAGATCGGTGTCTTGAAGGTTCTTGGCTGTGATCTGGGAGATATCTGCAGGTTGTTTTTGCTGGAGGCAGGTTTTATCGGATTGGCAGGAGGCGTTGCGGGGCTTGGCTTAAGCTACACCATATCTGCAGTGATCAATATAGCGGCGGAAAATGCCGCAGGACAGCAGGGTGTTTCCTATATTCCCTTCTGGCTCACGCTGGCAGCAGTTATGTTTTCTATACTCATCGGTATGCTGGCGGGATTTTTTCCGGCATATCGGGCTATGAGGCTGAGTCCTCTGGCGGCGATCAGGAACGAATGACAGGAAGGGAGGCATCGGAATGAAAGATATCAAAATACTGGTGATAGAGGATGACGATGATATCCGGGAGGGTGTGCGCATACTGCTTGAGAGTGAGGGATACCTTGTGGAGGAGGCTGAAAATGGAGCGGCAGGGCTCGGAAAGCTGACGGAGGAGATCAGCCTTGTCATTCTGGACATCATGATGCCCGGCATGTCCGGCGTCAGGGTGTGTGAGGAGATCAGGAAGAAGTTCTGTGTACCGGTTCTGTTTCTGACAGCAAAGGTGCAGGAATCCGATAAGCTTCTGGGGCTTATGGCGGGGGGCGATGATTATCTGACAAAGCCCTTTTCCTATGCGGAGCTGCTGGGCAGAGTAAAAGCACAGATCAGGAGATATACGGTTTATGGAGGTTCTTTTGAGAAGCGGGAGAAGGCAGAGACAGCGAAATATATTAAAAGTCGAGGAATCCGGATCCATACGGTTTTTAATGAGGTGTTTGTGAATGAAAAGGCGGTGGAGTTGACAGATATTGAGTACAGGATCCTTCTTTTGATGATGCAGCACAGAGGCAAGATATTTTCTGCCCAGAATCTGTATGAATCCATCTGGAACGAGCCCTATTTTTATAACTGCAACGGTACGGTGATGGTGCATATCCGCAAGCTGCGGGTAAAGATAGAGCCGGATGCCCAGGAACCTTTTTACATCAGAACAGTCTGGGGAAAGGGGTATCGTTTTGAAGGGGAAAAATGAAAAACGAAGGTCGCTTTATCTCGAGTGGATACTGCTTCTTTTTGTGGCAGGGATCGTCAGCCTCCTGTTTTTTATGTTTAGCGCCTATGTGGCAGAGGGATGGATAGACAGGTACTATGAGGACAGGGAAGTAATACGGAATTTTGACAAAAAATATATAGCCAGCTTACAGGAATATATAACAGAGCAAAATATCTCATCCGAAGAGCCGGGAAAGCTGGACGGGTGGGTGGATGAGAACAGACTGATATATATAGAAATAGAAAAAGATAATAAATGGATATATTCTTCCGGGGGATATGCAGAGTGGGGACAGATGGAGCAAGATGTTTCTTTTTATGTCCCCGAGAGCAGTTATTTCATCGAATTTACGGACGGGACAGCGCGGGTGTATATCGTGGGAATGTATTTTTATAATACTTATACGATCGTGCTGATCATGGATATCGTCATTTCTGTCGCCTTGTTTTTAATGCTCACCATGTTTGGAATCCGGAAGAAGATCCTGTATATCAACAGGCTGAGCAGGGATATTGAGATTCTGGAAGGCGGTAATCTGGAGCATGAGGTGCAGGTGCAGGGGAATGATGAGCTTGCGGATCTGGCAAGGGGACTGAACGCGATGAAGGTATCTTTCCGCAGCCAGATCGAGGAGGTGGAATACCTGACAAAGAGCAATCAGGAACTGGTGACAGAAATATCCCATGATCTGAGGACGCCGCTCACATCGGTATTACTGTATGCGGAAATCTTAAAAAGCGGGAAATACGAGGGGGAAAAAGGCAGAGAGATTTATCTGGATAAGATCATGAAAAAGGTCCAGTATATGAAAAATCTCTCGGACGGGCTCCTCGCCTATTCGGTTCAGGCGGCGGAGAACAGGTATGTGCCGGCACGGTATAAGCCGCTGGCGGGTGCGCTGTATGATGAATTATCGGATATGTGTCAATATCTGGAGGAGCAGGGTTGGAAGGTAAAGACAGAGATGCAGTGGAAGAGCGGACAGATCCGCGTCTGTGAGGAGTATCTGGTGAGGATATTTGACAATATTTCCTCCAATGTATTAAAATATGCGGATAGAGAGGCGCCAGTCCTGATCTGGGATGCGTATCCGGTAGGGGAAGTATGCGTCTATTGTGAGAATTTATGTCTGAGAGAAAGTAGAAATACAGGAGGATACAATATAGGCATCAGAAACATCAGGATGATGATGGAGGCGATGGGCGGAAAATGTGATGTGATACAGGAGGAGGAGAAGTTTCGGATAGGGCTCAGGTTTTCGGCGGTATAAGAAAAGTTAAGGATGGCTTAAGGAGTATTTAAGAAAGCTGTTTTATATTATGGTTTATAATATAACTGTTGCGGAACGGAAAATGTTCGGACAGCATACGGGTATTTTATGAAAAAGTACCTGTGTGGCAGAAAGGAGGAAAAACTGTGTGGGAAAGAGGATGAAAGCATGGTTTATTCTGGGAGTTATCGTCATAAGCGTCATCCTGACAAAACAGCTGTTGGGGCAGAGGTTCACATCTGTGGAGGATCTGCAGAACTATATGAAGGGATTCGGGATAGCAGCACCGCTCATACTTACCGCATTTCAGGCGTTTCAGGTGGTGGTTCCGGTGCTGCCGGGATATCTGGGGTGTGCCGCGGGAGCGGTTGCGTTTGGCAGTGTGACAGGTTTTTTGTGTAATTATATCGGGATATGTCTGGGTTCTGTTATCGCCTACTTTCTGGCAAAAAAATACGGGATGCGCATCGTACTTATGATGTTTTCCGAGAGACAGTATGAAAAGTGGAGCAGACGGATAGAGAAGAGCAGGTCCTATGACAGATTTTTGTTTATCGCAATGCTGCTGCCATTGTTTCCGGATGATTTTCTGTGTTATTTTTCCGGGCTGATGAAAATGAACAGTAAGAAATTTATCTGGATCATCATATTGGGAAAGCCCTGGTGCATATTAGCGTACAGCCTTGTATTCGGGCTTATCAAATAAACAGTATTCTCCTGTGGAGCGTGCAGGCGGATACAGAACGGGAATGGAGACAAAAGAGATGAAGAGAAAAGCACTTGGATATTATGATTATACGGTGGTACTTACATATTGCGGCATGCTGTTTGCCTTTTACGGCATACTCAGGGTGATCAGCGGGAATTACTGGGAAGCGGTATTCTGTCTGATGATGGCGGGCATATGCGATATGTTCGACGGGGCGGTGGCTTCCACCAAAGATAGAACAGAAAGTGAGAAAAAATTCGGGATCCAGATTGATTCCTTGAGTGATCTGATCAGTTTCGGCGTTCTTCCCGGTATTTTTGTATATATGATCTCCGATAAAAATCCTGCGGTGGGTGTGATATCTTCCCTGTTTGTTCTGTGTGCATTGATCCGTCTGGCCTATTTTAATGTGCTGGAGGAGGAGCGGCAGCGGGGAACTTCGGAAAAGCGGAAGAGTTATTTAGGGGTTCCTGTCACGACAATAGCGATCCTGCTGCCCGTGGTTTATATGTTGTATGACAATCGTCTGCATGGAAATACCATCTGTTTTCCGGCACTGCTGATCTTGATGGGTGCAGGATTTCTTTCACCGGTTGAGATCAAAAAGCCGGGGCTGGCAGGAAAGGTATGTATCATCATAGCCGGCATTTTTGAAATACTGGGGATGATACATTTTATGGGGTGGGGATTGATATGAAAGATTCTTTACTTCTGCGCTTTTTATACAGGACAGTTCCGGGGCGGCTGGTATTAAAGATACTGGTGCAGCCGAAAATTTCCAAAGCGGCGGGAATTTTTCTTTCTTCCAAAGCTTCTAAGTGTCTGGTGCCGTATTATATCAGAAAGCATCAGATCGATATGAGAGGGATAGAGATCCCAGAGGGAGGATTTTCTTCTTTTAATGCATTCTTTACAAGAAAGAGAAGTATGGAGTATTTTGATCTGACGCCGGCGTGTGTGATCAGTCCCTGCGATGGGTGGCTGACTTTAGTGGATATTGGAAAAGATACGGTGTTTACGGTTAAAAACACCTGTTATTCTCTGGGGGATCTGTTGAAGGATCGGGCGCTTGCGGAGCGCTTTCAGGGCGGTAAGGCATTCATTTTTCGTCTGACGCCTGCCAATTATCACAGATATTGTTATGCGGCGGACGGTCAGGTCGTCCGTTCCCGGAAAATACAGGGGAAGCTCCACTGTGTCAGGCCCGTTGCGCTGGAGACAGTGCCGGTATTTGTGCAGAATTGCAGGGAATATCAGGTGATTAGGACAGCAGGTCCGGGAATGGTGATTCAGATGGAGATAGGCGCACTGCTGGTGGGGAAGATCAAAAACCGTCCGTTGCCGCCGGAGGAGAGGGACGTGCTGAAGGGCGATGAGAAGGGATGGTTTGAGTTCGGCGGTTCCACGGTCATCCTATTGTTTCAAAAGGATGCTGTCCGTATCAATGAGGCATTGTATCAAAGAGATGGCAGCGATGAGGAGATACCGGTAGGCAGAGGGGAATCCATCGCACGATTACAGGAAGGGTGAGCGGGTTTCTTTCCGGCAGGTGCGTATATCCTGGGGCCACAGGACAGATCAGTGGATTCCTTTTTCGATGATACCAAAGCCCAGCGGATAGGGACCGGTATGCACGCCGATGGTGGCGCCGATCTGGTACATCGGTATCTCTTCTATCTGATACCCTTTTTCTTTCAGTACAGACAGGGCATGGTCGCGGAAGGTCATACCTTCTTTGATATCATAGCCGTATCCGACAGCGATGCTGTAGCATTCGCTTCCCAGTCTGCTCTCCTTTAAATAGGAAAGCAGAAGTTCCAGTGCTTTCTGTGTGGTGCGTTTTCTGCCCCGGTCAAGTCCGGAGGGGAAGATCTCGCCCTCTTTTAAGGTGATCACAGGGCGGATATCCAGAACGCTGCCGGCAAGTGCCGCCACTTTTCCGATCCTGCCGCCGTGTTTTAAATATTCCATGTTTCCTACGGTAAAAAAGATCCTGCCGGTGCTTTTGATCTCTTCGAGCCGGGCGATGGTCTCCTGATAGCCCCAGCCGGCATCCCGGAGAGATGCCGCTTCCAGAACATATTGTCCCTGCAGGACGGTGTTGATGGTGGCGTCTATCACGGTGATCTCCGCCTGAGGATAGTTTTCCAGTATCATGGATCTGGCGTTCAGGGCGGACTGCATGGAACCGCTGAATTTTGTGGTGATGCAGATGCAGATCACAGGAGTGCCCGCTTTTACAAAAGGCAGGAAGGCATCCTCATAATCCTGCACAGAGGGCATGGAGGATTTGGGATAGACTCCCTTTTTGTCAACCATCTGCTGATAAAAATCCCGGATATCGATATCTATATTTTCCTTTAAATAATGTTCATCATCAAAAGATACATAAAACGGGACTACCGTAATATTTTTTTCCTGAGTCAGTTCCATGGGCAGATCACAGGAACCGTCACTGATAATATGGAATGTTTCGCGCATATGAGATCGCTCCTTTTCAATAAGTAGAAATTAAAACTACGTAAATTAATTCATTATACCACATTATGGAATATTGTAACATAATTTTTGCTTTTTTCTTTGGAGGAGTTGAAATGTGGGGAAAATCATTGTAAGATAAGTTGTCAAGTTAAATATCCCCGCAGTGTGGAACAATGGTACGAGTGAATCATTTACGGATCTGTTCTTGCGGGAATAAAATACAGGGAGAAAAGTTATGGCATTAAGTAAAAAACCGGTAACCGGCATGAAAGATATTCTGCCTGAGGAGATGGAGATCCGGGATTATGTGATGGGCGTGATCAAGGATACTTATGGCAGTTTCGGGTTTACCTCGATGGAGACACCGGCTGTGGAGCATCTGGAGAATCTGAACTGTAAGGCGGGCGGAGAAAACGAAAAACTGATCTTTAAGATCTTAAAGAGAGGAGAAAAGCTGAAGCTGGAAGGGGATCTGAAAGAGGAGGATCTGGTGGACGGCGGCCTGCGCTATGATCTGACAGTGCCCCTTGTCCGCTATTATGCAGCTCACAGCGGAGAACTGCCGGCGCCTTTCAAGGCATTGCAGATGGGCAATGTTTGGCGGGCAGACAGGCCCCAGCGGGGGAGATACCGTCAGTTTATGCAGTGTGATATTGATATCCTCGGTGAGGCTTCCAATCTGGCGGAGATAGAGCTGATCCTTGCGACAACTACGACGCTGGGGAAACTGGGATTTCGGAACTTCCAGATTCGTATCAACGACAGGCAGATCTTGAAGGCGATGGCGAAGTACAGCGGTTTTGCGGAGGAAAGTTATGACGAGGTCTTTATCATTCTGGATAAGATGGACAAAATCGGGCTTTCCGGCGTGCGGAGTGAACTGTTGTCCGCAGGATATGAAGAGGCTGTGGCGGATCGTTATCTGAAACTGTTTGAGGAGATGGAAGAGGCGGAAGATAAGGCGGCCTATGTGATGGAGAAATTGGAAGACTATCTGCCGGAGGATGTGCGGAGCGGTTTTCAGGAGATCCTGGAGAGCGTGAATGCTTCCAAGGGTGATTTCTTTGAGCTGGTGTTTGATCCTACGCTGGTGCGGGGAATGTCCTATTATACAGGTACGATCTTTGAGATCGCCATGCCGGAGTTCGGCGGGAGCTGCGGAGGCGGCGGGCGCTATGACAAGATGGTCGGGAAGTTTACCGGAAAGGATGTGCCTGCCTGCGGTTTTTCCATCGGTTTTGAACGGATCATCCTGCTTTTGATGGAGAGCGGATTTAAAGTGCCGGGAGCGGCAGAGAAGACGGCGTACCTGATCGAGAAGGGCGTTTCGGCGGATGTGATGACGAAGGTGATGAGGCAGGCGCAGGAAGAGCGGAGCGCAGGGAAAAAGGTGCTTGTCACCCGGATGAATAAGAATAAGAAGTTTCAGAAGGAACAGCTGAAGGCGCAGGGGTATACGGAGTTTCAGGAGTTTTATAGAGAGGCTTTGAAGTATTAGAGCCGGACGACCAGAAGGAAATTAATTTCTTCGTCGCCACGCTCTCGCTTCGTGAAAAGCGTAACGGTACTAGGCTCGTGAACTACCTCGCCAAGTGCCGGCGTTTTTCAAGAGGCTCCTTAAGAAATTAATTTTCATCTGGTCTGTGTGTTGGTTAATAGCATAGTGAATATAGATAGATGTTTATTTAAATAAATTTAATACTTGGAGTAGTATAGAAAAGAGGATAAAGAAATGGCAGAGTCATTACAGGGATTGAAGAGGAGCCATCGGTGTGCGGAGCTTTCCACAGCGAATGTGGGAGAGACGGTTACCGTGATGGGATGGGTGCAGAAACAGAGGAACAAGGGCGGTATTATTTTCGTGGATCTGCGGGACCGCTCGGGGATCTTGCAGGTTATTTTTGAGGAGTGCGACTGCGGCGCGGAGGCTTTTGCGAAGGCGGAGAAGATGCGCAGTGAGTTTGTGATCGCGGTGGTTGGTACCGTTGAAAAAAGAGGCGGTGCGGTGAATGAGAACCTTGCTACCGGAGAGATCGAGGTGCGGGCGAAGCAGGTGCGTATTTTGGCGGAGGCGGAGACACCGCCGTTCCCTATTGAGGCGGAGAGCAAGACAAAGGAAGAGATCCGTCTGAAATACAGATTTCTGGATCTGCGCAGGCCTGATCTGCAGCAGAAGCTGATACTGAGAAGCAAAATGGTAACGGCTATGCGGGAGTTTATGGCGAAGGAAGGCTTTCTGGAGATCGAGACGCCGATCCTGTGCCGTTCCACGCCGGAGGGGGCAAGAGACTATCTTGTGCCGAGCAGGGTGCATCCGGGCAATTTCTATGCGCTGCCCCAGTCCCCTCAGCTTTATAAGCAGCTCCTTATGTGTTCCGGCTATGACCGGTATTTCCAGATCGCAAGGTGCTTCAGAGATGAGGATTTGAGAGCGGACAGGCAGCCGGAGTTTACCCAGGCTGATATGGAGCTTTCTTTCGTTGATGTGGAGGACGTATTGGATGTGAATGAGCGTCTGATCCAGTATGTGTGTAAGGAGACTGTGGGAATGGATATTCAGCTTCCTCTGCCCCGGATCAGATGGCAGGAGGCGATGGACCGCTATGGTTCTGATAAACCGGATACCCGTTTCGGCATGGAACTGGTGGATGTGTCGGATGTAGTGAAGGACTGCGGTTTCGGCGTCTTTACGTCCGCACTGGAAAACGGTGGTTCGGTGCGTGGCATCAATGTCAAGGGACAGGGAGCTATGCCCAGAAAGAAGATCGATGCGCTGGTGGGCATGGCAAAGGGCAGCGGTGCGAAGGGGCTGGCTTACCTGTGTATCGGTGAGGACGGCGCAGTGAAGTCCTCCTTTACAAAGTTTTTGACGGAGGAACAGACGGCAGCTCTGATTCAGGCGATGGGCGGTGAGAACGGGGATCTTCTGTTGTTTGCGGCGGATAAAAATACGATCGTCTGGGGTGTTTTGGGACAGCTTCGTCTGGAGCTGGGAAAACAGCTCGGTTTATATGATCTGAACCAGTTCAATTTCCTGTGGGTGACAGAGTTCCCTCTGCTGGAGTGGTCTGAGGAGGAGAACCGTTTTATGGCAATGCATCATCCGTTTACGATGCCGATGGAGGAGGACTGGCAGTATATCGATTCCGATCCCGGCAGAGTGCGGGCGAAGGCTTATGATATCGTGTTAAACGGCGTGGAACTGGGCGGCGGCTCCGTCAGGATCCACCAGAACGATATTCAGGAGAAGATGTTCGAGGTGCTGGGCATCGGTCAGGAAAAGGCATGGGAGAAGTTCGGCTATCTGCTGAGCGCATTCCAGTACGGCGTGCCGCCTCATGCGGGCTTAGCTTACGGTGTTGACCGTTTTGTGATGCTGCTGGCACATGCGGACAGTATCAGGGAAGTGATCGCATTCCCGAAGGTGAAGGACGCTTCCGATCTGATGTGCGAGACACCTAATGTGGTGGATGAAGCACAGCTTGAGGAGCTGGGGATCGCGATCGTGAAGGAAGAGGCTGCTGAATAAAAAATCGTGAATTCACGGGACTGGAAAAACAGTGAAATCTCGAAGGCGCACAGCTTCATTTACAGATGTCGTATTTCAGACAGCTGTGAATGTAAGCTCAGAGGAAGTGGGCAGAAGAGATTTCGCGGGACTAAAATATGAAGATTAAAATACTTGCCGGGAGCGCTTCGGAGGAGGCGCTCCGGGAGGAATTTCAAAAAGGAAAAAAGACTGCGGAGGCCCGTCTGGGGGAGCACTTTTTGTTTTACCGCTATTTTATCAGGATAAACGCGATCGCCTATGAGGAGATAGAAAAGGCATATCTGCGTATAGAGAGCGGTGAGGTCGGGGAGTTTCCCCTGACGGAGCATTATCTGATGTTGGTGGATCGGCAGGGAAAGACGCATAAGCTACGGATGGAGCATCCGGAGGATGCGCAGGAGGTGCTGGATCATCTCAAGGAGCATTTTCCGGGGGTTGAGATCGGGCATTATAAGAAGAAGCGGTAGGAGTTTGTTAAGAAGTATCAGATATTATGTTTTTTATATTGTCATGTTTTACTTAGAAGTTTCATATTATAATTTGAGAGTGGAATTTTATTGACAATATGGGATGATTCATTTAGAATAGTTTATAGAAAAACATCCTGATTTTTTGAAGGTACTACCCGTATAGCAAGCGGTAGTCCAATTTGATTATATTCAATAATTAGAAAATAACCGTACTGTGACGAGGGCGGTTATTTTTTTGATTAAAATGAAAGTTTGTATTGACATAACTTATGTTCTTATTTATAATATAATCAATTTGATAATATCAAAGTGATAAATAATAAATCTGATATAAAAAATCAGTATCATGATGTAGAATAATAGGTAAAGAGAACCGAAGGGAGGAGTATTTATGATCTACAATATTAACGATCTGAAAAAAGCCTGTAATGAGGGAGAGACATTCAAATTCCTGTTTTTCTGGGGACATACGCCGGCGGCGGACGGGCATATCAACGAAGCCTGTCTCAGTCAGTGGTGGAAGTGCGGCTTTCAGGTGGACGGGGTGGAGTACAGCTGTGCGGAGCAGTTTATGATGGCGGAGAAAGCCAGGATGTTCGGGGATGAGGCTATGCTTGCGGAGATCATGAAGGCGTCTCATCCGAAGGAGATGAAGGGGTATGGAAGGGCAGTGTCCGGTTTTGATAAAGAAACATGGGATAACAGCTGTTATGATATCGTAAAAAGAGGAAATATGGCGAAATTTTCCCAGAATCCGGAACTTCTGGAGTTTCTTCTGACAACAAAAAACCGGATTATAGTGGAGGCGAGCCCGAGAGACCGGATCTGGGGAATCGGTATGGGGAAGGCAAATCCGGATGCTCAGGATCCGTTGAAATGGCGGGGAAAGAATCTGCTGGGATTTGCGCTGACGGAGGTGCGGGATCTGCTGCTGGCGGAGAAGGACGGCGGAAGCAATTGATGATCTGCGCTGACAGAAGTGCGGAGTCTGTTGTCGGAGGAAAAAGAGGCGGAATCGGATGCTGAGATGAGGAGAAAAGTAAGCAGCAGAAAGACGGTGATCAGGAAGCCGGCGGGGAGGCAGAAATGAACAAGACAGAACTAAAAAAAGGAAAACGGCTGTACATAGACATTACCAACCGATGCAATACAGAGTGTCCGTTCTGCTGTATGTATTCCGGCGTATCAAACAGCAGGGATATGGATTTTGAGACATATAAAGGGATCATTGACGGCTGTGAAAAGGAATTTGAGTTGCAGTTAGAGGGCGGGGAACCGCTGGTGCACCCTGATCTGTACTTGTTTCTGGAATATGCCAGATTCACGAAGCGATGCAGAAAGATATTGATCTTGACAAACGGGATGTTGCTTCCTGTACATCAAAAACGCCTTGTGATGTTTTCCGGTGAATACGGAATTCCGCTGGAAATTAAAATATCCATCAATTACTGGCTGATCAAGGAAAACAGCGGGCATTTGGATCAGATAAGAAATCTGATATTTGCCGCAGAGTTTATTCCGGACGTTAAGATTACATGCAATGTGCGGCTTCGAAAGCAGGGGGATGAGGCACTGCGGGAGGAAGTGGAGCAGGATAAGCTTCTCCTCAGTCATTCCAATATTTACTATTTACAATCTTATGGGAGATTGTCGGAAAGCAGTGATTACAGGAAACCGGTGATCGTGCAGAATATCGAGGAGTTTGAACTTTTCGCATCGGATGGAACGTCTTTCGGGATGGATCTGATCGCAAGAAGTGAGTATGAAAAAGAGGTGTGGAGCTGACTGATGGAAGCAGAGATGAAAAGAGAGGTATGGAAGTGACCGTCAAAGGCGGGGATGAAAAGAGAGGCATGGAAGTGATTGCCAGAAGCGGGAATGAAATAGAGGTACGGAATTGAACACGCTGAAAATAACGGACAGGAAAAAGCTCCTGACAGAGCGGCATAACCTGGAAACTGCGGGGATCTGGGAACTGGAGATACAGGGAAAGAAGCGGAAGATGTATAGTCCCTGCAATCTGAATATTGTGATCGGGCGGATGTGTAACTGCGATTGCGGATTCTGTTTTTTTCAGGGAAAGAGGATGAAAAAGCAGATCGGTGACGAGGCATATCTGGCAGGGCTGGAAGCTGTGATGAAGCGTTTAAGAGGGCTTCCGGTGGAGATCACGATCACAGGCGGGGAGCCGACACTGTACCCGGAAAGATTGATCCATGTGCTGGAAATGGTAAAGAAATATGGATTTTCTCACCGGACCTTTTCCACAAACGGTACGGGGCTTTTGAAGCGGGTCGATGGAAAGCCGTTGATGCAGTATATGAAGGAAACGGGCTGCATTTATAATATCAGTCTGAGCAGAATGGCAGTGGACGAAGCGGAAAACCGGCGGATCTTTCGCGGAGATACGATAAGGAACGGCGGGATCAGTCAGGCGGCGGTTTTTGCGGAGGTAAATGACATGGATCTCAGGCTGAGCTGTAATCTGCTGGAGGGTTCGGTGGACAGCTGGGAGAAGATCAGGGAATATATGGATTTTTATGGGACGTATGGAATTACCTCTTTTTTGTTCAGGGAGATCATTCCTCCGAAGAAGAGCACCGTTGTTTCGGAAACGGCTGACAGGGATAAAAAACATGTATCAGATGTTATGGCAGATGATAAAAATAAAGAATATATATCGGTTTCGGATATTGTGACAGAAATGAAACAGGAACAGGACATGGAACTTTTAAAGACAGCGCATGGCATGGTATATGATGTGGATATCTATAGTTTCGGAGATAAACTGATCAAGCATTATCAGGGAAAACCCGGGAAGGCACAAAAGGGTTGTGCGGAGGAAGGGGAAGAGCTGGTGACGTCCCTGATCTACGAGGAAGGAGAGCTGCGGACAATATGGTAAAAGTGGGAGCGGAGAGAGAGGTCAGATTTGACCGGAGCCTGCGGTATCAGAGGCAGGCGGATTACAATATATACGATTATGAGCTTGTCCCGTGGCATTTTGAGGCGGGGGAAAGGAAAGCCTACCAAAATCTGAATCTGAGTATTTTTGTGGATGATGAATGCAATGCGGACTGCCGGTTCTGTGTGGCACAGCTTCGCTATGAGCACAGAAAACAGCTTTATCAGAAGGAGCATATCAGGGAGGATCAGCGGTATCTGGCACGGCTCAGGGAGGTGCTGGAGGCGATCCGTCCCCTGAATCCCAGCGTCAGCATAACCGGAGGCGAGCCGACCATCTCGCCAAGGCTTCTTCCGATCATCCGTATGGTGGATGAACTCGGTTTTCGGAAGCGGACCATCACGACAAACGGCAGCGGATTGCTCCGTGTGACGGAGGGAAAGACCATTGCGACACATCTGATGGAACGGGGGTTTGATCATCTGAATATCAGCAGGGTATGTGTGGACGAGGAGAAAAACAGGGAGATTATGCGCTATGGGGCGGATGACAGCTATTGTTCCAATGAGGATATCCGGCAGATCGCAAAAGCAGCCGGGAAGGGAAACATGCGCATCCGCATGAGCTGTATCCTGTTGAAACCGGCGGTACATAATGCTGCGGGGATCAAGGAGTATGTGGATTTTTACAGGCAGTACGGTGTTGACAATTTTATTTTCCGTCAGTTGATGGACTATGACCATAAGGCGGTGAATCTGGAAAAGATCGCGTACTGTGATAAAAACAAGGTTGACCTGAACGAGGTTTGGGAGGAGATGGAGCGGGATCCGGAGATCACGCCTTATATGAATCTGCTGGGATACTATTATTATGTGGAACTGTACGATTATCACGGATGCCGGATCGCCGGGGAATCGGCGGATTTAGAGCAGCAGTATCGGGAAAAAAGCAGGCACCGGGATGTGGTGTATGAGATGGTGTTTCATACGAACGGTGTGCTCAGCGGCTCTTGGATTCCGACCGAGGAGATTTTGATGGATGTGAAATGAAAAGGGGAAAGCCGGATGTCTGTTATGTGGAAGAGATATCCGGCTTTTCGAGTTCGCGGAGCTCATTATTTTACCGTCCTGAGATCTGGTATTTTTGATATATTTTTCTTCCGCCCGCCGCCAGCAGCACAGCAGAAAGAAGGTAGAGGATTGGAACGATCTGCCATGAGACCAGGCAGTGTCCGAAGAGGGGAAGCGTTCTCACATCGAAAATGTTCCATATATTCAGAAAGGAAAAGGGAAGCCAGTTCCATATCTGTGCGATGATCCGATATTGCGGCGGCAGGTTGAGAGAGACGCTTAGAAGGATCAGCGCGGAGGAAACAGCGAGCGCGGCAATGCTGCTGTGCAAAGTCTCTGACAATATCATGACAAAGACACTGATAAAGACGGAGAGGATGAGAGCGACACCGCCCATGATCAGGCATGCCTCTCCGATCGTCATCGGATAGGAAAAGGGGTAGGGCGTCACCTGCATCTGCATTCCGAAGCCGTCTGTTCCGTAAATGCCGAGGCATAACGCTACGGATGTGAGAAGCATAAGGAAGGTGCCTGCAAAGGAGACTGTGATGCCGGCGAGGATCTTTGCGAGGTAGACCGTATTTTTCCCTTTCGCGCTGGAGAGGATGAGCTGGTCGGTGCGCCTGGTATGTTCCTCCGGAAATACGCCGGAGAGGCATACGGCGATAAAGAGAGGGATCAGTATGCAGAGAGAGTTAAAGCTTTTGGACAGCATGGTGTATCCTTCGTGATAATAGTAGGTAAAAGGGGTATGGATTTCGGTTTCCTTGCGGGACCAGAATTCTTTTTCCCTGTCGGTCAGAAGATAGTTTTGCCAATGCTCCCGCAGGAAATCCTGTCTTGCCTGATAAAAGGCCTCTTCATCCGGATCGGCTCTCAGGATATCCGTCAGAAGGTCAAGGGTGGTCCATCGGCTGATGAGCTGACAGATCGCGGAATAGGGGCGGGCGTAAGTCTGGTATTCGTCGGTCAGGGTATATCTGCCTTCCGGATCCGGGATCTGTCGGTAGGCATCCATCGTCTCACGCAGGAGCGTGTCATCGATGGCTCTGCCGGAGAGCGCTCTCTCATACGCCTGATCCACCCGGAACATGTGGTAGTGGGTATCTGCCACTTCCCCGTCCACGTAGGATTTTCCGCCGAGCTGCATAACGGAAAGAAAGAGAATGACAGACAGGCAAAGGAGCAGCGTGATCCGGCATATTTTTCTTCCGATTATTTTTTTCAGTTCGTATTTGTAAAGTGTTTTCAGAATTTCCATAAAATTACCTCCCTCTTTGCTGTTCCAGATAAAAGCTTTCCAGATCGCCGCTGTTCTCCTCACGCTTACCCTGATAGATAAGCTGTCCTTCCTTCATGATAAGGACCTGGTCGGCGATATGTTCGATATCAGATACGATGTGTGTGGATAATAATACAATGCTGTTTTTTCCGAGCCCTTCGATCAGATCGCGAAAACGCACGCGCTCCGCTGGATCAAGGCCGGCTGTCGGTTCATCCAGAACCAGGAGCTTTGGATCATTCAGCAGAGCCTGGGCGATGCCGAGCCTTTGTTTCATACCGCCGGAAAAAGTTTTGATCTTTTTTCGGGACATATCGGATAAGGAGACAAGTTCCAGCAGTTCCTCCGTTTTTTGTTTTGCCTTTTCTTTCGGGATGCCCTTGAGGGCGGCGAGGTAGAGCAGAAAGTCTGTTCCGGTAAATTCCGGGTAATAGCCGAAGTCCTGAGGCAGATAGCCTAAAACGGCGCGGTAGGCTTCCGCCTCCGCAGGGATTTTGTCGAAGGCGATCGTGCCGCTGTCGGGTTTTAAAATACCGCAGATCATGCGCATCAGAGTGGTTTTGCCGGCGCCGTTGGCACCCAGCAGTCCGTGGACGCCCTTGCCAAGATGCAGGGAAATCCGGTCCACGGCAATCTTGTTTTGATATTGTTTTGATATCCGGTCGATGGTCAGTTCCATACAGGTGCCTCCTCGTTGATGAGATTTTGATATTGTTTTATAACGCCGATACCGAGAAACGCTGCGGCAAGGATCCAGCTTATGAGCGAGCACTCCTCATACAGTGCCGGAAGCATTTGGCGGAGCGGAAAGATAAACGAGCTGATACCGGCGGATGTCCCGATGCACAGATAGAGGGCTTCCGGTTCACGCCGTCTGCGGAGGATGTGCAGACAGAGAAAGGCAGTCAGCAAAAAGGGGGTGATGATATAAAATCCCGCCTGCAAAGGGGACACGTAACTGTTTCGGAGAGCGATGGGGAGCAGTAGGCAGAGGAGCACCAGATTGCCCAGGCCCAGAACGCAGAGGCGGGCAAGAATGACGCTCTTTAAGGAAAATCTGGAAGCTGTCTCCAGTTCCGCCATTTTGTAATGTGCGGAGCGCCCGGTCTCGGCGATCATCATAAGTGCAAGTAGCGGCATGGAGGCTGAGATCGCCCAGAGCATGTCGAGAGAGAGGGCAAGGCTGCAAAAGAGAGAGATGGCAAAAACAAGAAAAGAGATGCCCCAGATCCATATGCGGATATAGCCTGCCTGTATCAGGACGAAATCAAAAAAGTGTAATCCCGCAGGCTTTACTGTCTGCAGAAATACCGCTTTCCGCCTGGGGGCGGGTGCTTCAAACGCTTTTTTTAATTCTTCTTTCAGTGTGTGTCTCATGAGAAATCCTCCTTTCCGAGTTTCTTTTTTAACTTTTCAGATGCCGCAAGAAGCCTTCGGCGCAGGGCGAAGCGGGAGATGCCGTAAAGCTTTGCGATCACAGAGGTCGGTACTTCGTTGACATACCGGAGCAGCAGGAGTTCCTGTTCCTCCTGCGTCATCTCCTGCAATACCAGATGGAGCGTAAGATTTGTCAGCAAAGCATCCTCCTCAAAAGTCATTCCAGCAGTGTCCCCTCCGGTGTTTTCCTCCAGAGGGACGACGGCGGGCTTTCTGTATTCATCGATGCAGAGATTCCGGGCGATCGTATATAAATATTTGAGTGCTGTCTCCGGGGAGACAAAGTGGTAGCGCTCCAGATACCGGAGGAAGGTTTCCTGCGTGATATCCTCGGCGCGCTCCCGGTTTTTCAGCTTGAAGTAGCAGTAGCGGTAGATCCGGTCATACTGCTTCTCGATATCCATGGACATGGTCTGCTGGCTCCTTGTGGTTTTCCATCTATTATGATTAACGGGTGTGAGGGGTAAAATGTGCGAAGGTTTTTATCTATTTTAGCATTTTTATTTGGGGACAGATGTTTATGTTTTACCAAAAGCACAGTGAACACGGATAATTGTGATTTTTTGATAAAGAGTGATACGAGTACAGATTTGATTGAAAATGTAATTGAAGGAGATAAGATCGTCCGAAAAAGTGTAGATATAATGCGGAAAATCGTCTGGAAAATGTATTGATGAATATAAACCTGCCTGTGGTAAGGATTTTCATGCCAGATTACCGCAGGCAAGGCTTAGTGCGTCAAGGATTCAAGCGCTGCCCGAAGGGCTGCGATTTCCGAATCTTTTTCAGCTATAGTGGAATCCTTTTCAGCTAGAGCAGAATCTTTTTCAGCCAAGGCGGAATTCATTTCTGCAATACGGGCCTCCAGATCCATGATCTGCATACTGGGAAGATAAATTAACGGTTTTGTCATACGGAGTACCTCCTTGTGATATTCAGGGCAATGAAAGAATACATGTCCGGATGCCTGGACCAGCAGATTGATAAAATCATTACATTCCTGTTTTGTTAAATATCCATTAGTTAAGTCCTCTTGTAATATTACTATAATCTCATTCAAAAAAGCTGTCAATTCTTTTTTAGAAAGAGGATACTTTTTTGAAGTGATGCGGGGGTTTAATCTGAGCAGCAGATAGGGGATGAACAGATTCAGATGCTTTTCATGGATTTCTTCCAGAGAATAGGACTGAATTTTGACGGCGGGAATCCGGTAAATATGTTCGCTGTCATCCTGAAATATGATCCGGCACTGCAGGCTGTCCGGAAGGTTTTTGTTCTGTCCGGGATAGAGCACAAAAGAATGTGGAAAACGGATGATGAGCTCATCTGCTAAATGATCTTTTGAGATACAGTGTTCAATAGCATAATGCAGATCGTAGGAGATCATGCGGATCACCATTATCTTATCATTTTCCATCTGGCATTCGATGTGGAAGTAGTCTTTGTCTGCAATCAAAAGGGAGATGTCCATCAGGTTGGATGAGGGAGAAGCTTCTGTGTTATTTGTGTAAGTAGAATGTTCTGTGCCAAGAAGCCTGACAGGTGTATCAGGAGGATATTCTATTCCGTAAACTTCCTTAATGAGCGGGAATAATTGTTTTGGCATAACATAAACTATGGCTTTCAGGATCTCATCCCACAGCTTGCTGCCGATAATGTTTTTTTCTGGCATAAAAAGTCCTTTCTTATGTATTGTGATTGTTTAGTAATATGCTTCAGGTTGTGAAAAATCAGCGAAGAGCTGTGGCGAAACGCCTGATAAAAGAGACATGGCAGAAAGCCTGTCTGAATTGTTTTCACAGATTGAGTATAGCAGAATAGAAATCAGATGGCAAGCGTTTTTCAAGCAATAATACCCATATAAAGCTGATAAAATCAGCAATGCCGCAGGACAATTTATCCGGCGGCATTATCTGTCTGTTATGAGTGTTCTTCTTCGTTCATTTCTTCCGCTGTGACCGGCAGCTTCATCAGCACCTTGCGTATCCGGTTCTGGGAAATGCCCCGCGCCTGTAAAGTAGAGCCGTCCTCCAGTGCAACGATCTCATTATTTTTGGGCAGGCGGTCCAGCTTATCAATCATGATGCCGCCCAGTGAATCAAAATCTTCTGATTCAAGAGTAAGATGCAGGGCATCATTTACATCATCCAGCTTCATGCCGGCCTCGATGAGGTATGTACGCTCATCAATCTGCTTGATCAGCTCCGCCTCATCGGCGTCATATTCATCACGGATCTCGCCCACAATCTCCTCCAGCAGATCCTCCATTGTGATCATGCCCACGGCAGACCCGTATTCATCCAGCACGATGGCAAGGCTGGTTGTCTTTTCCCGAAGCTCCACCAGAAGGTCGGAGGTTTTTTTTCGCTCGTAGGTGTAGTAGACCGGACGAAGGATCTTATTTACCTTAAATCTGGGGGAATCCTTTGTCAAAAGGAAATCCTTCATATGAACAAAACCGATGATATTATCGGGATTTTCTTCCTCATAAACCGGAATTCTGGTATACATGGTCTTTTTAAACAGAGCAAAAATCTCATCATAGGAAGCCGAGGAGGAGATGGAAGTCATGTCGATACGCGGGATCATGATCTCCGATGCTGTGGAATCGGAAAAATCAAACACGTTATGAATATATTCTCTTTCCTCGGATTCGATCACGCCCTCCTCATGGCTTACATCCACATAGGTACGCAGTTCATCTTCTGTGATGCTGCCCTCGCCGGGGTCTGCACCCAGATGAAAAAGACGGATAATGCCGCTGGCGATATTGTCCACCACCCAGATCACAGGGGTCAGCAGGATCATCAGTCCGCGGATAATGCCGCTGTAGGCGAGAGCGATCTTATCGGCATGGGAGCCGGCCCAGGTTTTCGGTACGATCTCACCGAAGATCAGCACGAGAAACGTCAAAATGCCGGTACATATGCCCACAAACTGATTGCCGAACAAACGGATCGTTAAAGTAGTGGCAAGCGAAGAGGCACCGATATTGACGATATTGTTGCCGATCAGGATCGTGCTGAGCATCTTGCTGTAGGATTCTAAAATGGTTTGAACACGAAGAGCCTTTTTATTGCCATCCTCGGCGAGAGAACGGATGCGGACCTTGTTGGCACAGGTCAGAGAGGTCTCCGCAGAGGAAAAAAAGCCTGATAAAATCAGAAGAACGAGTAAGATAAGAAGTTGTATGACACCAGTGGTATCCATGAGAGTTCCTTTCTTTTTCATTAACTATGGCGTATCCGCCAAATAAATTCATACGATATATTCTATAAACAGAATACTGTGTTGTCAAGAAGCATATATTTCTTTAAGGAAAATATTACAAAGTTTTTATAGGGGCTTCATTCCCAAAAGAAAGGGGGAGAAAATATGTCTGTTACAAAAAAATATATGCCGCAGATATTATTTACATTAAAGTGCCTGCTGTTTTCTTATATCCTGACGGGGGGATTTCTGCTGCTGCTGGCTTTTCTGCTCTACAGGCTGCATCTGTCGGAGAAGGTTGTCAATGTCTGTGTCATTCTGATCTACATTGCCACATCCTTTTTCGCAGGTTTTATTACCGGAAAGAAGAAGAGGACGAGAAAATTTTTCTGGGGGGCGGTGATGGGAGCGCTGTATTTTCTGGTGCTGTTTGTCATATCCGCCATCGTAAACCGCTCCTTCCCCCAGCTATCCTCAGATTTCACGACCACCGCGCTGCTGTGCGTGGGAGGCGGCATGTTGGGCGGGATGCTGAGTTAAATCTTTCCCTTGTCAATCTTAGGCTCAATCATGCCGTCAGGGGGAAATATATCCGGCGAAGACTGTAGAAAAACGCCGGCACTTGGTGAGGTATTTTCGAGCCTAGTACCGCTGCGTTTTTCTCCAAGCGGAAGCGTGTCTGAGCCGGATATATTTCCCCCTGACGGCAGGCTTCAACCAATACCTTTACTCAGCAGCACATACTCATATTCATAGTCGATCAGCTCATGAAAATAATCTTTATTGATATTCCCCTGGCGGATCAGCGCCCCCACGGAAGGTGTGCCTGCGGCCTGCAGTTCTTCCTTGATCGCCTCCGCCATCGCCTTGCCGAGTCCGTGATGGGATGCGTCAATACCCATATAGAGCATCACATAGGATTTCGGCTTTGTGCGTATCCTGAGGATGCGCAGATAATCCAGAAGGGTAAGCTTTCCGTAGACAGCGTTTCCGTAGTCGGGGATGCTGATGAAAAAGCCCACAGGTTTTTCCTGATAGTATGCCATTTTTACCATAGAATAGCGGATCAGGAGTTTCAGATAGCTGTAGAGAGAGACAAATTCCTCCCTGCTGATACGCTTATAGGCGGGGAAGCTCCGATATAATTCGATCAGGAGGTCGTAAACCTCGTTCAGAGCGCGGTCAAAAGTGGTTTTGGAAGGGCTTTCGATGCGATAGCCCTCCTGCAGCTTTTGAGAAAGCCGTGCCGAAAACAACGGATTCTGATGGGAGCGGTCCACTTTCCGGTAATGGTTGGAGTAGTAGCGGTAGGTAATCTCATAGTCTGCATGCTGCCATAATGCGGTGTAGTAATCTTTATTATAGGGCTCTCCTGTATAAGAATGGTCAAAACAGTTTGTCTTAAAGCGGTAGCGGATCCAGAAGGAAGCGTCAATGGGACCGACGATCCTGCTGCAGCCCTGCGATTTTGCAATCTTTTCCGCTTCCGCAAACAGCAGGGAGACTGCTTCCTGATCATTTTCGCTTTCAAAAAAGCCAAGATAAGCGTCCTGATCTTCCGGGTAGATGGTCAGGACGGCACGGCTGACGGGTGTGTCATATTTGCCTGATATAAAATCAGCCGACGGAATATGAAGGTCGGTGCCCGGTATGGAGCCGTTCTGTAAAGCATGTCTGTTATTTTCCGGCTTGGAGCCAGCCTTCACAGAATGCCCGCTGTCGGAAAAGACAAGCATCGGGTACACCGTGAAATAATGGCTCAGCACATGGGTTCCGGTCAGGATTTTTCTTTCCTCCTCCGGCTGCTGCATCAGCTCTTTTTTCGTATAAAGCCTGCCGGGGAGCTCCAGAAATTTCCGGATAGCAGTTTCGTCCTTTTCAGAAAATGTGATCACTTTATAATTCATTTGATACGTCCTCCCGGGGTGTCTGGTTTCAGATAAAGCCTGCGGATCTGTTTATACTTTGGCAGACGGGCGTTTACCGCAGCAAGGTAGTCCTGCACCTCTTTTTCGGGCAGATCGCTGACAAGAGAAGCGGCAGGATGATGATCCTCCTCAAAGACTGTCGCCGTTTTGATCAGCGGGTTTTGCAGCAGCATCTCTTCCAGCTCGTCCACATAGACGTTTTTGCCGTTGGCAGTCAGGATCATGCGCTTTTTTCTGCCCTTCAGGTACAGATGTCCGTCCGGGGAGAGCACCCCCAGATCGCCGGTATGATATCCGTCCCCGTCAAATTCGGAATAGTGGTCATTACGGTTTAAATATCCCGCGGAAACGCTTTTTCCGGCGACAACGATTTCGCCGACGCCGTTTTCATCCGGATCAAGGATCTGCACGTTCAGATTTTCAAAGACAACGCCGTTTGCAGCAAGATCCGGATCGCCGGGAAGGGCAAGAGCGATGACAGAGGATGTCTCCGTAGTGCCGTAGGCTTCTAAAAGGCATATGCCCTGTCTGATGAAATACGCTTTGACCCCAGGTTCCGTAAAGCTGCCGCCGCAGTACAGAAAGCGGATGCCCCGCAATACTTCCAGAAGTTCGGCACTCATGGCGCGGTGCATCTGGTATAAAAACAGCGGAACGGTGCAGACAACGGTAGGTCGGACCTCCATCAGTTCCGGGATCATGTATTGTAAGCCGGAGCATAGAAAAAGCTGCATGCCGGATACGATCGTGTACAGGATATTGGCAACGCCCGTGTAAACATGGTGAAACGGAAGAAAGACATAGGAGACGTCCTGCTCCGTCATGGGCGTCCGCTTATACAGGGTTTCCCAGTTGGCAAAGAGGTTTTCCTGTGTCAGCGGAATCGCTTTTGGAATATTGGTGGTACCCGAGGTGAACAGGATCATTGCTGTCCGGCCCATCTGCGTCCTGCCCGGCAGAGGAAGAGAGGAAGTCTTTCCTTCTCTGATCAGGCCGGGAAGGATATCTTCGATACAAAACCAGATCGTGTCAGGATATTGTGCCTGCAGGGGCAAAAACCGTTCTTTCCGGGAACGGGAGTAAAAGACTGCGGAGACGGGAATGGCGGAAAGAGTATTTTGAAGATCATAGGTTGTCCACTCCTTGTCCACAGGGACGCAGGTTCCCACATACCCCATAATGGCAAAATAAAGGAGAATCCATTCCCGGGAATTTTCGGAACAGAGCATCACGTTTTTATCTGCCAGGCCGCGGGACAAAAGGGCTCTGGAGATGGCACGGATGTCGTCGATGGCTTCCCGGAAGGTGCAGGCGCGGTATACGCCGTTTTCCTTTGTGCTGATGTAGGGGCGGTCTGCCCATTTAGCGTAGTCCTCGGACAGGTATTCGCTGATACTTTTCATAATGTACCTCTTTTTTTGATTGCATGCGTGATTCATGTTATTTATTGTTGAGTAGGATATAAGCACTATTTTGGAGGCAGCAGCGTGATAGTCCCGCTGTCCCCGTCAACCCTGACACGGTCCCCGGTCTTCAGATATTCCGTAATATGTTCCACGCTTACGACGGCAGGTTTTCCAAGTTCCCGGGAGATGATCGCCGTGTGGGATAACAAGGATCCCTTTTCGGAGACGATGGCTTTTGCGGGTGCAATCAGGAACACCCAGCCGGGATCGGTCATTTTTGTGACGAGGATCCTGCCTCTGGTATCGAGTCCGGGAGAGGGGGTGTCGATACATAATACCTCGCCTTCGGCGGTGCCGGAGGAACAGGGGATACCCGCGTAGGTGCCGTCCGCATTAACATAGCGCATTTTCTGACTGCTCTGTGGATGTTTATCGGTTATTTTGCCGGAAAAGACCAGTCTGGAAAATGCGGGGAGTCTGGAAAAGCCTTCATATTCTTTTTTTCGTCCGGAAATGATTCTCCGCAGATCAGGAGCTCGACCGGAAGGATCAGAGGCAGCATCGATTTCCTCACAATAGAGCCAGAAAATATCCTCCGGTTCTGCGATCCTGTGCTCTTTATAGAGGTTCTGTCCCATTTGCAGCACAAGAGAGCGCATCATACCGTAGAGGCGTCCGCGGTTTAAACGGGACTTTTCCCGGTTGCGGATGCCGGCGGCAGCTCTTTTGGCGTAGAAGGCGGCAAGGCCGGTGAGGCGGACTGCATCGACGGATTCCGGGGTGGGTTTTGTGTCAACAATGGAGCACTGAGCCGGATGATTGGTAGAATTTCCGGTCAGACTGCCTTCCGGGGAAGAAGTAGAGGATTCCGCATACTGCAAGATACATCGCACAAGCAACACAGGATCAGTGCGGAAGGTTTTGCTCTCCAGTTTCAATTCCTCCACATTCCGGTCACCGAATTTCTGAATGTATTCCTGCATTTTTAAAGAAAAACAGGTGTTATTTTTAATGTATTCAGTATAAGATTCGTTGCTGTCAATACCTTTCAGTTCCGGGATCAGGTTTTCCTCCTCTGCCTGCAGTGCCAGCTTTTGCAGTTCCTGTATCGGGCGCATGCTCTCAAGCCCGCCGATGCCGGAGATAGCGCGGTTTGCCGCCAGTTCAGGATCGGGGACATGCTTTGCTTTCAGGCGATTCTTTAACAGGCCGGTAAACAGAAAACCATACATATCGTTGACCAGCGTCATATCCCAGCGTTTTACGGTCATCTCCTGCAGAGAGCGGTAGTGCTCAAGCAGAATGCGGTTATCGTTGACATGGATATCCAGTGAGTCAAACTGCTCGATGATCTCCTGAAAATACAGATCCAGCTTATCCATTTCCTTTGGGCAGGTGAGCAAAAGCCGGAAAAAGGAGCATGCGACTTTCAGACGGGTAGTCCGGCGGATGCCGTTTTGCATGCCGGAACTCACCGTTTTTTCTTTGACGCCCATCATTTCCTGCCAGATCGGGATGAGCCGATGGGAAAAGGGCAGAAATAACAGCACATCATACCAGTTGCTGATGCGGTAATAGATACGTCCGTTTGCCGCATCCACCATATGATGCAGGGCATCGTCGATTTTTGAAACAGTCTTCGGTTCACCGGTGAGATGGATCAGCAGATTTCGGAAGACCTGATAGTAGGCCTCCCGGATAAAGCTCTGCGTCATCGGCAGGGTTATACCGGGATAGCTTTCCACAATATTGCTGTTATCTAAAATAATAACAGGTGTTTCTATATTTAGAGTCGTGATTGGACGAGTTTGGAGTAAATAGCACGTGTTATTTTTGATGGCAAACTCCATATCTAATTCAGTATCAGAAAAGGACTCCGCTTTTACTTTTGGGACGGCTGAGGCAGATGCGGCAAGCAGATCTGCCGGATCGCCGGCCTGCCGGAATGACCTGATCCGTTCTTTCACCCGCTGGGATAACCCGATCAGTTCTTCCACCTGCTCATGGGATAAAAGCGCCGAGGAGCCGGTCTGTTCATAGTAATAAACCTTGTCGGAGAGATTATAGTAGTAGGCTGTAGTGTCCGTTCTATCCTCTACCACCAGATCTCCGCATCCGGCGCCGCAGACGATCACCGATTCATTCAGCGGTCCCTGAGGATTGGCGGTAAACAGAATACCGGAGAGATCCGCTTCGATCATTTCCTGTATGATCACATGCATTTTTAAGGCGGAAGGATCAAGATGATGCGCCCGGCAGTAGGAGAGAGTTTCCGGCTGTGCCGCGTCAGAAAGCACATCCCGGATGCGGGAGCAGATATCTTCTTTCGGCACACGGAGAAAGGTCTGAAACTGTCCGGCGAAGGAATGCCCGACGGAATCCTCCAGAGAGGCACAGGAACGAACGGAAAACAGGGAGGTGTCCGGAAAATGCCAGTCGAGATGAGCCGAAACTTCTTTCTCAGAAAACTGTTCATCGACACAGAAAAAGGGGGGCACAGGGAAACCTGCTTCTGTAAGCAGAAACAGATTTCGTGCCTTTGCGCCCAATTCAATTGTCCTGTAATTTTCCTGAGTGATAAGCATGATGGATTTCCTGTGGTGATATTTCGCATTACGATACTATGCGAAGTATTATCATTAAGCTTTGCTGTTTTGTTTTATATAATAATATCTTTACAGAGAGATATATTACGCTCAGACCGCGCCAAAGATCAAATAAACCGGTATCGTCAGCAGCATCAGCGATTCCTGAATATAAGTATACCGCTCCACCTTATCCACGATCTTAAATTTCGTCGGATCTTTCATAAACTGTACAAACTTCACCGTCATCCACGACACATCCAGAAAAAGTGCCAGTACCGTGAGTTTGTTCAGATTCCACACCAGCAGAAAATTGGTGATGATGTCCACCCATGTGATGATCAGAATAAACCGCGCAGCTTTTTTGTATCCGAACAGCTTGGAGTAGGTGACATATTCCGTCTCATCCTTCGGGGCGCGGATCTTCCTTGCGATCTCCCAGATCAGCGCCGGGAAATAGAGCGTCCAGGCGGCGAGGAAATTCACCCATGTAAAAAGCGGAAGATCGTATTTAAAGCAGGTGTAGGAGATGATATAGATGTTCATGATCATCTGCACCGGATTGTGGGTAACGAGCGCCAGCGGTAGGCTTTTCTGTATCTTCTTCTTGCTGAAAAACCAGAGTGACATCAGTGTCCCGTATATGTACAGAAACAGGAAAAAGCCGAAGTTGTTCATAAAAAACAGGTTCAGCAATACGGTGACGGCGATCAAAAGAGATACAAAGACTGCAAGATCCTTTTTATGTACCCTGCCGGAAGGAAGCGGCCTGTCTGCAAACAATCGGCAGTCCAGCTCGTAGTCCTTAAAATCATCCGCAATCCGGAGCCACAGCAGGAAGCTGAACACAGTAAATCCCCCGATCAGCTCCTGGATACCGAGCCTGAAATTCCGGACGCCGGCATTCAATAGAATGATAAAATGGATCTCCCCGAAGATGATCATGCCGAGGGCAAATCTGGGCAGGATGGGATACATTTCCTTAAAATAGATGGACAGACGTCTGCACATAACGATCAGCTGTTCCTTTCGATTCACCGGATAAAGATAGCAGTGAAGAAGTTTTTTACATGAAGTTCTTAAAAACCCATATGTTCAGTATACAATATTTTGTCAGGAAAGAAAAGTTTTTAAATTCAACAGCGTGCTATTGACAATAAAACGACAGCATGCTATTATCTGTAACAGAAAGGCGGTGGCAAGATGTTTGAGACAAATTCCTGCGGGATACTGATCAAGCAGATTCACGACGCGATGGAAAAGCAGGCAAACAACGCACTGAAATCTTCTGATCTGACGATGGCACAGATGACAGCATTGCTGATTTTGAGAAAAAAGCCGGAAAGGCAGATGTCCTTGAAAGAACTGGAGCGGAGTCTTCGGGTGGCACAGTCCACAGCGGCGGGGGTTGTGAGTCGGCTGGAGCAGAAAGGATTTCTGGAGGCGTTCGGAGATCCGGAGGATAAGCGTATTAAAATGATCCGGATGACAGAAGCGGGAGAACAGTGCTGTCTTTTGGCAGACCATGATATGGAAGTGGCGGAAAGGGAGCTTTTGTCGGGGCTGACGGAGACGGAGTGGAGCATTCTGTTTTCGCTTCTGGAGAAAGTGCGGAATTCTTTGAGTTAGAAATCTGAGATGTTTTTCGTATAAAAGCGTGCAGTTCATGCGGATGCGGGAGCCTGCAATTTATGGAAATGAAAATCTGATGTTTTGTGAAAATATGGTTTTCTGAATATTGTTTACAACGCATATTAATCGCATGCTATTAAATGTATGCGATTGATAAAAAGATAGTGAAGGGACTTTTTTGTGGGAAATAAATTTAAGAAAATAGAAAGAGAGGAACAGGAAATGAACGAAGGAAAATCAATGGAAGTATTCAGCAGGCTGCCTGTGCCGCAGGCAGTATTGAAAAATGCGCTGCCGGCAATGCTGGCGATGCTGATGGTATTGGTGTACAATCTGGCGGACACCTTTTTTATTGGTCAGACGAAGGATGCGCTGCAGGTGGCGGCGGTTTCCCTCGCAACCCCGGTATTCCTGATGTTTATGGCGGCGGGAACGATATTCGGCATCGGCGGAACCTCGGTGATATCCCGGGCGCTGGGTGAGGGAAAAAGGGAATACGCGAAAAAAGCCTGTGCTTCCTGCATGTGGGGATGCGTGGCAGCCGGCACGGTTATGTCCGTTTTAATGCTGTTGTTTATGGATCCGATCCTTTCTCTGGCGGGCGCCAGCGCTGAGACATGGATTCCGGCGAAAACCTATCTGACGATCGTGGTGTGCAGCGGACCGTTCGTGCTGATATCCAACTGTTATTCCAATGTGATCCGGGCGGAGGGACGCTCAGGCAGCGCGATGATGGGGCAGCTTTTGGGAAACCTGCTGAATGTGGTTCTTGATCCGATCATGATACTGGGATTCGGATGGAATATTACGGGTGCGGCTGTTGCGACGGTGATCGGCAGTCTGTTCGGTGCCGTGTATTATATTGTTTATTTTGTCAGGGGAAATTCCATGCTCAGCATCAGCCTGAAAGATGTCAGTTTAAAGGACGGGGTATGCGGCAGCATTCTGGCAATCGGTGTGCCTGCGGCGCTGGGCTCTGTGCTGATGAGTGTATCACAGATCATCATCAACAGTCAGATGGCGGAGTATGGCGATATGGCGATCGCCGCTATGGGAGTGGCAATGAAGGTTGTCATCATCACAGGTATGGTCTGTATGGGGCTGGGGCAGGGCGTGCAGCCTCTGTTAGGGTATTGCGTGGGTGCCGGACTGTGGGAGCGGTTTGAAAAGGTTTTGAGATTTTCAATTGTCTTTGCGTTGTGCCTGAGTGCGGCTCTGACGGGAATCTGTTATCTGTCTGTCGGTCAGATCGTCAGCGCATTTTTAACGGAGCGGACAGCCTTTGATTATGCGGTACAGTTTTCCAGGATCCTGCTGACCACCAGCTTTCTGTTCGGTGTATTTTATGTGCTGACCAACGCCCTGCAGGCGATGGGAGCGGCGAGGGCAGCACTGATCATCAATATAAGCCGGCAGGGACTTATATTCATTCCCGCTGTGTTTATCCTGAAAGCGGCAATGGGGATGACGGGGCTCATCTGGGCACAGCCCGTGGCGGACGCGGCTTCTCTGCTGATCGCGGCAGTTCTTTACGGCAGGACGGTGCGGGGGCTTACGGGGAGAGCGGCTGCCGGAAGCAGCCGGACATTGGTTCCCGGCGGAAAAACAGTGTAGGAGGGTCCGGTGCGGATGCCGGTCACCGGCAGAAGGAAACATGTCTTTGGCAGATATCGGTAAAAAGCCGTTGTATTTATCCTCCTGAACGCCTAAAATAAAAACAATTCAAGGTAATACAGAGAAACCGTGTGACAGGAGGAAAGTCAGATGAAGATTTTACTGGTGGAAGACGATATGGAGATCAGCGAAATGCTGAAAAACTTTCTTATGACGGAAAACTTTGAGGTGGTGACGGCATTTGACGGGGAGTGCGCCTGCCGGGAATTTTTTGCGGATGATTACAGTCTGGTACTGCTTGACCTGATGATACCGAAAAAAAGCGGAATGGAAGTGATGAAAGCGATCAGGGAAAAGAGTACAGTGCCTGTTATCATTATATCCGCCAAAGATACGGATTCCGATAAAACCCTGGGACTGGGGATGGGGGCGGATGATTATATTACGAAGCCCTTCTCGGTCACGGAGGTACTGGCGAGGATAAAGGCAAATATCAGGAGAAGTACACAGTATGCGGCGCAGACGGCGAAGGAGGAGGAAGTTCTTGTGCGGGGCGGCCTTGTCGTGAATACGGAGGACTATTCTGTTATGAAAAACGGGGTAAGCATTGAGCTGACGGCGAAAGAATTTGAAATCCTAAAGCTTCTGATGAAAAATCCCAAAAAGGTCTATACCAAGGAGCAGATCTATTCCCTTGTCTGGAAGGATGCTTATCTTGGGGATGAGAATGCAGTGAATGTCCATATCAGCAGGCTCCGGAGCAAAATAGAGGAGGACCCCAGGGAGCCGAAGATCGTGGTCACGGTCTGGGGGATCGGGTACAGGCTGGGGGATGCGGAATGAGTGAGAGAGCGGTTTTTTTGATTCTGATGTGCGCCGTGGCGATACTGCTGGCGGTGGTTTTCTATCAACGGTTCGTCTATGTGAGAGGCATGGAGGCGGCGCTGAAAAAGATGGGCGGGAAACTGTCGGATATCCTGGAAAATGACAGTGATGAAAAAGTGATGGTATTTACGGATAACAGGGCGCTGATGGAGCTGTGCGGGCAGATCAACCGCCTGCTGTCAGACCGGCAGGAGATAAAGGGCGATTTCAGGAAGCAGGAGATCTCCTCCAAAAAAATGCTCTCCAATATATCCCACGATGTTAAGACGCCCCTGACCGTTATCCTCGGGTATCTTGAGATCATGCGCCTTGATCATCCGGAGGATGAAACCCTGCGGAAGGTGGAGGCAAAGGCGGGACAGGTCATGGAGCTGATCGATCAGTTTTTTACGCTGGCGAAGCTGGAGGCCGGCGATATGGATATCGTGATCGGTAAGATAGACATCAATGAGCTGTGCAGGGAATGCATACTGGACTTTTATGATATTCTGCGGAGCAGGGATTTTACTGTGGAGATATCCATCCCGGAAAAGAGCATCTTTGTACAGGGGGAGGAGGGGGCTGTGAGAAGGATCCTGTCCAATCTGATCTCCAATGCGGTGCGCTATGGAGGCGGGGGAAAATATATAGGCGTCACTGTGCGGGAGGAGAAGAACCATGCGTATGTTGATGTAACGGATAGAGGAAAGGGAATCGAGAGGGAGTTTGCCGAAAGCGTCTTTGAGCGGCTCTACACGATGGAGGATTCCCGGAACCGTGAGATACAGGGGAACGGATTGGGGCTTACGATCGCGAAAAACCTTGCCCGTCAGCTGGGAGGGGATATCCTTCTGGAGAGCGAGCCCCATGTAAAAACGATATTCACGGTAAGATTGAGGAAGTTTCCGTATCAGGCGCCGCGCGAAAGAAATTTGTAAGAATTGGTCAAGAGTTTTGAAAACCTTACCTGCTACAATGGTTTTCAAGAGCTGAGCAGGCTCTGGAAAGGAGAAAGCCAATATGTCATATGTTTTACAGACAGATCATCTCACAAAGATCATTGACGGTAAGGAGCTGGTCAAAGACGTAAATATTCACGTGAAAAAGGGGGAGATATACGGATTTCTGGGACCAAACGGGGCGGGTAAGACCACGGTGATGAAAATGATCACCAACCTCTGGAAGCCGACGGAGGGCACAGTGGAGCTTTTCGGGGAAAGGCTTACGCCCGCGTCTTATGAGGTGCTGGGGAGAATGGGGAGTATCATTGAGTTTCCCACATTTTATAACCATTTAACAGGAAGGGAGAATCTGCAGCTTCACTGCGAGTACATGGGGTATTATAATCCCGGCAGTGTGGAAGATGCCCTGGAAATGCTGGAGCTGACCGATGCGGCGGACAAACCTGCCGGAAAGTATTCGCTGGGCATGAGGCAGCGCCTGGGGATCGCTCGGGCGGTCCTGAGCAGGCCGGAGTTTTTGGTGCTCGATGAGCCCGCCAACGGGCTTGATCCTGCCGGGATGAGAAAGCTCCGGGATCTGTTTAAGATGCTCTGCACAGAGTACAGTATCACCATCATGCTGTCCAGTCATATTCTTTCTGAGGTGGAGAGTATTGCTGACAGGATCGGCATCATCCATCACGGGGTATTGATGGAGGAGATCTCCATGAAAGAGATATCCGAGAGGAATATGGCTTATATCGAACTTTCCGCTCCTGATATCAAAAAGGCGGCGTATGTGCTGTCGGATAAGCTGGAGCTGGGCAATTTCAGGATAGTGGATGAAAAAAGCATCCGCATCTACGAAAGCCGGATCAGCGCAAATGATATATCGAAGGCATTGGCGGCGCAGGATGTGGAGATCAACGGGATCGGCAGGAAGGCGGAAACCCTGGAGGATCATTTTTTAAAACTGACGAAGGAGGAGCAAAGATAATGTGGAAACTGATCAGGCTTGAGTGGAAGAAGAACAATATCATAAAATACATGTGGAAAGCCCTCATCATGACGTTCATTCTCGGTATATTTATTCTGGCGGCGGCAGGAGAGCTTGAAAACGGAGAGAAGGTGCTCACATACGGGAGCAGTATGTTAAAGTCGTCGGTGGAACTGTTCACAAATATATGCTTTATACTCCTGACAAGCGTTATGCTGGCATCCTTCATCGTGAGCGCCTATCAAAACAAGACCATGAACCTGATGTTTTCCTACCCGATCAACCGGAAGAAGATATTGGCATCACAGATGCTGGCGGTCTGGATCTTCAATGTTACGGCGCTGGTCCTGGCCAAAGTGCTGCTCTACAGTGTGCTTGTGATGTCGAAAAAATATATGCATATCACGGCTGCGGGTATTGAGCTGGGAAGCGGGATGTTCTATGTGGAGATCCTTATAGGTTCAGCAGTGATGGTAAGTATCAGTTTTATAGCGCTGCTGGTCGGCTTATGGGCAAAGTCGTCGAAGGCGGCGATCGTAGCAGGGGTGATCATCGTGTGCGTTACGCAGGGGAATATCGGCGCCTATACATTGCTTGACAATATGCCTTTTCATGCGGCATTGCTGATGATATCCGCCGCTGCTGTCTTTCTTACGCTTTATAAAGTGGAGACGAAGGATGTTTGACAGGGGATGACATCCTGAAAGGGCGGGAAGTAGGAAAAAAGTTGAAAATTTGGGTGTACTGTATTCCTGACGTACTGTACTGAAAGAGGGGAGGTGCTTCCATGGGATATACCATATTGATCGCGGACGATGAGCCGGATATCGCGGGGATGCTGGAGAGCTATTTCCTAGGCAGGGGCTATAGGGTTTTAATAGCGTCAGACGGGGCGGAGGCGGTAAGGCAGGCGGAGCGTAAGCCGGATATCATCCTGTTGGATATCGGTATGCCCGGGATGGACGGGATCGGAGTATGCCGGCGCATCAGGGACCATGTTTCCTGCCCGATCCTGTTTTTGACCGCCCGCATGGAGGAAGCCGACAAGGTGAAGGGATTTGCGGCAGGCGGGGATGATTATATCGTGAAGCCTTTTTCGCTGGTGGAGCTGGACGCGAGAGTGAAGGCGCATCTGCGGCGGGAGGCGCGCCATCGATTTGAGGCGCAGGTGCGTTTTCAGGAGGATCTGACCATCGACTACGGGGAGCGCTGTGTCTATTACAGGGACAGGGCGCTTTGCCTTGCCAGAAAAGAGTTTGATATTGTGGAACTGCTGTCAGAAAACCCGGGGCAGGTTTTTGACAAAGAACGCATTTATGGGAAAGTGTGGGGATATGACAGTGAGGGGGACAGCGCGGTGGTTGCGGAACATATCCGGAGGGTGCGGGCGAAGATCGCACAGTTTACGGACAAACCATATATCGAGACGGTCTGGGGGTGCGGGTATAAATGGATAAGATGACAGGGCATGGAAGAAATCTGCCTTTGAAAAAGAGTATTGTGTTTTATATCACCGTGTTTTTGGCGGCGGCTGTGGTTCTCTGCGTGGGAACTTCCGCACTGTGCGGGAAAATGATCGATGGGATCCGGGAGAACTATCCGGTATCCGGTGAGAGATACTATCTGACAAATGAGGAAGGGGAGCGGCTGGGGGAGGGTGCGGTCATAGGGACGGATCCTGTGCCCTTGTCGGAGAGGGATGAGCGATTGATCCTGGTGTTGGAAGTGCTGCCTGCTGCTGCGGTGCCTGTTATTTCTGCCGTCTGTATCATGCTGGCGGCTCTGTTTTTTTACCGCAATAAATTAAAGGAGCCGATCCTGGCGCTGAGAACAGCTTCGGAAAAGATCGCTGAAAATGATCTTGATTTTCGGATAGCGTATCAGTCCGGGGATGAGCTGGGACAGCTGTGTGATTCCTTTGAGATAATGCGCCGGACGCTGGCGGATAATTTTTCGGAGATGTGGCGGCAGATGGAGGAGCGCAGGAGGCTTAACGCGGCCTTCGCCCATGATCTGCGCACACCGCTGACGGTGCTGAAAGGATATGATGAAATGCTGCGGGGGAGCGGAGACAGCACGGTGCGGGAGACGGCGTTTACCATGGAGAAGCACATCCTGCGGCTGGAGCGGTATGTGGATAGTATGAGCCGGATATCCCGTCTGGAGGATGCACTGCCGGTGAGCGATGATTCGAGTGCAGAGGAGCATATCGCGGCGCTGATAGAGAGTGCGGAAATTTTGTGCAGGCAGCATGATAAGAGGCTGACCGTGCGGAGGGAGGTTTCTGGTGATCTTCCTGCTGTTGACTGGTCTTTTGTGTCACAGGTTGGTGAGAATCTGATATCCAATGCGGTCCGCTATGCGGTTTCTGACATCAGCGTCGTTTTTGCAAAAAAGGAGAAGGGGTTTTCTCTGGCGGTGGAGGATGACGGCAGGGGATTTTCGGAGGAAATGCTGCAGAAGGCGGCGATGCCCTACTTTACGGGGGAGAAAAACCGCGGGGAGCACTTCGGGCTGGGGCTGTATATCTGTAAGATGCTGTGTGAGCATCATGGAGGGTATCTGGAGATAGAGAATCTGGAAAAAGGAGCGGGGGTGACGGCGTTTTTCGGGGAGCTAAAGTAGTAAAAGATTGAAATAGACATCCATAAGTAGATAAAAAGTAGAAGTTCACCATATATACTTCCTGTGTAGAGCATGAACACAGGGAGTATTTTTCTGTTACAGCGGTATGCGGCAGCGTTTATTCCCATGTGAAAAGGGAGGTCTTCATGAAATTAAAAATAACAGATCTGACAAAAAGTTTGGCAGGAAAAACAACGCTGATGCGTCTGATCTGCGGAATGCAGGAGAGACTTTGAATTTGGAGGAAGGAATGATGAGCAGACTGATTTTGTTTGAGTTGAGAAAAATATGGAAAAGGAGGCTTACAATGGTTTCGATCATTGGGATATTGCTGCTATCGGTGCTGTTTTCCTTTTCCACCTATCAGAATATGTATGCCTTTGACGGGAAAAGCAGCGAGGGGAGCGGAAGGGAGGCAGTACAGATCGACCGTTCCATTGCCGCCCAGTATGAGGGAATATTGACGGATGAAAAAGTGTCGGAGATGCTGTCTGATTTTAAGTTCACCGGAGATCTGCACGGGATGAATGCGAAATACCTTTACCATAATGCCATGCAGTCCGCTGTATCTGCCCGGTTTGCTGATGTGGACGGGAACTGGAACGGGCTGAAAGTTTCGGATGTTTTCGGTGAGGAGGAGATCAGGATAGGGTATAACAGCGGCTGGCTGTATACGAGCCGGAATTTTGCGAAGGTCATGATCGTTCTTTCAGTGGTGATCATGCTGATGAACGCGCCGGTTTTTTCCGGGGAGTATGGCGGAATGGATAGCTTGATCCTGACAAGCAGGTACGGCAGGACGAAGTGCGCTGCGGCAAAGGCGGCGGCAGGTTTTCTTTCTTCTGCGGCGCTGACGATTCTGGTAACGCTCTTTCAACTGTTTTTTGCGGTCCGGGCATATGGCGCGGAGGGGCTTGGGTGCAGCATTCTTTTTGCGCCGCTTACCTTTGTGGAAGGGTTTGTTCCGTATAATATCACCTGCGGGACTCTTTTGAGATATCAGATAATTCTCGCATTGACCAGTGCGGTCAGCGTGACGGGTATCACATTGTTTTTGTCGGCATTATGCAGAAATCAGGTAACTGTCGTGGCGAGTGCCGCGGCATGTCAGTTTTTACCGGTGCTTCTGCCTGTCTCGGAGAAAAGTGCGCTGTTTCGGGCAGTTGTCCTTCTGCCGGTTTATCAGGCGCAGTGCTTTTCTCTCTTGTCGGTGGAGCAGATAGAGGGAGATCTGCTCTATGCGGTGTGGGCGGTTCCTGCGGCTGTGGTCTTTCTGGTGATCGGCGCGGTTTTTTCACCGCGGATCTTTGCGGGGCATCAGGTTTCGTGAGAGGGGATTTCGTGAAGGCAGATATGGTGAAGGCACCGCCCGGCATTTCATGACATCAGGGGTACATTTGGGATTAAAAATATTGAAACGGTACCTCCGGGGTGGTAGACTGAAAAATATATGGAGGCAGAACACTTTTGAGCCCTGGTTTTAGATGGGTTTACTTTTTTCGTGAAAGGAATCGATAAAAATGAAAAAGATGCGGCAGCTTTTCTGCGTTTTCCTTTTCAGCGCAATATTTCTTACAGCGTGCGGGAGTGTGAATGGCATAAATGGGAACAAGACGGAGAACGCGGCGGAAGGCGTTATGGATACTGGAGAAGAGGCGGGCTCTTTCAACGGGGAGCGGACGGGCTCTGCACAGGATGATACGGTTGATGGTGAGCCTTCAGCGGAAGATAAACTTCTGGAAGAACAGAAAAAAACATATGCCGACGCCATAGAAGCGCTGGATGATTTGCTGGCGGAAAACCGCGGGCGGGAGCAGAAGGATGATTTTTATCAGGAGACGATAGGGACGATCTACCTGTTTTCCGAGGCATATACCGGTGTGCTGCAGGCTGGGTATGACGGGGATGGCGTGAATGTTCTGCAGATAGGCATCACGGATGCATATCTGGAGGAAAAACAGAGATACGAATGCCGTCAGCTGTCGGATGACAGTTTATGGTTCACCTATCAGACGGAGAGTGTATGTGAGAGGGATCTGCCGGATTATATCGTAAATGAGGATGCGCTGCGCTATAGCAGGGTGGATTATGTCTATGACGACGGTCAGACGGATGTGGAAGAGGAGAGGGAGATTCGCAGACAGAAGGCGGATGAGTATCTGGCGGATGAGACGGGCGGTAAAATGCAGGAGTTTTGGTGCCGTGGAGACCGGATGTACCGGATCGACCGGGCGGAGGGCGTGTTTATCGATGTGACCGAAGATAAGGAGATCTGCATTGCGGATTTTCTGCGGGAGCAGCTGCGGCGCATTCCCTGCCAGCTGTCGGTCAGTGAGGCATCACTGGAGGTGGTGGAAAAGTATAAGCCGAAGGGTTACAGTCTGCTGCACGGGAAAAACGCGTGGGATGAGATCGCGGTCAGCGATCTGAATCATGACGGCAGGATGGATTATGTGGCGGTGTTGTATCCGGATGATTATGAGGAGGTGCGGAGGTATGCGGACTGGAGTCCCTATGAACATTCCTCGCAGTATTATGCGGCTTCTTTCTGGCTGTTGTTGTCCTCGGAGGATGGCGGCTATGAACAGATCCCTTTGTCGGACAGCATCGAGTATTGGGATACTGCCCTTGTTTTGACGGAAGTGATCTTTCTTGAGGAGGATGTGCTGCAGTTGGAGTATTTTGTCGGCCGTTCCCCTTATACGAATGCGCTGCTCAGGTTTCAGTATGACGAGGAGGAAAAGGATTTTTATGTGTTGAGTTCTTATTACAGAGATGCTTTCGATGGCTCCCTGCTGATAGGTGATGCTGAAAATTACGGGCGGACAAGCATGTCGAGGTATTTCGGGGGAACTCGGCAGAACTACTGCGAGGGGTCCTGGCAGTACGCGAAAGATGTTGTTATGGGGAATGGAGTGTGCCTCAGCTATTACAGCGACAGCTTTCAGTACGCCTGTGAAAATCTGCCGGAGGAACATCATATCAACGCTCTGATCTGGGAGAGGGAGTATGAGCTGCTAAAGGCTTTAGGGCGGCATGATCCGGACGGGGAGCTTAGTGTTATGATGGATGCGGATGCTGCTTTTTACAACAGGCGGCTGGTCAGCGGGCAGGTGGAGCTGACCTGCCGCGGGGATCGTGAGGGCCGCAGTTCCCGCAGGAAGATCACGATGCCGATCATGGTGGATAAGCAGAGCGGCGAGTATGTGACGGTGACGGGGCTTCTGCGGAAGGACGAGTTTTTACAGATCCTTGCGGACTGGTCCGAGGATGCGCTGACGCACGGTTTTATCACGGCGGAGGAAAAGGAGCGGTGTGAGAGGGCATCCGCAGAGGGCTGGGAAAAGGCGGATACGCTGGAAAACTATTTCGGGGAGAAGGATGAGTACGTCACTTTTCAGATCGTGCAGGAGGGTGTCCGTTTGGGCGTAAAAACGCAGGAGGATTGGCTGACGGACTATTATATGATAGAGAAGGAGTATTTCTGGGGGACAAAAGTTTGGGATTATCTCAGGATTTATGAGGAAGAGAGGATTGAAAAATGATGTTTACCAGCGAAAGCTCCGCTTGTAAAATGTGTGGACGCTGGTTTAGAATGAGGAAAGTGTTTTAGAGAATGGTCAGCGATAAAAGGAGGAAGGGCCAAAATGTATCGGCATATCGTGCAGTATTATGAGACAGACAAAATGGGGATCACCCATCACTCCAATTATATCAGGTGGATGGAGGAGGCAAGGATCGATTTCCTTGCGCAGATCGGGTGGAGCTATGCGAAGCTGGAGGAGGAGGGCATTGTGTCCCCGGTGACGGCGGCGGCGTGCAGCTACAAGAAGTCAACGACATTTTCGGATGCGGTTGATATCGAGGTGATTGTTGCGGAGTTTAAAGGCGTGAGGCTGAAACTGAGATATGTGATGAGAAATGAGGACGGGGAGATCGTGTGCGAAGGAGATTCGGAGCACTGTTTCCTGAATGCGCAGGGGGCTCCGGTGCGGCTGAAGAAGGAGTATCCGGGGTTTTATGAGGCGCTTGTGGAGAGGTGTCAGTGAAATCTCATCTTTCATAATTGTACTTCTGGTAAAAATGGATTATAATTGAGGCATAAAATCTTGAAAATCCGGAAGAAGATTAATTGTAATGGAGGATATTATGATGAAGGAAACGATTCTGGAAGTGAGGATGGATTCAGAGCTGAAAGAGCAGGTAGAGAGATTATATGAGCAGCTGGGAACTACGTTTGCAGAGGCAGTGAGGATATTTGCAAAGCAAAGTGTCAGAGAAAAGGCAATGCCTTTTACGATGCATTTAGAAAAGGTGGAAGAAAAAAGAACATTGGGACTTGCTGATGGAAAATACCTGATACCAGATAGTATTGACGATTGTAATGATGAAATAGCAAGGATGTTCAGGGTAAATGAATCATGAATGTATTATTGGATACTCACATTGCGCTATGGGCGTTGACAAATACGGCGAAGCTTTCAGATGAGGTGATACAAATACTTGAATCGGGAAGAAATGAAGTATATTATAGTATCGCTTCTGTATGGGAGATCGCGATTAAACATAAGATCAAACCTGAACAGATGCCTATTGACGAAGAAGAATTTGTCAGGTTATGTGAAAGAACGGGATTTTCGCAGCTTTTGGTGGAACCGGAGCATGTTTTCATGCTGAAAACGTTGAACAGACCGGAAAATGCGCCAAAACATAATGATCCTTTTGATCGAATGTTGTTAGCACAGGCAAAATATGAAAAATTAAGTTTTATTACTCATGATTCACTGATTCCATATTATGGAGAAAAATGTGTAGTGAAGATGTAACAGATATTCTGGAGGCGGTGAATGATCCGTAAGAGAAAGAGTCAGAGCAGGAATATGAAAGTTTTTCCGCGGATTTCAGGGTGAAGGCACAATGAATAAAATCAACGCAAAAAGCACATTAGAAAAAGTTCTGGCAGAAAGCCTCGGTCTGCCGGAGTACGAATACATCATGAAGAATGTCCATAAAACAGACGTTTCCAGAGATGAAAATTTCCAAAGAAAGTTTAACCATTTCTATAAAGTACGCAGGAATGAGAAATGGCGCAAAAAGTATTACGAGATATTTGAGAAAAATAAAGCGAGAAAGGATGAAGTGACTTTTGAAAATATCCTTTGTAATATCTATGTTTTTACTGATACGACGGAGGCGTCCTTTGCCAGTAAGATGCTGGCGACGCTGAACCCGGATAAACCGATCTGGGATAGCAGAGTGCTTGATTTTCTCGGATTTAAGCCCATCGGCAAAGGCGACAGTGACAGGCAGGATTCGATGATCGAGATTTACAGGAAGATGGAGGACTGGTACAGGAAGTATCTTCATACAGCGGAGGCGGAGGAGAACATCAGAGTGTTTGATGAGATGCTGCCGGAGTACGCATGGATCAGCGATACGAAAAAGATTGATTACATAATATGGGGGACTGGTTTTTAAGGCGGAAAAGGCGGAGGGAGTATCTGAAACGGCAGGAGTAATATCCTGCTGTTTTTTATGCTTGACATATATGTTATACGGAAGTATAATGAATTATACAATTGTATAATACCGATCAAAGCACAGAATGGACAGAACATCCGTATCGGCCGAAAGTGATATGGATGGTATGTGTATTTTAAACAGAAAAAGGAGGGCAGGTATGACCGATACAACCAAAAAACTGGGCGAAGCCGAACTGGAGATCATGCAGGTGATCTGGAACAGCGGGGTTCCGGTCACTTCTAATTACATATTAAAAGAACTGCAGGGGCGGAGAAAATGGCAGCTTTCCACGCTGATGACTTCTCTCACCCGTCTTGCGGATAAAGGTTTTGTCAACTGCGATCGTTCCACGGGAAGCAATCTCTACAGTTGGGTGATCCCGGAAAACGAATATAAGACAGGAGCCAGCAGGCATTTTCTCGAAAAGCTGTATAACAATTCCATACAGAATATGATCGCGTCCCTTTACAGTTCCAAAGCGATCAAAAGTTCCGACGTGGAAGAACTCAGGGATTTTCTGGACAGCCTGGAGGAAGAACATGCCGGGGAGGAGGATGCGTGATGACAGATCTGTTTCTTACTGTTTTGACAGTTTCGGCGTCGGTCAGTCTGATCGTTATTCTGGTACTCATTGTCTCTCCTCTACTGAACAGGCGGTATGCCGCAAAATGGAAGTATCTGATCTGGATCTTTCTGGCGCTTCGGCTGCTTGTTCTTTTCAACGGGGCGGAGGGAAGATCCGTCATGGACACGGTACTCGGGTGGAAAGCGCATCTCACAGAGCAGAGCGGGGCGGATGCGGCAGCGAAGGGAGCGGAGGATGAGAAAGACGGGGCGGATATGGCACAGGCGGAGCCTGCTCCCGGATGGATCGTTGTGGAACTGCCGGCGCAGATGACGACGCCCCTTGCACCCCAGGCGGAGGAAGGAGTGACTTTTTTGGATGTGACGGCGGTCATCTGGCTTGCGGGATGTGTTCTTTTTATGGCGGCGCATATCATCAGCTATCTGCATTACAGAAGGCGGGTGATGAAAAACGGAAAGGTTGTAAAAGACGTTTTTGTGCTGCAGGAGCTTTTGCGGATCAAGCGTGAGCTGCATGTAAAACACACCCTGCCGGTGATAGTGTTTTCCGGGGCGGCAAGCCCTATGATCATGGGATTTTTGAAGCCTGTCCTGATCCTGCCGGAGGATGATTACAGCGGGGAGGAATTGTATTTTATCTTGAAACATGAACTGATCCATTTAAAGCGCGGGGATATCTGGTTTAAGCTGTTGTTTATGGCGGCAGCGGCGGTGCACTGGTTCAATCCGCTGATCTGGCTGATGCAGAAGGAGGCGGTGGTGGATATGGAGCTGTCCTGCGACGAAAAAGTGACACAGGGCGCGGATTTTGCCACGAAGAAGGCATATACGGAAACCTTATTGTCCACACTGCATAAAGGATGCAGACAAAAAACGGTACTGTCAACAGGATTTTACGGCGGGAAGCAGGTTATGAAAAAGAGATTTCAGAATATTTTAAGGAAAACGGGAAAGAAAAACGGGTGTTATGTATTGGTCTGCGCTGCGGTTCTGGCGGTATGCGCCGGCACGCTGGCGGGGTGTTCTCTGACAAAGGAAAATGCGGATGAGAAGCCGGATACGGAAATAACGGAGGAGGAATCGGGAGGAGCCGCATTTGCGGAGATGGCGGGGAGCTGGATCATTGATTTTGACCGGACAGATCCCACGATTTGGGGCACCGGTATATCCTTCGGGGACAGCATGGAGATAGAGAACACGGGCGCGTTCAGCTATTATATCGGTATCGGCGTCGGTGGAACAGGGATATGCGAAGAGAGAGACGGGATGTTCACTGTGGAGGTCGAGCCCTATGAGGAGCACAGTCCGGAACAGGAAATACTGGCGTTACAATATGAAAACAGTGACGGGGCAGAATACATTGTGATGGACTGGCACGGGGAGACAGTTTACTGGAAGCGCGGCACACTGCCGGATGCGGGAGCCCCGGGGGAAGATAGTTCGGCGGACGGAGAGATGTCGGGCGATGTGATAATCCTTACGATCATGAAGGAAGGGGAGGCTGAGGAGAAGCGGGCTGTGCTTGTCAGGGAAGACCGTTATGCCTTCTATCTGCCCGAGGGAGAATGGCAGAAGGAGGAGGCGGACGCATGGCAGGCTGTAGTGAATGAGGATGTCAGGCTTTCTGTGGCTCACTTCGGGAGCGATTACGGGATTGAGGAGATTCTGGAGAATGACGGCTATGTGCAGAGTGAGGAAGGGATGCTGAGAGAGGAAAACGGCATTTCTTATCATGTAAGGTTCCATGAGATAGGAGATGAGGTATGGTGCGTATTTTACAGTTACCCGGCGGAAGCGGAGGAAGGCTGGGGCCGGGAGCTGCCGGTGATCGCGGATACCTTTATGGCGGTGCTGCCGGGAGAGTATATCACGGAGACAGCGGCAGTGAGCGGGCAGGTTCTGGGATATGTGACGGATTTTGGAGGAGGCTTGGTCACCATAGACAGGCAGGACTGGGTGGTGCCGGAGAGCGAGGACTGGAAGCCGGAGTATGATGCGGATGCAGGCTTTGAGATCGTTGATCTGGAGGGGGCGGACGCGGTCTATCCGGTCCGCAGTGACTGCAAGTATTTTATTTTGGAAAATCATCAGGGAGAGAGCCTGGAGCTGGATGTGGATGCTTTTGAGCGGTATCTGGCGGATACAGAATTTCCGATATTCTGGGCGGTTGAACTGGAGGACGGGGAGGCTGTAAGCTTTGCGGAGTGGTACAGGCCGTAAAGGAGTTTTGAGGAAACATCTGAAAATCCAAGATTATTACAAATGCCCCTGTATGATTTACTCTTTCATGCAGGGGTATTTTGATGTCATGGTGTCCTCGCTGAGGGGACAGTCTTCCAATTAAGATCCGCAGCGTTTTCGCCGCACCGGGCGCAGAGCGGCATGACTTTTTTGTTTCCTGCGATTCCCTGTGTTTTCCGGCATTTCGGAAAAATGGATGAGTAAAACGCTGATCAGCAGCATACTGCCAAGGGAAAGGTACGCCAGCGGCATACTCCCTTTTTCCGGTGCTCCCGTATAGGAGGAAGTATCGAATCCTATGACGGTCAGAGCCGCCGAAAAAGGGTAGAGGTTCCTGAGAATCCCTTTTTTGAAAAATAGGACGCAATACCCCGCAAGAAAGGCGGTCACCGAGCCTGTCATAAACAGTCCGGGCTTTTTGCTGCAGAATGCGATGATCGGAAGCACCACGATATAAACGCATACCGAGAGCAGGATCATCCGAAAAAGCCCGCTGACAAAGACAGAAAGGCAGATGTCCGAGAGCCCGGCACAGACAGCGATGATCACCGTGATGATCAGGCTGTAAATGCCGAACAGCACAGATAAAAGCCCGACGGCAAAGAGCTTTCCGGTCAGGAACCTGCGGAAGGAGATAGGAATGGTTGATATATTTTTTATAGTATCATCGGTGTACTCCCGGTTGATCAGATAACCGCCGGTCAAGGTGAACAGGACCGGCATAAAGATCTGTACATTGCCCCAGATCGTGTTGTCCACCAGCGCGGCAAAATTGAAATGGGGATCCCGCATCTCCTCGATCAAGATCTGCTGGGAGAAATACTGCAAAAGCGGCGAACACAGCATGCCGATCATACCGATCAGCAGGATATGGTATCTCTTCATTTTCTGAAATTCTGTTTTGATGATAGCAGTCATAGTCTGTATACCTCCTTAAACGTTCTGCCTCTGATATATCATCATCATCATCAGCATACATACTGCCGCCTCAGCACCCATAATGGCAAAGACAGCAGGGGTTGACACAAAATAAGGGCTGAAACGCTCGTAAAACTGCAGAAACGTCTCTCCCGCCTGCTCTGTGGAATGGAACTGATAGAGCCACCGGAATATGATCGGAACCGGCAGAAAAGTAGGAGTATTTGCTCCCAGAGGCACCATGTTGACCGCGTCGGACAGATGCAGGATATAGCCGAGTATCGTGTAGGCGAAAGCGATCAGGACAGAGATGATATAGGATCTGTTGCACCAGACCACAAAAAGCAGGCAGGGCATCGCCGCCGCCCAGAGCAGGATGCTGCAGGCAAAGGTGAGAGAGAACTGTAAAGCGATGCCTGTAAGCGGGATACCGGAGAGCAGCGCAAGGATAACCGCTGCCGTAAAGCCTGCCAGTTCGTAAGCGATGTCAAAGAGCAGAACCACAAAAAGTTTTGCCGCGGTGAGGCGGTTTTTGCTGACCGGAACACACAGCAGGTTTTTCAGCGTGTTATGATCATGTTCTTCAAAGAACAGATTGGCGGCGAGTACCACCGATAGCGGGATCAGGAGCAGAAAGCCGTTCTCCTCCCGCACAACGGACATAAAATCCTCAAGTCTGCCGTCTTTTAATAACAGGGCGTAGAAAACCGGCATGATAAAAGTTGTGAGAAAGGCGATCTGAAACAGTTTTTTTCGCCTGCATTTCAAAAATTCGCATCGGATCAGTTTAAGCAATGCCCTCACCTCCTGTTACCCGTTTGAAATAATCCTCCAGACTCTCCTCGGAGATAAAAGCCCCTGATACTTCGATGCCGTTTGCGACAAAGGCTGTGATGATCCTGCCCACGGAAAGGTCCATGTTGTGAAGCAGCAGGGTGTGGATATCCTGTATGGTATAACGGTACTCGTGGAAAGTATGTTCCAGTATGCCTGCCGCCTTCGTGGTGTCCGAGACCTGAAAACAGACATGCCTGCTGCTTTTTGCCTCCAGCTCTGCAAGGCTCTCCTCCTCCAGCAAAAGCCCCCTGTCAATAATGCCGATATCGTCGGCAAGGAGCGCGATCTCAGACAGGATATGGCTGGAGATCAGGATGGTCTTTCCTTTGGCATCACATAATTCCCGTATAAAGTTTCGCACCTCGGCAATGCCGATGGGATCAAGCCCGTTGATGGGCTCATCCAGGATCAGAAGCTCCGGATCATGCATCACGGCAAGGGCGATGGCGAGCCTCTGCTTCATGCCGAGAGAATACTGGGAAAACAGCTTTTTATCCCGCGTGGGCAGGCTCACCAGTTCCAGCGCGTCAGAGACGGCGCGCTGATCCGCAATGCCCCGGAGGGCGGCAAATATCTTCAGGTTTTCATATCCTGTGAGGTTGGGATAAAAGCCGGGGGATTCGATCAGGGAGCCGATCCGCGGAAGAAGGCTCTTTTCGTTTCCGTGCAGGGGCCTTCCCCAGATCTTCACTTCCCCGGAGGTGGGCTTCGTGAGCCCGAGGAGCATTTTCATGGTGGTGGTCTTGCCGGCGCCGTTTCTGCCGAGAAGGCCGTAGATCCGGCTCTTTTTCACGTGGATGTTCAGGCTGTCGACGCTTTTTTGTGAGCCGTATTGTTTTGTGAGATTTTTGGTTTCGATGATGTAGTCGTCCATCGGGATACCTCCTGTAGCAATTGATCATAGCTGATGTTTTTAAAGGACTGCTGTGATGTCACAGACCTGTTTCAGCCTTTTCGTTGTATATCGTAGCATGCGGACCTTACAGCAGCCTTATGGAAACCTTGCCGGAACCTTACATTTTCCTCCCGCTTTGCAGAAGTTTTCAGGCTATATGATAACTTTCATTTCGGAATTGTGTATTCCCTGAAAATGGATTATAATTATTCACACAAATCGAAGGGAGGATATCATATGAAAAAGAGATGGTGGAAAGAATGTGTGGTATATCAGATCTATCCGAGAAGTTTTTGCGACAGCAACGGAGACGGTATCGGAGATATCAGGGGGATCACCTCAAAACTGGATTACTTAAAGGAACTGGGAATCGATGTGATCTGGCTCTCCCCGGTCTATCAGTCCCCCAACGATGACAATGGATATGATATCAGCGATTATCAGGCGATCATGGATGAATTCGGCACCATGGAGGATTTTGATGAGATGCTTTCGGCGGCGCATGAGCGGGGCATCAGGATCGTGATGGATCTGGTGGTGAACCATACCTCGGATGAACATGCATGGTTTGTGGAGAGCAGAAAGTCTTTGGATAATCCCTACAGGGATTACTATATCTGGCGTTCCGGAAAGGAAGGGAAAGAACCCAACAACTGGGGCTCCTGTTTTTCAGGCTCGGCGTGGGAGTATGACGCGGCGACAGAGATGTATTATCTGCATCTGTTTTCCAGAAAACAGCCGGATCTGAACTGGGATAATCCGGTGGTGCGGGAGGAAGTGTTCCGCATGATGAACTGGTGGATCGACAAGGGGGTTGACGGGTTCCGCATGGATGTGATCAGTCTGATCTCCAAACCGGCGGAATTTGCGGACGGCGTGCCCGGGGTGAACGGCTATTCCGGCTTTGATGAGGCGGCAAACGGCCCTCACGTGCATGAGTATCTGCAGGAGATGCGGGCGAAGGTGTTAAACCGGGCGGATACCATCACGGTGGGAGAGTGTTCCGGAGTGACCATAGAGGAGGCGAAGAAATATGCCCGGAGCGATGAAAAGGAACTGAACATGGTGTTCCAGTTTGAGCATATGGATGTGGACGCCGGGGAAAAGGGCAAATGGTCAGACCGGAAAGCGGATCTGCGGGATTTGAAAGAGGTGATGACCAGATGGCAGAAGGGACTGGAGGATGTGGCATGGAACAGCCTGTTCTGGGAGAACCACGATCAGCCCCGCTCCGTGTCCCGGTTCGGAGATGACGGGGCATACCGGGAAACGTCCGCCAAAATGCTGGCAACCTGTCTTTATATGATGCAGGGAACGCCCTATATCTATCAGGGACAGGAGCTGGGCATGACCAACGTTCCCTTTGTGCGTATTGAGGATTTCCGGGATATCGAGAGTATCAACGCCTATCGTGAGCTGACGGAGAGCGGCGTGTTTTCCGAAGAGGAGATGATGCGTTATTTAAGATACAAGAGCAGGGACAATGCGAGGACGCCTTTCCAGTGGAGCGATGAGGAGAACGCCGGTTTTACAACGGGAACGCCCTGGATCATGGTCAATCCGAATTACAGGGAGATCAACGCGAAAGAGCAGTTATTCAGAGAGGATTCCGTGTTCCATTATTTCCGGAAACTGATCCGTTTGAGAAGGGAGAACGAGGTGATCGTATACGGCGCCTATGATCTGCTTTTGCCGGAGTCTGAGGAACTTTATGCCTATACGAGGACGCTGGGGGAGGAGAAGCTTCTGATCGTCTGCAATTTTGCCGGCAGGGAGGTTTCCCTTGATATGCCGGAGGAATTCTGTGATGGCGATATCCTGATCGGAAATTATGCGGACGCGGCGGTAAAGGGGCATATGACGCTGCGGCCTTATGAGGCGGTTGTATTGAAAAAAATATAGTATGGAAAGATCCGGCAGGAAGACTGCTTTCATAGCATCCTGCCGGATTTTTTGATGCGGCTTTATCCACGGACAGTAATTATAAAAGAAAAATTTCAGGTTTATGCGACATTTTGCCATGCTGAAACGTATCTGTAGTGAAAGGTGGTGAGGAAGAATGGCTTCTTCATTGCGTACGGATGAAGAGATTGCAGAGATCTATGACCGTCATGCAGGGACTGTCTACCGCGTCTGTTATTCTTTTATGAAGAATGAGGCGGATGCGGAGGATATGATGCAGGAGACGTTTTTAAAACTGCTGTCGAGCAATAAGCAGTTTGAGTCAGAAGAGCACGAGAAGGCATGGCTGATCGTGACGGCCTCCAACGCCTGTAAAGACGAATTGAGGAGCTTCAGGAGAAAGCTGGAACATATCAGGCATCTCCGGCGGCAGGAAGATACCGCGGCAGGGCAGGAGAACAACGTGCTGGAATGGGTGCAGGAGCTGCCGGTAAAATACAGACAGGTTGTATATCTGTACTACTATGAAGGTTATCGCACATCGGAGATCGCGAAGATGCTGCAATGTTCGGAGTCTACGGTACGAAATCAACTTTTGAGGGGAAGAAAACTTTTAAAAACAAAAAAACAGAATAATGCTCATGGAAGGCCGGCGTATTTTCTGGCAGCGGCTCTGGCGGGGAGCCTTTTGGTGACAACGGGCGTGTATGCCGTCCGTTTTTCAGGATTGCGGGATATGGACGCGGGAAGAGGAGAAACGTGGGATCTGTCCGGCATAGAGCCGGGGGCAGAGGATCTTAATGCGGAGGATGTTCCGGTGAAGGAAGCGGATTTTATCTCTCTCGGTGCCATAGAGGGGAGTGCTGAGTATCAGGCTTGTACCGAGTGGAGGACATTTCTGGAGGGATACGATGCAGACGGGGCTATCCTTGCGGAAATCGGAAACAATATTGCCGGTTTTGGGGAGTATGAACTTGTCTACAATTGTTACACACAGGAGATGGCGGATAAGGTGGATGAGATCTGCGGAAAATATGGAATATCCAGACTGGCCGGATTTCAGCTCGCGGATGGGTATGAAGATCTGTGCGGACGTGCAGGTATCGGAGATATCTACAGCAGTGACCCGAATGTGACATGGGAGTTCTATGGCGGGTACTCGTATGAGGGAGGAACGTTCCATATGGATGGCAGGGCGGTATTGGCTTCTTCCCGATGTACGACGGATTACCAGCTTATGCGCACGGTGAGAGGCTGTTTCAATCCTCTCATATTGAATATCGGGGAGAGGGAAGAATACAGAGAGTGGAATTATATGACAGAAAGCGGAGAGATCGTGCTGCTGGCGGTCAGCGACATGAAGGCGTTGATCGTTGTGGAGCGGGATCATTCCATTATCGTGGTCAATGTACTCGGAGATCTTCTGGAAAAAACGTTTGAGGTGAGCGATGAGGCGCTGGAAGAGCTGGCGGATGCTTTTGATTTCCTGGAGATACCATAGCGGACAGGATGGCATGAAAAGTATATAAAATATAGCAAAAACGGGACAAATATGAAAAGCATGGAAACATGGAAAGAAGCAGGATGACATGAGAAGTATATAAAATATAGAAGAAAAACTGCGGGAGAACAGGATAGAAAAATCAGATAGAAGCACAGGGAGGAAACAATACATGAAGAAGAAAAAGACAGCTATGTTATGCGTGATGATCATGGCAGCCGTGGTAAGCCTGACGGCATGCAGCCAGACTGATAGCAGCGCAGGGGAGGCAGAGATGCTGACAGGTGAGCCTCTTCTGCCTGCCGAGGAGAGCGAGTCATCCGAGGTGACGGAAACGGTCGGAGAGAGTGCGTCGTCCGGGATGACGGAAGCAGCTAAAGAGAGCGAGATATCCGGGACGGAGAAAACAGATGCGCCGTCAGTCGGGAATTCCGTTCAGAGTTCAGCCGGGAGTCTGGGAACAGAGGAAGATAAAGCGAATGGATCGGCAGCGGGTGAAAACAGTTTTCAATCGGTACTCAGAGGAGAAAACAGTTTTATCTGTACAGATCTGGCGGGTAAAAGTATAAATATTGAAGAGATAGGCTGGGCGGTAACAGATGATGACAGTGTTACCGTGAGCGCTGAAAAGTTTGCAGTGATCGATCTTGATGATGACGGTGAGGAGGAGATTGTTCTGTGGCTCCAGATAAATAAAATTTCCGACTACGGATTTGAGGTACTGCATGTGCAGGATGGAGAAATCTATGGCTATACACTGTCATACAGAGAATTTATGAATTTAAAAACTGACGGCACCTTTATGTTTTCGGGCGGTGCTGCCGATTCCGGAATTGGAAAAATGGTCTTTTCCGGCGTTGAATACAGTATAAATAAGCAGGTTTACAGCAGTTCGGAATATGATGCGGAAAACGAACTGACTGTGCAGTATTTCGCAAATGAGGGATCCTGTTCGGCGGATGAATTTGATGAGGCGATGGACAGTCAGGAGCAGAAAGCGGATGTGAAGTGGTATGATCTGTCTGAGGAGAATATAGACACTGCTTTTAGGTAATGGAAAGATATCCGGCTATAGGAACAGCCTATGACCGGATATCTTTTTTGTGTATTAGACAGAATAAACCTACTGTGGTAGTATGCATTTAAAGAAAAACAGGAGGACATAAAAATGGCAGATATCAGAGATTCCAAAAACTGGGGATTTGAGACAAGACAGTTACATATAGGGCAGGAACAGGCGGATCCGGTGACGGATGCGAGGGCGGTGCCGATCTACGCAACCACTTCCTATGTATTCCATGACTCACAGCACGCGGCGGACCGCTTCGGATTGAAGGACGCAGGCAACATCTACGGAAGGCTGACAAACCCCACGGAGGATGTATTTGAACAGCGCATCGCTTCGCTGGAAGGCGGCGTTGCGGCGCTGGCTGTGGCATCCGGGGCGGCGGCGCTGAGCTATACCTTTCAGGCGCTGGCACAGGCGGGCGAACATATCGTAGCTTCCAAAACGATCTACGGCGGAACCTACAATTATCTGGCACATACTTTCCCGCTGAACAACAATGTGACCACGACCTTTGTGGATCCGTACGTGGAAGGTTCCTTCGAAGCTGCTATTCAGGAAAATACAAAGGCAATCTTCGTGGAGACGCTGGGGAATCCTAACTCCAACCTGATCGATCTGGAAAAACTGGCGAAGATCGCGCATCAGCACAATATCCCGCTGGTGGTGGATTCCACTTTTGCGACGCCTTACCTGATCCGTCCGATAGAATACGGCGCGGATATCGTGGTACATTCCGCCACAAAGTTTATCGGCGGCCACGGCACAGCCATAGGTGGCGTGATCATCGACAGCGGTAATTTCGATTGGAAGGCAGCAGGAAAATACCCCTGGATCTCCGAGGCGAATCCCAGCTATCACGGCGTATCCTTCACTGACGCGGCAGGCCCGGCGGCATTTGTATCCTATATCCGCGCGGTCATCCTGAGGGATACCGGCGCAACACTCTCCCCGTTCCATGCATTCCTGTTCCTGCAGGGGCTGGAGACCTTATCCCTCAGGGTGGAGCGCCATGTCAGCAACGCGTTAAAGATCGTGGAATACCTGTCAAACCACCCTCAGGTGGAGGCTGTACATCACCCTTCGCTTCCCGGCGAGCCGACGCACGATCTCTATCAGAAATACCTGCCGAACGGCGGCGGCTCCATCTTTACTTTCGAGATTAAAGGGGACGCAGAGACAGCACAGGCATTCATCGATAACCTGGCGATCTTCTCCCTGCTGGCGAACGTGGCGGACGTGAAATCCCTCGTGATTCACCCCGCAACCACAACCCACAGCCAGTGCACGAAAGAAGAGCTGGAAGAACAGGGCATCAGAGAAAATACGATCCGTCTCTCCATCGGCATCGAGAAAGCGGAGGACCTGATCGCAGCTTTGGAGACAGCATTCAAAGCAATATGATGCCTGTTGCCGGCGTCCTCTCAACAAAAAACGAAAAATTTTAGCAACCCCCTTTTCACGCGGAAACTTTTATGTTATACTCCTAAAAGATATATCCGCCGGATCAAAAGCGGGCAGAAGAAAGTCGATATCAAAGGAGGAGGTCCTGTTATGAAACATATTAAGACGTTGACAACCAGAGATTTAAAGGAATCCATGAAGAAAGGCGGCTGTGGCGAGTGTCAGACATCCTGCCAGTCAGCATGCAAGACTTCCTGCACGGTTGGTAATCAGAGCTGTGAAAAAGTTCAGAAATAAGCGGTACGGACAACAGCCATATCAATCAGAAAGAAGATTTGTCAGGTTTATAAGTTGATAATAAGCAGCGGGAAATCTCGCTGCTTCTTTGTGATGTGAAAGGGAACGCAGTTTCCCGGCCTCGTCATATAAGTAATCAGGAAGCGAAAAGGATCAAGAAATGATACATCAGTATATCAACAATGGATATCCGATCGTGCTGGATGTGAACAGCGGAAGTGTCCATGTGATGGACGAGCTGAGTTATCAGGCGGTGCCTCTTCTGGAGCCTGTCTGGGAAGCATGGCAGGAGAGAGAGAAAAACAAAAATGCCGAAGCGCCTGCGAAAAAAGCGGCGGATGATAGGAATGCCGAAGCGTTCCCGGAAAAAGAGCCGGAGGACGGGATTCCCGAAGCACTTCTGGAAAGGGCGGCGGATGCCCTGAGCGGACTTTCCTGCCCGAAGGAGGAACAGCGGGAGCTTGCGGAGGAACTGCTTTCCCTGGCACAGGCGGGACAGCTCTATACAAAGGATATTTACGAAGATTATATCTTTGATTTTAAAAACAGGCAGACTGTGGTAAAAGCCCTTTGTCTGCATATCGCCCATGACTGTAACCTTGCCTGCAAGTACTGTTTTGCGGAGGAGGGCGAGTACCACGGCAGGCGGGCGCTGATGAGCTTTGAAGTAGGAAAAAAGGCATTGGACTTTCTGGTGGCGAATTCCGGAAACCGCATCAATCTGGAAGTGGACTTTTTCGGCGGAGAGCCGCTGATGAACTGGCAGGTGGTGAAGGATCTGGTGGCTTATGGAAGAAGCCTTGAGGAGCCCTTCCACAAAAAATTCCGCTTCACGCTGACGACCAACGGCGTGCTCCTGAATGATGAGATACTGGAATTCTGCAACAAGGAGATGGGAAACATCGTGCTTTCCATAGACGGGCGGAAAGAGATCCATGATCTGATGCGTCCGTTCCGGGGCGGTCAGGGCAGTTATGACATGGTGGTGCCGAAGTTCCAGAAAACGGCAGAGAGCCGTGATCAGATGAATTATTATGTCCGAGGCACTTTCACGAGAAACAATCTCGATTTTTCAGAGGATGTGCTTCATCTGGCGGATCTGGGCTTTGAACAGATCTCCGTGGAGCCGGTGGTGGCGGAGAAGACCGAAGAGTATGCGCTCCGCGAGGAGGATATCCCGGTGCTCCTCGCAGAGTACGATAAACTGGCGAAAGAAATTCTGCGTTACAGAAAAGAAGGAAAAGGTTTCAACTTTTTCCATTTTATGATAGACTTAGAAGGTGGTCCCTGTGTGGCAAAGCGGCTCTCCGGCTGCGGCAGCGGGACGGAGTATCTGGCGGTGACGCCCTGGGGGGATTTTTATCCCTGTCATCAGTTTGTGGGGCAGGAGGAATTCCTGATGGGCAATGTGGATGAAGGGATCCTCCGCATGGATATCAGGGACAGGTTCAAGGAATGCAATGTATATGCGAAGGAGAAGTGTAAGGACTGCTTCGCAAAGTTTTACTGCAGCGGCGGCTGTGCGGCGAACTCCTACAATTTCCATGGGAGTATCACGGACACTTACGAGATCGGCTGTGAGTTGCAGCGAAAACGGATAGAGTGTGCGATCATGTTGAAAGCCGCATCGGCGGAACTGGAATAAAAACAGCATAGGCCCGTACAGCGCACAGGACAGTTTACAGATGCTGTGCAGCTGGGAACTGTCCTCGGCTAATGTGTGCTGGGAGGGCTTATGCGGAACTGGAATAGATACGAGCAAAAAGCGGAGCGTTTGCGAGTAGGAATATATATAGAACTGGAATAGGAGAAAAAGAAGATGAAACAAAGCAAAGCAAAATCAGCCATCGTGCTGGTGATACTGGCGGCGCTTCTTGCGCTGTTCGGCTACACTGCAGTATATGGCTGGGGAGAAACAAAGTCGGGTTCCGGCGAAGATATCAAACTGGGACTTGATCTGGAAGGTGGTGTCAGCATCACTTATCAGGTGGTGGGCGAGGAAGAGCCCAACGCTGCGGATATGAGCGATACGATCTACAAGCTGCAGAAGCGTGTGGAGGGCTACAGTACAGAAGCTCAGGTTTATCAGGAGGGGAGCGACAGGATCAGTATCGAGATCCCCGGCGTGGCGGATGCCAACCAGATCCTGGAGGAACTGGGACGTCCCGGCTCTCTGGAATTTTATGATGTGAACGGGGAACTGGTGCTGGAAGGAACTGACGTGGTGGATGCCCAGGCGGCAAGCACCCAGAATGATATGGGCAATACCAATTATGAGGTAAGGCTGACGCTGACGGACGAGGGCGCAAAGAAATTCTCTGATGCTACGGCTGCTGCGGCGCCGAACCACGATCCGATCTTTATTGTCTATGATAACGCGATCATCAGCTATCCTTCGGTACAGCAGCAGATCACCGACGGCAACTGTGTGATCACCAATATGGAATCCATTGATGCGGCGAAAAATCTGGCTTCCACGATCCGTATCGGCGGATTGACGCTGACGCTGGAAGAGCTGCGAAGCAACGTGGTGGGAGCCCAGCTCGGTTCCGATGCGATCCGGACGGCCCTGATCGCCGGTGCGGTAGGTTTTGCGATTATCGCGGTATTTATGATAGCAGTGTATTTTCTGCCGGGTTTTGCCGCGGTGCTGGCACTTCTTATGTATGTGGAACTGGTTGTTATCCTGCTTGGTTCCTTTGGTATCACACTGACACTGCCGGGTATTGCAGGTATCATTCTTGGTATCGGTATGGCAGTGGACGCAAACGTGATCATTTTCGCAAGGATCCGTGAGGAGCTGGCGACCGGAAAGACAGTTGCGTCTTCCGTAAAGATCGGCTTTAACAAGGCGCTTTCTGCTATTATTGACGGTAATATCACAACACTGATCGCGGCTATCGTGTTAGGGCTCCGGGGGACAGGCGCTATCAAGGGATTTGCGCAGACACTGGCACTTGGTATCATTCTGTCCATGTTTACGGCAGTATTTATCACCCGTATCATTTTAAACGCACTGATGGGACTGGGACTGGATTCCGTGAAACTCTTCGGTGTGGCAAAGGAGAAGAAATCCATCAACTTCCTGGGCAAAAAGCATTTGTTCTTCGGTATTTCCGTGGCGGTCATCGTTGCAGGCTTTGTAGTGATGGGCGTACAGAAGGGCGGCGGAAACGGCGCGCTGAATTACTCGCTGGATTTCATGGGCGGTACCCAGACGACTGTTACGTTTGCCGAGGATTATTCTATTGAAAGGCTGGATGCCGAGGTGGTGCCGGGTATCGAGGAGATCACAGGGGACGCCAACGTACAGGTGCAGAAAGTGGCAGGCAGCAATCAGGTCATCTTCAAGACGAGAACGCTGAGCGTGGAGGAGAGAGAATCGCTTGATACTATGCTGGAGGAAAATTATACGCTGGATGATGCGTATCCGATCACGGCAGAGACGATCAGTTCCACGATCAGTTCCGAGGCGCAGACGGACGCTGTTGTGGCGGTGGTCATTGCGACGATCTGCATGCTGCTGTATATCTGGTTCCGGTTTAAGGATATCCGTTTTGGCGCAAGCGCGGTGATCGCGCTGATCCATGACGTGCTGGTGGTGCTGGCATTCTATGCGGTGACAAGGGTTTCCGTAGGTTCAACGTTTATCGCATGTATGCTGACGATCGTGGGTTATTCCATCAACGCGACTATCGTTATCTTTGACCGTGTGCGTGAAAATATGCGCAGTATGACAAGGAAGGATGATCTGCAGGAGATGGTAAACCATTCCATTACCCAGACGCTTTCCAGAAGTATCTTTACTTCTCTGACTACCTTTATCATGGTGGCGGCGCTGTATGTGTTCGGTGTTTCCAGTATTCGTGAATTTGCGCTGCCGCTTATGGCGGGTATTCTCTGCGGTACTTATTCTTCCGTGTGTATTACAGGGGCATTGTGGTTTGTGCTGCGGACGAAGATAAAGCAGAAAGAGGAAGCGTGATAAAGTTTCAAAGCGGACGCCCGGAGGAAAATCAAATTCTCCGTCGCCACGCTTTCGCTCCGCAAAAAGCGCAACGGACACTAAGCTCGTGAGAGACCTCGCTAAGTGCCGGCGCTTTTTGAGGGGCTCCTTGAGAATTTGATTTTCCTCCGGGCTGGTTATCGGCTGAAACTTATCTGGCTAGGATATAGGCTGGCGGCAGGGAGGATGTAAAATATGGATAGGCATTTTATCAATTCAACAACGACAGGGCAGGGCGGAAAGCTTTGTCCTGTTTTGGCGTAAGCCTGCCTGTGAAGCGTTTGCGGGCGGATGTGTACAATGGTTTAGTGAGATAGGGGTATATTATAACATGGGAAACTGGTATGTGGCGGCAAAGAAGGCGGATTTTAACAGGATAGCGCAGGAGTTTCAGATATCACCGGTGCTGGCGAGGCTGATCAGGAACAGGGATGTCTGCGGGGATGAGGAGATCAGGAAATATTTGTACGGAGGGATGGAGGACCTGTATGAGCCGAAGCTTTTAAAAGATATGGATCGGGCGACGGCGGTGATCGGGAGGGCAGCCGCGGAAGGAAAGAAGATCCGGGTGATCGGGGACTATGATATTGACGGAGTCTGTGCCACAGCGATCCTGGTGCGTGCCTTCCGATCTCTGAGGGCGGATGTGGATATGGCGATCCCCCATCGGATCAGGGACGGCTACGGGTTAAATGAGCATCTGATAGAAGTGGCGTCACAGGAGGGAGTGGAGCTGATCGTCACGTGTGACAACGGGATCGCGGCGGCGTCCCAGATAGAGTTGGCGCATCAGCTTGGCATGCAGGTGGTTGTGACGGATCATCATGAAGTGCCCTTTACGGAGAATGAGACGGGGGAAAAGGAATATCATCTGCCGCCGGCGGAGGCTGTGGTGGACCCGAAACAGCCCGGGGAGACTTATCCTTTCCCGGGAATCTGCGGGGCGGTGGTTGCCTGGAAGCTGGCGTGGGCGCTGGGGGTGGAAGCAGGGCTTTTGGATGATCTGCTGGAACTGGCGGCTTTTGCCACGGTGGGCGATGTGATGGAACTGAAAGGTGAGAACCGCATTATCGTGAAGGAGGGACTGAAGCGGATACGCCGCAGCGCTCATCCGGGACTGCGGGCGCTGATCGAGGTGAACAGGCTGGAGAAAGAGAAGGTGGATGCCTATCATATCGGGTTTGTGCTTGGTCCCTGCATCAATGCCTCCGGACGGCTGGAGAGCGCTTCCCTTTCGTTGCAGCTTTTGCTGGAGGAGGACTACAGGAAGGCAGTGCCTGTGGCGGCGGAGTTGAAAAACTTAAATGACAGCCGCAAGGAGATGACGGAAGCGGGTGTGGCTGAGGCGGTGAGGCTGTTGGAGCGGGAGGCAAAAAGCGATGATCTCAGTTCCGGCAGGGAGGACAGGGTACTGATCCTGTATCTGCCGTCCTGCCATGAAAGCCTTGCGGGGATCATAGCCGGGCGAGTCAGGGAGCGGTACCATAAGCCTGCCATCGTGCTGACGGATGCGGAGGAGGGCGTCAAGGGTTCCGGGCGCTCCATAGAAGGGTATGACATGTTTGCGGAACTTTCCGCCTGCAAGGATCTGTTTACGAAATTCGGCGGACACAAGATGGCGGCAGGGCTTTCCCTTGAGAAGGAGAATGTGGGAAGGCTGCGCCGGAGGCTGAATGAAAACTGTAAGCTGACGGAGGAGGATTTTGTGCCGAAAGTACATATTGATATCGCAATGCCTTTATCTTATGTATCGGAGGGGTTTATACAGGAGCTGGAACTGCTTGCGCCTTTTGGAACAGGGAACCAGAAGCCGGTTTTTGCGCAGAAAGATGTTTGTTTGCGTTCCGGGCGGATTTTTGGAAAGAACAGGAATGTGGCGAAGTTTGATGCGGCAGATCAGGAGGGGCGGCATTATACGCTGGTCCATTTCGGGGATGTGGAAGCGCTGGAAAGCTTTCTGGCGGAAAAGTATGGAAATGCCGCCGGCAGGCTGTTTTCCGGTGGCGGCGTGAGTCTGCCGCTTACGATCACCTATTATCCGTCGATAAATGAGTTTCGCGGGCAGAGGGAGATTGAGTTTGTAGTGACGAATTACTGTTGATAAAATAGCGGGCATAGTTCGTGTTGCGAAATTCGCTCCGCGAACTCGAAAATTTGGAGCACTTTCCTGTGAGTAATGAGAAAACAGCCGGACAATGCCCGGCTGTTTTCTCGTATGTACCGCTTTATGACGGCACATTTTACTTATGAGGGGGGAGATAGTGAATTGCTTCAACTATCAATATCTACTATAATCGTGAAATGTGTCGAAAATGTGTTTTCCAGATGAAAATTCTGTGTTAAAAATGAAAAAGGACGAAAGAAAATCCAAATAAAAACAAAATTCGCTGAAAAGCACTCGTTCGATCATCCGAAATAATAGCGCAGTTTTTCGAAAAAGTCCGTGAGGATAAAATGATTGTCAATATCGTCATAAACACGGATCTGCCGGCTGCCGGGGGAAGAGAGATCGTATGTGCAGTCCGGGCGGACGCCGCAGGGCGCATCCGTCATATGGAAATGCCCGAGCGTATGGTTCAGCATCAGCCCCACAACAGGGGAATCCCCCAGACACCACAGTTCTCCGGCAAAGCTGGTAGCGGCAGAGCCTCTGGACATGGTAAGATAACGGCTGCCGAGAGGGGTGGAGGTATCCTCCATCATGCGGGCGTGCTCAGCGGCGATCTGCATGGTGTGCTCCGTGAGATATCTTCCAAGCGCTCCACAGGGGTATACATGGTTCAGAAGCTGGAAAAATCCGACTTTCATCGTGATATAGACGGGCTTTGGCACCTGCCATAATTCCGCATCCGAGCGAAAAACGGCTGTTGCCGCGTGGATATCGTTGTGCAGGTTGTATTCAAAGCCGCCTGCGGGATAGGCGTCGCCGCCGATCCAGATGACCGTGATCTTCTCTGCGATGGCAGGTTCCATGAGCAGAGCGGAGGCGACGTTGGTGATAGCGCCGGTACAGCATATAAACAAAGGCCTTGTATCTTCCCGGAATGCTTCTTCGACGATAAAGCGGGCACCCTCGTTTTCAACGGGAGTACAGGCATCAGGAAGGGCGTGTTCCGCGCCGTGAAGCACGGAAACTTCCTTCTTCAAATTCATCAGATCCACAATATGCAGGATCTCGTTATAACTTTCCTGTTCGGAGCAGGGGCTTTTGCCGGTTCCGTAGTGTTCCGCGATCAATGCTTTTACATCAAAGCGGGGCGTCATCAGCAGATGGGCAATGCAGTACTGGTCATCCGCTTCGTTGGCGGCATCCGTGTCACAGATGACACGGAGCTGCCTGTCCAGTGGAAAAGGAAAGGGTTTGTCTTTTAGCATATTTTACCTCGATTCATTGGAAAGGAACGTGATGTCTTTCAGGCTGACAGATCCTGTTCCCTGATAGATAAAGTATAAAGCGTGGACGCCGTCAAAGGCAAGGGACGCTTTTATTTCCTGCCAGATATCGGTGTGCAGGGTGACCGGTACTGTGGAGAGGCAGGCGCCTTCCACCGGATCATCGAGCAGTATTTTGAAACTGCCTTCGCAGCCGCCCCGGAGAGAGAGCGCAATGCCGGTCACATTTTCGGCGAGGAAATATTTATAGCCGATGGCCGTGCCGTCCGTGATATTGCGGATATATTGTACGGAATCCGCCTCGGTAGGGCCACAAGGGTCCTCCCAGATACAGGGCAGGATATTGACGTCCGCCTCCCGGTACCTGAGCATTTTCATATCGTCCTTATGCGTCAGATGGCAGGCGTAGGCGGTGGACCAGGTCCCTTTGGCGGGAAGAGGGCTGCCGGTAAGGCCGCTGGTGGTCACTTCCACCTGCGGTATGCTGCCATCCGGAAGGATCGTCACAGGTTCCGCACAGCCCTGACGTGAAAACTGTGTGCATTGTGTATGGCGCTGATAAAATATGTAATACTGTCCGTGGATGCAGACAAGCCCGCCGTGGTTGTTGCCGATCTGGCAGACCGGATATTTACGTCCGTTTATGCCGATGTCGCCGTTTGAAATAACGACGCCGCCGTAGGAAAACCCTTTTGCCGGGGAATCGCTGACGGCATAGCATAATTCGTGGCATACCTCGCTGGAATAGACAAGATAATATCTGCCGTCGATCTTTCGCATGGAGGGGGCTTCATAATAGCCGTGTCCCTCAAAACCGGTGCCCGCCGTGTCCTTGTCGCGGGGCAGGCAGATGGAGGGAGCGCCGGTTACGGTCAGCATATCCGCCGCGAGCTCAACGACCATACAGCCGGGGCTCACCGTTGCCCCGAGCTTTGCCGCGATCTGTTCGGAAGTATATCCGTAATACAGGTAGATACGTCCGTCATCATCCACAAGTACAGAAGGGTCATAGGGCATGTGTTCCTGAAAAAGCCTGCCGTCCGGATAATGGATATGCCCGTAAAAGGTGAAGGGGCCCGCCGGGGAATCGCTGACGGCAACGCCGAATTCCTGCTGCATTCTCAGACAGTAGAACAGGTAATATCTCCGGTCCGGCCCCTGCACCACATCGGGCGCGAACAGTTCCCACCTGCCGTCCGCGTTGTGGGGATCCTGATCTCTGCGGTAGGAGACGCCTTCATAACGCCACTTATCCAGATGGTCCAGGGGAGCGGACCATACAACGTAATCTTCCAGACAGAACCATGATCCGCGGGAAGTATCATGAGAGCCATATATATAAAGCCGACCGTCGAAAACCCGGGGTTCTCCGTCCGGCACATATTCGTATAAAGGTAAATAGGGGTTAGGGGAATATGTTTTCATTTCTTTCTCCTTTGCATTGCGCCTGCCCTCAGGCAGGCGCAGTCAGTTTAAAATAAAAAGATAAATACATGGTGTTAATCGCCGGCGATGGCAAGACGCATCACATTTGCCTGATTCATTTCATCAGCGCTCAACTCGCCGGTCAGATTGCCGTTGCTCATCACAAGGATGCGGTCGCTGACGGAAACCAGTTCCGGCATATCGGAAGAGACCATGATAATGGACATGCCGCTGTTTGCCAGATCGTCCAGGATCTTATAAAAATCAGCTTTGGTACCCACATCGATTCCCTTTGTGGGTTCGTCAATAAACAGGATGTCAGGATTTTTCATCAGCCATTTTCCGAGAATGACTTTCTGCTGGTTGCCGCCGGACAGATTGATGACCATGGAGTTGACGGAGGGCGCCTTGACACGCATATCCGTGAACTGTTTCATCACCTGTTCCTTCTCGGCTTTTTTATCAATAAAAAGCTTTTTCGGCAGATAGGGCAGAGAGGGCAGGCTGGTGTTATGCAGAATGGACATGGTATCCACAAAGCCCGTCAGCTTACGTTCCTCTGTCACAAAGCCGATGCCGTGTGCGATGGCGGTTTTCGGAGAGTTTATCGAGACTTCTTTCCCGTTTATCAGAACGGTTTTGCTGACTCCTTCGGTCAATTTTCCAAAAACTGCCTCCAAAATTTCACTCCGCCCTGCGCCTACCAGTCCGCCTATGCCGAGGATCTCGCCTTTTCTCAATTTAAAGCTGACATGGTTCACGATATTCCGGTTGCGGATGGTGGGGTGGGGAACTACAAGGTCTTTGACTTCCAGCACCACATCTCCGGGCTTCCGAGGAGTTTTTACATACATATTTTCAATCTTACGGCCGATCATGGCCTGGATCAGTTCATCGTTATTGTTCCAGTCCTTTGTCTCCCTCGTCTCGATCACGTTTCCGTCACGGATAACGGTGATACGGTCACAGATCCGGTAGATCTCCTCCATCTTATGGGAGATATAGATGCAGGAAACCCCCTGCTTTTTCAGGTCTGTAAGAAAGTTCATCAGAACATCCACTTCCTTGTCGGTGAGAGCGGTGGTAGGCTCATCCAGAACAAGGATCTTGGGATTGGTGGCCATACCGCGCAGGATCGCCAGCATCTGAAGCTGTCCGCTGTTCAATTTGCGGACGATGGTCTTGGGGCTCGCTTCGATGCCCACCATATCCAGAAGCTTTTTGGTATCATCGTACATTTTCTTATAGTCTACGAACATGCTGCCGGGCTGGTTTCCGACATAAATATTCTCAGCGATGGAGGAGTCAAGAAAAGCATTGACTTCCTGATAGATCATGGCAATACCGGTACTGCGTCCGTCCGCAACGGAGTTAAATACCTGCTTTTTGCCCTCCAGCCATACCTCGCCCTCGTATTCCCTGCTGGTATAAGTACCGCTGAGGACTTTCATCAGCGTGGATTTTCCGGCGCCGTTTTCCCCTACGATCCCGAGGATCTCGCCTTTTCTGAGGTCGATGGAGACATCATTCAGGGCGATGACGCCGGGGAATTTCTTTGTAACGTGACGCATTTCTAGGATCACATCGTTCATTGTCATTTCCTCCCTTATGCTCTGCTGGTGCTCTTTTGACGGAAGTAGTCGATCAGTAATGCGATGACAAGGATCAGGCCGTATACAACGTTCTGCCAGTTTGTGGAGATTCCCATAACAACCAGAGCGTTTGTGATCACGGCGAACAGCATACAGCCGAGGACGGAACCCACGATCGTTCCGGAGCCGCCACGCATCGCGGTACCGCCGATGATAACAGATGACATGATCGTCAGAGAAGTACCCGCGCCTGCTGTGAGCTGTGCGCTGGAGAAGCGGGAGCAGTACAAAACGCCGGAGAGGGAGGCGAAGATGCCTACCAGTATAAAGAGCCCTGTGTGGATCTTTTTCACGTTGATGCCGGCAAGATTGGCAGCTTCGGCATTGCCGCCGACTGCGAGGATCATACGGCCGATCTTCATGCGGTTCATCACGATAAATCCGATGGCGGCGAGGATCAGAGCGTATATGACAGTGATCGTCACCTGTCCTGCCAGACGGGTCTGGGCGATCGCCTTAAAGGAGTCGGAGATGCCGGGGATAGGGTTGTTGTTGGTGACAACGGAAGAAATACCGTCCACGATATTGGAGACAGCTAAAGTGGCGATAAATCCCGGAAGCTTGAAGTAGTCTACCAGGATCGCATTACATGTCCCCACAGCGGCGCCCACAAGGATACCCAGCAGGATGGAGACAGGGAGCGGGATACCGTTTGTCTCCGCCATGGCTGTGATGATGCCGCCGAGAGCAGTGGTTGCCGCGATGGACATGTCCATACGTCCGGAAGCCATGAGCATGGTAAGCGGAACGGCGAGGATCGTGGTATAGCTTGTGGTCTTCAAAATATCAAACAGGTTATTGGCGTTTAAAAATGCCGGATTTACGATGGATGCAACAATGACCAGGATGATGAGCGGCAGCAGGGCGCCCAGTTCTTTCACCTTCATCACATCATTCAGCGATACTTTCTTGTTTTTCATGGTAACGGATTCCTTCCTTTGTAATATGGGGGCGGGGCCGGCAGTGTACAGCCCCGCCGTGTATCTTGTCTGCTCTTATGTTCAGTTGATGCTGATGCCGTTTTCAGCGGCGTATTCATCTACTTCTTCGGGAAGCACCCAGATCTTCGGAGGGAAGTTTTTGAATTCATATTCTTCGCCGCCGATGATCTTTTCCACAACGCTGCAGAGCTGTTCGCCGCCCATATATACGGAGTCAACGGAAGAGGTTGCGCTGAGAGCGCCGCTTTTTACACGGATCAGAGCGTCTGCATCCAGAGAAAGGCCGCAGGCGATCACTTTACCCTGAAGTCCGCTTTCCTCAATATAAGCGGCAGCGCCGACAGCACTGTACATATCGCAGCAGATGATCGTATTGATCTCCGGGTGCGCGATGAACAGAGCGCCGATAGCGTCCTGCGCGGTAGCCGCGTTGGATTCGGATTCCCCTTCGCCGACTTCGTTTACCGTTCCGCTGAAGTTTTCCGCAAGCCCTTCCAGAGCGCCTGCTTTTACAGCCTGCTGAGGAGTATTGCTGAGGGCGATGGACATGCTGATATAGTTGACTTCCTCGAGTCCCATTTCGGTTGCAAACTTGCCGATCATCTCGCCCTGCTGTCTGCCGGATTCCGAAGAATCAATGCCGACCTGGGCAGGAACATATCCCTCGCCGGGATTCGCGTTAAAATCGATGACCAGAACGCCTGCCTCCTCCGCGCGGTTTAAGAAATCCTCGAAGATGGAGATGTCGTTCATAACCGGGCAGATCACGTTGTATCCCTGGATCAGGGCTGTCTCGGCGAGGTCAAGCACCCCCGCGTCTCCCGTGGTGGCGTCCGAGGGAGCCCAGTATACGCTCTCCCAGCCTCTGGCAGCGGTAGCTTCCGTAAAACCGGTTTCGATGTTTCCCCAGAAATTTCCGCCGGAGGTCTCAGCGATCATGGCGATCTTTACTTCGTCGATGCCGGTATAATCGGGGAAGGATTTCTCTGCGGAGGCCGTTTCGCTTTCAGCCGATGTCTCTTCCGCATCGGGGGAAGCGGGAGCCGTTTCGGCATCATTTCCGGAACCGCAGGCGGTAACGGTGAGCAGCATTGCTGCGGATAAAAACAGTGCAGTGATTTTTTTCAGTTTCATGTCGTGTCCTCTCTTTCGTTTTTTTGTGAAAATAATTTCATAATAATGTGGAAAAATATGATTTTGTTTTGGACTTCCATCCAGCAGATTGTCGCTTGATGGATTGATTTAACTATAGTCCAGGTTTATGAAATAGTCAACAATAAAACAAGTAAAAAGTATATATTTGTAAAAAGTAGACAAACCGGGATAATGAAAATTGTGCACTTTTTTGGAGGCGGTAAAGGTGCGGTAAAAAAATGCAAAAAATGGAAATGACAGAGAAAAAGATAAATTTATGTGAAATAATATGAAAAATAATATGAAATAAAATGGAAATTTTACACAAAATATTTACACATTATTCATAGAAAAAAAGAAAAAAACGTTGTATGATATAGAGGAACAGAAAATATACAGGAAATTGGTGGCTTGGAATGAAAAAAGTAAAACTGGCTGATGTGGCGAAAGCAGCCGGCGTATCGGCGGCTACGGTGTCCCGGGTCCTGAACCGGAGCGGGTATGTTTCGGAGGAAGTGCGTTCGGCGGTCTGGAGGGCCGTTCGCAGCACCGGCTATGAGATGGCGAGAGAGGAAGCGGAAGGCGGCAGACAGAAACTGGTGGGCATTATTTTAAAAAAGCTGCCGGTCAATATGTTTTTCGAGAGTCTGAATTACGCGCTGCAGGAGGAACTGGAAAAAGCAGGGCTCCATGCTGTCACGCTGTTCTGCGATCATGTAAATAATGTGACGGTGGAGAAAAAGGCGCAGGAGCTTTTATCTTATCATGTCTGCGGACTGATGATCAGCGGCTTTGAAGATGATACCCTGACAAAGGAGGTACGCGCATTTCTTCTGGGATGCGGCGTGCCGGTCGTGTTTGTGGAGCGGCTTGCCGACAGTCAGGGATTTAACCAGATCTGTGTGGACAACACGCTGGGCGGATACCTCGCGGCACGCCATCTGATCGGGAGAGGACATAAGAAGATCGTTTATATCGGCAGGGGAAAACTGGATTATCATACCGGCAGCTACAGGCTGGAAGGATTTATGAGGGCTGTCCGTGAGGCGGAGGAAAAGCCGGAATATCTGGTGAAGACCTGTAACTCTCCCGATGTGGAGGAAGGATACAGGGCGCTGCAGGAGGCGGAGGAAGAACTGCCGGGATATACAGGTGTGCAGGCGTGGTATGACGGTTATGTGGTGGGCGCAATGCGCTATTTATATGAAAGAGGGATAAAAGTGCCGGACCAGGTGGAGATCGTGGGGCATGATGATACCTATTCCGCATTGCTCGTGCCGCCGGTCAGTAGCGTGCACCTTCCTTTTGAGGAGATGGCGCATGCGGCGGTGAATGTGATCGTGCACTGGCAGGATGAGTCGGTGGAGCATTTCGTCCGGAGCATCTATCTGGAGCCGAAGCTGGTGGTGCGCGGCGTATAAAAGACAGCCTCGCGGAAAAACAGCGCTGATGGCAGTATCTTCCGCAGGGGATCCATAAAAAAATGACATGATGAAAATAACATTATGAGATAAGAAATGACATATGATAGCAAATAAGGGGGTAACAGTATGGTTTCTTGTAAGGATTTGATCGAAAAACTGGAATATACATGTATCAGGGGCAGCGTGGATGCGGCGGTGACGTCGGTGGAGATGGATTCGAGGAAGATCACGCCGGGCTGTCTTTTCATCTGTATTGCCGGCGCGAACTTTGACGGGCACAGCAGGGCGGCTGAGGCGGCGGAGAAGAAGGCGGCTGTGCTGGTGGTGGAAAAGGATGTGGAACTGTCGGAAGATACGGATATCACGGTGATACGGGTGGAGAATACGAGGTATGCCATGGCGTTCATCTCCGCCGCATGGTTCGGGCATCCGGCGGATACGCTGAAGGTCATCGGTGTGACCGGGACGAAGGGAAAGACCACCACAACCTATCTGGTGAAGTCCATATTGGAGCATGCGGGCTATAAGACCGGGCTCATCGGCACCATCGAGACGATCATCGGGGAGGAACATATCCCCGCCCACAATACCACACCGGAATCCTATCTGCTGCAGGAGAGTTTCAGAAAGATGCTGGATGCGGGCTGTCAGGCGTGCGTGATGGAGGTCTCCTCCCAGGGGCTGATGCTGCACAGGACTCAGGGTTTTACCTTTGAACTGGGTATTTTTACGAATCTGGAGCCGGACCATATCGGTCCCAATGAACATAAGGATTTTGAGGATTATATGTACTGCAAGGGACTGCTGTTCAAGCAGTGCCGGGTGGGCATTGTCAATTGCGACGATAAGCACTGGGAACAGGTGTTAAAAGACCATACCTGCGGGTTGGAGACTTACGGTTTCCACGAGGAGGCGTCTTTGCGGGCGGAAAATCTGTCTCTGGTGAAAAAGCCCGGCGAGCTGGGCGTGGCATTTGATGTGAAGGGGCTCATGGATTTCCACGCGCAGGTGCCCGCGCCGGGGCGGTTCAGCGTCTATAACGCGCTGGCGGCGATCGCCATCTGCCGGCATTTCAGGGTGGCGGTGGAGGATATTCAGGAGGCGCTGAAGAGAGCCCATGTGAAGGGGCGCATTGAGATGGTGAAGGTTTCCGATGATTTTACGCTGATGATCGATTATGCGCACAATGCGATGGCGCTGGAGAGCCTTCTTACGACGCTCAGGGAGTATGAACCCCACAGGCTGGTAAGCCTGTTTGGTTGCGGCGGCAACCGCTCGAAACTGCGGCGCTATGAGATGGGGGAAGTCAGCGGGAAGCTGGCGGATCTCACGATCATCACCTCTGACAATCCGCGGTTTGAGGAGCCTCTTGCCATCATAGAGGATATCAAAACAGGGATGAAAAAGACAGAAGGGACTTATGTCGAGATAGCTGACAGGAAGGAAGCAATCCGCTATGCCATCACCCACGGGGAGCCCGGGGATATCGTGGTGCTCGCCGGGAAGGGACATGAGGATTATCAGGAGATAAAGGGCGTGCAGTATCCCATGGATGAGCGGGTGCTGATCGCGGAAATTTTGCGGGAGGAAGGCATTTTGGTTTCCTCCTGACAGGGACAGGAAAACAGAGCATGGAGAAGGAAAGTAAAGATTTTATATATGCCGATGTGATCGTGGATATTTCCCATGAGAGTGTGGACCGCCCTTTCACCTATCGTATCCCGGCATCGCTGAGAGGCTCTCTGGAGACAGGCATGAGCGTGCTTGTGCCCTTCGGAAAGGGGGGCGTGCTGCGGCAGGGGTATGTGATCGCTTTCCGGGACAGCATTTCCTTTGAGGAGAGCAGGGTGAAGGAGATCGCGGCGCTCTCTGGCGCCGATGCGGCGGTGGATGCCATTTTGGTAAAGCTGGCGGGCTGGATCAGAGAGCAGTACGGCTCCACGATGATAGCGGCGCTGAAAACGGTGCTGCCAGCGAAACAGAAGAAACAGAAGCTGGAAAAGAAGGAGATCTGCCGTCTGTTATCTTCCGGGGAGGCGGGGGCGCTGGCGGAGCAGTGCGGCAGGAAAAACCGGCCGGCTATGGCAAGGCTCCTTACAGCGCTCACAGAGCAGGAGCGTCTGCCAATGGATCTGGTCAGAGAGAAGCTTCACATCTCCCCCTCCACGATCCGCGCTCTGGAACAGCGGGGCGCTCTCAGGGTGGAGACGCAGCGGATCTACCGCAATCCTGTAAAGAGCTCTCTGGAGGCGGCGGACCGGAAAAATGCGTTCGGGGCGGAGAGGCCCCTGCTCAGCGATGCGCAGCAGGAGATCGTGGACGGCATTTTGCAGGATTATGACAGTGGTGTCAGAAAAACCTATCTGATTCACGGCATCACCGGCAGCGGAAAGACAGAAGTTTACATGAACCTGATTGAGGGCTGCCTGAAAAGGGGCAGGCAGGCGATCGTGCTGATCCCGGAGATCGCTCTGACTTATCAGACGGTAGTGCGGTTTATGCGGCGGTTCGGGGAGCGGGTTTCGGTGCTTCACTCGGGGCTTTCCGCGGGGGAGAAATACGATCAGTGCGAGCGCGCAAAAAACGGGGATATCGATGTGATCATAGGTCCGAGGTCGGCGCTGTTTACCCCCTTTGCGAAGGTGGGGCTGATCATTATCGACGAGGAACATGAGCCTTCCTATAAAAGTGAGACGATGCCCAAATACCATGCAAGGGACGCGGCGGTTTATCTGGCTTCCCTCCATCAGGCATCCGTGGTGCTGGGCTCGGCGACCCCCTCTCTGGAGAGTTATTACCGCGCCATGCGTGGGGAATACGGATTTTTCCGGCTGGGGGAGCGGCTGACGGGGAATGTGCTGCCTAAGGTTTATCCGGTGGATCTGCGGACAGAGCTCCGGGCGGGAAACCGCTCCATCTTCAGCAGGCGGCTGCAGGAACTGATCGAGGACAGACTGGAAAAGGGGCAGCAGATCATGCTGTTTTTAAACCGCCGGGGGTTTGCGGGTTTTGTATCCTGCAGGAACTGCGGGCATGTGATGAAATGTCCCCACTGCAGCGTTTCCCTGTCGGAGCATAAAAACGGAAAGCTGGTATGTCACTATTGCGGCTATGAGGAGCCGGCGGTAAAGATCTGTCCCGCCTGCGGCTCCCGCTATATTCTGGGCTTTAAAGCCGGCACGGAGGCGGTGGAGGAAAAGCTTCATCAGATGTACCCGGGGGCGCGGGTCCTTCGGATGGATGGCGATACCACGAAGAAAAAGGACAGCTATGAAAAGATCCTTTCCGCCTTTGCGGACAGGGAGGCGGATATTCTGCTGGGCACCCAGATGATCGTGAAAGGGCATGATTTCCCGGCGGTGACGCTGGTGGGCATTCTGGCGGCGGATATGTCTCTGTTTGCCGGGGATTACCGGGCGGCGGAGCGGACCTTCCAGCTCCTGACGCAGGCTGCGGGGAGAGCCGGACGGGGGGATGAGCCGGGGGAGGTGGTGATCCAGACTTATCAGCCGGAACATTACAGCATTGTGCATGCGGCGGCCCAGGATTACGAGGGCTTTTATGAGGAGGAGATCCTGTACCGTGAGATCGGCATGTATCCCCCTGCCGCCCATATGCTGGCGGTGCTTGTCACCGGAAAGGATGAGGGAGCGGCGCTGGAGCTGGCGAAGGCGCTTTCGGAGATCGCAAGGCGGGAAAGCGGGGCGGAAAAGTTTTCGAGAATGGCGGGAGAGGAAGAGGAGATGAACAGGTTTTCAGAGGATGCAGGGTGTGAAAGCGGAGATGATAGAATTTCCGTACTCGGTCCGGGAACGGCATCTTTATCGAAACTGAATGACAATCATAGATTTATATTTTATATAAAGAGCGATAGCATGGAGCTGCTTGCCGCACTGCGGGAGCGGATGGAAGATCATATACAGGCTTTACAAAAACGTCAGGAACAGGTACAATTTGATGTTGATCCTATAAATGGATATTAGATCATCATAAATACGGACAAAAGGGAGCGGGAGCAGAAAATGGCATTAAGAAATGTGAGGGAACAGGGAGAGGCGATCCTTTATAAGATCAGCAAGGAAGTAAAGGAGGTAACGCCCAGAACAGCAGAACTGATCGAGGATATGCTGGATACCATGTACGAGGCGAACGGCGTCGGACTGGCGGCGGCACAGGTTGGCGTTTTAAAACGGATCTTTGTTGTGGATGTGACAGGGGAAGATCCTTATGTTTTTATCAATCCGAAGATCCTGGCGACAGACGGAGAGCAGACCGGGCAGGAGGGGTGCCTGAGCGTGCCCGGAAAAACAGGTGTTGTGACAAGGCCGAACTATGTGAAGGTGGCGGCCTATAATGAGAAGATGGAATATTTTGAGCTGGAGGCGGAAGAATTGTTAGCGAGAGCCATCTGTCATGAGTACGATCATCTGGACGGACACCTTTATGTGGAAAAGGTGGAAGGACGGCTGATGGATGTGGAAGAGCTGGAAGAAGAGGAAGAAAACTAGGGTAATGAGGTAATTGTATGAAGATTGTCTTTATGGGAACACCGGATTTTGCGGTGGGAGCGCTTGAGGCTCTGCTTCAGGCAGGACATGAGGTGAGCGCTGTGGTGACACAGCCGGACAAACAGAAAGGGCGGGACCGGAAGCTGCAGTTTTCGCCGGTCAAGGAATGTGCGCTGGCACACGGACTGCCTGTTTTTCAGCCGGAGCGGATCAAGGCGCCGGAGGCTGTGGAAGAGCTTAAGCGGTTTGAGGCGGATATCTTTGTGGTGGCGGCTTTCGGGCAGATCTTATCGAAAGAGATCCTGGAGATGCCGAAATACGGCTGTATCAATATCCATGCGTCCCTTCTGCCAAAATACAGGGGGGCTTCCCCGATCCAGTATGCGGTCTTAAACGGGGACGATGTGACCGGCGTGACGATCATGCAGATGGACGAGGGAATGGATACCGGCGATATCCTGACGATGAAGGCGATCCCTGTGGAAAAGGACGATACCGGCGGGAGCCTTTTTGATAAATTAAGCGTGTTGGGAGCGGAGCTCCTTATCAAGACATTGCCAAAGATCGAGTCGGGCGACATCATCCCGGTGAAACAGCAGGAGGAAGATGCGGTCCATGTGCGTATGCTGAATAAGGATATGGGTAAAATAGACTGGGAGAAGGATGCCGATGTGCTGGAGCGCCTTGTGCGGGGCATGAATCCCTGGCCAAGCGCATACTGCAGCCTGCGGGGAAAGAGCCTGAAAGTCTGGAAGGCGGAGGTTTCCGGGGAGGAACAGAAGGCGGAAAGCGCTCACAACGGGCTGTTTAAGCATACCGAGGAAAAGAAGCCTGAGCCCGGGGAGGTTTTATCTGTCACAAAGGACAGCATCCATGTGCAGACCGGTAAAGGGGTTCTTGTTTTAAAGGAAGTACAGCTTGAGGGCAAGAGGCGGATGCCGGTGAAGGACTTTTTACTCGGGTGCCAGGTGAAGGCAGGGGAAGTGCTGGAGTAATTTTCATACATGAGATTTGTGCCTGAGCACACCCGGCACAAATTTTTTATACGCAGGGATGTGTGCAGAAAATGAGGAAAAAATGGGATACGGATTAGGATATGGAATGGGATACGGATATTACCGTATGGACTGGACTTATATACTGGTGCTGATCGGCGCGGTGCTCTGCATGATCGCCAGCGCGAAGGTGAACAGCACCTACAGTAAATATGCCAGAGTGCGGAGCATGAGCGGCATGACCGGGGCGGAGGCGGCACAGCGCATTTTGAACCAGAGCGGGATCTACGATGTCAGGATCGAGCATATCAGGGGAAACCTGACAGACCACTATGATCCCTCCTCCAAGGTACTGCGCCTGTCGGATTCGGTGTACGCCAGCAATTCCGTGGCGGCCATCGGCGTGGCGGCCCATGAGTGCGGGCATGCGGTGCAGCATCAGAAGGGGTATGCGCCGTTAAAGATCCGTTCCACCCTTGTGCCGGTGGCAAATCTCGGCAGCAGGTTAGGGCTTCCGATCATTCTTCTGGGCGTGATATTCGGCGGGACGGGTTCTCTCCTTGCCCAGATCGGTATCTGGGTATTTTCCGCGGCGGTGCTGTTTCAGATCGTGACGCTGCCGGTGGAGTTTAACGCCTCCAACCGGGCGATGCGCATGCTGGGACAGTACGGCATTTTGGGACAGCAGGAAGTGGGACATGTGCGCAAGGTTTTAGGAGCGGCGGCGCTGACTTATGTGGCGGCGGCAGCCTCCTCCATTTTGCAGCTTCTCCGTCTGGTGCTGTTGTTCGGAAACAGGGGCGGAAGGGACAGAGATTGATGGAAAATACAAGAGAGATCATATTGGACAGTCTGATGGAGCTGGAAAAGGAAGCGGTGTTCAGCAATGTACTGGTCAGGCAGGTACTTCAGAAATACGATTACCTGCCTGTGCAGGATAAGGCTTTCATCAAACGGGTAACGGAAGGGACGGTGGAACGCCGGATCGAACTGGACTATATCCTGAACCAGTTCTCCAGCGTCCCCGTCCCTAAAATGAAGCCTTTGATCCGCCAACTTATGCGGATGAGCGTCTACCAGCTTTTTTATATGGATGGGGTGCCGGACAGCGCGGTCTGCAACGAGGCGGTGCGGCTTGCGCAGAAACGCCATTTTCAGTCCCTGAAGGGATTTGTGAACGGTGTTCTGAGAAATATTGCCAGAAACAAGGAAAAGATCGCCTTTCCGGATCGGGAGAAGGACTGGATAGGGGCGGTTTCGGTCCGGTACTCCATGCCGGAGTTTCTGGTGGGATTATGGGAGAGGGATTACGGCAGGGAGCGGACGGAAAAGATGTGTCAGGCGCTGCTTGCGGTGAAGCCTGTGAGCCTTCGGATCTCGGAGGAGCTCTCCCGGGAGGAGCGGGAGAGGCTTGCCGCGGCGTGGCGGGAGCGGGGGATAGTCTGTGAGGAAGATCCCTATCTGCCCTACGCAAGGCGCTGCCGGAATATGGAGGGCGTAAACAGGCTTCCCGGTTTTGCGGAAGGGGCCGTGACGGTACAGGATGTCAGCTCCATGCTGGTGACGGAGTGCGCCGGGATAAAGGCCGGAGATTTCGTGCTGGACGTCTGTGCGGCGCCCGGGGGAAAGAGCCTGCATGCCTGCTGCAGGCTCCATGGAACAGGACAGGTGGAGGCACGGGACGTATCTGAGGAGAAGGCGGCGCTGATCCGGGAAAATGCGGCGAGGATGAAGGCGGAAAACGTGACGGTGAAGGTTCACGATGCCCGGATTTTTGACGCGGAGGCGGAAGAGAAGGCGGATGTGCTATATCTGGATCTGCCCTGCTCCGGGCTGGGGATTTTGGGAAAGAAACGGGACATCAAATATCATGTGACGAAGGAGAGTCTTGAAGATTTGGTGAGGCTCCAGCGGGAGATCATCTCCGCGTGCTGGCGCTATGTGAAGCCGGGCGGAGTGATCCTGTACAGCACCTGTACGGTGCACCGGGCGGAGAATGAGGAGCAGGCCATGTGGATGTGTCGGGAGTTTCCGCTGGAGGCGGAGAGTTTGAATCCGTATCTGCCGGAGAGCCTGCGATGCGAGGAGGCGGAGAGCGGTATGTTGCAGCTCATGCCGGGAGTGCATGACAGCGACGGGTTTTTTCTGGCGCGGCTGAGGCGGAAATGAGATAGAGGAAGCCTGCTACTCCGCTATTGTTATTGTATAGGAAAGTGCTCCGGGTTTACGAGAATGCGACAAAGCATTGCTTTGTCTGGTATTTCTCGCAATGCGAGCTTTGCTCGCTATTTTATTTGAGGACTGTTTGATGGTAAAGATAGATATAAAATCCCTCTCGTTGGCAGAGCTACAGCAGGAGATGGAAAACATAGGAGAAAAGAAATTCCGGGCGGCGCAGCTCTATGAGTGGATGCACAGGAAGCTGGCACGGGATTTTTCGGAGATGACAAATCTGTCACTTTCCCTGCGGGAAAAGTGCGGGGAGCATTTTGATCTGACGGTGTTAAAGCCGGTCAGAGTGCAGGAATCGAAGACGGACGGAACAAAAAAGTTTCTGTTTGAACTGCCGGATGGAAATCTGGTGGAAAGCGTTCTGATGAAATATCACCACGGCAATTCCGTCTGCATTTCCTCCCAGGTGGGATGCAGGATGGGATGCCGGTTCTGTGCCTCCACGCTGGGCGGGCTTGTAAGGAGCCTCACCGCCGGGGAGATGCTGGATCAGATCTATGCGGTGACTCACCATACAGGGGAGCGGATTTCCAACGTGGTGGTGATGGGAATCGGAGAGCCGCTGGATAACAGGGAAAATCTGCTGAGATTCATCAAAATGCTGACAGATGAGGATGGGCTCCACATCAGCCAGCGGAACATTACGGTCTCCACCTGCGGGCTTGTGCCGGAGATCAGGAAACTGGCGGAGGAGAGACTGCAGATCACATTGGCGCTCTCCCTCCACGGCGTGAGTGATGAAAAGAGAAGAGAACTGATGCCAATCGCCGAAAAATACAGCATCGGGGAGCTGATGGATGCCTGCCGGTACTATTTTGAGAAGACCGGGCGGCGCATCACCTTTGAATATGCCCTTGCAGGCGGCGTAAACGATACGGAGGCCGATGCGAAAGGACTGATCCTGCTGGCGTCCTCCCTCCACGCCCACGTAAACCTGATACCGATCAATCCTGTCAAAGAGAGAACATATACAGCTTCCGGCAGGGAAGCAGTCAGAGCCTTTCAGAAAAAACTGACGGACGCGGGCATAAACGCCACCCTCCGCCGGGAGATGGGACGGGACATCGACGGGGCTTGCGGACAGCTGAGGAGAAATTATGGTTAGCTGTGGAGGGAGTCCGCTCAGAGAGAACATAATATCTTCGTCGCCCCGCTCCCGCTTCGTGAAAAGCGTAGCGGACACTAAGCTCGTGGGGAACCTCGCTAAGTGCCGACGCTTTTCAAGAGGCTCCTCCAGATATTATGTTTTCTCTGAACTACGATATGCTGGCCTGTAAAATGTAACCGTTATTGAGTTGATCTAAAAATATTATATAAAATTACATATTATAGCAATAATCTGGCAAAATAAGGATAAGACTACCAGCTTAGCCATACAGCAGGCCATGCCGACGAGGGGGATATTATCCTGTGAAGACTGTAGAAAAACGCCGGCACTTGGCGAGGTATTTTCGAGCCTAGTGTCCGTTGCGTTTTTCTCCAAGCGGAAGCGTGTCTGAACAGGATAATATCCCCCTCATCGGCATAGCCGGACTATTACAAAAAATCAGGCAGGAGTTAATTTTCCTTGCTCCTTTTCCATTTATGTGGTAGTATTTAAACTTGTAGATACTATATTTTGCAACAAAAGAAAACCTCTGTCCATAAAACGGGCGGAGACAGTTTCAGGGGGAAGAAGGCTTTGATGAAGACAGCCTCCTTATCAGATAAGGGGAAACGGAGACAACTGAATCAGGACGTGGTATTTTCTTCGGAACTGCCGGTGGGAAATCTGCCGAATCTGTTTATGATCGCGGACGGTATGGGCGGCCATAAAGCCGGGGACTATGCTTCCCGCTATGCGGTGGACACTATTTGTAAAGAAGCGGAGCTCTCGGACGAGAAGAGCCCTGAGAAGATCCTGCAGAGCGCCATCGACAAGGCGAATGCCGGCATTTTTGAGCTTTCCAATGAAAACCGGGATTATGAAGGCATGGGAACCACGGTGGTTGTTGCAACGATCTACGGAAATTGTTTGAAAGTAGGCAATGTGGGTGACAGCCGTCTCTATATCGTGAACGGAAAAAATATCCGGCAGATCACGACGGATCACTCTCTTGTGGAGGAAATGATCAGGATGGGAGGACTGGACCGCGAGAGCGCGAGAACCCATCCGAATAAGAATATCATTACAAGGGCGGTAGGCGTGACCTATGCGGTTTTAGCGGATTTTTACGAGGTGGAATTACAGGAGGGAGATATGATCCTGCTGTGCTCTGACGGACTTAGTAATATGCTGGAGGATGAAGAAATAAGAATGATAGTAAACGCCCAGCGCGACATCATGGAAAAAGCGGAGGCTCTTGTAAGAGTTGCGAATCAGAACGGCGGCAGGGATAATATTTCCCTGATATTGATCGAGCCGGATATCAGATTGGGTTAAATGGAGTTTAAAACATGATTAAAATAGGAATGATGATAGGAGACCGCTATGAGATCTTAGAAAAGATCGGAACCGGCGGCATGTCGGATGTCTATAAAGCGAAATGCCATAAGCTGAACAGGTTTGTGGCGATCAAGGTGTTAAAACAGGAGTTTTCCGAGAACGCGAATTTTGTATCCAAGTTCCGCACGGAAGCCCAGGCGGCGGCGGGATTGATGCATCCCAATATCGTAAATGTGTATGACGTCGGGGAGGAGAACGGCATCTACTATTTCGTGATGGAAATGGTGGAGGGCATCACGTTAAAAAAGTATATCGAAAAGAAAGCAAGGCTTTCCGTGAAGGAAGCCATCAGTATAGCGATTCAGGTTTCCATGGGCATCGAGGCTGCCCATAACAACCATATCATTCACAGAGACATCAAGCCTCAGAATATCATGATATCCAAAGAGGGCAAAGTGAAGGTGACGGACTTCGGCATCGCCAAGGCTGCCACCAGCAATACGATCACATCGAATGTGATGGGCTCTGTCCACTATACATCGCCGGAGCAGGCGAGGGGCGGCTACAGCGATGAGAAGAGCGATATCTATTCTCTCGGTATCACCATGTTTGAAATGCTCACGGGAAGGGTGCCTTTTAACGGGGAGACCACCGTGGCGATCGCCATTAAACATATTCAGGAAGAGCTGCCTTCACCCAGAGAGTACGTGCCGGAGATCCCGGTCAGCGTGGAGCAGATCGTTTTTAAGTGCTGCCAGAAGAGCCCGGATCGAAGATATCAGTCCATGGCGGAACTGATCGATGACCTGAAACAGTCTCTGCTGAATCCCGATGAGGACTTCGTGAAGGTGATGGAGCCGGACAGACAGGCATCCACCCGTATGATCACGGAGCGGGAGATGGAGCGGATCAAGAAGGCTTCTGCGGCGAAGGACAATATGGAGGAATCCATGCGGCTTAACCGGGCGAGGCATACCGACCACGGTGAGGAGGAAGAGGACGACTATGACGAGGATTACGATCCCCGTATGGAAAAGATCACCACTGTGCTCGCCATCGTGGCGGCACTGATCATCGGCTGTATCGTGATCGTGCTGGTGGGCAGGGCGCTTGGGCTGTTCCATCTGAGCGGCAGCCGGGATGATGATACGCAGCAGGAAGAACAGACTGAGCAGGTGGAGATGATAGGCGTTACCGGTATGGCGGTAAAGACCGCGCAGGACAGACTGGAGAAGATGGGGCTGAAGGTCGAGATCAAGTATGTGGAAAATGCGGCCTATCCTCAGAATCAGGTGATCAGCGCCTCCATAGATGAAGGCATCATGGTGGACCCGGGGACGGTGATCACGCTGACAGTCAGTTCGGGAACGGAGGGCGTGAGCGTTCCGAAGGCTACCGGCATCACCTATGAAGAGGCGAAAAATACGCTGGAAAAAGCGGGTTTTGTGGTAAACAGGAATGAAAGTTCCTCCTCCACGGTGGAGAATAATTACGTGATCTCCCAGAACCCGGAGAGCGGGACGAAGGCGCCGAAGGGTTCGGTGGTAACGATCGTGGTCAGCACCGGCGCGGAGGATTCCAAGATCAGGGTGCCGGAGCTGATGGGAAAAGAGGAGGATGAGGTTCTGGCGATGCTGATCGAGGCAGGGCTGCAGCTCGGCACGGTGGGCCAGATGAACAGCGAGGACTTCCCGGAAGGGCAGGTGTGCTATCAGAGTTATTCCGTGGGTTCTTTTGTGGACCCGGGAACAGCTATCGATATCAAGATCAGTATGGGCGGCAAGGCGGCGACCTACAGTTACAGCGGGAATATCAGCGGCCCTACGAGGGATGAAGATCCGGAGTATGTGGACGGAACAGGTATCAAGGTGAAAGTCAGCATTGTGACGGATGATGGCACGAAGCTTCTGGATACAGAGACGGCTTCCTTCCCGATCGCGGTAAATTACAGCGGGATCAAGGCTGCAAAGGGTAAGATCACGTTTCAATATACGATCACAAAAGTGCCTGAGGCCGGAGCGGATGGTGAGGCGCCCGAACCTGTCACAACGGAGAAGACCATAGAGAGAACCATAGAATTTACAGAAGAGAGGTAACCGTTCCAGTATGCCGAAGAGAGTAGATGCCATATGCAGGGAAAGATAATCAAGGGGATCGCGGGATTCTATTATGTGCATGCGGAGGATCTCAGCATTTATGAATGCAAGGCAAGGGGTATCTTCAGGAAGGACAATGTGAAGCCTCTTGTGGGGGATGATGTGGAGCTGGAGGTGCTGGATGCGGAGGAAAGGACAGGAAATATCACGAGGATCCTGCCCCGCAGGAGCAGGCTGATCCGTCCGGCGGTTGCCAATATCGATCAGGCGATGGTGATATTTGCGATCCTGAAACCGGAACCGAATTTTAATCTGCTGGATCGTTTCCTGATCATGATGGAGCAGCAGAAGCTGCCCTGCGTGATCTGTTTTAATAAAAGTGATATCGCTTCCGGGAAGGAGCGGGAAGCTTTGCGGAGCGCCTATGAGACCTGCGGTTATCGAGTGCTCTTTATCAGTGTGAAGGAGCAGGAGGGGCTTGAGGAAGTGCGCAGTCTCCTGCAGGGCAGGACCACCACGGTGGCAGGCCCCAGCGGCGTGGGGAAATCATCCCTGATCAACTATCTGCATCCTCAGGCGGAGATGGAGACCGGCGCGATCAGCGAGAAGATCGACAGAGGCAGGCATACCACACGTCATTCGGAACTGTTTGCTTTGGATAAAGAAAGCTATATCATGGATACGCCGGGGTTTTCTTCTCTGCAGCTTTTTGATATGGAGAAGGAGGATCTGAGAGATTTTTATCCGGAATTCAGGCAGTATGAGGAGCGGTGTAAATTCCGCGGCTGTGTGCATGTGAGCGAGCCGGGATGCGGCGTGAAGGAGGCCCTGGCGGATGGGAAGATCAGTGATGTAAGGTATCATAATTATACTGTGCTGTATGAGGAATTGAAAGGCAGGAAGAAATATTAGGAGGAAACTGATAAAATGAAATTAGGAATCGTATTTACGAGGCTGTTTCATGTAAATCTATGTATCTCTATAAAATGGATTAAAGGTTGATAAATACTAGGGTTGAGAGCAATTTGATTTCTATGTAATTCTTTATATCTTCATAAGGGTTTATGGGAAATTGGTACGTAATTGGTACGTGGAATTGAAGTTAGAAATTATAAGTTGAGCCTTAATACCAAGAGTAAAGAACGGTCAAGTCATAGGAAATGGCTTGACCATTTTAGTAGGAAATGATTTTTTTGCTTATTTATGTTAGTGGATAAACAAAAATGGTACAAATATTTTGTGAAGTTATGCTAAAATATTTACAAAGGGAGAATAAAAACAGTGTTAGGAGGTATTGGAGTGAGTGATATGCTTTTCATGGGTATAAGATTCATAAAGATATACAATATTTTACCCCCATTACTGTTTTGTTTAGTAATGAAACAAACAGTATTACGGTTGCAATGGCCAATGATGTTTTGGACTATGTCTTGAGTATTATTGCAAGAAAAAATCCTATGATTGATGCTTACAATAAAGCGAGAAAGGTTTTGGTTTCGTTAAAGAAAAGATTAGCAAATCAACGACCACTACGTTGTACTAAGCAAGAATGGAGAACAGCTATTGAGGTTATGGAAGAAGTAATGAATGAAAATGCAAAGTCTGAAGAGCAAAAGGAAAATAATGCAAGAGGGGCATTAATCTGTAAGTTGTTGATAAGTGGATTTGGAAGATAACTAAAACTGTTATAAATTTTTTGTGTATCACGGCAGTATTTTGAAGTATTCCGGAAAAGCTTGTAAAATCAATAGTTTCACGGCAAAACAAGGCGTTTACTACAGCACTACTACACCATTTTTTGAAAGTGCCTTGAAATGACAAAGATTAAATAGTGACAAATACATTTTATAATCTAATGCTATATATTAAACAGTATATTTATTTGATAAGGTTACTAATTTTGCAATATAATTATTTTATTGGACTTAGTAAATTTAGGGATACCAGCTATGAAAAATTGTATCATACACTTCCTGCCAGCAATGGCAGGAGACTGCTTCGTTCTTGAATTTGTAAACAAAGAATGTATTATTATAGACTGTGGTTTTAAATCAACTTATACGAAATATTTGCGTCCACTGCTTATTGAGTTAAAAAATAGAGGATGTTGGGTAATATTGTTATTAATTACGCATATTGATCAAGACCATATAGAAGGTGCAATTGCACTTCTTGAAGAAAATGGTCAAGCTAATAATCCCAATATTATTCCCATATATAATGTTTGGTTTAATGGTTTTTTTAATACTCTTTTAAAACGATCAGAGTTTACTCAAAGGATAAGGTCTCTTTCTGAGAAACAGAAACAGATAAAAGAGAATATTTTAAATGATCTTCTGCTGCAGGTTCAGGGTGAAAGTCAGGAAATATCAGCAAAGCATAGTATAAGTTTTGAAGAATTATGTTTAAAAAATGGATATTGTTTGAATGCTCAATTTTTAGATGGAATAGTAAGACGGATAGATATGAATCGCTCTTCAATTTTATCAAGAAGTATCCCAATAGGGGCATGTAAATTAATAGTACTTTCACCTACTGACAAGGAATTGGATAAATTGGCAGATACATTAAATTTGGAAATGATTCGTAATTTTGGTGTGGATTATGCTATTTCAAAAGATTCTCATTTTATGAAATTATTTGAACTGCTTATGGAGTTGGAGAGTGAAAGAAGCAATAGAGAAGAGTTTATATCTGCAACTAACGAGAATTTGGAGAATTGGTTAGGTACTTCAAGTATGGCTCCTATGAATGCAATTAATAGGGCATCTATCGTCATAGAAATTCAATACAAGGATTTGAAAATGTTGTTTACTGGTGACTCAGATAGTGCGCTATGGTATGAATATTTGGAAGAAAAATATCAGGTCATTAAATTGTCTCATCATGGAACAGCTTATCCTAATAGAGCATTAATGAATTATTCTCGGGCAGATGTATTATTGATTTCTACAAATGGAGGACGTGGAAAAAGACACCCGGAAAAAGAAACATTAGCTCAGGCAATTTTAGCAGGAAATAAGGTGTTATATTGTAACTATGATATTCCTCAAAAGGATATATTGGAAAAATTGCAGGAAAGATATGGATATCAAATCGTTTATGGTCAAAGAAAGATAGAAGTATAGAGGTATAGAAATGGAAAACTATATTGTAAGGGTCAAAAGTTATTATAACGATGAAGTAATACAGTATGGAACCGGAATTATTATTACGGACACATGGATTTTGACAGCAGAGCATGTGGTATGTGGGAATGGACACACTGTTGAAATATCAGGATGTGAAATACCTATTAAGAAAAACAATTCTATGAATGGTGTTGCCCTATTGGAAGCAGAGAAAAATTTTCCTTGGAAGGTACAAGCTTTTTCTGACGACGAAATATTAGACGAATCTTCTAACTGGTTAATTCAAGGATATATCGGTACACAGCAAAAAACACATGAGATCACAGGAACGGGATTTCATACTGTAGAAACTTCAAATGTATGGGATTGTTCATTGATAAATATTGTTACAGGAAGTGCGGAAGATTATGTGGGACTATCTGGTTCACCAGTATTTTGTGACGGGAGAATCGTGGGAATCTTACAAATGCAATCTTCCAATCGTATGGGTTTACTTGGAATTCGGATGACTACAGTAAAAATGTTCAAACCTTTACTGCCTGAAGCGACTAAATGTGGAAATGAGTATCTGATTCAAATATTTGAGAAATCAAAGACGTATACGGAGATGCAACTTAACAAGAATTTGCATAGTAAGAAGTATATTCCTAGCATTTTTGTGGAGGAAGGGGATTATAAAGAGAAGGCTCGGTATTTTGCAGAACCTTTTCTGTTTGTGACCAAGACATTAAGAGAAATAATGAAATTAGATTTTCAAGAAATTAATGCAGTATTGAAAAAAGAAGGGAATGAAATTGACTTCAACAGCTTAAATGTATCAGTAACAGTTGATAATGTAGAGAAGGTCACTCTTGAATTAACAAAAAAGATTCAAATGGCTGTTGATAATATTCGTTTGTTAGAGGAGCGTATATATGAGCGAGAAGTAGTTTGGGCGGAATTTTATAACATTAAGCAAAATTTATTAAATAGCTCGATTAGGTTTGCCATGGGAGAATGGGCAGAAAATCTGGAGTATGCTTCAAAAAAATATCTATTGCTTACGAAAGATGCAGGGCAGGGAAAAACGAACTTTCTATGTGATTTTACCACTAATTTTTTGATTAGAAAAGGATATCTGGTTTTATATTATAATGCATATCAGTTCAACCAAAGCCCCATGTTATATATTCATAAACAACTGACAATGAATGAGCAATATTCAATGGAGTATGTACATAAGATATTGTTGCGGGAATGGGAGCGGACAAAGCGTCCAGTAATGATAATCATTGATGGGTTGAATGAAAATACGTTGATAGAAAATTTTGGTCAGTGTATGCGAGATTTCTTGGAAGAATGTGAGCAATATCCTTATATTAAAGTGATAATGTCAACAAGAAATGAATTGTTTCAGGAAAGATTCGGAGTTATTGAAGAAGGTAGTTATCAGGAACGTTATAAAAAAATGGATATGTGGCATACTGGTGATGACTTCAAAAATAGAATCTTCAGTGGATATATGCAGTATTTTGATATATCTATTAGACCAAATGCTCTGTCGCAGAGAGCTTATGATTTGCTTACTGATGATGTGTTGTTGCTTCGATTTTTTTGTGAGGTAAATGAGCATCAACAGCAAATATATTTATATGATGTGTATAAATATGAGGTGTTCCAGCAATATATTGAAAAAAAGGCCAAGGAGTATCATGGAAATGAAGTTGTATTAAATCAAAATAATATATTATATATGTTGCTGGATAAAATAGTCGGGTACATGATTGAAAAAAAGGAATTTTTTCATGTACCGGTCAGTGTTTTTACTCAAGAGGAAGAAAGAATTTTGATTAAGATGCTGGAGAATGAGGTGATTTTTAAAGATGAGCAGATAATCAAGTCCGGCATTCTTGAAAAAAAGAGTATGACCATTAGTTTTACATTTGATGAGTTTCGTGATTTTTGTATTACTAATTATGTGTTGGAACATTTTAGTAAAGAAGATGTTTTTATGCAGTTTTGGAAAGGAATGCGAGAGAACAACCTGACGATCCGAGAGGGCGTTCAGAAGTATGTATTTTATTTGTCCCGGACGAGATATCAGAAAGATTTGGGGCCTATCGTTGAAAAAGCACCTGAATATGATGAATTGTATTGGTTATATATTTGGGGAGTACAAGACGATTATTTGTCTTATGAAGATGTTGCAAAATGGAAGGAGCAAGTTTTGCAGCATGGAAGCTACGGACGTCGGGTAGTTAATTATTTGCTTATGCGTTATGACTGTGACTGCTTTCGTAACCTGAATATCAAAATTCTATTTGAACTTATGGATGAAATAATTGTTGACATGGGAGAATATCATCGTTTTATGCGAGAAATGTTTGGAGTTCATATAAAAGATGACTATAAGTTGCTATATCAAGATTCCCCAAAAGCGGTATACCCATATAATTATTTAGTACGAGACTTGTTGGGTTGTATGGGGGAGGAAGAGTGGAATTTAGTTCACAGAGAGTTGTTTAGGTTGACAATATATCTTTTTGAGTTGCGTCATTCAGATACGTTGCAATTATGGGAGAATTTATATCAGAATACGCCTGATATAGCAGTAGTATTGCTACAAGAAATGAATACACATGATAGTAGTTTGATTCAGGGAAATGTCATAGATATTCTGGAAGGTCTATTGGGGTTAGAACTAGGTAATCAGGATGAAAGACTACATAATCTTTATGAAAACAATCGTTATAAAAATCGTACTTTGCAGAATCTGTCAACAGTTTTTGAATTTGTATTGGGGGATAAGATAGAATAGGAGAAGGGTATGAAGATTATTTTATTTGGAGAAGAAACGTATTATTGTGTGACTCGAAAGATGTTTTCATTGGAAGGCTTTGAAAGAGAACTTTGCCGACATTTGAGTATGAGGAAAAATTCTTTTGCATATTGTTATTCTCTTAAAATCTTCTGGGATTTTTTTCGATATTCCAAGGACTTGAGACAGGAATACCAGGATTATTATGCGCAAGAATATGGTGATTTTGAAACTTATCTGTACCAAAAGGAACTTCTCGAAAGAGATGAGATTGCTTTGTTTGAGTTAAACCAAAATCAGACTCTTCTTAAATTGCGACCGTCATTTAGTAGTTACAATGTTGAAAATATAATAAGGTATGATGAGAAAGGAATAAAAATATTGAATCAAGTACTGGAGGATATTAATTTATGAAAATAAGGCAAGATTTTGTGACAAATAGTTCCTCAACCTCTTTTATCATTTCGATGAAAGAAAATTGGAGTGAGAAGAGTTTTTTGAAAGCTATTGGGGTTGACGGCGAATCTCCTATGAATATAATTTTTGAAGACTTATTTGAAGCAATAAATAAAAATAAACAGGATTTATTTTCCTATATGAAAGAATGTAATAAGGAACCAAAGGAAATCAGGACTTTTTTGACAGAAAATGGGTATTCCAATGAAGTTGTTCAAAAAGTAAATCAGCTTTTGCAGGAGGGAAGAAAAGTTTATTTTGGAAAATTAAGTTCTGATGGATATTCTTCTGCCGAAGTATATTTTTGTATGGAGAGTTTTGTATTGTGCGAAGAGGATATTTACTTTAATGGTCAAATTGGAGGCTGGTAGTTGTGGGGGATGTACTGTTTAGAAGGTATCAAGAAAGTGGGTATATCATATTTTTTGACAGAAAGTCAGGAGCTTTCATTCGAATGGGCTATTCTGGAGAAGATCCTTTTTGTAACTTAAAGGGACCAGAGTTGTTGGATATTTCAATAACTAATTATTGCGAAAGAGGATGCAACTTCTGCTATCGTGCATCGAATCCTTTGGGCCAACATATGAAGTTGGTGGAATATTGCAGATTATTGGAACAAGCACAGCAGGCGGGAGTATTGCAGATCGCTTTAGGCGGTGGCAATCCCAATCAACATCCGAATTTTATACAGATTTTGGAACAGACCAGAAGACATTTTATTATTCCTTCCTATACCACTAATGGGCAAGGGATGACAGAAGAAATCTATCGGGCAACAAAGGAATTTTGTGGCGCGTTGGCAGTTAGCTGGTACGCCCCTTATTTAGATGCACAAAAAGTGATATCGGAGTGTAAAAAGTATGATATCAAAGTAAATATTCACTTTTTATTAAGCAAGCAGACAATCAAAGAGGCGATTAGACTACTGCATGAAGAAACGGAAGTGTTACAACAAATCAATGCCATTATTTTTTTGAATTATAAGCCTATACATAGTACAGATGATTGGTGTTTAACGGATGACGATAATCTTCAGGAATTTCTTAATGCTGTAAATCAAATTAAGGACTGCAAAATAGGTTTTGACAGCTGTATGATTTCTTATTTGACAATATCTGAACCCAAATTGATACTTGAGACTGTTGAGTTTTGTGAAGCGGCTAGATTTTCTGCATTTATTGCGGAAGATTCGTTTATGTATCCTTGTTCTTTTATGCGTGATACAGAATGGTCTGGGATTGATTTAACCAAAATGACTTTGCAGGAGGCATGGCAGACAGGAGAATTGTTTTTGAAGATGAGAAATGCTCTGAAAACACCAGGAAAGCAGGAATATCCCATTAATGATTGTAGTGAATGTAATCAATATCCCTTTTGCCATGGGGGATGTCAGATTTTTAATATTAATAAGTGTAGAAAAGGGAAAGAGAGATGAAAGAAATTTGGTTGGATGATGAACAATTGGAGTGTGAAGCGAGAAAGAGGAACCTAAAAATTTCTATTGTCAAGGGAATTTTGGATAATGGGTATGAGTTGAATCGTCAATACAGTCGAACTGAAATTACCCAATATTTTTACTTTAGGCAAAGAGATTTGTTGCTTTATTGTAATGAGTTTTTTGATATGACAGGATCCAAATATGTTTTAGCAAAAAAGATGAGCTATTGGGTAAAGGAAGTTATTAAGCGGCATGACCAGGCGAAGGGGAATTTGGAAGATGCTCAGGTGCTGTTTGAAAAGACTTTTGGGCGTTTTGAGGATAAGTATGAATCTAGAAAGCATTGGGATTTTGATTATAAAACCTTGAATGAGATGTATAAAGCTCAACTACAACATGTTGTGCAGGTAATTCATTGGGGACGGTTACCGATTATACCAGAATATTTAATGGTGAATAGCGGGAGAATACCGGAGAATGGGATCGTAGACTTTTACGACCATTATCATATGTTGCAACAAATGCGCAAAGATATTTTGGGAAAAGGAGCAGTTATGAATGTTAAGGGTGATTTGACTTTGGACAGAGAGATGACTTTTAGAGTGTACACAAGACGTCATGGACATACAGATACTTATCGTGTTAGGAGAACAGTAGAGGGATGGGAAGCGAAACATATTTCTATTAATGGAAAGTGTGATAAGGATGGAACAGGTGCTTTATTACAAAATTTGCACCATGACAGTGTGTTTTATCCTGAAGATGGAGTGAAGTATGCACTTGCAGAATTATGGAATCAGGCAGAAGAGGGTGAGGTCACTTTCGAGGAACTGCAGATTCGGTTACAGCAGATTGCAGATTGGATTTCAACTGTAGAAAAGGCTGTGGGAGAAGGACAACCGGAATGGGTAGGATATTGATAACGAAATATTATTATTTAAGAAAATATCTGCGTACAAACTTTATTAATAAATCCTCTGCTAACTCCATTTGCGGGCTTATCTATTTATTTTTGTGATAGACGTAAATGGAGTGATATATTATATAATCAAGTTCCGTTCTAATAGACATTAAGGAGTTGTTTTTCAATTCTTCCACAACAAAATAGTTGGGCACAATTGCAAATTTCAGATTATTCATAACACATCTTTTTACTGCTTCTATACTTTGTACTTTTATATGAGGATTCAAAACAATATCCTTTTGTAACAGTTCAGCCTTCAAATGATTAACTGGATATAGCACCGGCTAGAAAATAGCCGGTGTTCCCATGAATAACTGTCTGATATTTTCGAGGATTCCCGTATCCCTCCGCTTTAATGTTTCTATGACCGTCAGGATCGAGCAGTACATCCGGTGTCCGCTCTCTTTCCTGAAACCTCCCGCCATTTTCTGTCTGTTCTTTGCTTTCCTCAGATCCCTTTCCGAAATGTTGTTCTCGAAAGGCACTGTAAGATCATGCAGGAACAGCAGATGGTTATGGGCATATTTTTCCATCCGGTTGAGAAGGCTTTTCTCATCGGATCTTGCATATCTGCAGGATGTTTTTTCATTCTCCTCCCGTCCCTTTTTGATCAGTCCCAGATAATCCTGCTCATACTCTGCAATCTTTTCTTCAGAAAAGCTGCTGCTCCCTTTCCCTGATAACTCTTTCCTTTAGAGTCTGTATCAAAATACATTCAGATTGGAACATAGCAAATAATGAAAATAAAACGGAAAATACATAAGTATCGAATTAGAAAATTTATCAAAGTTAATAGCATACTGCACACATCAAGGTATATCGCAAGGAAGGAAAAAACTTCATTGCGGTACACCTTTTTTGATAGTGCGAAATTTGTCTGATTTTAGATTTTATTGTGTTTTTAAGCATACAGAATTGTGAAAGAAATTTGACTGGCACTGCCCTATTTTTCAGCAGAAATTCTGTTTCAGTTTACTGCTTCATGTAAGGCTGTTTTGAGAGCATGGACTTATGTGTCTCCCACACCTTTTTCATTAGCTCTTTTACTTGCTTTACATCAGCGGCATAGACGTTTCCTGTGGCATTCATGCGCTTTGCTATCTGGTTCAGATTATTCCCGATTTTGCCAAGCGCAGCATTGTATTCCTGAAGTTCGGAATAGTCAATGTCATAGACAAAACCGTACAAAATTTGGCGGCGCAGGAAAGCGGATTTGCTTTTCATGCCGGAGGCTTTTACTTTCTGTTCCAGTATGTACTGCTCGTCATCACTTAGATATATTTTCAGCTCGTTTTTGCGTTCTCTGTTTGCCATTTTTTACGTCCTTTCTGTAATGGATTGCTGAAAGTATTTTACACAATCTTCTGTCCCGTTACGGGGGATATTCATGCAAAAAAATGAGTGAAAAAATCAGAAATTTTGGCAGGATATTTTGTGATTTTTGAGCGCAGAGGGGGTTAGGGGGAAACTTCCCCCCTACAAGCAATTTTTTCAAGTTTCCGCTTCGGGGGAACTTGGGAAAATTGAAGCCTGTGAGGGAACACAGGCAGTGCTTGCTATTCGTTATCCCGACTTTTTTTGCAGCACGGATAAATACGGGATTCTTTCAGAAAAAAGTCGGGATAACTTTTACCGTTTTTGAAAAAATAATCAAATTTTTTGAGGAACGTAGCCATAGAGGAAACATTACTTTTTCTATAATACCCACAGGGAATCAAACAGCGAAAGGAGGTGAAACATGAAGGACAATACATTCCAGCGGCGGCGTGATATTGAGCGTATGTTGCTGTCGGGGAAAAAGCTGACCACGTCGGAAATGATGAAGATGTACGGTGTCGGCAGGAAAGCCATACGCAGGGACTTTGACATCATAGGCGAAGAACTTCCCATTATCGCAAAACAGGGATATGACGGCGGCTATCTCCTTGTGGACGGTGTGGGGCAGCACCAGAACACGCTCACGCAGGAACAGTTGGAATGCTTGGAAAAAATGGCTGTGACCTGTGGTTCAGAGGACAGGAAAATTGTCCTGTCAATCATACATGAATTTGGACCGTACTGCGGAAGTTTTACATAGAAAATGACGGGAGGCGTGGCATGGACACTGCACACCGGAGAATGGAAATCATCAGCATTTTATCTGCCAAAGGGCACATGACAATGAGGGAGCTTGCATGGGAACTGGATGTTTCAAGGCGCACGATAATGAATGATATTATCGCATTATCTTTTGACTACCCGGTTTACACAAAGCCGGGCGAGGGCGGTGGGGTTTTTATCACGGAAAATTACAAGCCTTATACCAATACACTCACGCAGACGGAGCTTGAAACACTTTGCAGACTGTACGGAAAATCAGAGGGAA
>CANSLJ010000007.1 GCA_947647735.1 uncultured bacterium | reverse complement strand
GGAAGGGGTTTCGGCCTCTTCCTTTTATTTTTGCCAACTATAATTTTACTCTAAGACAAAAAAGAATACCAAAAGAATTTACAGCCCGCCTTCCTGCCATGCCTGCCATACTTCCAACGAGCCGTAATACCTGCCGGAAAGCGATTTATCCTTTGTATATGGCGCTATATCCCGGGGAGCATAGCGCAGCAGAAAATATTCCATATCGTGAAGTATCTCATGAACCTGTATCACATAACTCACATCATGGGTGTCCTTTGCCTGTCGCAGCGCCTCACAGAGAGCCTCCACATCAGATTGAAAAATTTCGTTTTTCGCGGATGCCGTAAGTTCCCCCATCCTCTGTATCACCGTGTCTGCTCCATAGCTGCTCTGTTCATAAAACGGTTCCCCGTATTTTGCGCCCAGTTCCTCCAGCGACACCTTCCCAAACTCCGGATATTTCTCCAGAAGCGCCTCCCGTTCCTCCTCACTTGCATCCGAAAAATAGGATAGATCATCCTCCAGCATCCATCCCGCCTGCACTTCCCCTGTTCGGTCAAAGAAATTCCAGAGCACACTGTTTTTATCCGAGAGCCTGCTCTCCCAGTTTTCATATACCAGACGGTATTCCATCCAGTTATGATAATCCTTTACATAAGTGGTAAGCGCATCTATCTCCGCCTCGCTCATCCCTGCCAGCGCCTTTTCCCTGACCGCTTCCACTTCCTCCTCCTTCGGGAGAGAGCTCCCGGACGCCTCTCCGTCTTCAGACGAAGTTTCTCCGCTTATCCCCTCATCTTCGGATAAAAATTTCCCCGCTGCTTCTCCGTTTTCAGATGAATCTTCTCCTTTTATCTCCCCATCATCGGATAAAAACTCTCCCGTGATCTCCCCATCCGGAGAATCGGACCGCGTTACGAGCACCTCCCCCGCCTTGCTGTCAACCCTCGCTGATATCCTCCAGAAAAGACTGTCCTGCCCTTCACTGCCGATAAACAGATAACTAAACGCCATCAATGAAAACAGTAACGCCAGCGCGATGACCGTCGTACTCTTCTTCGGCTTCGTCGTCAGCTTCCTGATTCGCTTCTCAATATGCTTCTTCGTATCCGCCATTTCCGTATTGCAAAGCCCCGCATGGCCTAACTGAACCGAAAATCTTTCCAGCCCCCTGCTTTCCTGCAGCGCGGTGTCGAGCAGTATCCTGCCATATTCATAACGGTTTTCCTCACCGAGCTCCCGCACTGCCCCGGCGTCACAAAACAGCTCCGCATCCTGTTTGCTTGCGAGCGCCGCCAACCAGACCAGCGGATTGTACCAGTGCAGGATCAGACACAGAATCCGTAAAAATCCCCAGAACTGGTCGCCATGATGATAATGAATATTCTCATGGCAGACCATCGCCTGCAGTTCCCTGTTTTTCTCCTTATATTCTGATCTGCTTTTTATACTTTCTTTCCAAATCTTCAGCGGAATATAGACCGCCGGGCTTTTCAGCCCCGCCAGGCAGGGCGTTGCCACAAATTTTGTAACATAGACCGGAATCTCCGAAGACATTTCCCGCTTTTCCAGTTCCTCCTCCTCAATCTCTTCCCTGTCGCTGTAAATACGAATGCGGAAAAACAGATTGGTGAGCAGAAAGATCCCGCTTATCACCGCCATGCCGATCAGCCATATCAAATAAAAAACAGAAGGACCGCCGGAAAAAAACGCATCGAGATCACTTTCAGCTTCAGAGGAATAATAGGCATGGTCTGTTGTTTCTGCCACATTTGACGGCACATATTTCCCGTCTTCCTCCCCTTCCCGAAAGGCATCCCCCTCCGTCGTTATGATATACTCCACAACATCCTCATCTTTTGCATCCGATCCATACACCGCTGTCGCCATCTTATCCATCAGTTCCGGCATACTGTACTCACTGTAGAAAAAATTCACAGGAACCAGAAGACGGACCGCCACAAAAATCCAGAGCCCGTACTGCAGGCCGGGCGTCAGCCTTTCCCCAAAAAGCCTCCTGATAAGCAATATCACAACGATCAGTACAGAAGACATTAAGATCCAGTTATTCATCCAGTTATTCATCCAGTCAATCATCCTGTTTTTCCTCCGCTTTTCTCAAAATCTCATACAAACTGTCAATCTCCTCCTTTGAAAGTTTCTGCTTCTCCGTAAAGGTACTGACAAGGAGAGAGAGGCTTCCGTGATACACCCTGTTCAGAAAGTGATCCGTCTCCTGCTGCATCGCCTCCCGCCTGTCAATCAACGGCCTATATATTCTTATACCCTTTTTATCCTCTGTACATTCAAGATAGCCCTTTTTTGTCATCCGCGCCAGCATCGTCAGCGTGGTGCTCCTGCTGTATCCCGCGATCTCCTTCACATCCTTTACGATCTCGCTCCCGATCTTCGGCGCCCTCTCCCAAAGGCTCTCCATAATATTCCATTCCACCGGTGTTAAAATGATCTGCTGCATGCTTCTCCTCTTCTCTGTTTTGTAGCTTCATAGTATGTGAAAAATGTTTGCCTTTCCTTTCAATACGAACAATAAACATAACACAAAACAGTTTACAATGTAGACAGTATAACATGGTTTGTCTACATTGTAAACTGTTATCTGAAATTACAGATTGCTCATTTGTACTGCATCCTCCTTATCCGACGCAAACACATATCTGTCCGCCCACAAACGCGATGAATCCTCTAGCAATCCCACCGACATTTTTTCATATCCACATGATCATCATCCTTAAATTCCACATTTTCCTCCAGAAGCAGCTCCTTCTGCTCAAAAAAGAACGGTGCCAGCCTTCCCGCATGATTCACCACGCGATGGCAGGGATAATTTCCGTAATATTCCGACATGCTGAGTACTTTCCCCACAAGCCTCGCATTCTTATCCCTGCCGATCAGCCTCGCGATCTGCCCGTAGGAAGCCACCTTTCCCTCCGGTATCTCCTCCACCACCGATAATATTTCATAGATCAGATCTTCCGTAAGAATCCCCGCCATAATCAGTCCCCCATTCCTGTCCTCTTATCCTTCCCAAATCATCGTTCCGCAAAATAAGTCGCTTCCATTAAACAAACCTCGCATATCTCAGCCACCCCCATTTCCTCCTGCTTCGTCATATAAAGCCTGTTCAGGATCTTTCGGCCTTCTTCTTAAAAGCATGGTAGATCAGCGCAAACCGGATAAACAAAATCACATATATGGAGAGTATGAGCAGCCAGGATATATACAGCGCGCTCGCAGCCGGTCCCAGTTCAACTTTTCTTCCATAACAATACCAGCGTTCCACATACCAACCGAAGGATACCGCCACGTTCACTACATTCAGCAGAAAGATCACTATAAGCCATTTGATCCTTCCTTTCAACACCCGGTTCAGCATCTCAAGACGCGATTCGTCATCACAGAAGATCTCCTCCGCTTTGTCCATTTGATCCGCCGGCTTTCTGAAATAATGATATTCCATAGAATCAAACAGATACTCCCAGCCGCAATCCTGAAACATCTGAAGATAATCCTCTCTGGAATATTTCCCCTCCTGATAATAATCCAGTTGATAAACCACATTCTCAGGCTCACAGGCCTCAAAACAATATATAAACGAATGATCGATACGAACAATCTTCCACCCTGACTGATGCATCCTCCTCAAATATTCCTGCTCCTTCTCATAATCTACCCCGGTAAAAAAATGAATCTCTGTCTTCCTGCTTTTCATGATGTCATCTCCTTCGCATTTCGATAAAGCCGCCCGATCCGTTTCAATTCCAGATTCAAAACCTCAAGCCCAAGCTCCGTGATCTGGTATATCTTACGCTTCTCCTCCTCCCGGATAAACGCGATCACCCCGTCCTTCTCCATCTTGGAAAGACTGCCGTACATCGTCCCCGGACTCAACACGATCTCGTGATCCGTCAGCTCCTTCACCATCTGGACAATGCCGTATCCATGATTCGGCTCCCTCAGACAGAGAAGGATATAAAACCCCGTCTCCGTCATCGGGACGTAAACTTTTTTGATATGAGCGTCCATTCCTCCGCCTTTCCCGTTCTGATTCTCAGTTCCTGATTCTTAACTTCTGATTTCCAATTCCTAACTCTTAACTCTTAATTTCCACTTTCCACTCAACTAACTTTCTCTATATTTAATACCGTTACTTTAATATTTCATTTATTCTTGTACTACGATGTATCGCACTGCTATATACAATATATCGCACTACGATACTTCTGTCAAGTACATCCCAGAGTATTTATCAATTCACATACCAAAACGTAGACAGGATGGAAATCAATTTCTTAAGGAGCGGAAGCGCGGCGACGAGGAAATTCATTTCCATCTGGTCGGACTGCCTGAACATTTTTATAGGAAAATCCTCTTGACTTTCAAAACCCATAAGCGATAAGCTTAAATACAAGAAAGAACACTAAACTGGAAGGGGGAGATATCCTGCCAGATCTTCCGGAAAATATTCTGAAAAACAGCAGGATGCTATATATCTATGAATTTCGTAAACGCAGAAGAAAAAAGAAAATATATGCTGGAAACACCGGTCAGAAAACTGGTATGCACGCTGGCGGGACCGACGATCCTGAGTATGCTGATCACATCCTTCTACAATATGGTGGACACCTTCTTTGTTGGAAAGATCAACACCCAGGCAACCGGCGCTGTCGGTATTGTATTTTCGGTCATGGCGATCATTCAGGCAGTGGGATTTTTCTTCGGACATGGTTCCGGAAATTACATATCCAGAAAACTGGGGGCAAAGGAGATCGAGGAGGCGGAAAAAATGGCCGCCACAGGCTTTTTTTCGGCGCTTATCGCAGGCTTTATCCTGATGGCTCTGGGGCTTCTTTTTCTGGAGCCTCTGGCATACCTTCTGGGCTCCACCGAAACCATATTATCCTACACGATCACTTATCTTTGGATCATCCTGCTGGGCACACCGGCGATGACAACTTCTCTTGTGCTGAACAACCAGATGCGGTATCAGGGAAGCGCCTTCTACGCCATGATCGGGATTGTATCCGGAGCGGTGCTCAACATCGCCCTCGATCCGCTCCTGATCTTCGGTTTTGAGATGGGAATCGCCGGCGCCGCCGTAGCGACCACCGTCAGTCAGTATGTCAGCTTTGTCTTTCTTCTGATCATGATCCGGAGAGGCGGCAATATGAAGATCCGGTTCCGCAATTTCCAGCCGAACCTTCATTTTTATAAAGAGATCGTGCGTGGCGGCACCCCTTCCCTGTGCAGACAGGGGCTTGCCAGTGTCGCCGTGATCTTCTTAAACAGAAAAGCCGGCGTTTACGGAGATTTTGCCATCGCCGGCATGTCCATTGTGTCGAGGATATCCATGTTCGCCAATTCCGCCCTGATCGGCTTCGGACAGGGCTTCCAGCCGGTCTGCGGCTTTAACTACGGCGCCGGAAAAAATGACCGGGTGCTGGAGGCTTTCTGGTTCTGTGTGAAATATGCTTTCCTGTTCCTGCTGGTCGTTGGAACGGCAGGCTTTATCTTCGCCCCGGATCTTGTCACGCTCTTCCGAAAAAATGATCTGGACGTTATCGCAGTGGGAACGGCCGCTCTCCGCTGGCAGGTCATCGTCTTTCCTTTAAACGCATGGATCGTCATGTGCAACATGATGCTGCAATCCGTCGGAAAGGGACTCAAGGCCTCCATCGTTGCCTCCGCAAGGCAGGGGCTCTGCTTCATTCCTCTTATCTTCATACTGCCCCATTATTTTGGCCTTCTGGGCGTTGAGATCTGTCAGGCGGTTTCCGATGTACTGACGCTCGCTATTTCCGTGCCCATCGGTATGAGCGTTATCAACGAAATGAAACAGCAGAAAAATCGTATATGATATTACATGTATCGCCGAATCATGTTGTCTCTGACGATCATACATTTTCTGAACTTTATGACTATTCCCATTCATCTGGGCCATACGTCGCATCATCCCACTCATCAGAAGCTTCATCTGGGGGACGCACCACCTGTGCTTCCCCGAACCGCTCCTTTACTTCTTCCTCCGTCATATACGTCACGCTCTCTATCATACCTGCCGCATCACGGACAATCTTAATATTTACCGTGCCCTCCGGATTCATATCCAACGTGTGAAAGGCACTGTCCGGCTTCATATCAAGGAAGATACCCACCAGCTGCCCCTGATAATAATATTTCTTTCCGTCTTTCGTAACTCCGACACTTTTATACTCTTCCTCCCGCTGTCTGTCCAGTTCCTCCTCCATTGCCTCCTTCTCCCAGTCTCTGTCCAGCGCTGTATATAACACCGACTGAAAACCGAATTTCCTGTCCGCAACCGATTCATCCAGCCATCTTTCCAACAAATCCTTACTCATATAGTTCGTCAGAACAGAGAAAAAGCTGACATTTTCATCTGCATAAGCCTTCTGTGCAAAGGTCTCAAACAAAGCGCTTCCCGCATCAAGCTGCTGCAATGCCACCGAGAAAAATGCGATTTCCTCGTCATGATAAGCCCTGTTAAGCCACGCCTCCTGCTCTTTCGCATCCAATTCATAAAATGCCCTGCCGAACCCCGGAAGACTGCCGTTTTCATAATATTCTTCTGCTTTGGAGGACGAGGACATTCCGTTTCCTCCAGCCGGAGTCTCGGACGCCGCTTTACTGTTGTTCCAGACTGCAATTTCCGGCTCGTCTTCATTGCTGTCTGTGCCCGCAACACCCGCTGCATTCATACCGCTGTCCCTGCCTGAAGTACTGTTCATGATCTCCGTCGCATTCTCATCTGCAAGATAAACAAAATTGTCATAGACACGGCTGCCGCCCATATCCCAGGCAAGAATCGGAAAGTCCGGCTGCTCTGCAATATTCTCACTTTTTACTATATCGAAATCCCGCATCGTAATATTATAGATATGCGCATTGTGAGCCACCCCGAACATCCCCGCCGGTTCCACATCAGGATCTGTTATCGTAAGCCCGGTAATCTCAAAGCCGTTTCCGTTATAACTGCCTGTAAACGGCTTATTCTGTGTACCTATGGGAATCCACTCCCGCTCCGACATCTGAATATCCGCCTGCTGCATATAGTTTTTGTCCAGACCGTACTCCCCTGTACCGATCGCCCTCAGCTGCGCCTCATTAAGAACAAGATAATATTCCGTGCCTCTAAATTCCAATGTCTCCATAACGACTTCTTCGTCTCTGTAAATATACGATCCTACCTCCACTTTTCCGGATGGTGCCGCCGCTCCCGTCATCACAGCCCCCGCCATAAGCACCACCGCAGATATAACAGACACTGTGGTGATCATCTTCGATTTTTTCTTGAAATGTCCGATGGCCCCCAACCTCTCCTTCAACAGCTTCCCACTCTCGCTGAGTGTGACAGAGGCAAACGCCTCTCCCCATGTACTCTTATTCCCTGCCGCCCGGAGCAAAACATCCCCGTAGGTCCTGCGTTCCTCCTCATTCAGAGTCTTCATGACCGCTTCATCACAGGCAAGCTCACAGGCATTTGCTGTCTCTTTTCCCATCAGCCATACCAGAGGATTAAACCAGTGCAGACAGACTGTGATCTGCACCAGCCACTTATATAAAACATCACAATACCTGTAATGAATCAGTTCATGGCGTACCGTATACCGGAAATCCGCCTCCGGAAGATCGGCAGACGGCAGTATGATACTTGGATGAAACAGTCCGATCAGCAAAGGCGATGGAACCTGTTCGTTTGTATATAACTCCACAGGCCGTTTTATCCCAAGCCTTTCCTCCTCCTCCGACAGCATATCCAGCAATGCTATGTCCGAAACTTCCCTCCAACCAGATTTGACGTATTTTACAAAACTCTGGTATATTGTTATCTTCCGAACCACCAAAATCACTGCAGCCCCAAGCCAGACAAGCCAGAGGTACTCTGCATACTTTCCCGCTTCCTGTATGCCATGGTTTTGATATTCCTGTATCCCGCCGTTTTCTGCCGGAAGTGCACCATCACTGCTGCTCGCTGAATCTCCGCCCACGCCATCTGCTGAGTCAGTACTTCCCTGCTCTGCGGTCTGTCCTGCTTCCTCCGTCCGCTCCATGTTTTCCATCTGATCCGCTGCAGGCTCCATCCCTTCTATCTGTCCAGTCGTCTCCCCTATCCGTTCGACAGCCTGCTCCGCCCCGTCAAACAATGTTTCCATCAGATTTCCCTTCGGCGCAAAAGGCAGGAGCAGCCGGGCAATGACCACCAGCCAGATATAATACTGCCACCGCTTACTGACTCTGTTTTTGAAAAGAGGCTTACAAAGCAGTAAAACAAGAATCAGCAAAGATCCTGATAAAGACAGTGAGATTACAAGTTTACATACATCATTCATCTGTTTTCCCTCTCCTTCTCCCAAAACTGTTTTAACTCCTCATAATCCTCAGCAGTGAGCATCTCCCTGTGTATCAACGCTGATACAAGCCCCTTTGCGCTCCCATCAAAATATTTATTCAGGAGAACCTGCGTCTGCTCTGCCTGATAATCCTCCTCCGATACCAGCGCTATATATTCATTGCGGCGTCCAATCTTATTGGTCTTCAAAAGCCCCTTTTCCACCAGCCTTGACAAAAGCGTGATAATGGTATTTTTCTGCCACACGCGTCCCGTTTTTGACAATTCTTCCATTATATGGACATACAGCGCCGTTCCGCCGTTTGCCCAGACGATCTTCATCAGCTCTAACTCTGAATTGGAAACCTGTTGTATCATGATCTGATCCTCCTGTTGTGTTTTTTGTTGTGTTTCTACTTTACTTTCTGATGCGCGTTTCCATTGCATCTGTCTTTTATGATTTCCTGCTATACATCTGTCATCTTTGTCAGCACTTATATCTGCTTCTTTAGATAACATTTTGTAGTCCAACTTTATGATAACAACTTGTAGTCTATATGTCAACAGAAAAATTGTTGAAATATACCCTTCTGCCTGTTATTAATTTTTAGACAATATCTGTACAACAGGCAAAACAGATATGATCAGTCTCGCCTTTGCCAATATGAAGGAAAACAGCTAAGAGGATAGCTCAGAAAAAGCCAGCAGGAATGCTGGGACTTTTGGTAGAATTGTCAGACCGCAGACGATGAAAAAGACCTTTCGGGTACCGCCAAATCCGTCTTGCAACAGATAGAAGAGCGAAAATATGAAACAATGCCTCTATCAAAAGGAATCCCCAAAGAGAAAACACGCAGATATGACTTTGCCTTCCGCGGCAAAAATGGCAAATTTCAATGCCCTTAGCCGGGCTCCTGCCATTTCTACCCTATAAAAGAGGAGGAAGTAATAATGGGAAAAAGGTTTCAATGCCCTTACTCGAACATATACCTTTCCTACTTCATAATAGGAGGAACATAAAAATGACAAACAAGTTTCAATGCCCTCAGTCGGGCTCTTGCCATTTCTACCATAAACCGAGGAAGAGAAAAACAAAGTGGTAAACACGTTTCAATGCCCTTACTCGGGCCCGCCTCATTTTTTTATCTTACCACGATCCTCGCCGCAAAACAAGAAAATTTCGTCTCCTCATACACCTCAAAATATCAACCTCGCGAAATCGAAAAATCCCGAAGCGCCTTCATCCATTTCAGATAGTTCTGCCGTTCTCTTGAAATCGTACTGGCATCCTTCCCCTCCACTTCCGCGATCATCTTATCCGTAAATTCAAAATCCTTCCGCAGAAGCTTTGCATACACCTCGTAAAAGTCGCCCGGATATTCCGCAAACGCTCTTTGCAGGTATTTTTGATACAGCAGTTTCCGGTACAGAAAATCCCCCTGCGGTTCCAGAACCAGATAAAACTCCTCATCGCCGGCGGGCTCCTCTGAATACGGCTCTCCCGTCCCTTTTCCGTCCAGCTTTAACTCCTTCATCATATCCGCCGTACAGAACAGTTGAATGGTTTTCTTCTTCCGCAGTTCCTTTCCGGATTCAATAAACGCCCACTTTTTCTCAATGTCCTCACAGAATGTGCGCAGGATATCCTGTGCCAGTTTCATATCCTCCGCATCTTTTACCGCATTCTTTTTATCCTCCGGCTCCGGCGCAGCCCCTGCCTCATCCTCCTCCCCGGCTGACGCATCAAACGACAGCGGATACCCGGCATCAAAGACAAAATTTTTGATAAACTTCCGCTCTTTCTCCGTATAATCCCGGGGCAGCACCTCCAGGATCATTTCCATAATCTTTTCCGGTGATTCCTCATGTCCCTCCCGGCGCGCCAGCTCCTTCGTCTTACACACCAGCCGCACAACTCTGCTCAGATTTTTATCTGATATCCCCGCATCCGATATGCCGGCCTCGCTCAAATCATATCTCGTCGCCATCCTCCCGGCAATCTGCCTGTAAAACTGCCCAAGACATGCAATAAAATTGTAGGGCGTTCCGTCCGTTTTGATTCCTGTATAGCCGCACACCGCCTCATTCAGCGCCTCCGCATAGGCCACATTGTCAATATCCTCCCTGTGCTTCTTTGAAGCGATGTCGCCGTCCTGTTCCATGTCGAATTTATCTTTTCGCGCTTCATCGATGGCCTGCCGTCTCCTGCTTTCTCTCTCCATAAACCGCCTGTACTCTTTCGGCTTGTATGCCTCCATCGCTTCCATATAAAAATCAGCCTGCATCCGGTACTGTCTAAAAAATTGCAGCCGTTTCTCTCTATTATCCCCCTGCCCCCATCCCACAGGCATTCCGGCAAGCTCCGTCAAAAAAGCTCTGTGCTTTTCCTCAAAAGCTCTCGCCAGCTCCGTTTTTTCCTCATATTTCTCATTTCTACTGTCCATCTTTATCCCCTGGTATACTATTTTATAATCTTCCGGAGTGCCTCCGGCATTTTCTCAACTCCCAGCTCTTTCATCTGGTCGATCATGTCTCCCAGCAAATGGAACGCCGTCAAATCATACAGCGAAGCTTCCACCATCTCGCCGCCTGCTCTTTTGATCTCTCCATAGTAGATACCGTCCACCTCACAGTCTTTTATCTTCGGCAGAAAGCTCAGAGCATAGAGCAAAACCGCAGACATGGGCTTAGTGCCAAAGGTGATATCTCCGTAGACCAGTGACTCATCCGGTATTTCCTCTATGATGCGCATCAGCAGTTCCAGACTGACGGCATCGCTCTGATTTTCTGCCACAGAAAGTACCTTTACTGCCTCTTCCCCTATCCCAAGCTCCGACAACTCCCTCAAAAACGCCGCATAATTATCCGGAGTGTCCGCATTGTCCGGCCGCACGGCAAGCACCGTCACTTCATCCCCCGCCTCCTGGTTTTCAGCGATGACAGGAATCACCGGAAAACTGAAGACGCGATTGCGGGCGAGTGTAAACCCTTTCGGCTCATAGAGCACTTTCAGCAAGTCTCCCTTTGCCTGAAGTGAAATATTGGTAATATATGTTTTTCTCAATTTCTGTTTCCTCCTCTATTCCCGCGATAACTATTACTTCTCTCATTCCCGCTATTTCCGCTATAATGTTTACTTCCCTTATAACTATTGCTCCCGCTATATCTGCCGCTCTCCTTATTTCCGCCGGTCCTGTTATAACCATTGCTTCCTCTGTAACCGCCTCCGCCGAAATCTCCCCCGACTTTCTCATAGCCATGCAGTTCCTGATTTTCCGCCAGGATATCCGGCAGCCTCTCCACTCTGTCATTATCGTTGTAAGCCCCCGGTTTCTCCCGGTTTTTCATATACCAGATATGCCCCGCACCCTCGTTTCCTCCATCTTTCGGAAATGCCTTTCCGCCCACATCGTAAACCTCAGGGTACCGGATAACCGCATCCGGATTTCCGCTCTTTTCAAGCCAGTGAAAATCCATCACCTTCTCCAGCTCTTTCCGGTTTCTGATGTCAGGAACCTCCCCAGCCTCCACCGGTTTCTCATGCCGCCACTCATAGCGTCCGTCCTCGAAAATCCGCTCTGCCCGCTCCTCAACCACCACTTTGGCGCTTCCCAGTCCGAGAGGCTTTCCATGTCCGAATTTGTGGCAAAGGGTTCCCTCCGCCTCGTTCTCCCCAAAATGCAGACACCACATAAGCTTTGCAAGCTGCTCTTCGGTAATCCCGTCATAGTAGATGGAAAACGCAAACTCCGCCCCCGACCCTACAAGTTCCAGCGTGCTGTTCATCCTGCCCGGCGCCGCTCCCCTGTAAACCCCGGGCTCCGACTGTGCCCGCTCATTGTGCCAGTAAAATTTCCTTCCCGCGATCTCCACCCCTGCATCGTCATAGGAATCGCCCTCCTCTCCTCTGACATAAAAGGGCAGATAGGAATACCGCGGCTCTCCGAGAATTTGCAATGTCACTTCCTCTGTCGGATAGTCCTGCCCAGCTCTTGCATCCGTAAACCGGATACGGCTCCCCAGATTTTCCTCTCCGGTCATGCCAAAGAGCATACAGGCCGCGCAGAGTTTCTTCCTGTTTTTGCAGGGCTGCCGCTCTCCCGCCAGTTCATTTAACGTCGTATTGTAAAAGGTTCTGCCGATGGCCGCCATAGACAGCTTCGCATCCCTCAGAGAATACCATACCGGGATTCCCCGCTCTTTTTTCGCATGTTCAAAGCCGCTATAGCCGCTGTGTTTATCACCGCTCCGGTTGACAGCGGGATTTCTATACATCTCCAATGTCTCAAGCAGTCCTTGGTACGCCTTTTTCAGTTGTTCGTTTCCAATATCCTGCACTTCCCGGACCGGCATGAAAATACTCTCACCGTGCTTTCTTGTTCCGAAGGATTCTCCGATATAGACAATGCCGCGCTTCCTGCCACCCTGTGGACTCCCGTTTCCCGCCTGCTTTCTGATGTCAGCGGCAGCACCCTCCCAAATCAGAAATCCTCTCTTCTCATATCTGCCTTTTTCCTCTATCCGGAATTCCACTTCGTCCCCGAAATACAGTTCTTCCCCCTGCTGCGTTACAGCAGCTCTCCCCCCGTCCTTTCCCTGTTTCAGAATATTGACATAAACCTCTTTGGGCAGTCCCGCAAATTTGCTATAATTGCGCTCAACAACGCCGCAGGCAGGCCCAAGCGGCATCGTATCGGCCGCCAGCAGATAACGCTTCGCATGATACAGTTTCCACTCCCCGTTCTCCCGCTTTAAAATGCCCGGCTTATAGGCCCCACGGCTCTCAATCCGTTTGGACAGACCGGTATTGTCCCGGAGCGTGGAAAAACAGGAATCCGTCGCCGCTTCAAACACAGAGCGGACTGTTCCGCGCAGCGCGCTTCCCGGAATCACAAGCACCCGCTTTCCCTCCTCCGTATAGGAAAAGAACCGATATTTCCTGTGCCCGCCAATCTCCTCCTCCGTCACTGCATCCGGGATGCCTAAGGGCGTCCGCACATAGAGCCTGCACTGCAAAACACCTGTGTGCAGGGAAGTGTTATAATGCTCCCCGAGGGCTTCCCGCCTGACCGGCTGCTTTTTCGGCGTCGGCACAAATGTATAGGGATTGATAAATGTTTTATTATTTCTGATATATTTTACCGCCACTTAACTCTCCCCCTCTTCCTGAATCAGTTCCACAAGCCGCCAGTCCTTCACATAAGCCTGACCTGTATTTTCATAATAGCCGAGATAATTTCGCACTTTTACTTTGGCGTTCTCAAACCGTTTGAGCGGCAGCCGATAGATGCCGCCCCCTGTCGCTCTCACTTTTCCCTCACCGGCAAAAAGAGTTTCCGAGCGCTTTGTATCAATATCCAGATATTGCTCCTCGTCAAAATATACGGCTTCATCGAAAAGCCCCGGTTCATCTTCCAGTACTCTCCCCAAAAATGTCCCGCCGATATTCCCCCGGAACATCCGCAGTTCCTTTTCCCTGTTGAACAGACGGATATCCAGAAGCTTTTCCTCTTTTGTCCGAAAACGCTCTAACGCCTCCCGGGCAGTGCTTTTTCCTTCTTCCCAAAACGGCCAGCGCTCAAATACGATCCCGTCCGTAAACATTGCAAAGACAAAGCCCTGCTCCATCCGCTCCGCCAGCTGCCAGAACGCATCCATTGTCTCTATTTTTTCATGCTTTCCCATGCCCGTGCCTTTCTTCTGTCGCTTTTCTTTATTTCTATCTGCTTTATACCGTATATCCGATCTCTTTTTCTCTATAGACAGCACCCATCACGTTCATATCATAAACCGCAAAAAATGCTCTCTGTTCATTTATCCTTCAATGTATTCAGAATCTCCCCGTACATCTCTTCACCGACCGGCACATCCTCCCCGTCAATCCGCAGGCTTAATCCCTCGAAAATCCCCCTGCCCACAGCCGTCAGGCCGCCCACAGAAAGAACTCCCGTATGCAGATCCGTAAGAGCAGCTGAAAACGCCTGTTTCAGACGCCTGTCCGCCCCGGCCGGAATCTCAATGTGCAGCTTCGTCGTTCCGCCATACCACATTTTTTCTGTAAACAGGGCGTTTTCAATGACGCCGCCGGTGAAACGGTCCACCGCATTTCGGGTCAGCACTTTCGCCCGGGCGCCCTCAAGGAAACTTTCCCCGAACCGGATACCGGAGCGCTTCTCGAGACTCCCAAAATATTTTTCCGTACATCCCGGCGAAAGCCGCTCTAAATGATGTCGAAAAGCACCCGCCCACGAAGTTCCCGGAATACAGGGTACCTCCGTTCCATCCTCCGTCATGATACAGGTAAACTGCTCCGCATCCGGCTGCACTTTGTCCCTGCTCACCGCTGTTGTGTAACGTCTGATGGAGATGCCGCCTCTCTGCCGCAATTTCATCTCCAAAATAACGCAATTGGCAAAATCCTCTGCTTCACAGTGTACATCCGGCGCTGTAAATTCCGCACCTTCCCAGTCCCCGTCCCGGTACATATCAAAATCAAGCCACGCATCCTGCCCCTCTTTCTCCCTCAAATCAAAGCTTCTGCGGCAGACAGTTGTCTCTCCGATGCTGCCTAGCCCCCGCATTGTCTTACGCCCGATGTAAATCTGATGATTCAACCATGCAGCGGCTACCTCCCCGCAGATATCGTTATCCCCCTCCTCACAGTTCTGTTCCAGATAGGTGACAAACTCCGCCCCCGGCTCCACCACTTCAAAGTCAAACTTACAGCCCTTCTTTCCTGTTTTCCACTCATCCAGCCCCACACAATCCCGAATCACACTGCGGAAAGCCGCCTCTCCGTCCCTGTCCCGGATTTTCGCATCATAGACGAGCACCCTGCTGTCTGCACTCTGTTCCAGCATACGGGTACTCCCAAAATAGTAATCCGCCTCCTCCGCCTTTAACAGAGAGCGGTAAATTCCAGCCAGAGAACTGCCCGGCACAAAGGGCACTCCCGCGGCATCCCGCAAAATATCACCGTCCGAATACCGGTTCTCCCCGCTGCCCACTGACAGGGCGGAGGCAAGGCGGAAGTTAATTCGATAATATATTTTCTTTATAATCTTATTCTTCTTCATCACCGCTTCCTCCCTCCTGTTTTTTCAGATATTTGTGCCAGGTGAGGATCTGTCCCAGATAAACGCCCCATATACTGAGCAGTCTCTCCCGATACTCCTGCTTTGTCGTGTATTTCTGCAAAAGCTCCCTTATTTCTTTCAACGCGGCATCATCCCCGCCGCAGACCATTTTGTCAAAGTCAATCTCATGCTGCTCCTCATTGCCGCTCTCCTTCCGCATCAGCTTATCCAGCAGTCTGAAAGCTTCTCTTTTTTCTTTCACACGCTTGATGGATGATACCCGGTCGCAAAAGTCCACAAAGGCCTTCTCCGGCTCGTGCCTGTAGGCATTCAGGCTCTCCTGCAGCATCAGATTCACCCGTCCCACTGTGGCAGCGTTCAGATGCAATCTGACTTCATTTTTCATATACAAAAACACCAGCCGCTCCAAAAGCTGCTCTGTCAGAATAGACTGTAGAAAAGCCCTGCTGCACACTAACTTCTGCGCTTCATCTGTACCCGCTTTTTCTGCGGCATTCCCCTGATTTTGTACTCCCTCCGCGCCCGCCGAAGGTTTCACCTGACAGGCTTCATACTTCATATCCCGGCACTTCACAATGCGTACTTCTCCGCAGCCTTCCTGATTCCCCTCTCCCACAAAACTGCCATCAGCCCGCAGCGATTTCTCAAAACTGCATCCTGCCGCTATTGTGTAGACAAGCACACTGCCCGCTTTGATGCCGGGAACCCCGGGACGCCTGAGGTTCCATGTGGTATGATAACCGGTCAGCTCCCTTGTCAGTAAAATACTCCCGCTCTCCGTCGTCTTATCATAAGGAATCCCAAGCTTCTCCGCAGCCAACGCTTTCACTTCCTCATACCGCACCGTATAGCCGTTTTCTGTCAAAAATGCGGCGTCACTCCCGAAAACCACTGCCACGCTTTCGCCCTCTCCCACAGAAAAGTCATTGCACTCCGGCTCCCTGACAGTGATATTCGCCGCAAGCTCACAGCCCCCGTACTGGGCACTTTTTGACTTGCCGAAGGAAAGGCGTGCGCTCTCAAGCAGTCCTTTTAACAGGCCCGCATATTTTTTGTCCGTATAAATGCACCCCCGGAAATACTGTCCCGGCGATATCACTTCCAGATAGTATAACTGTGATAACTGACTGTTATGATAGACAATCTCCCTGTCCGCCTCCGCAATCGCAAAAGTATTCGGAGCGGCCTCATGGACATAGTGTGTTTTCAGCTTCTTCGGCTGGTTGCCGTTTTTCTCATCATACAGAGCGGATCTATCTGAAAATTCTGTACTTTTTTCCCCCAGAAGGTTCACAAGCATTTTCGTCTTTTTCAGACGGTTTAAGTAAAGCGGCGCCGGATAATAGGCAGGCCAGCAGTCCGCGCTCTCCTGCTCCCTTTCCGGCAAAAAGGTGATGTTCGCATCCGTAAAAATCGTTGTGCCGTCCAGAAACAGTTCCTGAAATTCTTTACTTTCCGCCGTATTCCCTTCTCTGCCAAGATACGCGCCTGCCAGCATTCCCAGCACACTTTTACCGCTGATATAAGGATCTGAAACGCCGGTATTGTCACTGCCCATCAAAAGAGGCTGACGGTTGCGGATTACATAAGTCAGGCAGACTTTTTCTCCGTTTATCTCCTCGTAGGTCAACCTCTCCTGCTTTCCCGCTTCTATATCCGCCCCCGCTTTCACCAGACTGCACCGCACACTCCCCAGCCCTCTGTTCCGGTTCAATCCCAGATTTCTCACAGCCTTTATGGTCCGCTCCACCTGTTCTTCATAAGCCTTCTCATATTCCAACACCGCATAAAAGCAGAGATTTTCCCCCGCTTTCCGCGGATCGCGATGTCCCACCACGCGGGTATACCGCAGAGTGTTTTCCTGTGCCGTCCCTGTCTCCGGGTTCAGCTTTGTCTGGGCTCTGATTCCCGTATACTGCTCCAAAATATTCTGGGGCGACAGATAACGGCTTTCCACACCGCCGCTCTCCCGCAGCCTCCGGAGTTCCGCTGTGATCTCCTCATAATCTTCTATATAACCGTTCCCCAGCACAATTCCTTTCACGCCATTGTCCCCGGACTTTCCAAACAAAGCCTCCACCGCCTCCGGACAGACAAGCTGCGCCGCCTCCCGCATACAGCCCTTTAAGCGGCGGGCGGGGATTTCAGGAATGCCGTAAGCATCATAACTCATATCTGAATCAATAATACCTGCATAAGAATATCCCGAGCCCGCACAAAGGTCTGACATCAATTCTATTTTCAGTCTTCCACACAGTTTTTCCACTCTTACATGCCCTCTTCCTTCTCATCTCCCCGAAACCACAAGTCATAGACCAGTACCATATCGTAGAGCAGTTTCCGCTTCTGTTCATTGTCCAGCTTTCCGCCCAGGGTGAAATCCACCGGCATCTCCCTGTGCGCATTGATTCTCTGCAGCTCCAGTTCCAGCCCCGCAGGGCTGTTTAAGGCTACACTCAACAGGGATTTTACATTGGTTCTGCCAAGCTTTCTCAAAATCTCCGCCATCTCCTGTGCCAGTTCCAGAGAATAGTAAAACTCCGCCGGCCTATTCCCGGAATAAGCATCCATCAGCCAGGGCCTGCTGGGTTTATCCCCCTGCAGCTCTTTTTCCCGAATCCTCTCAAGGGAAATACCGATGCCGCCCTGACAATAGTGAAAGTCCAGCAGACAGGCGTTATCCAGCCTCTTTTCTTTCATGAAGTCCTTGCCCGATTCGCAGCACTCCTCCGCCAGACGGTATGCGTCCGTGTAGGGCGCGTGACTGTGGAAAACGGCGATACCCGCACAGGAGCTTCCCTCTCTGGGCAATCCCTCAAAGTAGGCTTTCACCACCTCCAAAGCATCCCCCGCCTTACAGATAATCGTCATCTCATCCCCCGCCGATACGATGGTGCGCCGTTTCTTTGTATCCTGATATTTTTTATCCAGCATATCGCCTATCGCCTTTATCCGCTCTTCCACATAATCCCTCTGGATCTGTGCCGAAAATCTCCGGAGCTCTGTCACACACTCCTCGTAGCTTATCTTTCCCTCCAGACAGGACTGCACTTTGGCTCCCATACTGTTTCCGTCTATATAGATGACCGCCAGAAGACTTTCATTGCCCCGCTCCTCCACAATGTTGTCCAGTATCCGCTCCCCGGCATCTCCGCCCCTTTGCTCCGCCCGGTATTTATCATACTTGGCAGCCCGCTCCAGAGACATTTTTTCTTTGCCAAAGTCTCCTCCGGACGCAGTGTAACGCACTGTGGTAAGAGGTCTTGCGGTGAGCGGATCCACCTGACTGATGGGCAGAGAGTTCACCGGGTAAATGACGCTCTCTGTGGCCTCGTTTATTCTGTGTTTTTCATACAATCTTGTATTGTCTTCCCGATAGTGGGCAAAGTCCGGGTTTTCCAAAATAGTGCAGAGCACTTTCAACGTACCTGTATTTTTCATCAGCTCTCTTATGAAAATCCGGTTTACGCTGATACAGGTTTCCCTGTCCTGATACAGAACCAGAAAATTTCCGCCGCCGTCGTAGACAACTTCGCCGATATACTGCGCCTCTTCCATGCGGCGCTCAAAATCCGCCAGGGAAAACGGTTCGACAGGTTCAGGCGCGCCTGTCTTTTGTCTTTTCTTTGTCTCAGGGTTTATACAGGCATACTGATAGATTGCCTCCTCTGTCCCCATATCCTCTGCCTGATTCCGAATCTCTCTTGCAGCCGGATATAAATAGTCCTTAAAAACATCCCGAATGATCGCGGATGCTCCGACAATTTCCTGAATATGTTTGCTGCGGTAGATGTATTCCTGTTTTCCTCTCACATCATACATCGCAAGCACTCTCTTATTTTCCACTTTATCTCCTCCATTTGAGTTCCGCATCCTCGCTCCTATCTCACTCGATATCTCCCGAACCCGAAACTTGTATTTTTCCCGATATGCATGATCTCCCCCGCCAGCAGAACGGGCAGCAGTTCATCCGGAATCCCAGACAGGCGCAGCTCCCCCTTCACGCCGCGGAGCGCAATCTTCTGATTTTTTGTACCTGAATAACGCCAGACCGTTATTTTCTCGGAATACTCCTCCAACACTTCGGGAAGCTTCCCCTGTAAACACAATTCCTCACAGTCCAAATTTTCAAAACAGTCCAGAATATACAGTCTGCGGAACAACGCCAGCAATACCGCCTCGAGCGTCAGCTTTTCCTGATATTCTCCTTGGTATTTTAGTGTGACAGGTGTTTTAAACTGGATTCGATTCTCCGAAACGTTCCCCTGATGCAGACGGTATTTCACATAGTCGCCGATCGTCTGCACTTTGTAGCGCTCCATGCGGATAGTCCGCCCGTCCATAATCGCCTCTCCCTTTGTATTGCGGACAGAAATTACCTCAAACTGCGCATGTTCCTTTCCAAGCCCGGCATTGCCGAGCTGATAGACTGCCTGTAAAAACTGACTGAAATATATGATAGTTTTCCCAAATAAAATCAACTGAAAATCCAGAGTATCCCCCGCCTGAAAGAATTCTTCATAATTCTCACACTCGAACACATAGCCTGCACTCTCGCCTGTCGTGATAAACGCAGGCTTTTTCTCGAATTTGGAGTACATGATTCTTCTCACGATGCACTCGCTTTCAAAATCGCACCTTTCGCAGTCACGGTTTCTGATACAGTTGGCGCACAGCAGCATTTCTCCGATGCCGCCGCGTATTGCTGATACCTTATTCATGGGAAGTCTGGAATCTTCCGAAAACTGTATTGTGAAATGAAGTTTTACATAGCGGATTTGAAGTGCCTTTTCTATTTCCTGTATATCCATGATGCTCCCTTATGTTTTGTCTGTATTGTTCTATTCTAAAGTAAGCGGGCAGAATATGCAAGTTTTACTCGACGACCTTATGACAAACCTACTTCTCGCCAGGATATTTTCTGCCGGCACATATTTCTCTTTCCAGAATCTGCTGTCTTTGGAGTAATTGCGGTTGTCCCCCAGAAAGAAGTAACATCCTTCCGGAACAATGTATGTTCCGTCTCCTCTTCTGCTCTGCGGTTCGTTTATAAATGAATTGTCAAGCTTCACGCCATCGGCATAGACTTCCCCGTCTTTCACGACGATAGTCTCTCCGGGCAGGCCGACCAGTCTCTTAATATATATCTCAGAGGGCACATCAGGCCGGTTGAATATCACGATGTCATACCGCTTAAGATTCTCCGCATCCGCATCGTACCTGGTGGAGAGTACCTTATCTCCTGTCATGATCGTTCCCTCCATACTTGCGCTCGGAATATCACTGATCATGAAAACCACCCCGAACAGGATATAAATGGATACCATCAGCACTATAAAAAATGCGATGAGATACAGTCCTGCTTTATAGATTTTATAGATTCCCATATCCGGCTTTTCCTCCTCCGTCAGTTCCCTGCTTACTATATAGCTCCGGTTTTTTCTACAGGTTGCATTTTCCATTTCCACTTTTCATCGCTATCTTTGCAAAAGGCTCTATCAGAAGCATATACAACCGCTCCCAATAGCGTTCATCCACCCCGCCTCCCGCTTCCAGCACTTCTTCTATGTTCAGATTTTCTCCAAATGCCAGCGTCTCCGGAAGCACGGCATCCTCCCTCTTTCCGGTGATCAGGGACAACGCCTGAAAAAATTCCCGCATATTGATATGGTTTACCGCAAAGACATCCCCTCTCACGGATGTCTCCGGTTCTTTCTCCATCCAGGCATAGTATTCGGACAGTTTCCTTTGCGGGGGTACGATGCCTCCCGCCCCCTGTGTTTTCTCCTCCTCCGCCTTTTTAACCCTCATAAGCCGGTTTTCCAGGCTTTCTCTTTTGAATACCTGCGTCTCATGCTCCGCAGGCTGTGCACTTTTGTTCTTCTCCGCAGACTGTGCGGAATACAGCTTTCCACCTCCTGTATACTTGCCGGTCATGAGGCGCATCAGGAGATACCCGTCATCCATCTCTTCCCCGCCCTGATATTTCTCGACAAACTTTCTGCACATCCCGCCGTAGGTAAACTCACTGTCTCTCTCATGACGCAGCCATTCCTGAAATTTTTCCGGCCAGAGTTCCCCCACCACATAGTTCCCGGACCTGTGATCTTTCTCGAAATACTCTCTCAAAGCTCTCCCGGCTGCTCTCTCTAAAATCACTTTCGCCACCTCTGCATCCGCCACTCTGTTTTCACGGCTGCACAGTATTTTCCGTTCCAGACTTGTTCTTTTCATTTTATTTCCTCCGCTTCCTTACATGTTATATAGCGCCGGTATTCGGCACGGATTGCAAAAAAAGCACAAAAAAATTCTGTAGAAAAATCTACAGAATTTTTTCAAATGCCCTATATCGGGCTTATTCCCTTTTAACCATCTTTATCCTATCACATTCAGTCACAGGAAGCAACCCGAAATTTAACAGTCCCTCCTGCCTTCGCCCGGATATCTCATCAGCTCCCTTTACCACAATCTGCCCGCCCCGTCAATCTCTTCCTCTGTCTTTTCAGCCGCAGGCTGCTTTTCCCCGCACTCATAGTGGCGGGGATCATACTTCTTCACCTGGCATGGCGTCTCCCCTCTGGTGAACAGGACAGCGTCCCCCACAGGCATATTCAGTATCGTGTTGGCTGTTTTGTTCGCCTTCACGCCGATATACTCTGCCGTCTCCACATCCTGTCCGCCCAGATAGAGCAGATTGTCGCAGTTGTTCACGATGGTCTTTGCCTTATCCTGTCCGTACATGCTGTAAAGCTGGGACAGGCTCTGGATGATAACGCTCACATAGATTTCTCTGGAGCGGATCACCGAGATGATTTTGTCAAAGTCCGGAATCACCGCGTTCGCCGCGAAGTCGTCAAGCATCAGGCGCACCGGCACTTCCAGCCTGCGGCCTGTACATTCTTTGTCCGCATAGCGGACCAGCATCTGCAGCGCCTGTGTATACAGGAGATTGACCAGCTTATCCTGTGCTCTGTCCATATCGCTGACATTGACAAACAGAGCGGTCTTCCACCATCCCATCTGCTCAAAGCAGATCTGTCTCGGGTTGTTCATCAGTTCTTTTGCCCCTCTTGTTGCAAAAAGGTGCAGCTTTTCCCCCAACATCAGGCGGATGCAGGCGTTTGTCTTATCAGCACATTTTGTGCCTGCAAACAACTGCCATTTCCGCACTGCGATACTGTTTTTCTTTGTCATGGCAAGCTCTTCAAAGAGCTGCTCAAAGCTACCATGCTGCATCATGCCCTGTAGCCTTGCCACACTCACCAGGTTCTGTTCCTCTGCGGGCAGCGCCTCAAGCACATAGGCAATCAGCGCCTCAAGCTGCAGCCTTGCCGCGTAATCCCAGAAGGGATCCTTCTCGGATTCTGCGGGGCAGAGCGCCATCGCCACAGCGGCGATATCCTGTTCATTGTATTCCTCCTCTATCTCATCATAGCGGATGGCGGACAGCGGATTGTAGCCCACCGGGGAGTGCACCATGTCCGTCAGGTCGAGAAGCCACACATCATATCCCGCTTTTTCAAGGACCTCTTTTGTATCCTGATACAGGCTGTTTTTTGTATCCACGACTATCATGCTCTCGTTGCATTGCAGGATATTGGGCTTCACATAGCTTCTGGTCTTTCCGGCGCCGCTGATGCCGATTACCAGATCGTTGTTGTTCAGCCCCGTCTTCCGGGTATCGTTGCTTATCATTTTGTTTTCTGCCAGTATGCGGTAAGTTTCTCTCATTTTGCTCTCCATTTCTGTATACTGTACATGTTTATGTTGATTTATATTGTTGTGACGACTCTGTCCGCCAGCCCGAAGGCAATCGCTTCCTCCGCGTAGAAGTAGCTGTCCGAGGCGGTTTTTTCCAGAATCTCGTCCACTGTATGGCCTGTGTGCTCCGCCAGAATACCGGCGGTGATCATGCGGGTATTCATCAGGTCCCCTATCTGAGCGTTCAGCTTACTGGCGCTCCCTGTCAGTCCCTGACCACCGATCAAGGGATCATGGATCATAACGCGGGAGTGGGCAAGCATTTCCCGCCTGTCCCCCGCCGCAAACAGAATTGCCGCCATACTCGCCGCCAGTCCCATGCAGACTGTTGTAATCGAACAGGTCACTGCCTTCATCACATCGTAGAGCGCCAGCCCCTCCGACACCAGTCCGCCCGGACTGTTGATGAAGAGTTTGATCTCCCCTTTCGGATCTTCCCGCTCCAGATAGCGGATTTCCCGTATCAGGGAATTTACCAGCTCTTCGTTGATCTCACCGATGCACTCTATCTCTCTGTTTTTCAACATTTCATCCTCAATGCGGATCAGACTGTAGCCCTGGCATGTTTCTCTTATAATATTTGCCGACATTTTTGCTCTCTCCTTTTTCACTGCATACCAACTATGTAATTTTCAAGGTTCCCGCGCACCTGTTTATAGTGCTGTTTTCTTTATTGTCCCTGTACTTTTTATATAGTTCCGTTTTTTACGACGGTTTGCAAAAAGGCGCAAAAAAAATCTGTAGATTTTTCTCTACAGATTTTTTCAGGCTGCAGCATACTTTGCAAGCAGTGTATAGGCCTCATTGATTTTCTTACATACCTCTTCGCTTCCGTTCCTCCCGTTGTCCGGGTGGAACTGCTTCATCAGAACGTTTCTCGCCTTTTTCAGTTCTGAAACAGTATAGGTTTCCTTCAGGCGCAGTAACTGCCTCGCCTTTTGCAGGGACATACTCTGTGAAGTCCGCTGCGCATTTTTTCTCTTTTCTTCCTGTTCTCTTCTTGCTTTTTCCTGTGCTGCCTTCTGTCTCCTTGCTCTTTCCTGTTCAGCTTTTTCCTGTGCGGCTCTTCTTTGCTGCTCCTTTTCCCATGCCGCTTTTTTCCGCAGCGCTTCCTCTCTTGCCTTTTTTTCTCTCTCCGCCTTTTCAAAGGCTGTCTTTTCTTTTGCTTTTCTGTATTTTCTGACGCTCATCCCTGCCGCCTGCGCTTCTTTTTTCTCCTTTTTGCGGGCTTCACGCACAAGGACATCATTGTGATGCTTTTTTACAGCCGGAGTCAGCAGCTCGTCCTCCATATACTCCAATCCACTCCCCAGCATTGAAAATGCAATAACAATCAGAACAACTGTTATCACATAGTCACTCATCCCCTCGAAGGGACGCATGTGGTCAACTATCCAGAAGCTGGCTCTGATCGTGGAAGCCAGTGTCAACAGCGTCCACATATACTTGTTTTTTAACTCTCCGTCTGCCATCTTAAAAGCAGCGCTTCCCACACATGCGTGAACTCCTGTATACCAGTCTTTTATTATTTTTATCATAATATACCTCCTGTTTTCAATATAGTTCCGGTTTTTACAGTCAGTTGCAAAAAAAGATGCAATCGTGGTATACTTTACTAAAATCTTAAGAATCAATGAGGAGAAACACATGGGCAACAGACATTTTGTAACGATACTTGGCACCGGAAACTATTCCAAATGTGTTTATGAGACAGAGGACGGACAATTTTTAGAGGAAACGCCGTTTGTACAGATTGCCGTTTTAAATCACGTCATGGCACAGTACAGACCGGGAGATAAAATCACTGTTTTTGCAACAAAAACAGCGGAAGAAAAAAACTGGAATACCACAGAAGAAACTTCCGCTCCCGATAAAACAGCCGAAACAAAAGCTCCGGGACCGGAGACATCCAACATGCAGGCCCCGGCTGCAAACAGCATACCGCCACGCCGGATACATACTTACGGAAAAAAGACTTTCCGCACGCTGCTTTCACCAAATGCCGGCACCGCAAGCACTGCCGCAAAGCCGGATATGCCGCCTCAAAAAAGCGAACCTGTCCGGACATCTTTCCCTGTGAAAACTGTAAGAACCGGGCTGGATGCTCTGCTGCAGGAAAAATTTCCCCGCGCCGCAAGACAGGTTGTACGGATACCGGAGGGCAGAAATAAACAGGAACTCAACAAAATTTTTGAATGTATTTATGAAGAGCTCTCCGAAAACGAAGTAATCTATTTCGATTTTACGCACGGTCTTCGAAATCTTCCCATGCAGGCACTGGCAGTTGTCAATTATGCGAAAGTGTTAAAGAAAGTCACAGTGGGAGGACTGTACTACGGCGCTTTTGAACTGGGCCGCATGGAAGAAGCAGTAAACAAAGCCGGCCTGAAGTGTGAAAAGAAACATGTGCCGATTCTGGATATGTCTTTCTGCAGCACACTGCAGGACTGGACCGGCGCGGCGGAAACCTTTGTAAAAGGCGGCAGCGGCAACCAGATTAAATCTCTGTACGATGACAGCCGGGAAGATAAAGACGCCGCCGGACCGGAATACCGGGATATTGTGGACAGGCTTTACGACCTGACAAACTGCCTTGAGACATCCAGGGGTGTCACAAGTCCCCCGGACAAAGCGGAGAGACGGCGTATGGAAAGTATCAACGCCGCACATGAATGTTTTAAGCACAGTTACAGCGAACTGCATGCCAAAGAACTTTCCGGCATTGAGAAGCACATAGAACCTCTTATTGAATATATCTATGATGATGTAAAAATTCTGGATGCAAAACTGTTTCTGAAACGGGGAAACAATCCGGAACCGGTGGTGATGAAAAATACATCCCTCGGCATGGCGTCGGTAAAATGGGCGATTGAAAAAAATCTGCTGCAGCAGGCTTACACCGCTTTAAATGAAACCCTCATAAGTTATGTATGCGAACTGTTCGGCGTTTCTGCCAACTACTATGACGGCAGGGAGAATGTAAGACAGACTCTCAGGATTGTCAACCCGGAATATGAAAAATCGCATTCACCCGCCGGATTTGAAACGCAGTACCGGCAGGCGAACTGGCTCAGCATATACAAGACAAATGCCAATAAATACAAACCCATTTACCAGTTTGAAGAAACCGCAATGGCCATTTTATCATCGCTCCCGGAGGAAGTATTTTCCCTTGCCAAACTGATCGTGGATGACCGAAATTCATTGAATCACTTCGGCTTTCAGCAAAGCTCCACCATCTCCTATGATAAACTGGCAGGCAACCTCTCTGACCGGTATAAGCAGATGATGCACATTATCACGGATAATCCCGATATTGATGCTTCGCAGTTTCCATTTGATATGGCCGACATGTGAGACTGCCGGGTAAAATAAAACATTTGAAGCAAGCGGACAGATATGACGCTATCATATGCTCCCTTCCGGGTTTACAGGTAAAAATCATAAAAAACATCCCCGGAACGGAGCATTTTGTATGCGCAAAATCTCTTCCTCTAACACGGATCAGTCCGCCAAACATACCGTCCATCATTTCTCAACGTACCCGGCACAGCCCTCCCGCACCGATGGCAAGGCCGATCTCCATAAACTTTCCAGAACCGCCGGATAAGTCCTCACACTCTTCACTTACATATCCGGCGCTATATACATAAGCTTTCTGATATACGACATAGCAATCGGCATCCTTCAATGCATTCGTCTCCTCTGCCCACTCTTCCACCTTGTCTGAGATATAGAGAAGTGAGTACATCACACCGGCTTCCATCTCATTTCGGATGATATGATATACAAGATAACCATATTTTTCCTCGAACTCTTTCACCAGTCGTTTTTCCGCCTCAGTAGGCTCGCACAAAACGCCTATTCTATTCCCCATAGCCGGTTTGCTGACAAAGACCTTCTCGCCCCATAAAAACATATAAATGATCGATTCTCCGGGAACATCGTACAACTGCAGCATCTTCATCCTCGTTTCGGCTTCTTTTGCCATTCTCATTCTGTTCATAATCATCTCCATTCCGCCGCCGTCACCTTCAGCCCGCGGCATAAATTATACTGAAAGCCCGCTTTTTTACACACTGCTGATTTTCCGTTTTCTTTTATGACAACACTTACTGATTTCTGCAAATTTACAATTCTGCCTCGTATCTGCGAAATCGTCTGAATTCAAAAGTCACTTCCTTTTTCCGCCCCTCCTCCTTCACAATACGCATGCTGCAGGCTGACAAAACAGGAATACCCTTTTCACACAGTCTCCGCACGATCCGGTATGACAAACAGAACTCCCCCTGACAGAGCACCGCACCCGGATGCAGACTCATAATCTTCTCCATGCATGTTTCCGTCAGTTTCTCAATATAGGATTCATCCCCTTCCGGGTTTACTGCCGGAAATGCAATATCTGTTATTTTCCCATACTTCAGGGCTTCCTCTTTCTGCTTTTCTTCCCAACAATCTGAAGAATGATTTGTGAAATTTACAAATGTTTTATCCACTGTCCTGTCTCCCTTCACGCTGCTTTCACATATTTTAGAAGCAGAATTTCTCATGATCCATAAACCCCTGTGTTCTATTTTAATATCCTTCTGTTTTATAATATAGTTCCGGCTTTTTCTAAAAATTGCAAAAATCAAAAAAGAACCTTCCATCATCGAAAGGTTCTCATTTTTGTTCATTTTTACGCTTCTACATTTACGATTTCCCGCTTATTGTAAGAACCGCAGCTCTTGCATACTCTGTGGGGCACCATCAGTGCGCCGCATTTGCTGCACTTTACCAGAGTCGGAGCAGACATTTTCCAGTTTGCTCTTCTCTTGTCTCTTCTCGAACGGGAAGATTTATTCTTGGGACAAATAGACATACATCACACCTCCTTATTTGCGTTAAAGATATCCTTTATCGCCGCCATTCTCGGGTCAGGAACGAATGTATCGCATCCGCATTCTCCCAAGTTCAGATCCTTTCCGCACACCCTGCAAATTCCTTTGCAGTCCGGTCTGCATAAAACCTTGGTCGGCAGGTTCATCAATATTTCGTTGCTTAGCAGGCTTTCCACATTCAGACTGTACCCTTCCATAAAGGTCTGGTCATCAGCTTCTTCAAGCGGAATCTCCGGTGATACCACATCCAGCACAAAAGAAATCTTTATCTCCTGCTCCACATCCTTAAGACACCTGCTGCACTGCATTCCCAGCACAACCTCTCCTTTACCTTCCACACGCACCCTGCCGGGGGCAAGATTCGTAAAAGTAAAAGCCACAGGTGTTTTCCGCAGAATCTTAAAAGTTTCTACACCGTTCTCAAACACTTCCAGTTCCGGCAAAATTTCTCTTTTCTCTTTTTGCCCTGCCTGTGAAGCAAACAATTCCGTTAAATTCACTAACATAGAAAACTCCTATTCACACACCCAGATATTATACCTGTTATACATTAATTTGTCAACCAGTTTCTCCCCAAATTTTAAAGCAATTTTTAATTCTAAAGCAGTTCGAAAATAAAATTTAACCATTCATTTCATCTGATTCTGAAACCATTGAAACAGAATATCAAATTTCACTATAGTTTCAACACCAAGCATCCGACAATATGTTGACAAATATCCAAAAGCAAGTATAATTAAGCTAAAACTTTTGGTAAAAATGTTCAAATAAGAAAGGGGGACGATTATGGCAAAAGACACTTTGCTGGTAAACACTTTTACTAACGGCATCCTCGGCCCGGATGTTCCGATGCTCGGTCCGGTCAGGGATGGGGGATTCATAATTGCAAATACCGCACCGGGCTGCTGGGGACCGATGCTTACCCCGGAAATAAGGGGAGGACATGAGGTTACTCAGCCGGTTCTCGTTGACGGCGCAGAGGTAGGGGATGCTATCGCGATCCGCATCATCTCCATAAACGTCACATCTGACGGTACCTCATCGGGCAATGACAGTGTATTTGGCGAAAGATGCCTCGGCGATCCTTTTGTTGCGGGTAAATGCCCAAAATGCGGCACACTCTACCCAAAAACACATGTTGAGGGCATTGGTCCTGACTCCATCGTCTGCGATAAATGCGGTACACCGGCAGCACCCTTCGCGTTTACCAGCGGATATACGATCGCTTTTGACGAAAAACGTACACTCGGCATAACTCTTGACACCGAGGCCGTAAAGAAAACCGCCGCTGCCGGCAGAGAATTTATGCATACGCCGGACAACTCGGTTCAGAACCCCGTTGTAGCTTTAGCAGCTGATGATCTGCCCGGAATGGTCGCACGCATGCGTCCGTTTGTCGGCCAGCTTGGCACAACTCCTGCCAGAAATACCCCGGACTCACACAATGCGGGCGATTTCGGATGTTTCCTTGTGGATGCCCCGCACGAATACGGCATCAACACAGAACAGCTGAAAGATGTTACAGACGGCCATCTTGATATAAACCGCGTTCGGGCGGGAGCAGTTTTAGTAGCGCCAGTCCGGATACCGGGCGGAGGCGTTTATGTCGGTGACATGCATGCAATGCAGGGAGACGGCGAAATCGCAGGACACACAACAGATGTTTCAGGAGTAGTTGTACTTCAGGTTTCTGTTATAAAAGGGCTCACACTGGGCGGTCCCATTCTTCTGCCGCTTGCCGAGGATCTTCCCCATCTGGCCAGGCCGCTGACAGAGGAAGAAAAACTGATCGCCGCAAGAGAAGCAGCTAAGTGGAATGTTGCGATTGAAGAGTCAGCCCCGATTTCATTTATCGGATCGGGAGCCAATCTCAATGCTGCCATCGATTCTGCATTAAACCGTGCTGCAGAGTTACTTGGCATGACAGTCCCGCAGGTCATGAACCGTGTGACGATCACGGGCGGATTGGAGATAGGCCGGGCACCCGGTACTGTTACAGCCACATTCCGCGCACCTGTCACAAAGCTTAAAGAAATAGGACTCTGGGATATCATAAAAACACAGTACACCCTTGAATAAATCAATCTTTAACATAAAGCAGCCTGAGAAAAACTCCCAGGCTGCTTTTTAATTGTTACTATTTCACTAAAGCCGCTGTCTCCCTCGCGATAGCCAGTTCCTCATTCGTAGGGATCACCATCACCTTCACCTTGCTGTCCGCATTGGAGATCACCACATCCTCGCCGCGCTTTTTATTCTGCTCACTGTCTATCGTGATGCCCAGATAGCCCAGATACTCACAGACAGCTTCTCTCGTCTCCGGAGAATTCTCGCCGATGCCTGCCGTAAAGCAGATCGCATCCACACCGTTCATTGCCGCCGTATAGGCGCCGATATATTTCGCCACACGATAGCAGTAAGTCTTCACTGTCCGGATGCCTTCAGGCTTTCCTTCCTTACATGCCGCCTGCAGATCTCTGGAATCGGAAGAAAGATAACCGGAAAGGCCGTACATGCCGGACTTTTTGTTCAGAATGGACATGATCTCATCAATGCTCTTTTCCTCTTTATGAGCAAGGAATTCGATGATGGCAGGATCGATGTCACCGGATCTTGTTCCCATCATCAGCCCTTCCAACGGTGTAAGCCCCATAGAGGTATCCACACATTTTCCGTTTTTCACTGCTGATACGGAAGCACCGTTTCCCAAATGGCATACGATCACCTTCGCCTCCTCATAGGGCTTTCCAAGCATCTCCGCTGCTCTCTTTGATACAAAGGAATGGCTTGTACCGTGGAAACCGTATCTTCTGATCCTGTACTTCTCGTAATATTCATAAGGTATCCCGTACAGATATGCCTCCTCCGGCATGGTCTGGTGGAACGCCGTATCAAACACGCCCGCCTGCGGCACACCCGGCATCAGTTCCTGACAGGCGCGGATACCGATCAAGTTCGCAGGATTGTGAAGCGGCGCCAGATCATTGCACTCTGTGATCGCAGCGATCACTTCCTCATTGACCAGCGTGGAGGAAGCAAACTTCTCTCCACCGTGCACCAGACGGTGCCCCACCGCATCGATCTCGGAAAGAGATTTAATAACACCTGTTTTTTCATCCGTCAAAGCATTCAATACAAGACTGACCGCCTTTTTGTGATCCTCCATCGGAACAGCCGTCTCCTGCTTTTCACCGCCCGCCGGCGTATAGATCAGCTGACTTCCCTCTATACCGATCCTCTCACATAATCCCTTCGCAGCCACTGCCTCCGTCTCTGAATCAATGAGCTGAAATTTCAGGGAGGAGCTTCCACAGTTTATCACTAATATTTTCATTGCTTTCTACCTCTTTTCTTGTTTTTCTCCACAACGCGCGAAGAATGCAGAGCATTCTTCCAGATGAGATTAGAATTTCTTAGGCAGTGTCTTTTACTGCCTTAGAAGTTCTTCTCATCTTTTACATGATCTGTGCCTGCACTGCCGTCAGCGCCACAACGCCCACGATATCCTCCCAGGAACAACCCCTGGATAAGTCATTGACCGGTTTAGCGATACCCTGCAGCATGGGACCGTAGGCCTCCGCCTTCGCCAGCCTCTGTACCAGCTTGTACCCGATATTGCCGCAGTCCAGATTCGGGAAGATCAGGACATTTGCCTTACCTGTCACATCGCTGAGCGCACCCTTTGTCTTTGCCACCTTCGCATCCAGTGCCGCGTCAAGCTGCAGTTCGCCGTCCAGCATCAGGTTCGGATACTGTTCATGGGCGATCCTTGTCGCCTCCACAACCTTGTCCACCAGCGTGTGCTTTGCACTGCCTTTTGTGGAGTGGGACAGCATCGCAATGATGGGCTTGCTTCCCACCAGATTCTGGAAACTTCTCGCGGAAGAATCCGCGATCGCTGCCAGCTCCTCCGCTGTCGGGTCCTGATTCAGGCCGCAGTCCGCAAAGAGGAACGTCCCGCCGTCGCCGTAAGCGCAGTTCGGCACATCCATAATAAAAAAGCCGGACACCAGCTTCACGCCGGGCGCTGTCTTTAGGATCTGCAGAGACGGGCGCAGCGTATCCGCCGTCGCATGGCAGGCGCCCGCCACCATACCGTCCGCGTCATTCGCCTTTACCATCACAACGCCGAATGTGAGGTAATCCTTTTTCAGAATTTCCGTCGCCTTCTCCAGCGTCATTCCTTTCGATTTTCTTGTTTCATACAGAAGTTTTGCATATTCATCAAACTTTTCGCATTTTTCGGGGTTTACCACCGTCACGCCGTCCAGTTCGATCTCCAGCCAGCCGGCGCCATCCATGATCTTCTCCTCATCGCCGACCATGATGATATCTGCGATCCCCTCCTCGATAATATGGGACGCCGCGATCAAAGTTCTCTTATCATTCGATTCCGGCAGGACGATCGTTTTTTTGTCTTTTCTTGCCTTCTCCTTTATACTGTCAATATAAGCCATCCCCTTATTAACCTCCTTCTGGTATTTATTCCCTTTTGAAAACTATTTTACCATGAAATATTCCGCTCGTAAAGTATTCATCCGCTCAAAAACAACAGGCATACCGGATATTTTCCCGATATGCCCAGTATAGTATCTATATGTTTTTACAATGCCTTAATCGTAATCCCACTCATAGTCCCAGACGGCTCCCGTCACTGCGTCGATCTCATACTCATACTCCACATAGCCGCTGACGAACTCTATCTCATAAATCTGCATTCCATCATCATAATCCAGCTCCACTTTATCAAAATATACGGCATCCGCTGTCAGTCCTGCATGATTTAAAGCAATTTCCTTCGCCTGGTCTGCCGTTATGGCCGCGTAGGACGTTCCGGTGTTCCCGTTCTGCCCCTGCTGATACATCCCATAATGGTATTCGTCATGATGTTGTTCCGGGTGATGGCCGTAGATCCCTGTCCCGCCTGAAGACGGAGCCGTAGTCCCCGCCGAAGGCGTTATCATCCCTGCAGGCATATCGTCATCGATCTCTTTTTTATTTTTTACCACATCTCCGGTCTGGGCATCGACATCATACTCATATTCATACCCGCCGCATTTAAAGTCGATCTCATAGACCATAACGCCCTTTTCCACATCCATATCCATCTCATAAAAATAGATATCCTCTGCTGCGATTCCCGCATGGGCAAACGCGATCTCCTTCGCTTTTTCCTCCCCGATGTACGCCTTGTCGCTGGCATTGCCCAGAGAAGAAACCTTTTCCAGACCGGGTGCCCCGGAAGCGATGATCAGATTCAGTTCATTGATGGAAAGCGGCGCCAGCTCCTCAAACGTATGTCCCTCCGTGCCGTTTAGGATCTGCTGGATCAACTGGGCCTTTCCTGTTGTAATACCATACTGGTCAGCCTGCTGCTGCAAAGTATTATCGTTGTTGATCGTCTGTCCCAGCACAGCGCCGATAAATCCGTCCGCCTCCAGCAGTTCATTCACTTCCGCCGTCAGCTTCTCCTGAAGCTCGCTCCCCTTCATGGGATCGTCATTATCCACGCTGATCAGTATCGAATTTGCCAGTTCATTCAGATAACCGTTCCGCATCATGGAGCCGATCAGCGCATTGACCGTCACATCGATATCGCTTCCCGAAAAATCCATGTCTCCGATCACGATCTCCCCGTCCTTATTTAACGCCTTTACATCCAGTACCCGTTCCTTCTCATTCACTGTGATCTGAATACTCGGATTCACCTCGAGAGATACCGTGGATGCCACCGCATAATTCACCTGATAAACATTCAGCGCCAGCGTTCCCGCTCCCACCAGCACCAGCAGGCTCGCCGCTGCCGCCAGATATTTTACAACATTTCTCTTCTTCTTCGTCTCATCCATTATGATCACCTTCTCTTTCTCTCCGTCAGCGATGTTTTCGCAGTCAGAGAGGATCACATCACAGATATCCGGAACCGCATTTGCATACGCCTGTTTTATCTTTGCATTTCCATCAGCTTCTTTTATCTTCATTGCGCTCCTCCGTAAAATTTCTGCAGCTTTTTCACTGCCCTGTTATATTTTGAAAGTACAGTTGAAAGGGGCATCCTGAGCAGTTTCGCGATCTCTCTGTGTTTGAATCCGGACACGGCATGCAGCATAACGACCTGCCGCTCCTCATCCGATAAATTTTTCAGGCACTCAAAAAGGATCAGTTTATCATCCGCGGACATATTCACATTGCTGCTGACATAAGCTTCCCAGTCTTCCTGGGGAATATCCGATCTCTTCCGATACTCCCGCAGCTTCTGAAAACACAGATTCCTTGTGACCGTCAATATCCACGCCATCGGCTTACCGTCCGCACGATATTTCTCTGCTGCCGACCAGACCAGCAAATAAAGGTCATGCATCACATCTTCCGCATCCTGTGTGTTCTTCAGGACAGACAGGGCAAACCCGTATACGGACGCACTTGTCCTGTAATAAAGTTCCTCCAGCGCTCCCCGATCCCTTTCTCTGATCCCGGAAAGACACTGCTCCACTGCATCCGGACTGCAGTCCGCTTTTATCTTCTCCATCGATGTCTGGCTAAACATGTTACCGTATTGCTCCCTTCCTGTAGTTAATGCAGAAGCACCTCTTTTTATTGCATTCCCCACAGAAATTTTTCTTTTATTTTAATCCCTTATTACTTTTTTCGTCAATTATACACTTGACGATATTCTCTTTTCTTCATGATGTATATCGGTTATGATATTCTTCCGCATGATCATATCACGCATACCCGCTCTCTCACTTCAATATTTCAGCCAGAAACCGGATCCAGTTCCTCCCCAGCACTTTCTTCACCACCTCCACGGAGCAGCCCCTCCTGAGCAGTTCCGCCGTCACCTCCGGCAGCCTCTCATATCCGTCAAATAAATTTCCCTCACCCAGATCCAGCCCGAATCCTACATGATCCTCACCCGCTGTATGCAGCAGATATATGATCTGATCGCATAGCAGGGCCGCCTCCGGCTTTCTCCCATCCTGCCTGCCTTCTTTACCTGTGCCGCCTTTCGTCCCGCAGACACTGTGCTTCTCCTTTTCATCATCCTTCTCAAGTCTCCGGTTCATTTCCCGATACCCGTTCACACCGATCACGCCGCCTCTTTTCACGATCTCTCCGATCTCATCATCCGTCAAATTCCTCGGATGCTCCCGAAGCGCCGCCGCATTGGAATGGGTTGCCGCGTAAGGCTTTTTTGTAAAAAAGGGCAAAAGCCATGCCGCCTGCCTGCTCAAATGGCTGCTGTCCACAAACATGCCCAGCTTCTCCATCAAAAAAAGCGCCTGCACCCCTCTGTCTGTGATCGCCTGCCGCCCTTCTTCCGTAGTATCTCTATCCCCTTCCTCTTTCATAAGATCTGTCGCATCGGTAAACGCCTTCACCGCAGGCTCTTTCACCTGTCTTCCCGCATCCACAAGCGCCCCTTCCGCAAAGGCATTCACCGGTTCCTTCCGCCGGTTCCAGGTGAGCGCCGCTCCCCGCACTCCCATCCTGTAAAAACAATACAGCAGCTCCGGTTCCCCTTCCAGCATATCCAGCCCCTCCAGGTACAGCACCATCCCCACCCTGTACTGTCTGGAAAATCCCCTTTTCAGTATAACTCTGCAGAGAGATTCCCTGTCCGTTATCAGCTGCACTCTGCCCCCTGTCTCCTCCAGATCCTCATAAAAGGCCGACAGCATCTCCATGGACTTTCTCAGAACAGCCCCCTTATAAAAACGCCCTTCCTCCCTGCATGCCTCCAACTCGTCCACGCCCGGAAAAAGCGATGCAAACACAAGATTTACACCGCTTTTCAAAAACTCATTCTTATAATATTTATTTAATACGCCCTTCTCCCCCGACAGCCGGCGCCGATAGACCTCCGTCACAAGGTCTCGATGCGCGTCCGCCACCGGACAGGTTCTGTGCAGATAAGCCGCATACCAGTCAAAATAATCCATCTTTTTCCCTGCGCTTTTTGACATTCTATGCGCCCTCTTATCCGTTTATGTTTTAAACGCTCACTGCCGCCTTCTTTGCCCTGATCTTCTCTGAGATAAATTCTCCGACCTTCTCTTTCGGCATCTCCAGCGAAAAAGCCAGCTCTCCAAACAGATTTTCCTCCGCCAGATGCAGATATCTCTCATCGCTGCTGGTCACTTTTTTTCCTCTCGCCAGCCGGTCCATCTTCCGCAGATAAAGCGTCTTAATGATCTGCACCCACGCTTTACAGTCACAGGTTTTCATCGTCTCTTTGTAGATCTCTTCCCGCCTCTTCTCATCACCGATCCAGAGTGTATCGATAGTCTCCATCTCATCGATCAAAGCATCGCTCTCCTGTTTTGTCATGATCGGACGGATCACCACCTTATCACTGTCCACCACCGTGTAAAGCCTGCTGTTTCTTCCATACACCGGAACCAGCGTATAATAATCCTTATCCTTGCTGCCGATCGATAAAGGCCCGATATCCTCTATCCTGCATACTCCGGTGTTCCCATATACTACATAATCACCCACTTTAAACATTTTTTCGCCTTTCTACTCCCGAAAAACAGACAAAAATCCCGTTCATTTTCCTCAGAAATTGAACGGATCCGATTGTCACCTCCTGTCAGTTCTGATATATTTATTTTAACAGATTTTTTGTCATTTTGTAAGTTAATATTTCAAAAAATCCTGTTTTTGTGAAATATTATCAAATAGGTTATGTAAACTATTATGCAATTTAACAAGGATGTGAAAAATTATCATGAAAAAACGCATTTTACAGGTATCTTTTAGCATATTTTCCTTCATTTTGACTGCCCTGCCTCTGACGGCATGCGGTGCGAAAATACCGGACATACAGGCAGTTCCGGGCGCGGAAGAGACAGATGCGGAAGGCGTCTTCAATGAGGAGGCTTCCGGGCCGGACGGCGTCGGGGAAGTCTCATCCCCCGCCCCCTTCTCCCATGCCGCAGTGCAGGCTCCCGCGGACGATGGTTACACTTTTCCTGAGACATCGCCCTTCATCGACGATACCGGGAAATCCATACAGCAGGATAACGGCTCCCTCTACTTCTGCCGTGACGGCAGGCTGACGTGCTATCATCCGGAAACCGAAGAAACTGTCCTGCTCTATCAGACTGCCTCCACCCACACGCTCAGTTTCTGCCTTTATGGAGATTTTATCTATTTCGTGGAGAGGACAGGCTATGATTCTCTGGACGACAGGGATACTTCTCTTTACCGGATAAAAAAAGACGGGCAGAATCTGACGCTTCTGCAGGATAACATCATCAACGCCGGAACTATGCGGGACTATGAACAGTACGGCATTGACGTCTATGATGATATGATATACTTATTAAACTATACTTCCGAGTACGAGGACGGAAACTACGTCAGAAAAATCGCCAACCTGTATTATAAGCTGGAAGATGACGGCTCCGTCAGGGAAGCCGCCGAATCGGAAACCCTCTACGGCATGCTACCCCGGCATTTTTCGCCCGTTTTCGATACAAGCTTTCCCTCCTTTCCCTACGCCATGCGCAACTATGGTTATCTCTTCGTGCAGGATGCCCGGCAGACGCTGTATCGCATCGATCCTGTAAACGGCCACAGCGAGAGCCTCGGCATCGACACGGGTTCCTGCTCAAATGTCGCCTTTTCCGGCGATACGATCTTTCTGCGTCCTAGTTATGAAGATCCGTTTGCCCTCTATGACCTGACTGAAAAAAAGCTGACTCCTCTGGATGATCCCTTCTGGGAGGACGCCTCCCTCCTCGCCGTGTTTCCGATGGAGGAGGGGTTTTACTACTGCGCCCGTTTCAATGAGGAGGATCCCGCTTCCGGCGAGACAGTTTCCCGGTTCTATCTCCGAAGGCTCCTGCCGGACGGCTTCGTCAATACATTGATCCACAACTCCGACGTCTTCCCCTTCGGCTATGACGCCTACTTCAGCGGCTTTCGAAATACCGTCTGCCTGTCGGATGACCGTATTTATTTTTTTACGAAGGAGGCGATGGAACATCACCTGATGAGCTTTGACATCTGGGATGTGTCTGATCTTCGCACACTCCACGTCTGGTCCCCCTATCCCGCCTCCTCCCCCGCCGTGTTCCGTTTTGAGGAGAAGGACGAGCAGACAGATATCGGTGAAAATACTTCCGTCTACTATTCCGTAAGCAAACTGTATCTGAAAAAACAGACCAGTGCGGAGGCGCTGATCAATGACGCGCTCTCCGAAGTCTATGCGGATTTTGAGTCCTATATAGATGGGCTCATTCAGGAGGAACAGGAACAGATAGAAGAAGATCCGGAATGGTACGAGAACTTTGGTTCCAATTACGATTTTTCTCTTTCCGTATTCTGCAATTATATGGATGACGATACGATCTCCTTCGACTGTTCCTACTACCAGTATTACGGCGGCGCCGCCCACGGCTACTACTGGTCCGACTACTATGTCTTCGACAGGCATACCGGAAAACGGCTCGGCTTCGAGGATTTTACGGGCGATGGCGCCTCCTTCATCGATACCGTCACGCCCTATGTGGAAAAGATGGCAGGATGGGATTTTGAGCCGGAAATGCTGCTGGAGCAGTCCCGGTTCTCCCTCTCCGAGGACGGCTATACGCTGTATTTTGCCCCCTATGATATCGACTGCTATGCCGCAGGAGAGTTCCTGATTACGATTCCGTATGAGGCGTTTAAGAAAGACTTATGAGATTCACCTCGTGAACTCATAACGCCATAAACCTGGAGAGAGCTGTAGTCACTCTACGGCTCTCTCCGCAATGTTTCATAATTGTACTTATCCGCCTCCGAAATACGCTCCGTCCGGACCTCCCCCTCCTGACTGCTCAGCACCAGATGGCTGTGCTCCAGATAGTAGGAAAGGCCATCCGCCCAGGAATGGAACATCTCGTCGTCATACTCGTAAGGATCGCCGAAATCAAAACTGCTCCCCGCGATCTGCCGGATCTCCCCGTTTTCCCCCAGACGGTACACCTGATAGCCGTAATTGCCATAAGTGTCCCTGTCCTCGATATGCACGGTCAGAATGAAGCCTGTTCCTTCTGCCTCCCCGATATAGATGTTATTCCATCCCGCCCTTGAAATATGGGCAGTCTCCGCTCCCAGCTCTTTTTTCCCGGACGCGTCCTTGAAGATCACCACACCGCTGGCGCCGTCGCCGATATCGCCGGTGTAAACTTCTATCTGCTCCTCTCCTTCTCCATCGCCGATATCCGCCGTCTGCGTCCCCTCTAAAGCATAAAATTTTTTAAGGACTTCCGCTTCTGTCAGATGATTGAACTCTGCCGCATTTCCCACATACTGCTCCCATTCCCGGGCGCCGTTAACCGGCCCGGCATAGCTGAAGCCGTTGATATAATAACCGCTCTCCAGATCCGCGCGGACGATCAGGTTATCCTCCACCTCACAGTACACCGTGGGATTGACGACTCTTGCCGACTGCGTGATCAGGTCTGCAAACTTGTCAAAATTGATCGGTGACCAGGAAAGTTTATCACTCTCCCAGTTCACCCGGAACTGACATTCCTCCGCAAAGGCAAACAGCGGCAATTCATCGTATTCCTCCTCCGTCACATACAGATCAAACCCTCCTGCACTGCGGGATATGGAGCGCACGGATACTCTGTACAGTCCATCCTCAAGTTCTCCCCGCTCAAGCAATGCCGGAGAAAGTTCAAGCAGTCCGCTCCCTGTATCTCCGGAAAATACATCCGTATCGTCTGCCGATGCACCACCTGTCCCTGCTGACGATTCCTTCCCGTTATCTGCGGATATGCCGCCTGTCTCTTCGTCCGATCCGTTGCCATCTCCCGCCGGCTCGCCGTCCGTTCCGTTGCCGCCGGATGCGCCATCCTCCGCCGCTTTCACCAGTTCCACACGGATGCCGAAACCAAATTCCGACAAAAAGACTTCCGTCTCCTCCGCGCTCAATTCCACCCAGATATCATAATGCTCCGCATCCACCGACAAAACCTCCACGGAGGCGAGCAGCTCTTCCTCCGCCTCTCCCTCCCCGGGAAAAGCATAGATCTCCTCCGACATATCCGCCTTCGGATCATGATAGATCTCCAGCGTATCCCCCTCCTGCGCATCGGATGCCATGCCAAGGGGAACCGTAAAGAGATACCGCTCCCCCTCCTGCCTGCTGAGAGAAAAGCCTGCTCCCATGACCTGAATGCTTTCCGCTTCCCCGGCGGGAAGAGGCGCAAACCGGTACAGAGTCCGCCCGTATTGATCGGAAGTGGTCATCAGGATCTCCTGCTCTGATGAAAAGGTGATCCGCAGAAGATCTCCCGGCATAATGATCCTCTCCGCATCCCGCTCCAGATAGAGCGAGACATCTTCCGCATCCGGCAGTACCACATCCCCGAATCCGGGGATCCGCACGATGGTCTCCGGTGCGCCGTCCTCCCCCATGACCTCCGTCACCACACCGTAAAATATATTCTCGTTTTCCTTTGCCCTTGCCGGATTCGCGGCAAAGAACACTGCCAGAAGAATACTCACCACAAGAACCCCGCCCGCAAACAACGCTGCCGGCTTCTGATAGCGCAGTACATTTTTGATCCTGCTGCCCGTATCGCTCTCCCCGAAAGCAAGGGGGATCCCCTTGACGATCCTCTCCCCCGCCGCCGCATTCAGCAGGGAGGCGGAATACTCCTTTTTCACCTTGCCGCCCAGCCTTCGGATCACCGCCTCATCACAGGACATCTCCATATCCCGTCCGCTGACGGCAAACGCCGCCCACACGAGCGGATTAAACCAGTGTATCCAGAGCGCCAGATAAGCAAGCAGCCGAAACACTGCATCCCCTCTCCTGATATGGATCTGTTCATGGAGCAGGATATACCGCTCCTCCTCCGTCGTTATCTTCTCCGGCAGATAGATCCGCGGACAAAACACCCCATATACAAAGGGCGATCCGTTTCCCTTGATCCGATAAATGTTTTCTTTTTCAAAAACCGCCTCTTTTAACCGTCTTTTAAGCCTGAGCAGGGAGATCACACTGTAAACGCCCATGCTCAGGATCCCGAGAAACCACAGGTACGCTCCGACGGTCATATAGACCTGCATCGGATTGACCGACGCCGCCGGATTTCCGAGGGGCAGCATCTCGTTGACCGCCTCGCTGATGCCGGGCGCCGGAAGCATGACCTCAGGCTTTTCCATATAGCCGATATCCTCCGTGATATATTCCATCCGTCCTTCCTTCGCCGGTCCGCTCTGCAGCGCGCCCAGCAGCGACACAGGCAGAGAAAAGGATACCGGACAGAGCAGCCGGAAAAGCACCACTCCCCACAGCGCATAGGAAAAGATCTTCGGCGCTTTTTTCAGCAGGATCCTTGCCAGAAGCACCGCCAGGATCACCACGCCCCCGGTGAGCGTCATATTCAGCACAAGGATAAACAGCCTCTGTAGCCCCTCCTCAAATATCTGCATCATCATCCCTGCTCCTCCTCATACTCTTCGATCAGTTTCTTCAGTTCCGCTATTTCCTTCCCGCTGAGCTTGTGCCCGCTGGAAAACGCCGCCAGAAAAACAGGAAGGGAACCGCCGAAATTTTCCTCGATAAACTGCCCCCCCATCCCCGCCAGAAACTCCTCTTTTGTGATACAGGTCTTTACAACGCCGTTTTCATTCACAAAAATGTTTCTCTGACAGAGCCGTTTTAACATCGTGTAGGTCGTCGTCCGCTTCCAGTTGAAAGCCTTTTCGCAGAGCTTCACCAGCTCCCCGCTTGCAACGGGCGCATGCTCCCAGATCAGGTCCGCAAATCTCTGTTCCATCTCCCCCAGTTTATAGGTATGCATTATTATCTCCTTTTCTTTCCATGTTGTCTAACAGCATTAGACACATATAGTCTAACATCATTAGACAATCCTGTCAAGAAACCGGAGAAATTAAAATGAGCCAATGAACTATTATGATCTTCCACATAAATTCATTGGCTCTGCTTCTATGCACTATGCAGACAGGATGGATCATCCTGTCTGTTTTGTAACTGCCTGGCAACCGCAAAAACTGTCCGGCAGCAGATCTTCTTATGCAAACAACTCTCTCGTTTTCTCCATCCGCTCCGCCACCGGCACATGGAACGGGCACCTGCTCTCACAGCCCCTGCAGCCGATGCAATCCGAAGCGTTTGCGGAAAGCTCCTGATAGTGCGCCCTCACCGTTCCCGGCACCTCATCCTGCATTGTCGCCAGATCATACAGCTTATTTACCATCGCGATATCGATCTTTTTCGGACAGGGCGCACAATGTCCGCAGTAGGTACATTGCCCTGTGGAAAAGGCATGCTGCGGCGCTGACGCCAGCACGCTGGCATAATCCTTTTCCTCCTCCGACGCCGTCTCGTAAGCGGTCGCCGCATAGACATGCTCCGGTGTGTCAAATCCTGCCAGCACGCTTGCCACTGCCGGCCTTGTCAACGCATAATGCAGGCACTGCACCGGTGTCAGCGCCACCCCGAAGGGCGAGGTTTTTGCGTCGAACAGACGTCCGCCGGCATACCCTTTCATCACCGTGATACCCACATTCTGCTGCTCGCACAGCTTATACAGCTCTTCCCTGATCGGCGCGATACCGCCCAGCTTCTCATCGTATGTATCCGCAAAATACTGATCGATATCCCGCACCGCCGGCATCATGTCGAAAGCCGGGTTGATGCTGAACAGGATCATCTCGATCTCCCCCTGCACCGCAGCCATCTTCGCCACCTCTGGGTTGTGCGAACTGATGCCGATATGCCGGATCTTCCCCTCGCTTTTTAACTGCCGCACATAGTCCATAAACTCACCGGATACCACCCTCGTAAATTCCTCCGGCTCATCGATAAAGTGGATCATACCCAGATCCATGTAGTCCGTCTGCATCCGTGTCAAAAGATCCTCAAAAGCCGGCTTTACCTGTGCCAGATCTCTTGTCTTCACATACTGTCCGTTCTGCCAGGTGGAGCCGATATGTCCCTGAATGATCCACTTATCACGCCTTCCTTTCAGCGCGGCGCCGATATTCGAGCGCACATTCGGCTCGGACATCCAGCAGTCCAGTATATTGATCCCTTCCTTCTCACAGGTATCGATAACCTCTTTTACCTCCTCCGTGTTATGCCTCTCCAGCCATTCCCCGCCGAGTCCGATCTCGCTCACCTCAAGCCCTGTTTTTCCCAATGTTCTGTACCGCATTCTATTCCTCCTTCTCTCTATTACAAAAAAGACGTAAAACATGAACTGTTCCCGTTCAGCTTTACGTCATGCAATGCAGGAGATGGGACTTGAACCCACACATAGTCACCTACGTCAGATTTTGAGTCTGATGCGTCTGCCATTCCGCCACTCCTGCTTATTCTCCATTGCAGTCGATCATCCTGCAACGAAAATAATCATATCACATCTGGAGACAGTTGGCAAGCAGGAAAATTTTCAATTCTGCGGGATAGCCAACCCGGCTTTCTTATGTTAGAATGAATTGAATATTGAAAAAATAAATAGTATTCCGCAGAAAGGAGATACACTTGATATGATTATCACAAATGACATCAAATACCTTGGCGTAAACGACCATGAGATCGACTTGTTCGAAGGCCAGTATCATGTGCCGAACGGCATGGCTTATAACTCTTATGTGATCTGTGATGAAAGATCCGCCGTATTTGACACGGTGGATGCCAGCTTTATCGATGCCTGGCTGAAAAACCTGGAGGATGCCCTCTCAGGAAAAGCACCGGATTACCTGATCGTTCAGCACATGGAACCCGACCATTCCGCAGGGATCCGTGTGTTAATGGATAAATATCCTGAAACTACCATCGTTGCTACCGCCCAGGCTTTTCGCATGATGCGCCAGTTTTTCGGAGAGGAATTTGAGGACCGCCGCATCATCGCCTCAGAGATGAGCACCCTTTCTCTCGGCACCCATACGCTCACCTTTGTCACTGCCCCCATGGTTCACTGGCCGGAGGTCATGGTGACCTATGACAGTACGGACAAGGTATTGTTTTCCGCAGACGCCTTCGGCAAATTCGGCGCACTGGATGTGGAGGAGGACTGGGCATGTGAAGCCCGCCGCTACTATATCGGTATCGTCGGAAAATACGGCATGCAGGTGCAGGCGCTCCTGAAAAAAGCGGCAGCTCTGGATATTCAGAAGATCTGCCCGCTTCACGGCCCTGTGCTGACAGAAAATCTCGACTACTATCTGAATCTTTACAATATCTGGTCCTCCTACAGGGTAGAATCCGAAGGTGTGATGATCGCTTACACTTCTGTCTATGGCCACACAAAGAAAGCCGCAGAATTACTGGCTGAGAAGCTGGCAAACAAGGGCTGTCCGAAGGTTGTCCTCTGCGATCTGGCAAGGGAAGATATGGCGGAAGCTGTGGAGGATGCTTTCCGCTACGGAAAGCTGGTGCTTGCCACCACTACATATAATATGGACATCTTCCCCTTTATGAAACAGTTTATCGAGCATCTGACAGAGCGCAATTTCCAGAACCGCATGATCGCCATCATCGAGAACGGCTCCTGGGCACCTGCCGCTGCCCGAACGATGAAAAAAATGCTGGAAAACAGTCAGAATATCACTTACACGGAAACCTCTGTTACGATCAAATCAGCTTTGACAGAGGAAAATAAAGCCGAACTGGATCAACTGGCTGATGAACTGACCGCATAACAGGCACTGTTTACCTATGAACAAAAGAAGAAACAACAAAAAGAAGGTCCTGATCCTCGTAAGTATCCTGTTGGTTCTTTGCATATTTGGAGCCAGCGGATCACTCCTCCTGCTCCATCTGAGAGAAAGCCTGATGACAGTGATCGTCAGCGCTCCGGCAGGTAATGAAAATGCCGCCGGTCTGCAGGATACGGAACATGAAGAAGAAAATACCGGGACGGAAGGGATCGTCGAAAAAACTGCCGGGGATCCGCAAAGCAACGACGGAAATATTATATCGGAAATGACCGCGGAAAAAAACGTACAGAGTGCAGAGAACGGGGCGGCGCAGGAATCCCCGGAAGAAACAGCGGAAGAAGACACAGTCCTGCCGGAGCCCGTTAAGGTCAGGGGTATCTACGTCACCGGCCCCATGGCGGGAAGCGCCTCTATGGAGAGCCTCATCGGCCTGATCGATGAAACGGAATTAAATACCGTCGTCATCGATGTGAAAAATGACGAGGGGCAGATCACATACCAGATGGACTTAAAAGCGGCGCAGGACATGGATGCCTGTATCGGTTATATCGGGGATATGGAAGCTCTGATGTCTACCCTGAAAGAGCACAATATCTACACGATAGCCAGGATCGTCTGCTTTAAAGACCCCTATCTTGCGCAGAATCATCCGGAGCTTGCGCTGACAAAACCAGACGGTACTCCTGTGACGGACGCCTACGGGCTGGCATGGGTGAATCCCTGCGAGGAGGATGTGTGGGAATATCTGACTGACGTTGCCATCGCCGCGGCAGACATGGGATTTGATGAGATCCAATATGATTATGTACGTTTTCCCATCGGCAGTGACGCGGACGCGGCAGATTATGGCGTGGTTATGGAAAGTGACACCAAAGAAAAGGCTATCACCGGTTTTCTGACTTACGCAGGGGAAAGGCTGCATGAAAGAGGGATCATCCTCACAGCGGATGTATTCGGAACCATTATAGGAAATGAAGTGGACATAGAACGCGTGGGACAGAATTATACAGCTTTAGCTGAAACAGTAGATGTTCTCTCCCCCATGGTGTATCCCTCCCATTACGGCCCGGGCGTGTTCGGATACAGCGTACCGGACGCAGAACCTTATGGAACCGTGTTTGCCGCACTCTCCTCTTCTGTGGAGGAATTACAGGCGGTGGATGAAACCGAGAGGGCCATTGTCCGCCCGTGGCTGCAGGCGTTCACCGCGACGTGGGTGGACGGTCATATCTCCTACGGCGGAGAGCAGATCAGAGAACAGATACAGGCTGTCTATGATGCGGGCTACGAGGAATGGATCCTCTGGAATGCCCGCAACCGTTATGAAGCAGACGGACTACTGCCCGATGAAGAGACAGAAAGGCTCTCTATAAAATCATAGAGAGCCTTATACAATGGCCTCAGCAAAGAGAAGCCCTATCAGATATCCAGTTTTCCATATACATCCAGCCCGTCAAACGTAGCAAAATAATCCTTCGGCGTCTCCGCCCGGCGGATCAGCTTCACGCTGCCGTCTTCCTTTAATAACAGTTCCGCAGAACGCAGCTTTCCGTTATAATTATATCCCATGGAAAATCCGTGGGCGCCGGTGTCATGGATAAAGAGATAATCTCCCATCCCAATCTCCGGCAGCATTCTGTCAATGGCAAATTTGTCATTGTTTTCGCAGAGGGAGCCTGTCACATCGTACAGATGGTCACAGGGCGCATTCTCTTTCCCGAGCACGGTAATATGATGATAAGCCCCGTACATGGCAGGACGCATCAGATTCACCGCACAGGCATCCACGCCGATATATTCCTTGTGGATATGCTTCTCATGAATCGCCTTTGTGACAAGGGCGCCATAAGGCCCCATCATAAACCGCCCCATCTCCGTATAGATCGCCACGTCATCCATCCCCGCGGGAACCAGCACTCTCTCGTAGGCTTCTCTCACACCCTCTCCGATAGCCATGATGTCATTCGGCTCCTGATCCGGCCTGTAGGGAATACCCACGCCGCCGGAAAGATTGATGAACGCGATATGTGCGCCCGTCTCCTCCCTCAGCTTCACAGCCAGCTCAAAAAGTTGTCCCGCCAGGATCGGATAATACTCGTTTGTCACGGTGTTACTCGCCAGAAAAGCGTGGATCCCGAAATGCTTCACGCCCTTTTTCATCAGGATCTTGTAGGCCTCCACCATCTGCTCCGGCGTCATGCCGTATTTGGAATCTCCCGGGTTGTCCATTATGCCGTTGCTCATCTGGAACACGCCGCCCGGATTATAGCGGCAGCTCATGATCTCCGGCAGCTTCCCGCCGCAGGCTTTTTCACAGAAATCAATATGGGTGATATCATCCAGATTGATGATCGCCCCCATCTCGTTTGCATAAGTGTACTCTTCCGCCGGCGTGTCATTGGAGGAAAACATAACCTGCTCACCCGACAGACCGACCGCTTTGCTCAGCATCAGCTCTGTCATGGAAGAACAGTCGCTTCCGCATCCGTACTCCGCCAGGATCTTCATCAGATAGGGATTGGGCGTTGCCTTCACAGCAAAATACTCCCGAAATCCCGAATTCCACGAAAAAGCCTTCTGTACCGCCCTTGCATTTTCCCGGATTCCTCTTTCATCGTAAATATGGAAAGGCGTCGGATATTCCCTTGCGATCTCCTCCGCCTGTGTTTTTGTGATAAATGGTGTTTTCTGCATGATTCTTCCGTTCCTTCCGGTTGTTTTATTCTGTATATTCTGTCTCACGTTTTTTATCTCTGTTTACATAAATATGTGTAGTGGAGATATCCGAATGCCCCAGCATCTCCTGAATGCTTTTCAGGTCGGTTCCCTTGTCCACCTGATGTGCGGCAAACGTGTGGCGCAGCATATGCGGCGTGATCTCCTTTGTGATCCCCGCCTTTTTCGCATAATGCTTTACAAGCTTCCAGAACCCCTGCCTGCTCATCGGCATTCCTGAACAATTCACAAACAGGATATCCCTCGCCTCATTCGTCACCATATGTTCCCTTGCTTCTCTGATATACCGGTACAGAGCTTTTCTTGCCTGGCTGCTGAAGGGTATCATTCTCTCCTTACTGCCATCCCGGCAGATCAGAAATCCCATATGCAGGTTTACATCAGACAATTTCAGGCTGATCAGTTCCGAAACCCGTATCCCCGTAGCGTACAGAAGTTCCAGCATCGCGCTGTCCCTGATCTCCTTATCCGAATCTCCGGATGGTACACGCAGCAGGCTCTCCATCTCTTCCACCGACAAAGCATCCGGCACTTTTCTCTCCACTTTCGGCGCTTTTAAACAGCCGGATACATCCCTCTGTATCTTTCCGGCCCTCAAAAGATAGTGAAAAAAAGCCTTTATGGAAGCGACGCTTCTGGATATCGTCGCCTCCTTGTATTTTTTGCGTTCCATATACGCCATATATTTTTTCAGATTTTCTTCCGTTATTTCATGGACCGCAGGGGAAGCCGCCGTTATCTCCAGATAGATACGCATTTTCGTCAGATCGCGTCTGTAAGACATCTCTGTATTGGGCGATGTCTTTTTTATATTGTGCAAATATGAAATAAAAGATTCTATTTCCCGTTCCATGCGTCCTTTGTACTCCTCATTTTCTGATCCCGCTCACAATTATTCTTCATGATAGTATATTTTTTGAGGAAAAGCAACGCAATATTAAAAAAGCCGCAATATAAATTTCAGAATCCTGGGATTAATATATGCCTCCACAAAACACCCTGCCGCGATCAGCATAATACTAAAGATCATATATGAGCCCTTTTTCAGGATGAACTTTCCTTTATCCCTTCCGGAAAAGCCTCCCGGGATCCCCTGGAAATACATGGATCTGCATAGTTCACAACACTTCACTGACAGCATCAGAAAGGCCGGTATCAAAATAAGCTGCTGCGGCAAAAGGCTGCCTGCCGCCAGCAGGATTCCCTTTATACCATAGCGTATCATGCTGCCTGCCGTCAGAATCCCCATTGCCAGCCCGCTCCATATCTGATAAAGATATGCCGCCATGCTGCCTAGATAAGTGGTCGCCAAGATAACAAGCAGCGCCGCCATGCCAAGCCGCTGCATAAAAACAGTGACCAGAAGCTTTCTGGTATCAGGGTCCAGATATTTCACAGGGCTCAGGGTATAGCTGTCCAGAAATCCCGTATGATAAAGCAGGCTTTCCTGTTTTAAGATCATCCCCAGCACGCCGGCAAAAAAGCCGAACAGCAATGTATAGAGCAGCCTTGCCATCTGCTCCGCCTCCTCGGATTCCCGAAAAGGCCGGATACCGTTTCCCGTTTTTTTCTGTTTTAACCAGTTCGCAACCATAAAAAAGGACTTCCTCTGTATTCCATAAACTATATGAGAAAACCCTTTTAAATATTCTTTACAGCTTCCCGTCTGTCAGAAAACTCTTATAAGTCATAATGGCACTGACAGTCTTGGAATCCTCGATCTTTCCGTCATAGATCATCTGTACAAGCTCTTCCAGATCACAGGCTTTTACATCGATGAATTCGTCTTCATCCAGATGCTGGCTCTCCTGCCGTTTCAGATCCCTTGCCAGATAAATATCAATTTTTTCATTGCAAAAAGCAACTGTTGTGTAAATGCTCAACAGAAACTGTACCTTTCCCGCGATATAGCCGGTCTCCTCCTCCAGTTCCCGGATCGCCGCCGTCTCCGTAGGTTCATCTATGCTGTTCAGCCCGCCCGCAGGAATTTCCAGCGTATACCGGTCCAGCGCGTTGCGCCACTGCCGCACCATAAGAAGCTTTCCGTCTTCCCGCACTGCCAGCATTGCCGCCGCCCCCTTATGGCCGATAAAATCCCATTTTACCACATTTCCATTGGGAACCTGCACGGTATCCTGATAATAATCTATGATCTTCCCGTTATGGACAAGGGTTCTCTCAAGCCGTTTGAATTCTTCCGACATATGGTCATCCTTCCTTTCTGCAAACTATAAAATATGATAAACACAATGATCAGAGATTACGCCATATTCTCCAACAGCTTCTCAATGCTGACCAGTTTCACACATAACACAAACAGCTTTGTCGCCTCCTTCATCTCATTCAGAGACGGATAAGAGGGAGCGATCCTGATATTGCTGTCCTTCGGATCAATGCCGTAGGGATAGGTTGCGCCTGCACCGGTCAGTACCATGCCGCCTTCCTTACATTTTGCCACGATCGCCTTCGCACAGCCCTCCAGCGCATCAAAGGAAATAAAGTAGCCGCCCACCGGGTTGGTCCAGCTTCCGATGCCAAGGCCCCCCAGTTCTCTCTCCAGCGTGCTGATCACCAGCTCGAACTTCGGACGGATCAAAGCGGAGTTTTTCGCCATCTGTACCTTCAGTCCCGCCAGATCCTTATAATATCTCACATGGCGAAGCTGGTTTAATTTATCCGGCCCGATCGTCTGGATCGTCATCGCCTTCTTAACCCATTCCAGATTCCTTGCAGAACTTGCCATCGCCGAAATACCTGCGCCCGCAAAACTGATCTTGGAAGTGGAAGCAAACTCAAATACCATATCCGGATGGCCCGCCTTCTCACACTCCGTCAAAATCTCCAGTAAGGAATCGCTTCTGTCCTCGTACAGATCATGGATACAGTAAGCATTATCCCAGTAGATCCTGAAGTCCTCCGCCGCAGGCTCAAGCGCCGCAAAACGTCTGACTGTTTCATCCGAATAAGTATATCCCTGAGGATTGGAATATTTGGGCACACACCAGATGCCTTTCACAGAGCCATCTTCCCGCACATACTTTTCCACAAGATCCATATCAGGGCCCTCTTCCGTCATGGGAACCGTGATCATCTCAATCCCGAAATACTCCGTCACCTTAAAGTGTCTGTCATAGCCGGGAGCGGGACATAAAAACTTCACCTTATCCAGTTTGCACCAGGGAGTGCTTCCGCATACCCCGTGTGTCATGGAATGGGATACCGTATCAAACATAAGCGACAGGCTGGCGTTTCCGTCAACGATCACATTCTCAGGTTTCGTCTCAAGCATTTCCGCTATCAGTCTCTTTGCTTCAGGAATGCCATCCATAATACCGTAGTTTCTGCAGTCTGTTCCGTTTTCTGTCTGCAAAAGGGATTCCGAATTCAGGACATCCATGATCGGCATCGCGGTATCAAGCTGCTCCGGTGCCGGTTTTCCTCTGGACATATCCAGCTTCAATCCTTCAGCTTTCACTTCCTCAAACTGAACAGCCAATCTGCTGCGCAGCTCTTCCAGTTCCTGTCTGCTCATTTCCTGAAATGTTTTCATGACAACTCCTCCTGATCATTCCATAATTTTTATTCATAATATCCGGGTTTCTTCTTATTTTTATACAACGTATTATTGTATACAATTATCCACCTCTGACATTTTACTACACCAGAGTAAAACAGGGCAATAGAAAAACCATAAAAATTAAACCTCAAAATATGTGGATTTTAAGATAAATAGCACAAAAAAAGCCCTGCAGCATCACACTGCAGGGCTTACTTTCATGTACTTATTTCGCATAATCAACTACGCGGCTTTCTCTGATCACATTGACTTTGATCTGCCCGGGATATTCTAATTCAGCTTCTATCTTCTTTGAAACATCCCTTGCAAGCAGAACCATATCGGAATCAGATATCTGCTCTGGAACTACCATTACCCGAATCTCTCTACCCGCTTGAATAGCAAAAGATTTATCTACACCTTTGAAATTGTTTGTGATTTCTTCTAATTGTCTCAGTCTGCTTGTGTAAGTCTCAAGAGTTTCTCTTCTCGCACCCGGCCTTGCCGCAGAAATCGTATCAGCAGCCTGCACGATACATGCAATGAGAGACTGAGCCTCCACATCGCCGTGATGAGATTCCACTGCATTGATAACAGTGGCAGATTCCTTGTATTTTCTGCACAGTTCAGAACCAAGCTGTATATGGGAACCTTCCATTTCATGATCCACGGCCTTGCCGATATCATGAAGGAGTCCGGCTCTTTTCGCCATTCTGACATCCAGCCCCATCTCAGCCGCAAGCAGCCCGGAAAGCTGCGCCACTTCTATGGAATGCTTCAGAGCATTCTGTCCATAACTTGTTCTGAATTTCATCTTACCAAGTAATCTGATAAGTTCCGGGTGAATACCATGTACGCCAACTTCGAGAGTTGCAGCCTCACCTTCCTCTTTGATCATTACTTCGACTTCTTTTTGCGCCTTTTCAACCATCTCCTCGATCCTTGCCGGATGTATACGGCCATCGACGATCAGCTTTTCCAAGGCAATACGTGCTACTTCCCTTCTGATAGGATCGAATGCAGAAAGAATAACTGCTTCCGGCGTATCATCGATGATCAGGTCTACGCCTGTCATCGTCTCAAGAGTTCTGATATTTCTTCCCTCTCTGCCGATGATTCTTCCTTTCATTTCGTCATTCGGAAGCTGCACAACAGATATTGTAGTTTCTGAAACATGGTCAGCCGCGCATTTCTGGATGGCTGTAACAACATATTCCTTCGCTTTCTTGTCTGCTTCTTCCTTCGCCCGCGTTTCCATCTCCTTGATCATAACTGCGGACTCGTGTTTCACTTCATCTTCAACAATTTTCAGTAAATATTCTTTTGCCTGTTCAGAGGTTAATCCTGAGATTCTTTCCAGTTCCTGTAATCTTTGCTCGTTCAGTTTTGAAACTTCTTCCCGCTGCTTCGATAAACGTTCTTCTCTTGCAGCAAGGCTCGCTTCCTTCTTCTCAATGGCATCGGCCTTTTTCTCGATGTTCTCTTCCTTCTGCTGTACCCGGCGTTCATAACGCTGCGCTTCCGCCCTGCGCTCTTTGATCTCCTTGTCCAGTTCATTCTTAACACGAATGGACTCTTCCTTCGTCTCGAGCTGTGCTTCACGCTTTTTCGTCTCTGCAGTCTTTAAAGCTTCATCGATAATCTCTCTTGCCTTCTCCTCCGCGCTTCCGATCTTGGATTCCACTACCTTCTTCCGGTAATTGATCGCAATAAACGCAGATACAGGAGCTGTGATAACAAGAGTGACCAATACCGCCACTATGACACTAAGCATGTACAGGAGCACCTCCTTATTCAGTTTTCATTGTACAAATCTATCATAGAATGCCACTTTATGTAACTGACATTCTAACTAGCATATTTACAACACTTCAATTCTAAACAAAAAAAGGTATTATGTCAAGCATTTTTAGAAGTCAAAGCAATTTCTCTATATTCTCCAAAGAAAACCCTTTCCTGTACAAAAAAGCTTTCATTTTCTGCTTTTCCTGATAATCCGCGCTCTCTTTTTTATACTTCTTTTTTTCCAGCCATTTCTCCATCAGGGGAATTTCATCCGGCAGTTCTTCCTCACAGAGATCTTCCTCATAAACTGTATGGATCAGCTCCTTAGCGATCCCTCTGCGGAAAAGATCCTGCTCTATCCTGCCGCGGCTGCGGCTCTCGCTGTAGTAGACGATATAATCCTTTACATAGCGCCTGTCATCGATATAACGATAAGATTTTAAATAATCTACCGCTTCATCTATCGCCTCTTCCGGGTACAATCCCTGCCTCAGTTTTTCCCTGATCTGATGCTCGGTATACTCCCGGCCCATCAGAAGATTCATACTGCGCAGCTTTGCCCGCTTAGGGAGCACTTCCGATGAAATCTCTTCCAGAGCCTCCCCGGAAATCTGCTCCCCCTCTTTAATCTGATATGTATGTATCTCTCCCCTATACAGCACAAACCGGAATTGCCCGTCGATCTCGATCTTATAACGCCCCTTCGTAAGCGCTGTAATACCTGTTACAATATTTTCTTCCTGCATTTTCTGCCTTCGCTGTCAGTTATGATTCCTCTGCCGCTTTCTTTCTGGACGCCTTCTCTTCCTTCTTTGGCTCCTCAGCAGCTTCTTCCTCTTTCGTCAGAGAAAAGTGTTTCCGCACCTTCTCCTCAATCTCCCCGCAGACCACGGGATTATCTTTCAGGTACTGCTTCGCATTCTCTCTTCCCTGCCCGATCTTATTCCCTTCATAGGCATACCATGCGCCGCTCTTATTTACCACATCAATACCTGCCGCGATATCCAGAATATCTCCCACTCTGGAAATACCCTCGCCGAACATAATATCAAATTCCGCCTCTTTAAAAGGAGGCGCGATCTTATTTTTCACTACCTTTACCCGGGTTCTGTTACCGATCACTTCGCCCGCCTGCTTCAGGGACTCTATCCTTCTTACATCCAGACGCACGGAGGAGTAAAACTTCAGGGCACGGCCGCCGGTCGTCGTCTCCGGATTTCCGAACATCACGCCGACTTTTTCACGAAGCTGGTTGATAAATACTACGGTACAGTTGGATTTGCTGATCACCGCAGTCAGCTTTCTTAGCGCCTGAGACATTAATCTCGCCTGCAGGCCCACATGGGAATCCCCCATCTCTCCGTCGATCTCCGCTTTCGGCACCAGCGCCGCCACAGAGTCCACTACGATAATATCAACCGCCCCTGAGCGGACCATGGTTTCCGTGATCTCCAATGCCTGTTCTCCGCAGTCCGGCTGGGAAATATATAAATTATCCACATCCACACCGATATTTTTCGCATAGACAGGATCCAATGCATGCTCCGCGTCAATAAATCCCGCGATCCCGCCGCGCTTCTGCACTTCCGCTATCATATGCAGCGTTACGGTAGTCTTACCGCTGGACTCTGGGCCGTAGATCTCCACGATCCTTCCCTTCGGGATCCCTCCCAGCCCCAATGCCAGATCAAGGCTTAAAGAACCGGTGGGTATCGTTTCTATATTCATCTGAGCCGACGGATCACCGAGCTTCATCACGGTTCCTTTTCCGTACTGCTTCTCAATCTGGGCTATCGCCGCATCCAACGCTTTCAGTTTTTCACTATTATCCATTTTTTATATCCTTTCCTTTCGCCGACACATTCCGAACATCTGTTTGATATTAATATTAGAACAAACGTTCTTATCTGTCAAGATTTATTTTTTATCTTTCCCTACTATAGCACAACAAGTGTCCCATAAATGTCCCTCAACGGCATCGCCCCCTTCTTTTTTCTATTTCTTCTCTCATTTTCGCTTTGAAATAAATGGCGAGCCGCCGGATATGCAAAGCAGACAAAACAGATTCCAAGATATGATTACTCTATCATGCCAGACTGTTGTCCGTCAAGAAAAAAGTGAACGGGCGGCCAATAAAAAAGCATCCCCCTATCTCTCATTTCAAGAAACAGGAGGATGTCCTCAACTGCCATCCTACAGGATCGATCTCACTTTTTCACATAATACCGCCGCAAGCTTTCTATGATTCTCGGCATCCATATGAATACTGTCCAGCAAAGATGCCTCAGCGACGGCCGCCGCATTCAAAAATTCACATCCATACCGCTGGCTCAGGGGCTCATACAAAATTGCCAGTTTCTTTGACAATTCCACACTCATATGATCATACATACCCCAGAAATGGGAGTCTTCAATGTTTTCCCTGATCTCTACCGGTGAGACCATCAAAACTTTCGGTACTTTCCTGTGTTCCCATATATATGGATTCAACATAACCTTCAAAAGTTCTTCCATGGCCCGTACCACCACATCCTCAGAAGGAGTGAATGTTACCTTTAGATCGTTGGTTCCCAGCATGATGATCAACAGATCGATCGGGCTCTGTGATAGTATCGTTGTCAATGCGGAAGCCCTTCCGTCAAAATACGGATATACAGGATCTGCAAAAACGGTGGTCCTGCCCGGAAGTCCTTCCTCGATCACCTCATATTCCTCTCCCAGCAGTTTCGCCAAAATCCCAGTCCACCTCATATTGCCGGAGAGTCGCACACTCCTGTTCACATCACTTTCCCATTCAGGCACCCAGGCCGGATCACAGCCGTGAGTATTTGAATCCCCGTAGCAAAGTATTCTTTTCATAATCTTTCTCCATTTCCATTTTTACGATCTCAGCAGCTAACTCGCTGAACTGTTTAAACAGTCATCTTCTCAGTTTTATACACAAACCGCGTCTGCATTCTCTGTCAGATATTACTCATCTGATTGGACGCATACTGCATGATCATATCCTGTGTTACATTTTCATTTTTCATTTCACCGGTGATACTTCCCTCATGCATAACAATGATCCTGTCTGCAATCGTCAGCACCTCCTGCAGTTCAGAAGAAATGCAGATGATAGACATACCATTTTGAGACAATTCATCGATGATCTTATATATCTCCTGCTTTGCGCCGACGTCAATCCCGTTAGTGGGTTCATCCATGATCAACACCTTTGGAGCACACATCATACACCGGCCCAGAATCACCTTCTGCTGATTTCCTCCCGATAAATATTTCATCTTCTGCAAAACGGAAGGCGTTTTGATCCGCATGGCATCAACCTGTTTATCAACCTCCTGACGGATGGCCCCATTGTCCAGGATGCCTGCCTTTTTATACCGCCCCAGGGAACTGATCCGCATATTGTCATACACAGACAGCTGTGGGAAAATCCCGTTGGTCTTGCGCCCCTCCGGAACGATCGCGAGCCCTTCCCGCATCATTGCGCCCGGTGTTTTGTTATCGACAAATCTGCCATCCAGATATACTGTCCCGGACTCCTGATGCCTGTATCCAAATACAGTTTCCAAAAGTTCACTTCTTCCTGCCCCCACCAGACCTGTGATCACCAGCACCTCAGCAGGATACAGGCTGAAGGTGATATCCCGAAATACATTCTTATATGTCAAATGTTCCACTTTCAGAACCGGCTGAGCCTGATAATCCGCATTACAGTTATGCAGCTTCTCCATCTTATATTCACGTCCCACCATCTGGGAAAGCACCTCATTGACTGTGATATCTTCAGCCATGTAGCTGCCGACAACGCCGCCATCCCTCAGAACCGTGATCCGCTCCGCTATCTCAAAAACTTCATCCATCCGGTGTGAAATATAGATGATCGCCACCCCCTGTGACCGAAGTTCCCTGATCAGTTTGAGCAGTATCTGCGTTTCGTTCTGTGTCAGGCTGGAACTCGGCTCATCCATTATGATCATTCTGGCATCCAGGGACAGAGCTCTCGCGATTTCCACCATCTGCTGTCGGGAGACGCTCAATCTGTCCACTCTAACTGATGCCAGTTCCTCCTCCAGCCCCACTCTCTTCAGAACCTCTGCGGTATCGGCTCTCAATTTTGCATAATCGATCAAACCGTTTCTTTTCTTTGGAAGCCTTCCCATGAAAATGTTTTCCATGACACTCAAATGGCTGGCCAATGAAAGTTCCTGATGAATCATGGCAATACCAAGATTTTTTGGTTCGCGGGTATCTCTAAAGCATACTTCCTTCCCGTTCCAGATCAGTTTTCCTTCTGTCTGTTCATATACACCGGACAGAATATTCATCAGGGTTGATTTTCCCGCACCGTTTTCTCCCACCAGAGCATGAATCTCTCCTCCATATACCTGAAAGCAGACATCCTTCAGTGCCTGCACACCGGGAAATTTTTTGGATATATTCTGTACATCCATCAGCAATTCTTTCATGGCCAGCCTCCTATCGCTGTCTGTTATAACCCTCTGTCACAGTTAACCTTCATATTCTCCATACATTTCAACTGCAGTCTCAGGTGTCACAACAATATTGTCAGTTGCAAAATGCTCATCATATTCCGTACCCGACACAATATGGTTATACAACATAGTCAGCGCATCCCACGCCTGTCCCTGCGGATCCTGGGAGACAGCTGCCACGATCTCACCACTGTACACATATTCCATATTCTCCGGCGTATGGTCATAACCGACAACGCCAACCTCACCTGTCCTGCCCAGTTCCTGAATTGCCTGTGCCGCACCGTAAGTGCCGCCTGCTGTTACATAAACCACCTTCAGATCCGAATTGGCAGTCAGAAAATCCATCGTCTGGGAATAAGCGGTAGAAGCGGAGTCTTTGTTCTCAACAGTACCAACCACCTCAATGCCCGGACAGTTCTCTTTCAGATAATCCAGAGCGCCGTTCATACGATCTTCATGCTGGCTTGCTCCAAATACGCCGGTGATCACAGCAATCTTTCCCTCACCGTCGGTATACTCTGCGATCGCTTCACCTGCCGTCTGGCCTGCACTGTATGCATTCTGGCCGACGTTACAGAAACGCTTTCCGGGAACAGTGGCATCCGAAACATAAGTGATGACCGGAATGCCGGCGTCAACCGCTTTGTCAATGACTTCATTGATACCATCAAACACTGGATTGACTGCAATACCATCGTATTCCATGGTGATCGCATTCTCAATGCCGGCAACAACATTTTCACTGGTAAGCTCTTCACCCATATTAATGTAATCCACCGTACAGTTGTAGTCTTTCAGGTACTCTGCCACAGCATCATGGCCTTCCTTGATCTGCAGGAAGAAAGGGTTTGACTGGAACGTCAGAAATGCAAGGCGTATCGGTTCCTCCGAAACCTTTTCCGCAGTAAAATGCCCATAGGGTATTTCCTTTTCTGCTCCCTGTTCCTCTTCGTCTGCAGCCTCCTCCGGTTCCTGAGCTGCTTCACCCGCCTCTTCCTCCGAAACTGCTTCACTCCCGGCTGCCGGCGCTTCATCTACTGTGCCCGCAGGCTCTTCACTGCCACAGGCTGTAAGCGATAAAACAAGCGCCATTGTCAGTAACATTGCTAATTTCTTTTTCATACTTTTCCTCTCTTTCTATGATTGAGTGTTATTATTATTTATCAGCACGCAGCCTCTTGACACTGTCAATGAAAACTGCGGCAATAATCACAATACCAAGAACAACGACCTGCCAGTATGCGGAAATATGCAAAAGGACAAAAGCATTTTTCAGTACACCCATGATCGCCGCACCGATCAATACGCCGATGATCGTTCCCTCACCGCCAGCCATGCTGGTACCGCCGATGACAACCGCTGCCACCGCATCCAGCTCAAAGCCCGCGCCGGCCGTCGGGTCAGCCGCCTTCAGCGTTCCATACGAGATCACCCCGCTCAGTCCTACTAAAGCTCCCGAGATGGCGAAAACCGCCCGTTTCACAGCCTTGCTGTTAACACCTGAAAACCTTGCCGCATTAAAATTACTGCCCACCGCAAAAATATTTCTGCCCAGCTGCGTATACTTGACAAAGAATGCAAATACAGCTATCACCAACAGCATGATGACCGAACAGAGCGGCATAGGACCAAAGTAACCGCTGCCCAGCACAGTAATGGGATTTTTTACCATGATGGAGATGCCGCCGGTCAGCAGAAGCGAAATACCACGACAGATATTCTGCAGCCCCAGGGTGGCAATAAACGAATTAATCCCGAATTTGGTGATCAGCACACCGGAAATACTGGACATACAGGCGCCAAAAGCCACCGTGATCAAAAGGATCAGTATCGGCGGAACATTCGCTCTTGCACACAATGCCGCAATCACACCGCACAATCCCATCATATAGCCAATGGAAAGATCGATCTCACCGGTAATAATGATCAATGCTTCCCCTACGGCAAGAATCGCATAGATCGATATCTGTCTGAGAACATTAAAAATGTTGCTCACCGAAAAAAAGTATGGCGTCATTAAACCTACCACAATACACCCGCACACTAAGACAAGAAAAACCGGTGCTTCCTTCACCTGCATAATCCTCTTCCATGTTTTCACATTCAATACCCCTTTCTTAAATCAAAACTTTTGTTTTCCGGTCACGTGACCATATATAAATATAAACATTTTTTGTCCATTTTTGCAATAGTATTTTTCATTTTTTCTCATTTTTGTTCAATTTATACATATTTTCTACAAATTTTTATGCATTTTTAACATTTCATTTTCATTTCTGGTTTTTTACACCTCGATTTTAATGGTCTCGTGCTTATTTTTCAGTTTTCTTCTGCTTTGACTTTATCGGTTTTACATGATATCATTTAGTTGAAAGGAGCTTTTCCATGACTTCCGTGACACAAAGCATGATTGCCCGTTTGGCAGGCGTCTCCAGATCAACCGTCGGGCGCGTAATCAATAACAGTGAAGATGTGAATCCAGAAACCAGACAGCGCGTTCAGGCTCTTCTGGAAGAGTATGGCTATCGCCCGAATCTCGCCGGACAGGCTCTGGTCACGCGGCAAAAAAATTTCAAGATAGGCTGTATTATCATCCAGTCGGATAATGCTTTTTTTGATCAGCTCAATGAGGGAATCCTGCAGAAGGCGGAAGAATTTAAACAATACGGAATCGGTGTTCTGTTGAGGAGCGTTCCGTTCGAGGCCGGGCAGCAGCTCAAACAGATTGACTCTCTCTTATCAGAAGGCATCTGTGCTCTGGTGATTCAGCCCACGACCGATGAAACCGTTTATAATAAACTGGTATCTTTGAACGAAAACGGCATTCCCGTCGTCACCGTCAACACTGACATTCCGGGGTTTGAGCCTCTCTTCTGCTACGTCGGAAATGACTTTTACATGTGCGGGCAGACTGCCGCCAATCTGATGCGTCTGTTTACAGGCGGAAAATGCAATATCGGCATTGTCACCGGATTTTCCAAAGCAAGGTCTCATGCGGACCGTGTCAACGGATTTCAGGATTACATTAAGCAATATCCAGACATGCAGATAGTAGACATCGCAGAGAGCCGGGATAATGAGATGGAAGCCTACTATGTGACCAGGATCATGTTACAAAAATATCCACAGATTGATGCCATGTTCCTTGTCGCAGGCGGTGTCTATGGCGCCGGCAGTGCCATCAAGAGCGAATTGGCAGAGTCAGGCCGACACATCCAGACGATCTCCTTTGACGATATCCCAACCACAAAAGATCTGGTGAGGGAGGGAATCATCTCTGCCACAATCTGCCAGCAGCCTGTCCGGCAGGGTCGAATGGCCATGTCAGTATTGTTTGATTATCTGATCGAAGGCCGCTCCCCCGGCACAAATCGTCTGTTCACCGACATTCAGATCAAACTGGCGGCCAATATCGATATGTAAATCATATTTTTGTCATAATACGGCATTTAAAGCTGAATACATATTTATTATCGAAACAAAAAGAAGCTCTGTCGGATCAAAGATATCTTTTCCAACGGAGCCTCTTTTATTTTATCATTATCTCATGCCGTAAAATCGCTTTTATGCGTTTACCGTCCTTTCCTCTTTTCAAAAATTTATCGATCAGCCCTGTAACGGTATCATCATAAACCACATTACATACTCTTCAAATACTCTTCATAATCCGGATAAGTCACTGTCACCCATCCTTCATCCAGATTCAGCCCGATCTCCATCCCCTGAGGACAATAAAACAGGATCAGATAATAGGAATCCTCCAGATAATACATCACATCCTCATCATCGTAATAATCCAGCACGCTGTCCGCGTTCTGCCGGACGCTCCTCTCACGGAACTCCTCCGCAAAGTCCTCATCGATATCCAGCATCCCGGTATTTTCCAGGAGCTGTCCGTTTTTCATATCGAAATTCAGGCAGTAAAGGTAAAGATCCGTCTGATAGTCAAGATACTCCCCGTAATAAACGGTCTCCCGGTAGACAACGCTCAGGATATCCTCCGACATATAGGTGACACAGCCGTCAAGCTGCGCTAAAATACCGTCTCCGCTGTACATATAATCTTTATAGTCTTCCTCATAATAGTCCAGAAGGCTCTCCCACTCGGCACAGATCGTGTCATTGATATAGTCCAGATTCGGCACATCGCCGGATACCACAGGATATGTATAATAGATATTGGTTGCAGACCCGTCGTGGTATTCGTCCTCCTCCAGTTCCACGGAATAGGCAAGGCCTTCTACCCTGTTATCCGCCGGGAAGGAAAAATATTCCCCTGTGGCATAGCCCTCGATATCCTCGTCATGGGTGGGACGGTCGAACCGCTCTCTCGGATCATAGTCCTCATCTTCATCAAAATAATGAAAGTTGCCATCCTCATCATAATAGCCGAACCTGTCATCATCATACTCGCTCTCGCCGTAATAATGAAAATAGCCGTCCTCATCATAATAGCCATAATCCGATATATCGCTGCTGTCATCATCCGCATTTGCCTCGATCCACTGATCCAGCTTACCATTATTGCTCAGTTCCACAAACTGCATCACCACTGCGATACAGCCTGCAAACAACCCGATAAACACAAGGGAGACAATGATCCCTATGGCGATATATTTTCCTTTATTTTGATTTTCTTTCTCCGGATACATGATACATCCTCTCCTGTTATTTCCTCATCGCATTTGCAGCCCGCCACACGGATCGTCACAGAGATTCCCCTCTGCCCCGGCAGTCCGAGCTGCCGCTCCCAGTGCCCCTGTTTTTAATTGGAAAACATCACATTACTGCAATACTGCAAAATACATTCCCGCATCAGAGAAAGCGCCGCCGAAACCGATGCCTCCCTGATCTTGTTTCTGTTGCCCTTAAAATGGTACTCCTTGATCACGACCTCGCCGCGGACCTGACAGCCGATATAGACAAGCCCCACCGGTTTTTCCGCGCTGCCGCCGTCCGGTCCCGCGATTCCCGTCACGGAAACCGTCACATCCGCCTTGCTGAGCATGGCGGCGCCCTTTGCCATTTCCTTTGCCACAGTGCTGCTCACCGCACCGTGCTTTTCCAGCGAGCTTCTCTTCACGCCGAAGAGCTTGCGCTTTGTCTTGTTGGAGTAACTCACATACCCCGCTTTAAACACCTCGGAAGCCCCGGGCACATTGATGATCCTTGCGGAGAGAAGCCCGCCGGTACAGGATTCCGCCGTGGCCACTGTCAGATGGTTCGCCTCCAGCAGATCCACGATGGCTTTCTCCAGCGTCACTTCCGTATCCGTCGTATAGATACTGTTGCCAAATCGTCCTTTTAACTCCTTCACCATGGGCTTTACAAGCTTTCTGGCTTCCTTCTCATCCTCCGCTTTCGCGGTCACCCGTAGATGTACTTCCCCTGTTTTTGCATAGGTTGCGATGGTAGGATTCGTCTGTTTCTCGATCAGATCCTGAATCATGGTCTCCGCGATGCTCTCCCCCACACCGCACACCTTTACGGTCTTGGAATAGATCACGCCGGGCTGCAGTTTATCCAAATAGGGATAGATATCCTTCTCAAACATGGGGCGCAGTTCATTGGGCGGTCCCGGCAGCAGGATCACCCGCTTGTCACCTTTTTCAATGATCAGTCCCGGCGCCGTGCCGTTCTCATTGTCTACGATGATGGCACCCTCCGGTGCAAGCGCCTGCTTCCAGTTGTTTTCCGTCACGGTAAAACCTCTGGCTTCCAGATACTCCCGGATACGCTCCTCTGTGTGGGCGTCCTTCACCAGATTCAGCCCCAGCACCCGTGCCGTCACTTCCTTGGTCAGATCGTCCTGCGTGGGGCCCAGACCTCCGCCCAGGATCACGATATCCGATCTCTCCAGCGCCGTCTGCAGGGTTTCCGTCAGCCTGTCCACATTATCTCCCACCACGGTCTGATAGTAGCAGGAAAGCCCCAGGGACGCGCACTGTTCCGCCAGATAAGCCGCATTGGTATTGACGATATTTCCCAGCAAAATTTCCGTTCCAACACTGATCAGTTCTACAATCATACTATACTCCTATTCCAGTTCCGCAGATACTCTACTTCGTCCCCTGCATAACCTCTTTATTCTTCACCAGATAATCTATTAATGACACCACTGTCAGGATCAGCGAGATCCACATCACGATCCACGTCACCAGCGACAGCGCCGGGATATCCGCGATCATCAATATCACCATCACCATCTGGAAGGTCGTCTTGAATTTCCCCCAGTAGCTCGCGGCGATCACCCTGCCGTTGTCCGAGGCGATCAGCCGGAAACCGCTGATCACAAATTCCCTGCTGATGATGATGATCACGATCCACGCCGGGATCCTGCCCATCGCCGTCAGGCAGATCATCGCCGAGCAGACCAGAAGCTTATCCGCCAGCGGGTCCATAAACTTCCCGAAATTTGTCACCAGATTATATTTTCTCGCTATCTTTCCATCCAGAAGATCCGTCAGGCTCGCGATCACAAAGATCGCCAGCGCAATATAATCCGTATAGGGGCCGACAGCGCCAAACAGAGCCGTAAACCAGCCCCAGCCCTCATATCCGCCCAGCAGCAGGACCACAAAAGGCAATATCAGCACCATCCGAAACACAGTTAATTTATTAGGTAAGTTCATACTAATCACTCATTCCTCTCCCGATATCACTTCCACGCCGGTCAGGTCATACTCATTGCTGCCCGTCACTTCCACTTTCACAAAACTGCCGGAATCGATATCCCTTTCCGCGGAAAAGAACAGATAACCATCCACATTCGGCGCATCCATGTAAGTCCTCCCCACATAGACTCCCTCCTCGGGCAGATAGCCTTCCACCACGACGTCCAGCACTCTGCCTTCCTTTTCCGCCGCCTTCTCAAAAGCGATCTCCTGCTGCAGTTCCATCAGTTCATCCCGGCGCTTTTCCTTGACCTCCTCCGGGATCTGATCCGGCATCAGTGCCGCCGGGGTATCCTCCTCCAGGGAATAAGGGAAAACGCCGAGCCTGTCAAATTCCATCTCGTTCACAAACCTGTACAGTTTGATAAAGTCCTCCTCCGTCTCCCCCGGAAATCCCGAGATCAGCGTCGTCCTCAGACAGATATCCGGTATCTCCCGACGCAGCATACCGACGATCCTGCGAAGATCCTCCTCCGTGGTGCGTCTTCCCATGCGTTTTAACACGGCGTCGGAGGCATGCTGGATCGGGATATCCAGATAATGACAGATCTTCGGCTCCCGTTTTATGACTTCCACCAGTTCCTCCGTCAGCTCCTCCGGGTAACAGTAAAGAAGCCTGATCCAACGCAGCTCCTCTATCCGGCACAATTGTTCCAAAAGAGCCGGCAGCTTCTTCTTTCCATAGAGATCCATGCCGTAAAGGGTTGTCTCCTGTGCCACAAGGATCAACTCTCGCACTCCCTGCCCTGCCAGATAACGGGCTTCCTCCAGCAGATCCTCCATGGGCACACTGCGATAATTTCCCCGGATCTTCGGGATGATACAGTAGGTACAGTGTTTATCACAGCCCTCCGCTATCTTCAGATAAGCGTAATGCCCTCCTGTCGTGACGATACGCTCTGTTTTATGAGCAGGCGCGGCGCTCTCCCCGATATGATCCCTCGCCGCTCCCGCAAGAGCCTCCTTCACCGCCTGCACGATACTGTGAATGTCCGCGATGCCTAAAATGGCATCCACCTCCGGGATCTCCTTCCGGATCTCCTCCTGATAACGCTGGGCGAGACAGCCTGTCACCACAAGCGCCCTGATCTGCCCGGCCTTCTTCAGCTCCGCCATCTCCAGTATGGTTTCTATACTCTCTTCCTTTGCGTCCCGGATAAAACAGCAGGTATTGATGATCACAATATCCGCCTCAGCCTCCTCATCCGTGAACAGAAAACCTTCCTCCGCAAGTTCCCCCAGCATCACTTCCGTATCCACCAGATTTTTGTCACAGCCCAGGGATGTAAATAATATCTTCATTTATCCTCTCTTTTCCGTACCATCTGGTACATCACAGATCCGGTTCAAAAAAGTCGCGGAAAAACATCCGTTCTTCCGCTTTTTCTTCACTCTTCCTCGTCATTGATAATATGGATCTTCCCCTGTTCCAGCTCGCTGACCGCAATGGAGAGGGGTTTTTCTACAGACGGGTTATCCACCAAAGGCTCATCCCCCGCAATGATCTGCCTTGCCCTCTTTGCGGTCGCCATCACGATGGAGTACCTGCTGTTGACAACGGGCGCTTCGCCCGGCTCCACCTCGCTGTTTACTACTTTCATCAAATCTGCATAAGACGGATGTAACATTTAATTTTCTCCTTTCCATAATTGCTCCAGATCATCTCTGATGTTCCGGATAAACTCCTCATTTCTGCCCGGCGTATCGTGGGCAGCTTCGATCAGGTTATGGAGCCTTCTAACGCTCCCCTCCACCTCATCATTTATCACAATGTAATCATATCTTTCGATCACACCGGACTCTTCCGCCGCCCGGCTCATTCGTTTTCTGATCACATCTTCTGTCTCTGTTCCGCGGTTTTTGAGCCGCCTGTACAATTCCTTCACACTGGGCGGCAGCACATAGATCAAAACGGACTCCGGAAACCGCTCCTTCACTTTCAGGGCGCCCTGGATCTCTATCTCAAGGATCACATCTTTTCCGGCAGCCATCTGCTCTTCCACATAGTCTCTGGGCGTTCCATAATAGTTTTCCACATAGGAGGCATATTCGATCAGCCCGCCTGTTTCTATTTTCTGCTCAAATTCCTCTTTTGATACAAAAAAGTATTCTCTGCCGTGCACCTCGCCGGGCCTGGGTTTTCTGGTCGTCATGGATACAGACAGGGCATATCCCTCATAGTCCTCCACAAGACGCTTCATCAATGTTCCTTTTCCGGAACCTGCAAAACCGGAAACTACGATCAGAAGTCCCTTTTTCTCCATATACCCCTCCGTCACTTTTCTTCTGTCATCTCAAAGAACACGCCCGCTCTCCCCGCAAGCGTCTCCGGCGTCAGCCCCGACAGGACTACACTGCCGTTTTCCATGACCAACACCGCTTTTGTCTTTCTCCCCTGCGTCGCGTCGATCGCCGTCCCCGCCTCCTTCGCCCTCTGCACCATCCGTTTGATGGGCGCGGCATCCGGACACACGATGGCAATGATCTTCTCCGCATTTATCATGTTGCCAAATCCGATATGAATCAATTTACTCAATGTTCTGAATCTGTTCCCTCACCTTTTCAATTTCATTTTTCAGTTCGATCGCCCGGTCGGAGATCTCCAAATCATTCGCCTTGGAGAGGATCGTGTTCGCCTCCCGGTTCATCTCCTGGGCGATAAAGTCCAGCTTCCTGCCGATGCTTCCGCCGGATACAAGGGCTTTCTTTGTGCCCTCCACATGGCTCCTTAATCGTACCAGTTCCTCATCCACACAGACCTTATCCGCAAAGATCGTCACTTCCATGGACAGGCGGCTCTCGTCGATCTGTACATCCTCCAGCAGTTCCCTCACCTTCTCCCGGAGTTTTTCCTTGTATTCCCGGATCAGCTTCGGGGAACGCTCCGTGATAAAATCCACATGCTCCAGCATGGTATCCAGCTTGGCGTTCAGATCCTTCAGAAGATTTTCACCCTCCGTGATCCTTGTCTTCACAAAATTCTCCGCCGCTCCCTGCAGAGCGCTCTGCAGATCCTTCCAGAGTTCCTCCTCGTCGATCCCCTGCTCTTCCATCACAAACACTTCCGGAAATCTGGAAAGGGTGGAAACCCGGATATCGTCATCCAGCCCAAACTCCTCCGACATCTGGCGCAGATAGGTCAGATATTCCTTCGCCAGCGCCCTGTTGTATTTTAAACTGCCGCTCTCCTCACTGTAGTCCTCATAGGTGATAAAAACATCCACCTTGCCTCTGGAAATATAGTTTTTTAACTCAGTCCTGATGGCGCTCTCAAAAAAGTTCAGCTTTTTCGGCATCTTGATATTAATGTCCAGATACCTGTGATTGACGGATTTCATCTCCACCGTCATCTTTCTGTCCTTTCCCGTTATCTCGCATCTGCCGAAGCCGGTCATGCTTTTGATCATGGTCTCTACCCTTCTTTTGTGTTCATTCAACTGGATCCGCAGACACATCGCTGCCACGCTTTATGCCCGGTTTGCTGGATGTCTGCCTGTCTATACCGCCAGATCTATATTTTCGCCCCGAAGTCCCATGCCCTGCTGGAACTTCCGCTCTTTCTGATAGGGATTGTCCTCATTCGGATAACTGATCTTTGTGTGGGTGGTGCCGCCGGACACATAAGTCCTGCCGCACTCCGGACAGATCGCCGTGCGGATGCTGACGGAAGCCTGCAGAACTTTACCGCCGTCCTCCTGCGCCTTATTGTAGGCGTTCGATACATGCTCCCCCTCGTGGGCGCGCACCCTTGCGCCTGCGCTGGAGGGAGAGATATGCTGCGCCGACTTAAAGGACACATTCTCGTCCGAACCGTCCTGATATTTCCGCTCCTTGCAGGTCTGGCACTCCTCCGGGGAAGATTTTCTGCCGACCTTCCTGTGGGAATCCATATCTCCCGGGATCTCTTTCGTCTTCTCAACGCCCGGAACACCCTGAATATTTTTCGCCGCCTCTTTTTCCGCCTCCGGCGTCCACGGCGCGATAACAAGGACCGCCTCCTCATTCGGGCGCCCCCAGACCTTCTGCCATGCGGCTTCGTATGGATTTTGTATATTTCCGATATTCATACCCGACTCCTGATAAAACACTGCCTGATATATTTAGAAATCTTATTATTTTGAATTGTAGCACATAATATCGGAAATGTAAAATACATAAATCTTTTTTTCAGGGGATTTGACAAAAGCCCGGAATACCCCGGGCTCTTACTGATTTTGTACCTATGCCAGATCATATTTCACCACATCCATATTGACCAGTCCGTTGGTGAAAAAAGAAATCCCTGCCGCATCCTGTTCCGTGTGGATCGCGGCGGAGAGTACCTGCTCCCCGTCATTCACAAACAGTTCCGCGCTGAAACGATCCAGTATCAGCCGGAGCCGGAGCCTGCCGTTCTGATGCCTTACAAGACTTCGGCGTTGATGGATGACCGCCCTTCTGGAGCCGGAAAACTTACGGTCGATCTTGAGGACGGACTCCTGCGGCCGGAAGCTGACTGCCGTGTGATAATTCGCGTTCTGCGCAAAACGGAGCGCAAACTTCTGATATACATTGCCCTCATCGACCGGCCTGATCTCCAGTTCCATATCTATCCTTCGTCCCTCGATGCCGCTCAGCTGCAGCGTATCCGTAAAAGTCACATCCCTGTAACGCACTTCGTTCCTTCGCATGCCCTCCAGTTCCCGCACCGGCTTCTGGTAAAGACGCCCGTTTTTTACGGAAAGCTCCCGGGGCAGGCTCATCTGGCCAAACCACGGCGTCTGAACTGTGGACGGATTGCAGGTGTCCCAATTCTGCAGCCACCCGATCATGATCCGTCTGCCGTCCGGCGCAAGCAGCGTCTGCGGCGCATAAAAATCAATGCCGTAATCGATCGCCTGATTGTGCTCTTCCACAAAATCCTTTTCTGCCTCATCGTAGGAACCGATGATACAAACAGTTCCGTTGCCGTTGTGATATTCAAAACCCTGAGGCAGCATATCCTGCGGGCTCACCAACAAAAGCTGCTTCCCGTCCAGTGCAAAGAAATCCGGGCATTCCCACATTCTCCCGTACCGGCACCTGTTGGTACACAGCACTTTATCAAACTTCCAATGAAATCCGTCGGCACTCTCGAACAGCAGGATCTGGCCGCTGCCGTCGGCGGGCCGGTTTCCTGCCACGGCATAGTATACGCCGTCATTTCCCCGCCATATCTTCGGATCCCTGAAATCGATCCTGCTGCTGCCCTTTGGCAGATCCGCTTCTGTCAGCACCGGATTTCCCGCATATTTCTCATAATTGACACCGTCCCCCACTGCAACGCACTGTCTTTGCACCTCGCTGACACGCCCGTCTTCCTGTGTCTCCCTGACCACGCCCGTATACATGAGCAGCTGCCTTCCGTCGGGGAGCGTAACCGCGCTCCCCGAAAAGCAGCCGTCTTTATCATAGGCTTCATCCGGAGCCATGGCAGCCGGAAGATATTCCCAGTGCAGAAGGTCCCCGCTCACCGCGTGTCCCCAGTGCATGGGCCCCCAATGTGAATCATAGGGGTAATACTGATAAAAAAGATGGTATTTTCCATCATGGAAGGAGAATCCGTTGGGATCGTTCATCCAGCCGACGCGCGGACTCAGATGAAAATCCGGCCTCTCCTGTTCCCCGATATTCTTTTCATAGATCTCTTCATACTCTCTTGCCTTATGTAAAGCCTGGCTTACCATAATAAATCTCCTGCAATCCGTTTATTCATAGAAAGAATCCAGATATTTCTGATAGATGGACAGGTATTCCTCCAGTCCATACGCGTCCAGCTTGCTGATATATTCATTCCAGTCGCTGTCCGTACATCCGTTCATGATCCATCTCGAACGGCATTCATTGATGTACTGTGTGATATCAGGTGTCAAAACCGAAAGCCTGTCTGTATCCTCCCTGCTCATAAATACATTCGGATACACATATTCCGTGTGCATATCCGGTGTGTAAAACTCTTCGATCCAGTCCAGACGATACTGTGCGTCATCCGGACAGGTGACATACACGCCGTAATATTCATCGAGGACCGCCAGCGGGCCGTTGACAGACTCCGCCTCCCTCACCTCCACAGGGGAAGCATCCCCGAGTGCGGCATGTTTCAGCATCGGTTCTCCCGCATCGTTGGTCCCCATCTCAAAGATATCGAAATCATCGTCCTCCCCGTAGGTGCCCCAGTTGTTCTGGGGAGACTGCATCGGCGCATACATCTGATCCAGCCATGCGCACACCAGAGCAGGTTCCTGGGCTACCGCAGTCACAACACAGCGCCCTCTGTCGTATCCGCTTGTGAAGGAACCGTTCTCGGGCGTAATGTTTCTCGTGTCCGCAGTCAGCGCCGGAAGCGGCACCCAGTCTACTATATTGTCAATATTTCCCACATCCCAGCTAAAGCAGACGCCGTAACGCCCGGACTTTCCTTTTGCCACATAGGTGGACCATTCCTGCGTGAAAGCCTCCGGATCGATCAGATCCTCCGCATACAGCCTGTGAAGCCACTCGATCCCGTCCCTGAATCCCGGCTGTGTCGCCGTGCAGATCACCTCCAGAGAATCGGTAACCGCAATATGCCTTCCCTGATCTCCATCGCCGTAGCCTTCCCCAAAACCGTTGATCAGAATCGCAGGATCCTGATTTCCGTCATTCACGATACAGGACATGGGAATAATGCTTCCCTCAATGCCGAACTCCTTTTGAAGTTCCGGTGCGTGCTCCCTGAACGCCAGCAGTGTCTGCTCAAACTCATCCACCGTCTCCGGCATCTCAAGCCCTAAAAAGTCCAGCCATTTCTTATTGATAAAGCTCATATCGCCCACCGTCTGGATCGCCGTCTTCTCGGAGCCAAGCTGTTCGATCCACGGGAGTGCCCAGATATGGCCGTCCACGCTTGTGCTCATCTTTCTGTATTCCGGATATTTCTCAAAAACAGCGCTTAAATTCGGCATATAGGCGTCAATATATTCCTCCAGCGGGATGATCGCCCCGTAATTCGCGTACCTGAGAAGGTCGCTGTCGCTGAAATTTGCGGTGAACACGAAGTCAGTCAGCAGATTCGGGTTGGACATGTTGAGCGCTATCTTGTCTCCCCACTGGTCTGCCTGGATAGCCATCCATTCAATCTCTACATTCGTTTCCTGTTGAAGCCTTTTAAATATCGTCCGGTTATTCGGTTCCGGCTCTGTATTGGCGGGATAACTGATCATTCCTGTGAGCGTCTTCGTCTCCGCCAGCGGAAACTGAAGCCCTGCAATATCCACCACCTGCATTTCCTCACCTGTATTCAGGTCAGCTGCCGTTCTTCCACATGCTGTCAAAGGAAGTGTCATTATCGCTGCCAGCGCGAAAGCAACCGTACGTTTTATCATTTTTTTCTTCATATCATTGCTCCTTTTCACATCCATCAGCCCTTAACAGAACCCGCCATGATACCGCTGTCAAAATATTTCTGGAAAAACGGATACATCACTAAAAGCGGGAGACTGGAAATAATAATTGTGGCATATTTTAAAAGCTCTGCAAGCTGAGCCCGCTGGGCAGTACTCTGCATATCAGCGATCATGCCCGGCTCCGGTTTACTCTGGATCAGGATAGCGCGAAGCACAAGCTGCAGCGGCTGCTTCGCCGAGCTGTTCAGATAGATCATTGCGTCAAAGTAACTGTTCCACATTGCGACGAACTGCCACAGAGCCAGCACCGCAATGATCGGCGTACACACCGGCAGCAATATCTTAAAATAATAGACAAGCTCATCTGCCCCGTCCACATCCGCCGCCTCGCGAAGCTCCGTGGGAATCCCGCGATAGTAGGTTCTTGCAATGGTCATATTCCATACACTGAAAGCACCGGGAAGTATTACGGCCCACATACTGTCCAGCAATCCCAGATTACCGATCAACAGATAAGTCGGGATCAGACCGCCGCCGAAAAACATTGTGATCATGAAAATAACGTTGAAGAAACGTCTGCCCCTGAAATCCGCCCTTGACATAGGGTATGCGGCCAGAAGCGTAACACCCACGGATACCACTGTAAATACTACAGAATATACAACCGCATTTTTAAAGCCGATCCAGACCTGTGAGTTGGAACCGACACGCTCATAGGCCGTCAGAGTCCATTTACTGAAATCAAAGGTAAGTCCTTTATTCTGCAGTGTTACCGGATCCATAAAAGAAGCGATAATGATATATATTACAGGAATAACGATCGCAAGTACAAACAGACCGATCAGTATATATCCTGTCAAAAGGAGTATTTTATCCTGCACGCCATAACTGGAAAATTTTTTCTTATCCATCTCGAACCTCCTATAATCCCTGTCCTTCGTTCATCTTTGCCACAATCTTATTCACACTCAAAAGCAGGATGACATTGATCACAGTGTTGAAAAGGCCAACCGCTGTTGAGAAACTGAAATTACCGCTGATAAGACCCTGTTTATAAACATATGTAGAGATAATTTCCGAACTGGCAAGGTTCAGATCCGTCTGCAGCGCATAGGCTTTTTCAAATCCGATGCTCATGATATTTCCCGCCTGCAGGATGAACTGGATCACAACAATGTCCTTGATGGCAGGCCACTCAACCACCTTGATCTGCTGCAGGATATTGGCTCCGTCCAGATACGCCGCCTCCTTCAGATCCTGACTCGCATTTGCCAGAGCTGCCGTATACATAATGGAAGCCCAGCCGGCTCCCTGCCAGATGCCGCTTGCGATATAAATAGTCCTCCAGGCTCCCGGCATAGTCATAAAATTGATCTGGCTTCCGAGCAACAGATTGACCGGTCCGGTCACAGACAGAAAAATCTTTACGATACCACAGAGTACGATGACAGAAATAAAATTCGGCAGATACAGTACAAGCTGTATTTTCTTCTTTAATCCCTTACTCTGGATCCGGTTCAGCAGAAATGCCAGAATGACAGGTACCGGAAACCCCCATAAAAGACCGAAAACGCTAAGCTTCAATGTGTTTGCCAGATAGGTCATAAAATCCGGAGACGACAGAAACCTCTGGAAATAATCAAGCCCTACCCATTCGCTTTTCAGTACGCCTCTGAATGGATTATAATCCTGAAAAGCGATCAGAATACCGCCCATTGGAATATACTTGAAGATCAAAGTGAGTGCCAATGCCGGTAAAAGGAAGATAACATACAACTGCCAGTGCTGCTTTACATATACCAGCGAATTGTGAAACTCCCTTGTTTTGCTGCCCTGTTTCCCTGTAGAAACGCTTGTAGAATTGGACATCATTTATTCCTCCTTTCCCGCATGCCTGCTTTGTCTTATTTTACTTTGCCGATCCCGCTTTGTGCAAATGTAAAATGCAGGTCATGCAACTGTACTTGTAATATATCATACATTTTTACATTTGGTCAATATATTTTTACATTTGCACAAGCATTTTTTTACAAAAATTTGATTTTCAATACAGATTTGTTTACAAATTGTTCAAGGTTTTTACATTTGACATATCATCCGTTGTGCGTTATGATACATATGTAATATTTTTAAGGAGGACTTTATGGCAGCAAAAGTTACTATACAGGATATCGCGGATGCTCTTGGCGTCTCCCGCAATACGGTCTCAAAAGCGATCAATAATACAGGCGTGCTCGCCGCCGACACCAGGGACAAGGTTTTGAAAAAGGCTCAGGAGATGGGATATAAACAGTTTTCCTATATCAATATCTCCGAGATCAGCAGGCCCTCCCCCGTTTCCGACACGGCAGTTTCCCGGGAAATCGCCCTTTTTTCAGGTAATTTTCTGGGTAATTCCCACTTTGCCTCCACAATGCTTGACAAATTTCAGAGAGAACTCGCGCAGCTCGGATACAGCCTCACCATGTACCGGGTGACCAGAGACGAGATGAAAGATCTGCAGCTTCCGGCGTCCTTTCAGCCGGAGAGGACTGCAGGTATCGCCTGCATTGAAATCTTTGACCATCCATACTGTCAGATGCTCTGCGGCCTGAACTTTCCATTATTATTTATCGACTCCCCCGCCAACGGTTTTGATAAACCTCTGGAGGCAGACCGGCTTTATATGGAAAATCAACGGGAAATCTACCGGTTTATAAAAGAAATGGTACGGAGAGGGAAAAAAAGGATCGGGTTTATCGGCGAGTATATGCACTGTCATTCTTTTTACGAGCGGTATATGGGCTACCGCAACGCAATGTATATGCTGGGCCTTCCTTGTCTGGAGGAATACTGCATCGCCGAAAGAAGGCCGGGCACTCCGGATGAAGACGAATACCGCAGATACCTGACTGCCAATCTGCGCAGCATGAAAGCTCTCCCGGATGTGTTCATCTGTGTGAATGACGCCATCGCTTTAGATGTTATGCAGATACTGAAACATCTGAATTATTCAATCCCTGAGGATGTTTATCTGTGTGGTTTTGACGATTCACCGGAGTCAAAGGTTGTAACCCCCTCTCTTACCACCATCCACATCCACAGTCAGGCGATCGGACTCTCCGCTGTACAGCTTCTTATGTCACGGATCAATGAGCCCTCTCTGAATTACCGCACTATGTATATTGAATCTGATCTGATCTTCAGGGAATCTACGGAGGATTAATTTATCGTGAAAGCACTTTTTGACATTGACGGGCCCGCTATGCGTTTTGCAACAAAACTTGCCTATTCTGCCTATCTGAATATCCTGTGGTTTATCTGCTGTCTGCCCGTTTTTACGGTTGGCGCCTCCACAACAGCACTTTTCTATGTAACGCTGAAGGTTGCTAAAAATGAAGAGGGCAGCCTCACCAGATCCTTTTTTCGATCTTTTAAAGAAAATTTTCGTCAGGCAACCATTATCTGGCTCATCCTGCTCGGTTCAGGAATCCTCCTCGGCGTAGACGGCTACATCTTCTATCATATGCGATATGACAATGTCCTGTGGACACTGGGCACCGCTGTATTCCTTGTAATGCTTGCCGCTTACGCGATCATACTGATGTACATATTTCCGCTTCTGGCAAGATTTCATAATACCGTGCGGGCAATGTTCAAAAACGCTCTGATGATCGGTATGCGTTTTCTTCTCTGCACGGTACTGATGGCGCTCATCTATTTTATTATGGCAGTCGTCGTCATCCGTTTTTTCACGCCGGCAGTCATCTTCGGGGAGGGACTCTGCGCTCTTCTCTGTTCTCATCTGCTCTCCAATATACTTCTTCTCTGTGAAAAGCAGGCCAAAGAAAGCGATGAAGAACCTTCCCCGGCACCGGAAGATCCCGAACCGGAAGAACAGAGATGGAGTGTGAAGGACGTACATGGAAAAGCAAAGATCGGCTACATCTGGGAATATTACAAACTTCCGATCGTGATCGCCTGCATTTTTCTGTATATCGCCGGCTATACGATACATGGGCGCCTGACACACAAGGATACCGTTCTGTACACAGCGCTTGTCAATGTATCTGCCGGTGATGCCTTCACCGAAAAAATAAGCATGGATTTTCTCGGCTACCTCGGGGCGGATACCAAAAAAGAAAAGATTGATCTCTACAACGGCCTGTACCTGACGAAAGAGGAATCCGACGCGGATCAGGAATATGTCTATGCATCCAGCACAAAGATCACCGCCGCTATTGCCAGTGAGCGTCTGGATGTTGTCCTGATGGACCAAAACGCTTTTGACATTCTTTCCCAAAGCGGCTGCCTCTGCAATATAGAACAATTGCTGCTGCAGGAAACCCCCCCGGATCTCTATCGGGAACTTCAGCCCAGGTTAGCTGCCAATACCGTTATCATAGAAGATAATTCCATTGATGCCCAACTGGATCCTTCCGTCGCCTATACAGCAGTAACTGATGAGTATCCCATGGCAGTGGATATTTCTCAGTCACAGTTCATTCTGGAGGAAGGCTTTGACGGCACTCTGTATTTTGGCATCGTTTCCAATGCACCCCACAAAGATACCGCGATCGCCTGTCTGCGGTATCTGACAGATAGCTTCTGAATACTGTCTCTATCCGGTTTCCATAAAAAGATTTGAATTTTTCCGGCAGGGGTGGTACGCTAGTGATTGTGATCCAGCATATATAATTTTTAAATTTTATTTTCAATTCCGAGGAGATAGATTATGGCTTTTGATGGTGTTACCGTTGCGGCGGTCATAAAAGAATGCAGGGAACTTCTGACCGGCGCCCGGATCTATAAGATCGCGCAGCCGGAGGCGGATGAACTGCAGATTACCTTAAAGACAAAAACAGGACAGTACTATCTGCTGCTCTCCGCCAGCGCTTCTCTTCCACTGATCTACCTGACCGGCAGGACGAAGCAGAGCCCCCTGACTGCCCCAAATTTCTGCATGCTGCTCCGGAAGCATATCCAGAACGGGCGAATCGTGGATATCACCCAGCCGGGGCTTGAGCGGATCATGCATATTCACATTGAACATTTAAATGAACTGGGGGATCTCTGCCGGAAAAAACTGATCATTGAGGTGATGGGAAAACACAGCAATATCATCTTCTGCGATGAAGAGGACAATATCATTGACAGTATCAAGCATATTTCCGGCATGGTCAGCTCCGTCAGAGAGGTACTGCCCGGGAAGCCTTATTTTATTCCAAAGACGGAAAATAAGGCGGATCCTGTCGCTTTTATGGAAAACGGTCTGTCTGAAGAAGAACGAAAAAAAGAGTTCAGCTCCCTTGTATTCCAGAAACCTGCCCCGCTGTATAAGGCGCTCTATACTTCCTTCACCGGATTTTCACCGATACTGGCACAGGAACTCTGTTTCAGGAGCGGACTGGATGCGGACCGCTCTGCCCTGAGTTATCTGCAGGAGGAACTTTCCGTCTCGGCGGATGCATCTGTGATAAAAGAAGCATCAACCGGCTCTTCCGCCGAATCTTCTTCCGCCGTCTCAGCACAGCCCGCCGATAAAAACATCGCTGTCCATCTGCTCTATGAACAGTTTACCGCCCTTATGCGGCAGATCACCGCCGGAAAATTTTCTCCTGTGATCGTCTATGAACAGAAAGCCCCTGTGGAGTTCTCCGCTGTCAGCATGAAGATGTACAGCGCTTCCTCCTCAAAGGATTTCTCCTCCATCTCCGCCCTTCTGGAAACCTACTATGCGGAGAAAAACGCGCTGACACGCATCCGGCAGAGATCGGCGGACCTCAGAAAGATCGTGCAGACCATTTTAGAGCGCACCGTCAAAAAATATGACCTGCAATGCCAGCAGATCAAAGATACGGAAAAACGGGAAAAATATAAACTTTACGGGGAACTGCTGCACACCTACGGTTACGGGGCGGAGCCCGGCGCAAAATCTCTGGAGGCGGAAAACTATTACACCGGGGAAATGGTGAATATCCCTCTTGATCCCACCCTCACCGCCTCGGAAAACGCAAAGAGATATTTTGACAGATACGGAAAAATGAAGCGTACCTACGAGACGCTCTCGGAGCTGATCGTGGACGTAAAGGAAGAGATCGATCATCTGGAATCCATCGCCGCCTCCCTCGATATCGCCGAGCAGGAATCCGATCTTGTGGAGATCAAGGAAGAACTGATCGCGGCAGGCTATGTGCGCCGCAAGGGCGGCACAAAAAAGGAAAAGGTGACAAGCAAACCTTTCCATTATATCAGCAGTGACGGTTTTCATATGTATGTGGGTAAGAACAACTTCCAGAATGATACGCTGACCTTTAAATTCGCCGTCGGAAACGACTGGTGGTTCCACGCCAAAGGACAGCCCGGCTCTCACGTTGTTGTCCGCACGGAAGGTGCGGAGCTTCCCGACGCCACCTTTGAAGAGGCGGCGAGGCTTGCCGCCTACTACTCCAAGGGACGCGGACAGGAAAAAGTGGAGATCGATTATACCGAGAAAAAGAATGTGAAAAAACCGAACGGCGCAAAGCCCGGATTTGTCATCTATTATACCAATTATTCCATGGTGATCGACTCGGATATCTCGGGAATCCGGCAGATCTCCTCCTGAATCATAACATCGGCTTCTTTTACCTGTCCGGATCATAGATCAGGTAAAAGAAGCTATCAAATATAATACCAAAATATGAGCGGGATAAAATATATAGAAAAAATTCTTCATACCACGTCCGCGATGTCCATTGTATAGCAGCATCGGTATGGCGGCCCCGCACATCAGCCACTGTATGCCGCCATGATCCAACAGATATACCGCCGCCGACATAAGCAGCAATACCGCTATCTGTATAAAGCGTTTTTCTCTGAATATATAAAACAAAACACCAAGGATCACCAGCAAAAACCCGCCCTCGATCGTTAAAATATTCGGGATAAGCAGCGTCAATACAACAAAAATGCGAACCACAGCAAAGGGAACATCTTCATTCCCGGACAGCATACCCACAAGAAGCAGGGGAGCCGCACAAATAACCGGAATAAAACAGCACAAAATACCTTTCATGATCAAGAAAGATTTTCTTTTTTTGATACCATCCATGAACCAGTCCCAAAACTGCATATAGAGCCCGGTGACAAAAAATGTACTAAATGCGTTATTTATCAATATGACATTCGGATTAGGCACGAGCAACGGCAATATTGTTGTCATGATCGTCATTCCCCAACTGGCAAATAAGAGCCGTTTCAGATATTTCTTTCGATTCTTTGTATAATAAAAGCTTTCTGCCGCTATAAACAGAAACATCGGAAATACAGGCCTGCCAAGTACAGTAAGCCATACAGGAGCCCCCTTCCATGCATACATCTGATGTATATGGTCAGCCGCCATCAAAAACACAGCGATCAATTTGACCGTTGTCGCACTTAATATTTTCCAATTCGCTGTCTGCTCATTCTCCTGATCTTCCATACTATTTATCATTTATCATTCCTCCTCCGTCCACAGATGTGCCTTCGGACTTTCTTTTTGACACCGCGTTTTTCAGCAGTTCCTCCGCCGATACTCCATATAACTCCGCCAAAGCTATCAGATTAGAAGTACTTGGATCCGAACTTCCATTCTCCCATTTCGATACTGCCTGTCTGCTGACGCCGATTGCTTCGGATACAAACTCCTGTGTCATTTTACAGCGAATACGGTTTTCCCTTAACATCTCAGCAAGCGACTGACGCACTTCTCTCTTTTCCTCACGCACTTCCGTGGAATTGATATACTTCCGCAATGCTTTTACCACGAGCGAGACAAAGTAAATTCCAAAGGCGATCATTGCCAAAAGAAAGATAATATAAATGATCGCTGCAAATCTGTAGATCGTAGACATATACATATATGCAAATCTCCTTCCGTTTTTGCACATTATAGTCAAAATCTCCTGTAGCATCCACCAACTATCACGCAACTATCGGTTGATATTCAGTTTGTTATCCATAAGCCACCGAATATCGTCCTCAAATATATTCTTATACTTCAATGCAAATTTCATGTCTGACGGATCGGTTCCGTTCGTCGTATAGGCAAAGGATATTTTATACTGCCACTCTCCCGGATATACATCCAATTCTGTATTTATGTCAACCTCATTTTGTATATCCTTTCCCTCCCTGTAAAAAGAATAGGCGGTCCTTCCCGAGGGATCATACACTTCAAAGCATACAAAGGAATCCGGCATCAGCCAGCCGCGGCCGGTTCCGTCTATCAGATTCTTCAGTGTAATGGAAAGTTCTATGCTGTTATCATGGTTTACATAAAAACTGGATCTCCCTCCTTCTGTCACCGTAGGCATGGCACGTTCCGAAAAGGAAACGCCGGTATTGACGATATAACCGTTTTGAATATCTTCCTTTGTCTGCTCGTAGGTCCTGTAATGATCATATATCTGAGCAGACAGCAGCGGATCTTCCTCCATTTGGCCATTCTCCAATTGATCATTTTCTGTTTCAGCAGAAGATACATCCGCATCGTCATTCCCCACTTCAGCGGAGAATATATCCTCATCGGAGGCAAATCCCCACACAAACGGATCGACCAGCTTTGCAGTTACGGTTGTTTTCTCAGCCGGTGTCCGGTCTGTGCGCAGCCGCACATGCCAGGTGCCGGGATACACAATATCTGTCACCATGATCATATCATTTTTAACAAGTCCATAGAGATATTCCTGGTTTCCTGATATAAACCCGTTTTGGTTAAAAGTATAGGTCCGCACCACTTCCCCATCGGGATCGATGACTTCAAGCGTTCTATAACTGTCTCCGTCAGCAGCCGCATTTAACTGTATTTTAGCATTATCCTCTGTGATATTGACCGCGGTCTCTTTATCTGCTGTCTGCTCCCCCTGCCGAAAGCCGATGATCTCAGCCGTGTTTGAATATAAAGAAACGGTGTCCATCTCCGCATCAGAATTCAACCGGTTATATAAACCTCCTGCATACACCCCTAAAAAGGCCGCTGCACAGGCAAACATCACTGTAGACAGCAAAACTGCAGCAATCCCCCATTTCGTCTTTTTCTCAAAATTCATGATCGCATCCAACCTTTCTTTCAATAATTCCCTGCTTTCATTCAGCGTGAGGGAAACAAGAGAATTTTTGTAACTTCCACCGTTCCCTATGGCATTTAGCAAAGTATCTCCATAGGCCTGCCGCCCCTGCCCATCAAACTCCCGTATGACAGCCTCATCACAGGAAAGTTCGCAGGCTCTTCCTATCTCCCTGCCCATCCGGTAAACAAACGGATTAAACCAATGTACACAGACAGTAAACTGCACCAGCCATTTATAAAACATATCCCGCCGTTTAAAATGCATCAATTCATGCAGGATCGTGTAGTCAAAATCCGCAGGCGGCAGATCATCAGCAGGGAGTACAATGCAGGGACGGAAAAACCCGATCAGCAGCGGCGAGGAGATCAGGTGATTTGTGTACAGCTCCACTGCGGTTTTTATCCGCTTCTGCTCCACAAGCTTTCCAAACCGTTCCAGCAGGTCAATATCTGTCACTTCCGCGCATCCGGCCCGGATATATTTGACAAAGTCCTGATAAATTGTGATCTTCCGGATCAACAGAATGAGCGCCCCCGCCAGCCAGACAAGCCAGAGATATTCCCACAGTGTTGCCGTGTTACTGACGAGACTGCTGAGAAATTCCGTCAGTTCTTTTTGCCTGACCGATTCTGCCTGTTCCATCTGTTCTGTCTGCCCCATTGCATCCGTCTGCCCGTTATGCCGGTTTTTCCGCCCCTCCGCCGTTTCGTCTGTCAAAGAGGAACCGGCTATGCCGTCCTGCTGTGTGTGAGAAGCCGCTGTCTCCGCCTGCTGTGCCGCCCTCTCAATCCCCTGAAAAAATGTTGTCATCAGGTTTGTTTCCGGTGCAAATGGAAGAAGCAGACGGGCAACTGCCACAAGCCAGATATAATACTGCCATCGTTTACTAAATCGCTCCTTGAACAGAGGCCGAAGCAGGAAAAGCGGGAGGATCAGCAGAGTCCCGGAGAGGGAAAGCGATAAAACGACTTTCAGCGTTTCATTCATTTGCCTCACTCACCGCCTTCCAGTATTTTCTCAGATCCTCGTAATCATCGGAGGAAAGCAGGTCCTTTTGAATAAGCGTGGTAACAAGGCCTTTCGCGCTGCCCTCATAGAGTTTATCAAGCAGCGTTCTGGTCTGTGCCTCCTGATAGTCCGCTTCCAAAACAGTCGCAATATATTGATTACGAAATCCTGTTTTACACGTTTTCAAAAAGCCCTTATTAGAAAGGCGCGAGAGCAGGGTTATGATCGTGTTCTTTGTCCATGGAGTCCCTTTCTCCTCCAACGCCCTGACAATCTCCGCATATAAAGCGGTGCCGCCGTTCGCCCATATGATCTTCATAAGCTCCAACTCATAGTCCGATATTTGCTGCACGTTATCCTCCTTATGTGGATTACATTTTGTACTCCACTTACAGGATAACACTTTGTACTCCAGACGTCAAGACTATCTTTAAATAACAAATGACTACGCATTTTAGCATAGCCATTTGTATAACATCTCTATTCTACTTGCTTCTCATAAAGTAAAAGCCCATAAACCAGCAATTCCTCCATAGCTTTCCTCCCGAATTAATCCTCCTTCTCCGTCACTCCATCCACAAATCCCCGATATCCGCCTGCCCTGTTCCGCGGACTGTAGTGCCCGCACAGGTAGGTTTCCTGTCGTCCATCACAATCCTTCCCTTCTAGATAATTGAAGTAGTCATTTTTGCTGTTCACTTTCAGACAGTCTTCTTTATGGCGGCAGTAACAGAGCATCAGGCCATAATCATCACTGCCATAGGGTGAATAATCGGAATACTGGCAGGTGTAGCAGCATTTTATGTAGTAACTGTCCCGCATTTGTGTGCAGATATCTTTTAAAGCCGCCTCAAACCACAACGTCTTTTTTGCGCTTCTAAAACATGCGCCATCTACTAAAAGCGAAAATTCTGACACAACAGGCTCGTCACGATACACCCTTGTGTCATCACACAGCATAATGCTGTGCGCCTTTTCCCTGTCAGATTCAATGTATCGGAATGCAAGAAAAATATTTCCCGCAATAAGCCGCTGATCCCTTTTCCTGAATACATTTACCGGAATCTCCACCCTTAATTCGTACCGCTGCAGGTCATATGAATAGGGCGATGTGGTCTGATATTTTGAATGATGCCCGCCCCATTTCAGCAGCGTAAATTTTCTCTCCGCCTCATCGTACTGTGCCGGATCCGCCAGTTGAAAGTCTCCAAAACTGGTTCCCTTAAATGTAATGCCGTCCAAAACAAAAGAAAGAGGATCCGTGTTGTAATCCTCCCCTGTGTTCATAATTTCTATATCCGTATCATGTAATGCATCTTTATAGTGCGCTTTCCAATATTGCATCCGTATCACCCGCTTCTTTTCACAATGAAATTTGAGAAATCTTTCCCGTCATATTCTATATTAAATCATTTTATGTATTGCAAGTCTCCATTTCTCAGCAACTGAAACTTTCCATCATAAATATCGTCCAACACCTGCTCAATCGGCACTTTGATCCTTTGATGTCCGGCCGGTGCCCATACCCTATACTCCGTCTGGTTCTTTAAAAAAACTGATAACCGATCATAATATTCCTGCATTTCAGCTTTATCATACCCCATTTTCATCAGCTTATAGAATACACCTAGGATGCTTATGCAATACACCGGTTTTGTTAAGCCTGCAATACTCTGTCTCGCTTTAAAATCATCAGAACAAAATACATATATCTGCTCACTGTAAAGTATCTCCATCATCTGAACTAAGACATAGGTCTTCTTTTCTCCCAAACCATTTTGATTTGGTATCTTTTCATCGCACTCTTTCAATGTTGTAAGAAAGTTTTCAATATCTGTTACCTTTTCAGTGTCTTCTAAAACGCCATAGTATTCTTCAAAAAAACCGGCATTGAAAGTGTCACAACTGATCTTGAGTAAAGAAATATATGTGAATATTGCCGCTGTTCCATATATTTTGCACAGCTCATTCACAATATCTTCATCCGAATACAGTTTTATTCTTCCGGCTTTGATTTTTTCTTCAAGCCATGGATTAGGATCTGGATCGATTTCATGTCGCGTCAGTTCTTCTTTTATCATTTCATGACAGAAAAATTCATAATCATTAAAATGAATAACCAATTCTGCCAATGTATGATTTTCTGTATTCCTTGCCAAATGTGCTTTGTATAAAAAATCAGTATCCAACAAAGCGTATTTCTTATTTATCTTCATTGGCATTACCCCACCGGCTTTTCCAGCATTTTTACGATCTTTTCCAATCTGGCTTTATCGCTTTTCAGACGTTCATCGCGTACACCCTCCCATCGTTCAAGATCATACATTTTTTCTGATAAACTTCCAAACCGGATAAGATTTCTTGGAATTTCCTGCCATCTCGCCGCTTTTCCTGTCACTTCTATCTGCTTACTTATTTCATCACTGTCAATCTGTAAGAGCTTTTTCGCAGTTTTTATATCAAGCTTCTCTTCTTCAAAAAGTCTGAGCACTGCCGCTTTATATGGGATTGCAAAAATATCCATTATTTTAAGAATCAGAGAAATGGAAGCATCTTTATAGGATAAGCTGTAAACATCCGATTGTTCTTCAAGACGATCTCTAGGAGCCAGTAAAAGAGCAGCAAAAGCATTTGCTTCCATATCCTCAAGCTCTTTTGCTTCATCATCCATAATATTTGATTCAAGAATGGATCCTGACTGTAATAATGCAAAATGCCTCTCTTCAAAATAACAATAAATATGATACAACTCATGTGCTGCAGCGAATATTTGCTTTGATAAAGGAATCGCAGAATTGATCATTACAAACATTCGTCCCTGCCTCATAAATGTACAGGCACACAGTTCTGCATCCCCTATTGGATATCTCAGCAGTTCAAACGGCATATCATGACGAGTCACATAATTTTCCAACACATTAAAAATATCATCTTGAATAATATTATTTTTATTATAGAGAGAATTAAAACTTGTCACACATTCGCTTATCTTTATATATTTTTTACGATCCTTTATATAAAGACTATTATCCAAAACTTTACACATAGGCTATGCCTCCCAAGGCTGCATCATTTCTTCTGCATTATCATGAGTACGGGCATAAAAACAGATCAGGTCCGCAATCTCATCTGCGACTGCCAGACCATCCTTTGCTTCCTGAGAATCCACCCTTCCCATAAAAGCCTTCACCGTATTAGTTTCCGGAATCACCTGTGGAACCCTTACCAGACTTTCCATTGAGACACCCAGAAATTCTGCTGTTTTTTGCAGTTCAACCGCATTGATCATTCTGGCTCCGCTGAGCATTTTACTGATAACCTGCTTAGATACACTGAGATATCCTGCAAGATCAATCTGCTTCATGCCATTCTGTTTCATAATATTCATAATATTGTTACTGATAATCTCATTCATGTTTACCATCACAATTTCCTCCAAGTAAAATTAATGATAATAACCTATTTCACACTACTATTATATTCAGAGTATATTCTTCAGTCAATATTTTCTCAACTTTTTCTATTTTTATTTTAAATTTAGTCCCCATTTCGGCAACACGCCATTTATTATAACCATACTCTATTGTTTGTATCCTTTCCTTCTGCTCCTTTTACCCCAGCTTCATCAGCATACAGCGCGCCTCCTCCACAACGTACAAAGTCCCGCCCTCCCGGATCACATATTCCAGACGCATTCTGGCACTCTCCATCTCTCCCCGGGCAACATCCGCCTCCGCAAGATGCATAGCAGAAAGCACCTTTTGAATTTTTGCCGTGTAACCGGCACTGAGTTCCTTCTCAGTGCGAAGGAAAGCCTCATAATCCCTCTGCCATAAAGCCAGACTTCCCGCCATAATATTTAACAGCGTCTGTCCTGCTTTCTGCTGTGATGTCTTTGTAAAAGAGGAGACAAGAGCCTCCGCCTCCCGCCTGACCTCCATCGCCCCTTCCAGGTTCTCCAGCTTTTTGTAACAGTTAAAACGAATGTTCAGAAGAGAAAGCTGATAAGGGACACTAAATTTAAACTTTCGTAAAGATTCCGCCAGAGCAAGAGCCTCGGAAAACTGCCCCGACCACATAAGGCCGGAAGCCTCATTCATCTGAACAGCCCGGACATTTCGTTTCCGCCTATACATTTTCTCCAGCATACACATCACCTGAAAATAGGTCACAGGAGCGCAGTTCTGGTTCAGGATCAGATTCAGGGATATCAGATCACGGGACATCAGGACGTTGATGGGAAAAGTGATCACAATGAGAAGCACCAGCCTGAACAGTGCACCCATCAGGCTAATATCACCTTGCCAGCTTCCCCGGATACTGTCAGCGACATACAATAACAGAAGCAGGATGAGCAGCCCCTGATTCAAGCGAAGGCTCTTTCTATATTGACGAATGATCTCTTCCGGCGTCTTATTCTGGTATTTTGCAGCAGTTTTCATGTTTCCAAACCTCCTGAATATTCCTATAATTCCTGTTCCTTTCAAATGCAGCACTCACTTAATCTTTTGGGATCGGCCATCTCTATCTTAAGACATCCATCTCACCCATTCCTTTTCGCAATCCTGTAAGTGCACAAAACATCCACAACAAGCAGAATCCCCCATATCCCCAAAACAGCCGGCAGACAGGAAGTACCTTTCAGCACAATGCAGGCTCCTATCATAGCAATCCCGCCGGCAATAAACGAAATTCCTCCTATCCTCTGGCTCTTTTTCCATGTCACCTCGTTTTTCATGCTCCAGCGCGTCCGCAGGCCCGCGACAGAATTCATGCGCAACTTGGGCATAATATTCCCCACAACGATCATCAGCACGCCGAGCAAGCCAAAAACAAGCTGATAGATTTCGATTGGAACCGACGATAAATCTTCCACCCTGTGAAAGCCCGTATAGAGGAAATAAGCGTTCAGGGCATTAAACAACAGCAATACAAAAATACCTGTGACAATGATCACATTTCTATTGTTCTCCCCATGCTCCTCCTGCTTCGCTGCCAGCTTTGCCATTCCAAGTAAAAAGCATCCCATCAGAATCGTTATAACGGGATACAGCAGTGCCTCATATTTACTCCCCCAGCGGTCAGCCTGACCATCAAACCCATAGTGTGCGGGAATTTTGTCCGGAAGAAACTGCATCGCGATGACCGACACTGCCAGCGGAAGATACATCAGAATAAAGTATATCATTTTCTTTGTTTTCATTGTTTTGTCCCCTCCCCCTTTCAAAACATAGATGTATTGTGAAATCAATGGCAGGTCTTTTCACTCTTGATTTTCCCTCAGTTCATTAATCCACATAACAGCTTCATCAAGTACGGACAGATTTAATTCATAATAAATAAAATTTTTAAACTTTGTCTCATAGATCAGATCAGCCCTTTTCAATTTTGACAGATGATATGATAACGCCTGGGGCGTCATATGCAGAGCATCAGCCAGATCACCGGAACTGATCTTCCCCGCCTTCAACTTCTGCAGGATTTTTCTTCGATTTTCATCCGCCAATGCCGCCAGTATCTCATGCAGTGCCAATATGCCGCCTCCAATGGTATTTAAAATTTTCTTTAAATAGATTCTATGAAATATAACACAGATTGTCAACAGATATTTAAAATATTTTTTAAATAGAAACACTGATTTATATTAACTCATCTGTTTTCTTTATTTCTTTCCCTTCAAAAAGGTCTTTTAAGGAAATTCCATACTCCCCGGAATACTTTTCAAGATCTTTTCGATGCACAATTTTTACGCCATTCTCTTCAGCCAGCTTCTCTAAATTTTTATGAAACTCCTGCATTTCCTCCTGTATTTCCTGATACATTTTCGGATCGGAGGATTTGAGAAAATCATCATATTCTTCATTTGTCATTTCAGACAGATTGATCCCTTTTACTCGATACACCGTATCCATAACAAGCTGAAAAATATTCTTCTGCGCCGTTCCAACAATTGTTTTACGCATGACTCTTTTCATGCATTTCTTCATATCCACGTTATACATATTTTTCCGCATCATGCTTCTTTTAGGACGTTTTAATTCAAGCTTATAAACGGAGTCAACTATGAGCTCATCTAATTCTGACATAAACTCATTTATTTCCCCATCACAACTGATACCAAGTATATAAAGCACTCTGTCACATACCTTTTCAAATTCTTCGTCAGACAATTCTTTACCCTCTGGAAGCCGAATACGCTTTACCATCAGCGGAATCGTATTAAAAGTGCTGAAATATAACTGCATAAAGACAAGATGTGTTCTTACCTTTGTATCAAGCCATAATTTGTGGGTTGTAATCTTATCTTCAAAAGCGTGAAAAAAGGATGCGAACTTCTCGAAAGAGATAAAAATACGGGCATATTGAATGTGTCCCTCGTGGGGATCGGGCAATCCATACGTCTCAAGCAGCTCCGAAAACGCAACATCATATTTACTGCTGTTTTCAATATTTATCTCTTCTTTAAAAAATTCCCGTTCTAAAAAATGCAGCACATCCTGTTCACTATTGATTCGCTTCTCCAATATCACTCCGGCAATGCGGGTACGTTCCTCCTTTTTCTTCAAAAATGTTGAAGTAAAAAAGGCAACTATTAATCCACAGATCAGCGTATTTATCACTGTAAAAATATTATCCCACATGAATTCCGGGATACCTGAAATCAGTTCATTTACCATTACTGCTCTCCTCCTTATCACTGTCCTGATCTAAAATAAATGCTATAGATAAAGTTATAGCAGAAACCACACTATTCAATCCCCAAACCGCATCCGCCATCTGAAGAACAACTTCTTAAATTCCTTACTGTGCGCTCTCCCGATCGCCGCCTTCATTCCATTACAAAGCGTAACCTCGCGGCTGTCCGCCTCTTTGACATATTTCAAATTAACGATATAGGACCGCTGTATCTGATAAAACCCAAACTGCGACAGGTTCTCTGCTGTCTCAGCCATCCGCCCTTCGCAAAGATGCTCCGAGCCGTCCTGCATCAGAAACTTCAATTTTCTCCCGCTTGTCTCAATAAGAAGCAGTTCTTTCAGATTGATCTTTAAGCAAGCGCCGAAAGCGTCCTTACAGTAGATAAACCTGTCCTGAATCTTTGTTTTCAGAAAACAATCCATCGCTTCGTCTATCTCTTCCATATGCCTTTTATCGATATACCGGAAAGCATTTACCCTGTAGCCCATTCTTGCCAGTTCCGTATGCGACGTCAAAAAACATATTTTGCACTGGCTACCGGAAGCCGTCAGTTTTTCGGCTATTTCAAAACCATCTTCACCTTCCGCCAGTTCAATATCCAAAAACAACAGGTCCACATCCGGATTTTCCATAAAATCCTTCCCGCTGCCGCAGGCACATATATTGCACGGAATATGATGCTCCCTGCAGTATCTTTCAATATCAGACTGGATCTTATCTCTCCATACTGCTTCATCTTCGACAATACCTATCCGCATACCCTGCTCCCCCTCGGAACCGCAATACTGATCCGAAACATCGATTTCCCGTCTTTTGACACAAAATCCATGTCATATTCGCCGTGATATTTTTCAACTGCTACTGCAATATTTTTCAACCCAAAACCATGGTCTGCTTTATCCCTTTTTGAAGTCATAAGGAAGCCCTTTTTTGTATTTATCTTTTCCATAACACTGTTGCTGACTGTGATAAAAGTCTCATTTTTATGTTCCACAAGCGCGACCGTGATCTCAGGCGCAGGTGTTTTTGTGGCAGCCTCCATGGCATTCTGCAAAACATTTCCCATAAGAGTTGTCAGATCAACCATCTCCATGGGCAGTTTTTCAGTCAGCTTTCCTGATACAGCAAACTTTACATGCTCCTTCTCGGCAAGATAAAAATAATAATTCATGATAACATCCAAAAAACTATCTCCTGTGTGGATCTTTAAATCGAAATCTTTGTTCATATCCCATATGGTATCTATGTAATCTCTGGCATCGTCGGTTCTTTTCTGACTGACCAACTCCCTGAGAACGCCGATATGGTTTACCAGATCATGCCTGAAACGCCGTATCGCCTCTGACTGCCGTAACTGGTAATCATACTGCTGTCTCTGCATCTGCATAAAGGATCGCAGCTCTCTGTTCTGCCTCCTTGACAGTATATTTTTTATAGCAAGGCTGAGCGTCAGAAAAACAGAATAGATCACGCCTGCAATACTGATCAAAAAAGTGATATAGGCATTCCAGCCATACCGCGAACTATTCTCGTTAAAAAAGACAAATACATAATTATAAAACATCTCAAAAATGCTGCCCTGTATCAAAATCGCAAGCTTATATTTAAGTTCTATATCACACAGATAAACATCATTCTTTTTCAATAGCTGAAAATATACCAGAAGATATACGAGAAACGAAAGAAGATAGGCAGGCTCCATCCACCATGTGATATCCGTACCGGAAATCCCTCCGCCTATCAGCAGAACCTGTATCAGTGTTACACTAAAGCTGTCGATGATCCCCGTAAAATACATAAGGCCGGCACTCAATATGACAAGATGGAGCAGGCTTTCCTCAAAAAACAGACTGATGGCGAGTACACTCCAGAAGATATAGACAAGCGGGGAATTTGTATCAAAATACCAGTTAAACATGCCGGCAAGCAGCATGATCAGGATAGATGCGCCGGGAAACAGTCTGTTTTTTCTCGGGCTCAGCCTGAAACCGAAATGGCAGATAAACAGATAGATCAGATAATTTAAAATATTGTCTGCGACATAGATCATATCTCACTTCAAAAGCCGCATCTTACGCCCCATCTTCACCAGCAGATGTCCCTTCGGCATACTCCGCAGCTCCTCCTCCGTCACGGCACGGATCACAATGATCAGTACAAAATACACCAGCACCGCTATAACAACCGCAATGCCCAGCGCCAAAATATTTATCGGAACAAGATAATAGATACCGTGGTATACCCCGAACGCCACCGCCCCCATGATCACCGACGCAAAGACAGGGCGCAGGAAAGTCTTATCTTTTTCCTGCTTATATCTCAGATACTTTTTCAGGGAATACCCGTTCAAAATGCTGACGATCACCGAATACAGCACTGTCGCTATCACATAGTAATACATACGGTATTCCTGGTCCAGATACAGAAGCATCACCGACATCACCGCCGCATGGATCGCCAGTGCCACTGCCGCATGGACGATGGGCGTGATCATCTTACCGATGGACTGCAGCACCGCCTGTGTCAGCGTGGACAAACCATAGAAGATGATACTGAGAGAAGTTACGGTAAGCAGCGCCGAAGAGATATCGAGGGACTCCGGCTGGTTAAAGATCACCTGCATGATAGGTTTTGCCAGCACCCCGATACCCACCGCCGCAGGAATGGAGACCAGCATCGTCACCTTCACGGACTTCGCCACCTTTTTCTTTACGCCTCTTTTGTCCCCTTTCACAAAGTCACTGGAAATACCCGGTATCAGCGCAGTCGCCATGGCGGATGCCAGTGCGATCGGGATATTGGATATCTTTGTCCCCTTGGCGATAGCGCTTAAGTCTGTCGCCACCACGGACTCTTTTAAGTCCATCACCGTCATCATCAGCTTCTGATAGATGGTCTTATCCAGAAAATTATTGACATTATAGATACCAGTACTCAAAATAAAGGGCGTCACCACCAGCAGGATCGTCCGAAAGATCTCCCCGTAGGAATCCTCCTCCTGATGATAGTCCCGCTCCACCTGCCGCATGATCATCTTCCGGTTCAGGGCGTACATCCACAGCATAAACAGAAGGCCCACCAGCACCCCCGCGCCCGTGCCGATGGTGCCGCCCGCCGCGCCGTAGGACGCCTTTGTTGACATATCCTTCCCGGCTGCCGCCTTCACCATCACATACGCCATACCGATGCTGACACCGGCGTTGGCAAGCTGCTCCAGGATCTGGGAGATGGAGGTCTGCGCCATGGTCTTGTGCGCCTGGAAATATCCCCGGAACACACCCAGAATACCGCTCAGAAAGATCGTCGGAGCCAGCACCCTGAGCGGCAGGACCGCACTCTCCATCTCCACCAGAAGCCCTGCTCCGAAAAACACAAATAAGCTGGCAATACCACCGACTACCAGCACATAAATAAACGCACAACGGAAGATCCTGTGCGCATTGCGATATTCTCTTAAAGCCAGCTTTTGTGCAATAACCTTGGACACCGCCGACGGGATGCTGTAGGACGATATGAGCAGTACAATGCTGTATGCCGCATAGGCGCTGTCATAATATCCGAACCCCTCATCACCGATGATGGCAACCATTGGTGTATTATACAAAAGACCAATGATGCGGACGATAATCCCGGCAGCCGCCAGAATCCCCGCCTGCATCACAAAATTGTCTTTCTTTTTTGCCATCTTATGCCTCTCTTATATACAGAGTCCTCTGTACACTGTACATCCTATTCTGCACATATCGAGTTTATTCCATACTTAATAGCCGATCAGCCAGTCATACATCTCCTGATATTTCGTTGCCGAAACATGCCATGAAAAGTCTGCCGCCATAGCCCGGTCCACCATCTTATTCCACTCACGCTTTTTATCATAGTAGATCCGCTCCGCATAACGCACGGTAGCCATCATCTCATGGGCATTATAGTTCACAAAGCTGAATCCTGTGCCCCTGCTCTCATACTCGTTGTAAGGTTCCACCGTATCCTTCAGTCCGCCTGTCTCCCTGACGATGGGCAGTGTGCCGTAACGCAGGCTCATGAGCTGGGACAGTCCGCAGGGCTCAAACAGCGACGGCATCAGGAACGCGTCGCATGCGCCGTAGATCTTATGGGACAGCGCATCAGAGTAATAGATATTCGCCGATACCTTATTGCTATACTTCCAGTCAAAATGGCGGAACATGTTCTCATACCGTTCTTCACCGGTTCCCAGCGCCACGATCTGAACCGCATCCTGACAGAGTTCATCCATCACATGAGCGATCAGGTCAAAGCCCTTCTGGTCTGTGAGCCTTGACACGATACCGATCATCATGATCTTGTCATTTACTTCCAGTCCCAGTTCTTTCTGCAGGGCACGTTTATTTTTCACTTTTTCTTTCCGGTAGTTCATCGCGTTATACGGATATTCCAGATGTTTATCTGTCTCCGGATTGAAATCATCGTAATCGATACCGTTCACGATACCCCGCAGGTCGCCGCTCCTTGCTCGAAGCAGTCCCTCCAGATTCTCACCGTAGAACTCGGTCTTGATCTCCTCCGCATAAGTATCGCTCACTGTTGTGATGGCGTCCGCAAACACAAGGCCGCCCTTCAACAGATTGGCATCTTTATAAGCCTCCAGTTTATCCGGCGTAAAGTAATAGTCCGGCAGTCCTGTGATATCCTGTACATCTTTTACATTCCATTTACCCTGGAATTTCAGGTTGTGGATCGTCATAACCGTCTTGATACCGCGGAAGAACTCGTTCCCCTGAAAACGCTCATGCAGATAAACAGGCACAAGCCCTGTCTGCCAGTCATGGCAGTGGATCAGGTCAGGCCGGAAACCGATCACGGGCAGTGCGGAAAGGCATGCCTTACTGAAATAGGCATATTTTTCAATCTCAAATAAAGCATTATCCGTATAGGGCTTTACACCTGTGAAATATCCTTCATTATCGATAAAATAATATTTCACACCGTCCACTTCGGATTCCAGAATCCCCACATATTCATCTTTCCAGTGGAAATCCATATAGAAATGCGCTTTATAGCTTAATTTCTCCTTCATCTTATCTGACATGCAGGAATATTTCGGAATCATAACCCGCACATCGTAGTATTCCTTGTCGATGCATTTCGGCAAAGAACCTACCACATCAGCCAATCCTCCTGTTTTAATAAAGGGAACTCCCTCTGATGCAATAAAAAGTATGTTTTTCATCATTAACCTCCGTTTGCCTACCCCGTCTCTTGTCAGGTAAAATCAATCTCACAACTGTATTATACATCAAGGTTTCGGGTAAAGGAAGACCTTTTTTTAAGTTGTGGCAGGGGTTTTGATAAGAGGCCGCCGCCAGAATGAAATATATCCTGCTCAGACACGCTCTCGCTTGGAAAAAAGCGCAGCGGACACTAGGCTCGAAAATACCTCGCCAAATGCCGGCGCTTTTTTACAGTCTTCGCAGGATATATTTCATTCTGGCGGCTACGTTATGGTGCAATACATTTGCAGTATATTTTGGGAGCTACAACTTAAAGTTTTTTAGATTAAATTTTACTTTCCAGATGTTGTTGTCTAAGCTTCCCGATATTTTAAGCGCAGTTTATCTGTGATCAAAGCAATAAATTCCGAGTTTGTGGGTTTCCCTTTGCCGGTGTTTATGGTGTAGCCGAAAAGGGCGTCCAAGGTTTCCATTCGGCCACGGCTCCAGGCTACTTCGATGGCGTGGCGGATGGCGCGTTCCACTCTGCTGGGGGTGGTCTGGTATTTGTTTGCGATGGAGGGATAGAGGAGTTTGGTGATGGAGTTTAACATCTCCATGTCACGTACCGACATCATGATCGCCTCCCGCAGATACTGGTATCCTTTGATATGAGCGGGAACACCTATCTCATGGATCATGTCCGTCACATCCGTCTCCAGATCGTAGGAGGGCGCAGGTTCCGCCATCACCGCCACTGCCTCTCTCCCCGCAGGGATGGACGCCGCCTGCAGTTGACTTTCTCCGCTCCATTTCACTTCCACATCCTTCTCCCCTGCCGCTCCGCTTTTTTCAGATGAAGAAACCGTTATCATGATCTGAAATTCCTTATCCTGCTTCATCAGTTCATCAATGATCTTGTGCATTTTCTCCGAATCTCTTGTAACCGGTACATGAAGCTGTTCCATATAAAATTCCCCTTTTTATACCAGATTTTTTAAGATATCATAATTTTGATATTTTCATACAACTTAGTATATTTCCTACCCCTCTTTCCTTCAAGCCTGAGGCATCGCCGGATTTTCCATATTCTGTCATTTTATCTCCTATTCTCAGAAAATTCTCCGGCATTCCGCAAAATTTTATCTATCTTTCCTTATAAAGTGAATAATCATATTTCACTCCCCCTCCGATGCGGCCAGCCCCTCATAAAATCTCATCTCCTCCTCGAGCATCTCAAAATAGAATGTCACAAACTCCTCCGGCAAGGATATATTTTTTATACTTTCCTCTGCCACAGTCATCTTCGCAATATTACTGTCACGATACAGCGTGATCGTATGGTTTTTCTCCAGTTCCTTACTTCCGAACCTCGCCGCCGGATCTTTGTAGGCAATGATCTCTACGGACTCTCCCGCTGCCTCCGCGGTTTCTTTTAGTTCTTTTGTCTTCTCTTCATATGCTTCGTATGCCTCATACTCTTCGTACTCATCCTCGTATTCCTCTTCCCAGCTGCTGTAAACTCTATCCTCAGAACCGGAAAGCACCTGATTATACTGATGCAGGATTTCCTCATCTTCTATGGTTTTCAACAGAACTCCGCTTTCCGCCTCGTAGATTTCCAGCTTCGCCATCTGGTTCCGGTTCTTACCATCGTAACCGTCCTCATCCGAAAAGCCGCATCCTGTCAGCACACAGGCTATAATAGAACATATCATTAAAATTTTTCCGTATTTTTTCATATCGATTACCCGTTCCTTTCTTCTCGCTATCTTTTCCATTTCTCACCCGTTTCCCTGACAAAACAGGGCGAAAACAGAAAAGGCACAATGTATTCCATATATTTTACCTATTCTATGGATGATTCTAAATATGATAAAATATATTCTGCTATATCCTCTGACACCTGATAATGTGTTTTAAATTCTCCCCGATCACTATATTCACCTGAAATTATTTCCTCAATATAATAATTATCATCGCTTTTATAGAGTATCTGGGTATATACTTCTTTTAACTCTTTTTTATTACTATCCCTTGATAACATAAATCTAACAATTTGGCATTCAACTTCTCCAGGATCTGGTGCATCATCTACATATTCCCACTGATCCAGAGCCAGCCCATTTAGATATTGCGCTATTTCAGAAATAACGTCTGTTTCATTCAGCAGCGTGTTTTTGTCTGCTCCATAAAACTGTATCTTCTGCTCTTTAGAAGTCTTGAGCAGTTCCTCTTCCGTAAATGATGTTTTTCCTTCATAATATCGGGCACTCTCCATATCATCTGCTTTTTCAATGTCACTGTCCGACACATAAAAATCGAGTCCCCACCCATCCAGTATGTCCTTCGCTGTCATGTGCTTATTTAAATCTAAGTCTTCCGGCGCATTAAGAAACCGTCCCGCCTTTTCTGATATACCAGCTATTGTTTCTACTCCTTGAACACAATTTCGTATAATATATTCACCTTTACCGGAAATATATAATTCTATGGTACTCAAATTAACTGACTGTGTTTTATCCTGTAAAAACAGAGGTTCATCAATTACCTCATATGATATATAGCTATATACCAAGTCTCTATCTTCAGGCAGCTGTTCCATATAACTCCAGGATTCAATATCCAGTTGTTTTACGAACCTTTCTATCTCTTTATTATTATCAATTATACCAATCATCTCATCGGAAGCTGTCATGATTTCAATAAATTGTTTTTTTTCTTCAACGTTACTGAAATACTCTTTTTGACTACAGCCATATATTCCTGCTGCACTAAATGCAAGCAATAAAATAAGTGATATTTTTTTCATTTCTCACCTGTCCTCCCGCTTCTCCAGAAGCAGCTTACACACCGTCACAAGCAGCGCGCAGAGCAGAACGATGACAGGTGCCATCGGGCTCCATATATTGGAAACAAATCCCACCAGTACCGCCAGTGCCGTAACCGGAACAGCCCAATAGATCCAGCGGAATCCCCTTGTGCCTTTTCCCGCCATGCCTTCCGTGTTTTTCACGATCACGCTCTCCGCCATGGAGGACATTGCCGCCCACAGGATAAAGGCAAGCCCCGCCGTATCCACGATCCATTCGGCAATATCCGCCGAAACATCATATGCCTGCGGTCCTGTGCTCCCTGTCAGAAACGATATGATATCTGAGCCCACGATCAGAAGCGCAATGCCGGCGATCATCAAAATGGCGGCCTTCTTCCGCTCCCCTTCGCGCCGCTCCTTAAAGGCATCATAAACCTTGTTGTCAAAGATCAGCCTCTCATTTTTGATCTCCTGATATTTTTTTGTCTGAAAACACTGCCACACCAGCAGAGCAAGCCCTGCCAGTGTCACGATCCAGTATATGGCCTCCATCATGCCGCGGAAGCCCACACTGCCTATATCACTGAAGATATTTGCCAGCATGATCAGACTGATGCCTCCCACGATCCTTTTTCTGTTCTGCTTCTTGTATGCCAGATACCCTTCCAGCATCTCCCCGCTGACATAGTAACCGTTCTCCCCGGAGGCACTCTCCCGCTCTTCCTCTTTTAACAGGTAGTCGAGAGATACCCCGAACAGATTGCTGATCTGGATCAGTTTTCCCACTTCAGGAATGCCTTTGTCATTCACCCATTTTCCCACTGCCTGTCTTGATACGTCGAGCTGCTCCGCCAGCTCCTCCTGCGTCATGTTTTTTTCTTTTAATAGTGTTTTGAGTTTCTGTCCTAATGTCATTTCTGCTCCTCTTCCCGGATATCCGTCCGCACAGTATCTGATACTGCCTTTCCCTCAGAAAGTCCCATCCAGAATCTGCCGCATTTTTCTCTAGACAGTTATCCGTTATCATGATTTCCAAAACTGCTTACCGGTACGCCGTTTCTGGTTTTCATCATACAAAAAGCACACCCCGAACGCCACCAATCTGTGGTTTCCTTCTGTCAACTTTGACGTTGCAAAGGGGAATATTCCGGCTTTTTTTGAATATTCCCCCTGCACTTAGAACACTAATTGTACCAACAACATATAACAAATCGTCCCACCCGCTATGGAGAGCAGCATCTGTCTTTTCCACAGATGAAGCCCCACCACAAGACAGATTGAAATAAGCTCCGGCAGTCCGTGGTTTCCCCCGGTTATCTCCACATTTTTCAGACAGTACACCACCAGCATTCCAAAAATCGCGGAGGGCAGCGCGTCCCCAAGATACCGGATATACTTCGGCGTCGGTTTTCTGGAAGAAAAAACAAGAAAAGGCAGAAACCTCGTCAGCATGGTGCCCAGCACACAGATGCCGATCGTGATGATCTGTTGTTCCAAAGTCATAACCATATGAATCACTCCATCCTTTCACTTCACTTATGCAAAGGCAAAACTAAAACAGTGCCCTTCGATCGCATGAAATCACTTTTTACAGCAGCCCTCCCGCTCTCTCGATCGGTTTTCTCATAAAGGTCAGCCCCGCGACGATACACACCATAGCGGGCACCATAAAGGAATCCGCCCCGAAAACCCACAGACAGAGAACAGATGCCGCCAGCCCGATATAGGCGGTATAGTGCTTTTTCTCCTTCAGCCATTGTTCCAGAAAGATCACCACAAACATCGCCGTCATCACAAAATCCAGCCCATCCGTGTTAAACGTGATAAAGGAGCCTAAAATACCGCCAAGCGCCGCCCCCGAAACCCAGTAAATCTGATCCAGCAGCGTCACAAAAAACATGAACCAACCCTTATCCACATCCTCCGGTATCTCCACGGAACAGTTGATGGAAAATGTCTCGTCACACATCCCGAATATCAGATAAAATTTTTTCCATCCCATCCCCTTAAATCTGTCCAGCATGGCTATTCCGTAAAACAGATGCCTTGCCTGAACCATCAGCACCATGATCAGCGTCTGCACCGGCGCAAACCTGCCAAGCAACATGGAGACCGCCAGAAACTCCAGTGAACCGCCGAAAATGATCATGCTCATGATCAGCGGATACACAAAGGAAAATCCCGATACATGCATATAAATTCCATAAGTCATCCCCAGAAAACAGAAGCCCGCAAAAATAGGTATTGTGTGCGGAAACGCCGCTTTCAAGGCTTTCCACCGTATATTGGATCTTTTCATCTTGTATTCCCTGTGCTGACAAAAACACAGCCTTTCTATAATCTTTTTCAAACAGCTTACAGTCACATCTCACCCGCCGACACACAGGCAGGCTTTGCCAAATTTCTATATTTTTTTCAGATAGCTTATCGTCACATAGCAGTCCCTGTCCGCCTGCTGCCAGAACGTTTCATCGAACGCCGCGTCATATATCGCGATATCGCTCATGCCGCCGTAGGGAAGGATTTTGATATTTTTCAGCTTTGACGGACTGTTATTGGCTCTCACATACTCTTCTACCTTTTCATAATCCCAGTCGCACCTGATGACCTTCTCCCCTTTGATATGAAGCCAGTACACATCCGAGATATGGACTTTTGACGGATATATCGTCTCATATCCCGCCGGCAGGTTCAGGCTTTCCAGTTTCAGGATGACCGGAAGCTTCCAGCCATACAAAAGCAGCAATACAATCACGGCAGCCGCCACGATGATGGCACGATTTCCATCTCTATGTTTTTTACCACTCTTCACTTCCATTTCTTTTCCTTTCCCATACAGTCTTATCGCTTTCCCGTCCATATCCGTGCAGGTTTGCCATTTCCTCCCAATATCTGCCAACCCATCTCTATCAGACAATCATTTCAGCATAAAAATTCAGGGACAACTCTCTTAATCAAAATTTCATCCCGCAACAGTCGAACACGGCATTCACCGCCGAACTATACTCCTCCCTCCGGTCCGCCTTCCGTATCTTCTTCAGATATTTATCGGCATCCGCAAACCTGTCTCCGAGATAGGACCACACCTCTTTCATCTTAAACAGCGCATCTTTCTCACTGCCCAGCACTTCCCGATAGCTTTCATATAAGTTATCATGATACGCCCGCAGTTCTTCTCCTGAAATAGGCTTCCCCGTTTTGATTTCTCTGACCAGTCCCGGATTTGCCACAACGCCGCGCCCCAGCATGATCCTTTCCACCTTCGGAAATCTTTTTACAAACGCCTCATACTGCGTCCTTGTAAAAATATCCCCATTATAGCAGACCGGGTGCACGCTCTTTTCAAGAGCATCAGAAAACGCCTCCAGATCGGGCGTGTTTTTATAATAATCCTTCTGCAACCTCGGATGTATGATCACCTCACTGAGAGGATACCTGTTATACGCTTTCAAAATATCCTCAAATTCTTCCGGATACTCCAGCCCTATCCTCGTTTTGACAGACACTCTCAGCGTGCTCCGCTCCTGATCCAGTTCCTGAAAGACATCTTCAAAAAACCTATCCAGTTTCCCCGGATCTTCCAGAAATCCGCTGCCTCTTCCCTTTTTCACAACCGTCGCGGAGGGGCATCCCAGATTCAGATTTACTTCCCCATAGCCGAGCCCTGCCAGCATATTGCAGGTATCCACAAACTGCTCCGCGTTGTTCGTCATAATCTGCGGCACAACATGCATGCCGCGATTATGCTCCGGCGCCACTTCCTTCTGATCTCTGGTTTTTAATTTCCTCTTCTGTGTGGGCGTAATGAAGGGCGTGACATATTTATCCATATCGCCAAACAGCGCATGGTAAACATTCCGGTACACATACCCTGTCACTTCCTCCATCGGTGCCAGATAAAACTGCATCATCCTCTCTCCTTTTCCGCAATCGCTTTATGCAGCGCGTTCAGCACTCTCTTCTTATCCGTGCTCCATTTCGGCGCAGTCAGTATCTTTTTATCCCCATCCCCCGTCATGCGGTGAATGACCATATCCTCCGGCAACAGTGCGATGCAGTCCGCCACCAGCTCCACATACTCTTCCATCTCCATCACCCGGCATTTTCCCGCATAGTAATCCTTCTCCAGATCCGTTCCTTTCATAACATGCAGAAGCTGCAACTTGATTCCGTCCGCACCGCTTTTCCCCACATAGGATACGGTCTCTTTCATCTCTTCCTTCGTCTCCCCGGGAAGCCCGAGGATCACATGGACGATCACCTGTACCCCGATCTTCTTCAGCTTTTCCACCGCCTCATCAAAGACCGGCAACGGATACCCTCTGCGGATATACTCTACTGTCCTTTCGTGGATCGTCTGAAGTCCCAGTTCCACCCACACAGGCTTCCTCAAATTTATCTCCTCCAGCAGCGAAACAACCTCCCCGGAAAGACAATCCGGCCTTGTAGCGATGGACAGCGCGACGATATCCGGATGGGCTACCGCCTCCTCATAAAGTTCCCTGAGTCTTTGGACAGGAGCATATGTATTTGTAAATGCCTGAAAATAAGCGATATACTTTCCGTTTTTTACCTTTTCCGTTAGCCGCTCTTTTCCTTTTTCAATCTGAACGGTGATCGAATCCTCCACATTCCCGGCAAATTCCCCGGAACCTGCCCCGGAACAGAAGATGCATCCCCTTGTATCCAATGTGCCGTCCCTGTTCGGGCAGGTAAAACCGCCGTCCAACGCTATTTTATATACCTTCTCTCCAAAGATATCCTGTAAATAATTGTTCAAAGAATGATATTTCATTACTTTTCTTTACCCTGCATCATAAATAGTAAGCTTCGCCCATATTGCAGGATCAGCTCCGCGGACTCGTAAATCCAGCGGTATCTACTCCCTCGTGCTCCAACAGTTTTATTTTCTTGTCTATCCCCCCGGCATATCCGGTAAGGCTCCCGTTCGTGCCCACCACCCGGTGGCAGGGAATGATCACGGAAATCGGATTATGGGCAACGGCACCACCCACGGCCTGAGACGACATGGTCTCCCTGCCCAGTTTGAGCGCCATCTGCTTCGCGATCTCCCCGTAAGCCACCACACTGCCATAGGGAATCTCACAGAGTATCTTCCAGACACTCTGGCGGAAGTCACTTCCCGCAGGCTTCAACGAAAGCGCCGATATCTCCGGCTTTTTCCCCGCAAAATAAGCGTCCAGCCAATCCTTCGCCTTTTGAAGTACCACAATGTTTTCTCCCAAAGCCGGTTCCTCGGATAAGGTGCTCTGAAAATATTTCTGTCCCTCTATCCACAGCCCGATGATGTTTTCCTGCTTCTCATCACAGACAACATTCATGTTTCCTATGGGGGATCGATATGCCATCTGATAATACATTTTTCTTCCTCTTTCTTCTTTTTATAAATAAAGCAACCCTTTACAGAGCATGTATATATTGACTCCGCTAAAATTTTATCACACCTGCGCCTCCATTTCCATCATATATCTTGGAAAATCAGGTTTCATACACTCCTCCTAAAAAATGAAAAGAAAAGCACCTCCGAAGAGATGCTGTTCATGTAATATATTCCGCTTTTATTCTGATATTACTGCATATCCGCTTCTGCCTCCCTTTCCCGTAAATCCTGACGGCTCATACCATCGTTTTGAACATTCCATGCCTGTTGCAGTACGCATAGACAATGCCATGCCCTTTCTTCCTAAACCTCACAGATATGCCCTGTTCCGGATACAGCTTCACCAGATCCAACGTATCTGATGTCACATAGACAATAAAGGAAATATAGTGTCCTTTCTCCATGGGATGCCCAACCGTCACAGAATACTCATTATCCACTGTTTCAATATGGATGCCATGATCTTCCTCAGCCCTTTCAGCCTCAATCTCTGGCAGCATGATACCGCAACATGAAAAAGAACCATTTCCCACGGATGTAATGACATTCCCACAGACCGGACAGACATAAAAACACATCTTCCGCATATTAGCTGACCGATTCCCGTTTTCCCTCAGATCTCCTGTCAGCAGTTCTGCAATCGATACTCCCAGCGCCCCCGCCAGTTCTTCAATGATCCCTATATCCGGAAGCCCTTTTCCTGTCTCCCATTTTGAAACGGCCTTATCGCTCACACCGATCTTTTCAGAGAGTTCCTTCTGCGTGAGTTTTCTTCTTTCCCTTAATTCCTTTATCGTCTCTCCTGTCACGTATCCCATCTTCATGTACCTCTCTTTCTGATATCATAGATCCATTTTATATCCCGGCTTCCATCCCGGCAACCTACGGATCGTAGAGTCCGTCCCAAAACCTTTACCATCACCCTCTCCCGCCTGACAGTGCTATTTTATACAAATTTTATTCTATTATCATATAGATTTCACCTCACAACTTCACCTCAAAACTCTCCCCGATCTGCACATAATCATCGCTCATCCTTCCGCTCTCTTTCGGCATCTCCACCGCATAGAGCGTCATGGTCACGCTCTCCGCATTCTCATCCAGCCTGCCGTCATCTATGATCTCCTCATTCTGCATATGGCCGCCTTTCTTATCCTGCGTCCGCACCCCGAACTCCACCTGCTTTCCTGTGGAATCCACGGCCTCCACCCTCAAAATATGCTCGGTCTGCGAGGAGAACGTGTAGGATATCCTCTGTTCCAGCTCGTTCATTGTCAGCTCTTCGATGGTCACCTCCGTGCCGTCCGGCAATGTAAATGTCTTTTCTATGGCAATCCTCTTTGTGTCCGCGATCAATTCCGCTCCGTCCGCTGTAAAGGCAAAATTCCATTTTCCTTTCACGCTGTCCGTTACCCCGATTCTCTCAAATGCGATCTCAAAATTATTTTCCCCGGAGAAATCCACGTTCTCCACATAATAATCATTGACTACGCCCACGATCGTCTGTTCCTCATCCAGATATTCCGCACTGCCGCCGACGCCGTCTGTCACATTCTTTCCATTGACATACAAAGTTCCGTCCGCTGTCGGCATTCCCTCCATCGGCGCACCGTCCTCCCGCTGCAATGTATAGTTGATGATCAGCTTATCCTCGGAGGCAACCGCTTCCTGCAGGGTGATCACATAACCATGATCCGCAACGGAAGTGTTCACGATCTCTCTATACTGCGCCAGATCAGAGGATATCCCAAGCGCGCCTCCGATGCTCCAGCTGATCTGTTTTATCATAGCATGCACTTCGTCGCCGAACATTACCGTCCCCGCCAGCAGTACCAGTGCAGCGCAGGCAGCCACTGAGACGCCGCGAAAGCTGTTCTTTTTCTGCTGTTTTTCTTTTCTGATCTCCTGCAATACCATATTTTTATATTTTCTCATCTCCACTTCACCGGGGCATTCGCTCAGGCGGTCACGGTCCATATCCGGCTTTGTCGGTATTCTGTTTGCCAGTTCATAAGCTTCCCTGTTCATACTCATGCCCTCTTCCTTTCTTTCCATTTTTTTCTGATCTTCTCTTTTCCCCGGAAGATCCGCACATACACATTGTTTCTGCTGATGCCCAGCGCTGCACCCGCGCTCTCCGGCTCTTCCTCCTCCAGAAAGACGCGCCGGAACAGTTCCTGATCCTTGTCACTCAGACAGCCTAGGATCTCCTTCGTCTCCTCCGAAAGCTCCGCCTCCGCCAGTTCCGAAACGGAAGATCCCTCCTGCGGAATCTCCATATCCTCCATGGAGACCGTCTGGATCCGCTGCTCTCTCTGTATTTTTCTAAGGGTATCTATGGCCTCCAGCCTTGCGACACCTGCCGCCCAGCCCTCAAAGCTTCCTCTGCTCTCATCAAAGCTGTCTATGTTTCTCCAGATACCCAGGAAAATATCGTTCATACACTCTTCGATCCGGTCCGGCGCCATAAACAGGCGCTTTCTGACAATGGCATGCAGCAGCCCGCTGTAGGTCTCAATCACATATAAAATGCCCTCTTCCCTGCCTTTTCTGATCAGGCTTACGAAATTATCTTCATTCGCTTTCATCTCATTCCTCTTTTCCCGCATAGTTACAGCCGCAAACTCTGTCCGTTAAAATTCTATCGTAAAACTACCATCGATCTGTCCGTAGAATTCTCCCGGGCCCTCTCTATCCTCTCTCAGATCTTCCCGCGCATAGACTGTCATTGTCACCGTTCCCGCACCTTCCCGCAGACGATTTCCAAAACGGTTCATCATATATCCGCCTTCCCTGTCCTGCGTCCGCGTCGCAAATCCGGTTTCATTTCCCTGCGCGTCCACAGCCCTGACTTCCAGAGAATACAGTGTCGGTGCCGAAATATTATAATAGATCCTCTGCTCAAAGCTGTTGGATGTAAACTCTGTAAGCGTCACCGCGGTTCCATCCGGCAGCACAAATTCCATGTCGATCGGCGTTCGCTTTGTATCCGCCGTCAGATCCTTTCCATCCGCCTGAAACAGGAACGTCCAGTTTCCTTTCACTGCTCCTTCCATCCCCAGATGATCGATCTCTATCTCGTACGCATTTTTCTCCTCTATGGATATACCGTCTCCTTTTTTAAAGAGATAAAATTCCAGATAACCGCCCGCTTTTTTATGCTCTTCGTCCAAAAACCATACATCGCTCGCCATTGCGGCAGGAATGATCTCCCCATTGATATACAGATTCCCAAAAGGAAACAGCTTATCTTCCAGAACCCTGCCGTCCTTTCTCTCCAACGTATAGCTGACCAGCAGTTTCTCCTCTGTAACCAACGCCTCCTGCATTGTGATCACATAACCTTTGTCCGTCACAGAAGTATTTATCACTTCACTGTAATCCGCAAGGTCGAAAGACATACCGAGCGCGCTGCCGATACTCAAACCGATCCGCCTGACACCGGCATACACTTCATCCCCGAAGAGCACCGTACCCGTCAGAACAAGCACCAGACAGGCGGCGGCAAGGGTTTTACGGTATGCATTCTTTTTCGCCCGCTTTTCTCTTCTGATCTCCAGAAGGACTGCGTCTTTATATCGCTCTATCGCTGCAAGATCAGCGGTCTGCGCCTCTTCTGTCAGGTGATCTTCTGCATCAGGCCCTGCTTTTATGCTGTTTGCCAGTTTATAAGCTTCCCTGTCCATACTCATGCCTTTATCCCTTCTTTCTTTTTTCTGCGGCTTTTCCTCTTTTTCCGGAAAATCCTCACATACATGTTATCTCTGATACCCCGGGCATCTCCCGCATTCCCGGACTCTGCTTCCTTTAAAAAGATACGCCGGAACCGTTCCTGATCCTCCTTGTTCAAATTCCGGAAAATCTCTTCTTTCTCTCCGGAAAGTTGAATCTCCGCCAGTTCTGCGGCGGATATGTCCTTTTCTGATTCTTCCAGTATTCTGCCAAGAATATTGACAGCCTCCAGCCGGGCTATCCCTGCCGCCCAGCCCTCAAAGCTTCCTCTGCTCTCATCAAAGCTGTCTATGTTTCTCCAGATACCCAGGAAAATATCATTCATACACTCTTCGATACGATCCGGCGCCATAAACAAGCGCTTCCGGAAGATGGCATGCAGCAGTCCGCTGTAAGTCTCAATCACATATAAAATGCCCTCTTCCCTGCCCTTTCTGATCAGGCTTATAAAATTATTTTCGTTTACTTTCATGCTGCTCCTCTTTTCTGCAGACATTCCTTCACATTGCTATTGGTATCTGCATATCGAGTTTATGATAACCGTAAGCTTACGTGTGGCGCCCGGCCGCGGCGCCGTCCGGGACCGTCATATGTTGTTTTCCTGTCCCTTCACCTTATACTTCGTTTTGCAGATAACAAATCTTACAGTTTTTTCAATTTTTTTGAAATTTATTGGAAATTGATAAGAGGCTATCCGTTTGATCAGATAGCCTCCCGCATGTTTTCAGTTTAATTCTAATCTCATTGAAACCAGTTCCTGCCAACCCAGGAAGCGTGAAATAAAACCTCTTGGATTACGTCCAAATTCAACAACCCCCATACTTTTATATAGCGCGATCGCACTGCTGTTGTCGCTCACGACCTCCAATTCCAGTTGAGAATATCCGGCATCTTTTGCACACTCTATACAAGCTGCGGTTAGCGCCCGACCTATTCCAATACCCCAAAAGTCCTTATCGATCCCAATCCCAAACTCTGCGCGATGCCTGACCTTATTTTCCCCTTTACCATCCACACCGGCGGTTCCAACAATGCGTCCATCCACAACAGCACAAAGATAAACTTCTCTATCCGCGCTCTCCTTGTCGGTCAAAAACTGCTTTTCAAATGCCGCATCAAAGGTTGCTTCATCTCTGTATGATGATAAAAAATCTGTCTGCTCGTGAGTCAGAAGAAAAATATTTAAGACTTCCTGTGCATCATCACCGACAGCGTTTCTGATCAGACACTTCTTATCGTTCTTTAACACTATATTTTTTACATATTTCATCTTCGATCACCTCTGTGCGCTCTTCCCGCCGCCCTTCGTGTTTCTCTGCATCCTCACATAATTCCTCTTTAAAACACCTTCGCCAAAGGCACATATCTTATCTGCAAAACAGACCAGAACCGCCTCCCTGGATCTCGGGAAATGCAAAAAAGTCAGAGGCCACATATGGCTTGTGATGATATTCTTTTCCAAATCTGACAGTTGAAATTCTTTTTCCGCATTTTTCAGCGCTGTAACGGGATGTCCGAGCCAGTGCTCCTTTGTCCCGATGGACTCATTGTGCCATGCCTTATACAGATAATAATCATGCAGCATAGCGCCTATCGCCAGGGATCTGCCGTCTATATCCATATGAAGCCTGCGGGAAAGATCATAGGCGCACAGCGCCACCCTAGAACTGTGGTCATAAAGATTGGATATCATATGATTCGGATACTTTTTCAGTTCCTGAATGGAAGGATTCTCTCTGAGTAAAATAAAAGTCTCCCAGAATTTTTCCCTGTCCCTGTTTCCTTTATAATGCATTTTGTCCGCTTCCTTTTCTGCTCATTATGGGTATTATAACACGTGGTCGATCGAATTAAAACACATATTTCATCATCCGCAAATCCCTCAGCACCTCACATCCAGAAACTCCATCTTCCCGTGGATGCGAATTTCCGCCGAATCCGCCGGCACAAAAATGCAGTCTCCTTTATAAACCTCCAGTATGGTATCCCCAAAAGTCAAAACGCCGCATCCGTCGATGCAGAGCAGAACCCTGAAGCTCAACTCATCCGCCCTGTAGGTGACGATCTGCCTTCTCTCCGTATTGACAAGCATGCGGTACACCGCAAAATGCATGCATCTGCCCAGCAGCTCCCGGGCACATCCCGGCGTATAGTTCAGCACCCGCATAGGCTGCCGGGGCTCTTTTCCCACTGTCAGATCCGCCGCATCCAGCGCTTTTTCTATATGAAGTTCCCTCTTTTTTCCGTTTTTATCTATCCGTTCATAATCATACAGCCGGTACGTCAGATTGGAATTTTCCTGAATCTCCGCGATCAGACAGCCCGCCCCCACAGCATGTATTGTCCCTGCATCCACAAAAAATACCTGGTTCTTTTTCACCGGTATCTTCTGCAGATACTTTTCCAGATTCCCCGTCCCGGCGGCTTCCTTCAATGTCTCCTTATCCGCACAGCGCCGAAGCCCGTAGATCACATGGGCATCCTCCGCAGCCTCCATCACATACCACAGCTCCGTCTTTCCCTGCTGCCCGTTCTCATATTTTCCCGCAAACGCATCCGAAGGATGCACCTGCACAGACAGATCCTGCTTGGCATCGATAAACTTTACAAGAATCGGAAGCTGTCCCGCTCTTCCCTCCGCCTCTCTCCTCTCCTGCACATGACTCCCCAGATACTCCGGATGAGCCCTCAAAACCTCCCTCAGTTCCATCCCCGCAAACTCCCCGCAAGCCACACTGGACAGCCCGTCCGGATGGGTAGAACACTCCCAGCTCTCCGCCAGCCTCGAAAATCCCTCTTCCTTCTCCAGATCATCCCGCAGCCTCCTCCCGCCCCAAAGATAATCCTTCCCCACCGGTTTACATATAAACGGTTCATTCCTCCCCATCTTCCAACTCACCACCATTCCTTCTATTTGCCATCCAGGCGTCCCGCTGCCTATAATTCAAACTTTCTCTTATCCAACACAGAAATCCCCTCCCCGATCTGCACCTCGATCAGTTTCAGCTCTGTCTCCGCGACCACCGTATGTCTGCATCCTGCGCTCATCGTGACAACATCCCCTGCCTTCACCTTCTGCTCCATACCGTCCACAATGGTTCTCCCACTCCCGGAAACCACGGTCCAGACCTCATCCCTGTATTTATGCGCATGGTAATTCATGGAGTGTCCCGCGTTCAGTGTCACCTTGATCGTCATACTGCCCTTTTCCACATCGATAACCTTATAACTGCCCCAGCTTTTCTCCGCAAACCTGACCTGAGAGTCCATTTTGTCCACAAAAGGTTTCATATAGGAACTCTGCTGTTTGTCTGATACAAGGATTCCCTCCGGCGAGGCGGAGATCACCACATCCTGCAGCCCCATGGCAAGTACCGGCACATCCATCTCGTTGATGATATGGACGCCCCGGCAGGTCTCATTCATGACGCCCTGCCCCACAATCGACTCTTCCATCGCCTCCGTCAGGGTATTCCATGTACCGAGGTCCTTCCACTGTCCGGCAAAACGCATCACCCGGATACTGGGCTCTTTTTCCACCACGGCATAATCAAAGGAAATCTTTGTCAGCGTATCATACTTTTCATACAGATCCTGGTAGTCTGTAAAATCTGTCAGCTCATGGGCTTTTTCCAGAAGATACCCCAGCCTGCAGGCAAAAACGCCGCCGTTCCACAGTGCGCCCTGCCTGATATATTCCTCCGCTCTCTCCTCCGTCGGTTTTTCCCGAAAGGTTTTCACGGAAGTGATCCGCCTGTCATCTTCAGGCAGAATATAGCCATATTTTTCGCTCGGATAAGTCGGCGCGATTCCCAAAAGGACCAGATTTGCCTCCCTCCTATCCGCCTGTAAAGCCAATTCCCTCAATGCCTCAAAATAATCTCTTTCCACATAAGGATCCACAGGACATACCACCACACTCTCCTCCGGATCGCCCCCCTGTACATCCCGCAGATGGGCTGCCGCCAGCGCCATCGCCGGAAAGGTATCTCTCCTGCAGGGTTCCGCGGATATCGCCGCCTGTTCCCCGAGCTGATTGTGGATGGCGGATATCTGTGCCCTGCTTGTCGCAATGGTGATCTTTGCCTCCGCATCCACCTCCCTGATCTGGCGGTAGATGCGCTGCACCATGGATTCATATGTGCCGTCCTCTTTCCGGAATATCTTGATAAACTGTTTGGAGCGGATATCGTTTGAAAGAGGCCAGAGCCGCTTTCCGGAACCGCCTGATAGTAAGATAATGTTCATTTTACTTCTCCATCAATTCTCTTTATTTTATCACTTAAAGTATAATATATATATCAGTTCAATCTCATCGTTCTGCACGTATCGGATTATGCAGAAAATCCTCATAACTGAGCCGGATACCCTCTTTCAGTTCTGTCCTGTAATGCCACCCCAGCTTCCCTGCCTTGCTGACATCCAGAAGCTTTCTCGGCGTTCCGTTCGGCTTCGATGTATCCCAGAGGATATTCCCCTGATACCCGATCACCTCCGCCACAAGATCCGTCAGTTTCCTGATGCTGATCTCCTTCCCTGTCCCTGCGTTCACAGTCTCATCTCCGCTGTAATGATCCATCAGAAAGACGCACAGCTGTGCCAGATCATCCACATAGAGGAACTCCCGCAGCGGGGAACCGTCCCCCCAGCAGACAACCGTTTTTTCTCCCCTTTCCTTCGCCTCATGAAAGCGCCGTATCAACGCCGGCAGCACATGGGAATGAGTAGGATGATAATTATCCCCCGGCCCGTACAGATTAGTCGGCATCACGGAAATATAATCCGTCCCGTACTGTCTGTTTAAATATTCACAGTATTTCAGCCCCGATATCTTCGCCAGCGCATAGGCCTCGTTGGTTTCCTCCAGCGCCGAAGTGAGAAGACAGCTCTCCGGCATGGGCTGAGGCGCCATCCGCGGGTAGATACAGGAGGAACCGAGAAATTCGAGCTTTTTACACCCGTTCAGCCATGCGGCGCGGATCACATTCATCTCCAGCATCATATTCTCCCACATAAAGTCGGCGGGCGCTTCCTGATTCGCGATAATGCCTCCCACTTTTGCCGCCACCAGAAAAACATACTCCGGTTTTTCCCGCGCAAAAAAATCCTCCACGTCCTTCTGCCGGCAGAGATCCAGCTCTTTATGTCCTCTTGTTACTATATTGCCATATCCCTGTTTTTTCAGTTCTCTGACAATGGCGGAACCTACCATTCCCTTATGTCCCGCCACGTATATTTTTGCATCTTTTTCCATATCCGCCTCCTACTTCACAACACCTTTTTCCAGATACTCTGCCAGATTCATCCTGATATGCTCCTCCGCACGCTCCACAGCCGCTTTTTCCATATCATGTTTCACCATGCGTTCCACCAGTTCTTCAAAACTTGTCTTCGTCGGATTCCAGCCGAGCTGTGTCCTCGCTTTCGTGGGATCTCCCCAGAGATTTACCACATCTGTGGGACGATAGAAATCCGATGATACTTCCACCAGCACCCTGCCGGTCTTTTTATCGATGCCTTTTTCTTCCAGTCCCTCACCCTGCCAGCACAGCTCTATCCCCGCATAGTGGAACGCCAGCGCCGCAAACTCCCGGACGGAATGCTGCACCCCTGTGGCGATCACGAAATCCTCCGGTTTTTCCTGCTGTAAGATCAGCCACATACACTCCACATAATCCTTTGCGTAACCCCAGTCCCTCAGCGAGGAAAGATTTCCCAGATACAGCTTTTCCTGTTTCCCCTGCGCAATGCGGGCAGCGGCAAGGGTGATCTTTCTTGTGACAAAGGTTTCTCCCCGGCGTTCCGACTCGTGATTGAATAAAATGCCCGAACAACAGAACATATCATAGGCATCCCGGTATTCCCTGACGATCCAGAAGCCGTACTGCTTCGCCACCGCATAGGGGGAATAGGGGTGAAACGGAGTGCTTTCCCGCTGGGGTGCCTCCTCCACCTTTCCGTACAGCTCCGAGGTAGACGCCTGATAGATCCTGCAGGTTTTTTCCAGTCCGCAGATGCGCACCGCCTCCAGCACCCTGAGCACTCCCACTGCCGCCACATCCGCCGTATACTCCGGCACATCAAAGGATACCTGCACATGGCTCTGCGCCGCCAGATTATAGATCTCATCGGGCCTGATCTCCCCGACCAGCTTTACAAGGCTCATGGAATCTCCCAGATCCCCGTATCGCAGATGAAAATGTTCCGCTCCCTCCAGATGCGCGATCCGTTCCCGATAGTCCACAGAGGAACGCCGTATCATACCATATACCTCATATCCTTTATCCAGTAAAAACTCTGCAAGATAAGAACCATCCTGCCCTGTTACGCCTGTGATCAAAGCTTTTTTTCCCATGTCTGTCTCTCCATTCTTTTTTCTTTCAGATCATTTGCATTGTCTTGAAACACTATACTGCTTTATTCTCTGGAATATTATAGAATTTATTGCTATGAATTTGCATTATATTGACTTTTTGGATATGATATACACGTTGGCAATGAGCAGTGCCAAAGCGAAAGATGGCAAATCGACTGCCTACAGACGAACTTGGCAGATTACGGTTTGATAGGGCGAAGCCCGTGAACGTGCGCACTGCGGAAATGATACAATGAGCATAAGGAGAACATACCATGAAAAATTCCAGCTACCACGGCGAGTACGTCAGTTCCAACCGGATTCTCTACACCCCCTCGGAGTTTGCCCGGGAAACCCTGCTGTACCTGCAGGAGATCGGACAGGTTCATGCCAGACGCCCTCATGTCAGCTCCCATCCCGACCTGTCCTCCTACCTTTTTATCATGGTACTGTCCGGCAGCGGCACGCTCTCCTATCTGGGGGAACAATATACCCTCTCCGAGGGGGACTGTGCCCTTGTCAACTGTAAAAATAAGTATTATCATAAAAGCTCCGATGATCTCTGGACGATCCGATGGGTACATTTTTACGGTCCCACTGCTCCGGGAATCTATCAGAAATATGTGGAGCGGGGCGGACAGGTTATCTTCCATCCGCATCATATAAAGGAATTTAATGAACTGTGGGATAAGCTGTACAGGCTGGCATCTTCCGATGACCATATCAAAGATATGAAGATCAATGAACAGTTAGCCGCCCTGTGCTGCCTTGTGATGGCGGAAAGCTGGCACCCCGAGTCCCGCGCGGAAACCGGAAGGCGTCAGTCCCTTATGGAAATACGGGAATATCTGAGAGATCACCTGTCAGAAAAGATCACGCTGGATATGTTGTCCGAGAAATTTTATATCAACAAGTACTACTTAACGCGCCTTTTCAGGGGCGCATACGGCATGACGATCAATGATTACCTGCTGCAGATCCGCATCTCCCATGCCAAAGAACTGCTGCGCTTTTCCAGAATGTCCATGGAGGCAATCGGGGAAGCCTGCGGGATCACACCTCTGTATTATTTTTCCAGGACCTTTAAGCAGGTGGAAGGGGTGAGCCCGAGGGATTATCGGAAGAAATGGCAGTGAATATTATCCATTATTATAACACAAAAGCATCTCCGAACAGTTCCCAGAGGTTAATTACAGCCTGTCTTCCATTTACATATATGGTTCCAATAATTCATTTATCTTCTTAATCGCAATCGTATAATCTTCCCCAGTAGTAACTGTATCTCTAGTTCCATCTACATTTTCAACACCTGCTTCAAATCTATATGCATAGCCTAACTTTTCATTATATGTATTATTAAGTATATTATACACATACTCTTCTAAATCGGAATATATATCAAGTTTATAAAGTTCTATATATTCTTTTTCAAGAACTAACCTTACTTTATGTACTTCATCTTCCGCAATATCATATAACATATTCTCTATTTCACTTGCCTTCACTCCTTGATCATGTAACTTATACCATAAATCATTAAATCCATTTGTTCGACAAAATATATCCAAATATTCAATTACCACATCATAAATACGTTTCAATGAATTTTTTTGCCTTTCTGTAATTTGCATATTTTTCAATTCTCTCCTTTCCTTTAATAAAAGTGTGTAATCATTAATTTTAAATAAAGCAGCAAGCTCTTTTACTCTTTCAATATCTGATGGACCACTCTCTCCAAATCTCCAGTTATGAATAGCATTACTTGAAACACTTAATTCTTCTGCAAGTTCTGTTTCCATTTCTAACACTGACTTTTGTTCTTCTTTTCTTCGTGCTACAAACATTTTTTCAAAAGAATATGAATCAAATTGCATGTTCTTTCCATCTACAGTATAAACTTTTATCCGCTTTTCCATTTCAATGCTCCTTATCCATCATAATATGAACTATTACCTGATCCAATTTGATTATACATATAATTTACCTGTATTTCAGTTAGAGTTTTACTCTAACAATTCTATCACAAAATATGACAACTGTTGTGCATGTGCATTCTTCCTTGCATTATAGCTACGTTACGACACAATATTTTGGTTTTATCAAGCTCTTTTCGATATTAATCTCTGTTATTTTTCTACAGAAAAAGGTTACCCTTTCAGGCAACCTTCTCTTTTTCTGATAATACGGATTTCCCGTTACTCTATCTTTATTGTAAACCCTTCATAAATTCCAACCGCTATCTCTTCATCAAAAGAATACTGTTCCATCATTTCCTTTTCAAACCTGTATACCATCACCAGTCCTTTTACAGGATCTACGATCCAATATTCTCTGACGCCTGCGGTTCTGTACTTAAAAAGCTTTGTAAAATAGTCCATAGACCTGCTGCCTGGTGAAACAATCTCAATCACCCAGTCAGGAGCCCCATTGCAGCCTTTCTCCGTAATCTTATTTTTATCACAGATAACTGATATGTCCGGTTCCACATAGTTTTCATTATTTTCATTCAGGAACACTGCAAACGGAGCCGGAAATACACTACACTCACCTTGATTATGTTTAATATAATCCTTGATCTGATAATGCAGTTCCGAAACAAGTATCTGATGCTTTGTACTCGGTGGAGACATATAATAAATTTTTCCATCGATCAGTTCAGCACGCTCTCCGTCAGGCAACGCATATATATCATTAATTGTATACATCTCATCCTGCTTTAATGCTTCCATGAAATCACCCGCTTTCTTAAATAGCATTATATATTACTATACCACCTTTTATACTATTATCCACCAGATTCCCCTTCTGTGCAACCACTTTTATACACATTTTCTCCACCCTTTTTTCTCCACATCATAGTAACCGACGATGAAATATGGCATCATGGCTTTAAAAAACAACTTTTCTTGTACGAAATAGAATGAGGAAAAACCACAAATGAAGCTTTTAGTACACGATATGCCGGAAATTCCTTTTCAGAATCCAAGATTTGAATAGGAAACAATCAGAGAGTATGTCGCATGCCACGCCGTCAATCTGGGAATATACCTGTTTTTTAACTGCGGTGCGCTCTATTGCATGATCCGGCTTGCCGTCAGTATACGAAGATGCAGAAAAACTCAAAACCGCTATACTCGTGTTATGGTTCCATCCTTCTTATTTGTTCCTCTGGCGGATGCTTTTATGATGCTTACGGCATTGTTTCAGAGTAAGATCCTGTTTACACTGTTGAAAAAAGACTCTTACATCGATTCATGAATATGAATTCATCCAGTGGCTAGTATTTTATCCCGAAGTTGGATAACAAATTCAGAAATTCTATCATATACGAATTCAAGAACGGATTTTCTTTCTTTTACAGGAAACCAAAAAAGATAATGAACTGCTGTCCTTACAGGGGATCTTACCTCTTTAATCCCTCTTGCGTATAAAAAGAATGCCCTGGCAAAATATCAATAGTAAAGCAGGGAAAATATGGTATAATTTTCGGGGAAACTATCTGTTCTTTTACAAAATCAAATGCGTAGTGTGGACAGCGAAAAAACTTGGGGCAGCCGACTATAAAGTTACTACGCTTCATCCCACGTCGAAAAAGAAATTCTGGGTGAGATAAGCGATCTGACTGCCATGTTCTGAATCACAAAATGAACAAAAAGGAGATCGCCTTACTTTTTTGTGATCTGCATGTTACGTAAAATTTTTATAAATAAACAAACACAGGTGCTAAAATGAAAGAAATTATTTTAAATCATCCAATCGCATTCAAAGAACTGCTGAAATCCTACAACCAGTCAATCGATTCTCTGGTCTGTGTGAAGATCGGATATGACGAAAAACTTTATATTCTTTTAAGTTCTCATATTCCTGAAAGGATCAACGGGATGTTTGTTGATACGAAAGCAGACAGCCACTACTCCGCCATCATTATGGATGTTGACTGGTACGAAGGAATGATAATCGGGCACAGGCTGGTCGATCTGGGCTTTCACAAAATGAATTTTCATATGATCCAGCCGATCAAAGACAATATTCTGCTTCTGGGTGCCAGATGCCATTATCATGTGGCAGGCGGTCCGGAAATGAATGCTGTGATCGTTGACCTACAGGGTAATCGCATAAAGGAATTCTGTCTCGGTGACGGTATCGAGGATTGTATCGTAACCAAAGACGGGAATATTATCACCAGCTATTTCGACGAAGGTATATTCGGGAATTATGGTTGGGACAAACCCGTAGGACACTGCGGATTGATCGTCTGGACCGGCAATGGCGAGATCCTTTGGGAAGCTTCCCGGGATATCTATGACTGCTATGCGATGAATCTTGACGACCATGATAGCCTGTGGTATTACTACTATGATGCCTTTGATCTTGTAAAAACAGACCTGCATGAAGAAACAGTTTACACGCCTGAAATTTCCGGTTCATCCGGCTTTCTGATCACCTCTGACAGTAAAAAAATACTGTTTGACGGAGGCTATGATAAACATGGAACTTTCCAGATGGCTTCTTTTGATGGGGGCAATCTGAAAGATTATGAAACTGTTCAGTTGTCTTACGAAGGGAAATATCTTCTGACAAGATATTTCTCCTTTATGAGATCAAATGCTGTTTTTATAGATTCCGATAACAGGCTTTTTGTCAGGTGGTTCCCATCGTAAATCCACCTGTCATAAGCAAGAGATCAGATAAGAGACTGTTATATCGATCGTTGAGGATTACTGAAATGGATTACAAAATAATACGTTTAGCAGACAAACCTGAATTAAAAGAATATGCCGCTCTGTGGTTCCATGAAAAATGGGGGATTCCTCTGGAAGCATACCGGCAAAGTATGGAAGAATGCCTTGCCGGAAAAACTGCTGTCCCCGCATGGTATGTGGCAATGGAAGGGGAGCGTATCATCGGCGGGCTTGGTGTTATCGAAAATGATTTTCACAACAGAAAAGACCTTACGCCTAATGTATGTGCGGTCTACACAGAAAAAGACCGGCGCTGCAACGGTATCGCCGGCGCCCTGCTTCATTCTGTGTGTGCCGATATGAAGGCAAGCGGGATTCCGGTTTTATATCTTGTAACGGATCATACCTCTTTTTATGAGCGTTACGGGTGGGAGTTTCTCTGCATGGTGCAGGAGGACGGGGAAGACAGGCAGAGCAGGATGTATATTTACAGGGGGTAAACCACCGGTTCATCCGGTAGTCAGTGTTTTGTCTCTCAACCTGCTATCCTCCACAAACTTCACCTTCCGCGGATCTCCCTCCGCGCGGTAAACCATCAGGGATTTCAGATCAAATATACTGCTCCAGACAGTCTCAAAATCAGGCTCGTTATCATACTGGCAGATAAAGCCATAGTCCCCTTTCAGAAGCTGCTTTGTCGTTTCGATACAGTCGTCCCCTATATGCTTTGAAAAACCGTTAAGCACCGTCTCGTACCGCTTGTAAGAATCATAATCATCGCCGTGGGCATCATCATATTGGTTCATTTCGTCCGACGTAAAGCTGTTGACCGTGCATACGATCCTGCCTTCCTTAAAACATTCTGCCTCCCGGATTCTTTTTACAGCGGGCGTACACTCCATAACCGCCATCTCTCCGCTCCGGTCCGCCAACAGGATATTGCAGTTGGAAGCCACAGGAAGCTCATAGAGGAGCGATATTGCCTGTTTTGTATTTTTTGCTTTTTCCAGCAGATACCGCACGATAAAACAGGAGTTAAGTCCCGCCTGAATCTTTTTTAAGTCTGTCATCACAAAAGTCATGGCGGCGGCAAGCCCGTGTTCATTTACTCCCTCCTCCCCATTGATAAAAGAAGACGTGGTAATGTTGAATCTGTTGCCGACATCGGGTGTATAGATCTCACTTTTACATCCTTTCCGCAGATAAGGCGGCAGGTCATTATTCCTGCCGTATATCACCCTGCCCTCCTTTTCATAGGCAAAAGCGGTGCATCCACGGATCTCCACAGGAATATTCTGCTCCAGATTATACATACAGCATCCCATGCATAACATCCAGGATGCAAAATATAGATAATCAGCTCCTATCGTATCGCTGACGCCTCTTATCTCCTCACAGACCTCGGGGAAAAACTTCCTCAATATCTCCTCACTCCGCCTGCCGTGCTCCAGCTGGAAATCATCCAACTTCAGCGGAAAGGATATCCTGCTCCTGTTAAATATCTTCCCGCGCTTTACGCCCATTTCATAATGGCTGCCTTTTAATCTTAGATGATACATTTTTACACTCTCCTTTTCATTTTTCCTGTTTCTTGTTCTGTGTTACGATTTCCTTTCTCTTGTGTTATCTTTTGTTTTATATCCTTACTTTCCTTGTTTTTTATAGTATAAATAAATATAAATTTTATGTCAATAAATTTATTTTTTTCACAAATTTTTCTCTCTGAGCGGACTATAACCCATTACCTAAATTTCGAAATTGTATTCCCTCAGAAAATAAACTATAATCATATAGAAGCAGCAGCCACACACTCCGCGGGCGTCTTTATGCTGATCGAAATTAGGAAAGGGAACGCTGAAATCAACAATGCCTGAAAAAATGACCGTAAATGGAAAAGAATATAAAATACTGAAACTTCTGGGAAAAGGAAAAGGCGGATATTCCTATCTGGCTGATGACAGAACAAAAAAATATGTATTGAAGCAGATCCACCATGAACCCTGCGATTATTACCAGTTTGGAAATAAGATCGAGGCAGAAATAAACGATTATAACCGGCTGAAAAAAACAGGCATAAAGATTCCTGCCATGATCGATGTTGATATAGAAAACGAGCGGATTTTGAAAGAATTTATAGACGGTGATACCATTTATGAATTGGTGTTGCAGGATAAGATGATTCCTGCCTATCTTGACCAGATAAAACACATGTGCAATCTGCTATACGCGGCGCATATGAATATCGATTATTTCCCGACGAATTTTGTTGTACAGAATGAAGAAATATATTATATTGATTTTGAATGTAACGAGTACATGGATAAGTGGAATTTTGAAAACTGGGGCATAAAATACTGGTCAAAAACGCCCGAGTTTTTACAATATGTAAAAGAGCATTCCTGATCCAAATTCCTGCTCCCTGACTATAAAGTACAATGTTCTCAAAATTCCGCTTTATTGAACAGTAAAATAAATATATCTTAAAAGGAGAAATCATTTATGCAGCACGAATGCAAAATAACTGTACTGGAAACAAAGGTCTTCACCGATTATCAGGAAAAATATCTTGCCGATCCAAAGTCAGGGCCATGTCCCTGCTTCAAGGCCGGCGATACCTTCCTGTTAAAAAGGACCGCCGAATGCGACGACTTTTATCACCTGATGAATGGAAAATTCTGCGGAGAGGCCTGGGATGCCATCAGCAGATATGTCTACACTGCCCTGCAGGGCGGGTCTATCATGCATAAATGGACGAATGACGACCGCATGATGATCGCCTGCTGCAATGACGGCACAAGACCGGTCATTTTCAAAATTGAGCGGATTGATATCCCGGAGACGGAGGAAGAACGGCTATGGCTTGCAAAACAGGATTTTACCAATCACGCAGATGATGCCTATACAGGATAATTTACAATTTCTGATCCTGAAAACCATAAAGAAATATAATACCACGGAGAAATCTTCATGAACATTAAAATAATCCCCGCCTATGCCCATCCTCAGGAAACAGCCGCCCTCTTCTCCGAATACACAAATATGCTGATTTCTGGTGACAGTTCCTTTCAAAAATATCTCGACATCCAGCACTATGATGAGGAAATAAAACATCTGGAATCGAAATACGGTGAGCCGGACGGCCGTCTGTATCTGGCATACTGTGATGGAGAACCGGCTGGCTGTATCGGGCTGAGGAAGATTGATGAGCAAAATTGTGAGATGAAACGCCTTTATGTAAAACCAGCGTTCAGAGGAATGCATATCGGGGACCAACTCATCCAAAAAATTCTGGCAGATGCAAGAGCGATCGGCTATTCCCATATGCTGTTAGATACGCTCCCCTTTTTGGAGAGCGCACTTTACATATACCGGAAATACGGCTTTTATGAGATTGAAAGTTACAATGACAGCCCCATGGATACTTCCATCTATATGAAACTGGACATATAACGATCAACTGCCTCGTTTATACTGTCTGATGCCTGCAGTAAGATATAACCGCCAGAACCAGAAACACCGGCATTTCCACTGCCGCCGATACTAAAATCACATACGGCGTCCAGAAACTCTGCCCTCCAAGATGCAGAAAATTGAAATTACAGAGCTGATACAGAAAATTGTTCTGCAGGCCGATCCCTGATGACGGCAGGATCGTCGAGATCCACGAGGAACCTCCCAATGCGCTGCAGGCAAATATCGGCAGAAATAATATCACCATAGAGACCAGCAGCACTGTCAAAGGCTCTTTGCACTTTGCCGATAGAAAAAGCGTACAGCCGGTGCCTGACAGCATGGAAAGAAGCCCTGCTGATACGAGAACAATCTGAAGCTGTCTCAGATTCATATCCGGCAGATTGATAATGGAAAACAGCATCTGAAAGGAAGTATCCAGGCATTCCCTGCCAAAGGCGGCGTTCAGGATTGAGAGATGAACTGCCATTCCTGTCAGGAAAACCACAATAAAAATACTGCATACTGTCAGGATCCTTGTAACAGCCAGTCTGGTACGCCCGTATTTGGTACACCGCAGTATGGCATCACTGCCGTTCTGATATTCATTCGCAAAAACCGGCGCTGCAATCGCTGTGCAGAGGACTGCCAACAATAAAATATACAAGGTAGTATAGTCAAAGGCATCCCTGCTGATACCGGAATACAGACGGAAAGGCCGATCTGCCCCCGCATATTTTTTCACAGCATACTGTCCCGCTGCTGGGTGTTCTTTTTGCTCAAGATCCATCACATCCTCCAGATGAGATGCACACTGCTCATAAAAATGCTGCTCCACCTCATCCGGATCGATCTCCATCAGATCTGTGCCAATACCGGTTTTAGGATCTGCATAAATCTCAGACAGCCCTTTGATCACAGGCCTGAGGGCCATAACCTTTTCTATATAAATATCCAGCGGGATATCATCCACAGAACCGTATTCCCCTACATAATACTGATATGTCCGCAGGACATCCGCCATTTTCTGCGGAGTGATCTCGCCCGCCGTCTTCTGATAACAACCTTTTTTAAACCAGATTGCTGATAAACCGTTCAACTCTGTGACACTGCCGTTTTCCTCCGACCGGTTGATCGATTCAAAACTCACCGGCAGAAACGCCATCACCACAGACATCAGCAGCGCGACCACAAGCAGTACAAAGGTGCGGCGTGACTTTATCATTCTTTTCCATTCTAAACAAAATAAACGCATTTTATTATATAACCTCCTATTCCAGTTCCGCAGATACTGACCGCTTATCTGCTGTTTACAGTTCCGTATTACCCTGCGGAAAATACCACAGATACAAGTCCTCCAGACGCGGCTCTGCCGGAACCGAACCCTCCAATTCCGGCGTCTCAGACAAATACCGGATCGACACTCTCCTGTTATCTTCACTGCGTTGATTGATCATTCTCAGTTTCTCCTCACATCGAATCAAATCTTTCTCCGGCACAGTGCAGTTCCACACCGTCCTCTCAATCTTCCGCACAAGTTCATCTGTTGTTCCCACATCCACAACTTCCCCTGCTTTCATAATGATATTTCTCGCCGCGATATACTCAATATCAGAAACGATATGGGTGGAGATCAGCACGATCCTGTCATGGGAGAACTCGGAAATAAAGTTGCGGAAACGCACTCTCTCACCGGGATCAAGTCCTGCTGTGGGCTCATCCATCACTAATATCTTCGGATCGTTCAGCATCGCCTGGGCGATTCCCACCCGCCGCTTCATACCGCCGGACAGCTTTGCAATCTTTTTCCTTTTCACATCAGAAAGCGTCAGGACATCCAGAAGATAGTCAATCTTCTTCCCCGTTTCCCCCGCCGGAACGTCCTTCAGCGCCGCCACATATTCCAGATAATCCTTTACCGTAAAATCACGGGAATACCCGAAATCCTGCGGCAGAAATCCGAACAGATTCCGGTAAGCACCTCCCATTTTCCGGATATTCGTTCCGTTATAACTGATCGTTCCGCTGTCGGGTGTCAAAATATCTGCAATCATACGCATCAGTGTAGTCTTTCCTGCGCCGTTGGCGCCCAGCAGTCCCCAGACGCCCTCTGTCAGCGAGAGGCTGACATTATGAACAGCCCTTTTGTCTTTGAACTGTTTGTTTAAATGGTCAATTTTCAGTTCCATGCTCATCACTCCTTCTATTATAAAATGCCTCTGTTCAGTAACTATTGTACCGAACAGAGGCATTCCAATCTCTAAATTTATACTGGAATCTTCCTAAGAAATTCCTATTTTTTCGGAACATTATCAAATAAAAGTATAAAATTCCCTTCAAAAATTTCAATAAACTATTGACCCAATTCAAAAAACATGCTACAGTATCTTCATTAAAAATAAAACATCTGCATACAATAACGCTGATCATACTCCGGTGACCTACGGGCCCGGGGTTTTCTATTACACGAGGTAAAATTCAATGCCTGGCACATCTAAAGTCTTTACTACCACCTCTGATCAACTCCACAAACAAATATCGCGTGGATTACTGATCTCAAATGATGCCTGTACACGGAAAATCATTGAAGCGGAAAATTATTATAATCTTTTCAATGGATATAAATGGTTATTTCTTGATGCTGATTACACCGGCCCAGATGAACAGTACCTGACCGGTACAAAATTTGAGGAAATCTACGCTCTTTACCTGTTCGACAGAGAATTAAGAAATCTTTTTATACGCTATATATTGGAAATCGAAAATAATATTAAAAGTGTACTGGCCCACAATTTTTCTCGAAAATATGGACATGACAATTACCTGAAAGTATCTAATTTCGAGATTTCTGTTCACTCTGGTGAGCGAAAAACACCTGCTCAAAAAATAGGAGATGTTTCTGACCTTATTGCCGGCCTTCAAAGAGAAATTGCCAGACAACTATCAAAAAATAATCCCATGATTTCCCATTATATGCTTGAATACGGATACGTCCCATTATGGGTATTAGTAAACACCCTGACTCTGGGAACAATCAGTATTTTTTATGCAAATTTAAAACAGCAGGATCAGAATGATATCGAACGTTTTTTCAACCTGAAACCAGATGAATTAAACAGCATATTAAAAGTACTCTCCATTTTCAGAAATGCCTGTTTTACGAAGCTTTGGATGCACAGATGAAATATCTGGCTCAACAACTAAATACAATTTCTATTTCAACTGTTGAAAAAGCCATGGGGTTTATCCCGAACTGGCGGGATCTAAACCCTGCCATTAGCTGTGTCATCTAACTAATAATCTTTCCAGCTGCACCAGATGATCCAGCTAACCTTCACACGGCAGCACAACCCTAAACCTGACCATCCCCCCGCTGCTCTCCGCCGTGATCTCCCCGCCGTGCAGGCGGACGATCTCCCGCGCAATGGACAATCCCAGCCCAGTGCCACCCGTATCCGATGTTCTAGACTCACTCAGACGATGGAACTTTTCAAACACCATCTCCAGCTCTTCTTTCGGGATTTCCGGCCCATGGTTTTCAAACAGGATTACAACATGCCGATTTCTTTTTTCCGCCAAAATCCTGATCTCCGTACCAGCATCACTGTAAGATACCGCATTTTTCAACAGATTATGAAAAACCCTTGCCAGCTTTTCGGCATCCCCTGCCACCGTCAATCCCTCACTCTCAAGGGTCTCTACGGACATGTTGATCGTGTTTCCCTTTTTTGTCAGCGCGGGATAAAAATCATCGATGACCTGAGATAACAGAGCATGCAGATCAACAGGCCTTTTATCCAATCTTATCCTGTTTGTGTGATATCTCGTAATCTCAAACATTTCATTGATCAGCGTCTCCAGCCGCTCCGCCTTTTTCAGCGCTGTCCCCACATATTTCGCTCTCTGGGCCTCCGGCATATCCGGTGCTTCCTCCAGCAGGCTTAAATAACCGATCACTGTCGTCAACGGCGTGCGGATATCATGCGCCAGATACATGACCAGCTCATTTTTCTTATCCTCCGCCTCCTTCGCCGCCTGCCTGCTCATCAGCATGGACATCTTGATCCCGTTCATCTGCTTTTCCACTTCATGCAGAGGCTCCGATAGTGCGACCGGCGTTTCATTTTCATCATTTACAGTCTGCGCTGCCCTGATCACTTCCTCCAGATAACGCCACGGCTTTTTCCAGAAATGGTAAAAAATGCAGGGCATCCCGATCACAAGATAAAGAAAATAGATAACGTCCAGCCTCCAGTACAGATATTCCGTCACCGGATTTTGAAAAAAAGGAAATGCATACTGCATTCCCATCATAAAAAAATAGCCGGCCAGAATATAGAAAAAAAGAACAATAAACAGCCTGCATCGCAGCGTTTTTTCTTTTCCAAGCTTCAAAATCTCATCCTCCAAGCTTATAGCCCACGCCCCATATTGTCTTGATATATTGGGGCTTTTCCCCGATGTCCCTCAATTTTTCCCGCAGATGGCGGATATGCACTGTGATGGTGCTGCTGTTTTTGCTGTAATACTCATCCTTCCATACCGCATGGAACAGATCCTCCAGCTTTACCACCGTCCCCTGATTTTCCAGCAGAATCCGCAGAATAGAAAATTCCGTAGGCGTCAGGGAAATATCCTCCCCTTCCAGCATACACTCATAGGTCTTTGTATTGAGCTTCAGCTTTCTATAGCAGAGTATCTCCCCCTGCTCCTCTTCCATTCCTCCCCCGGAATACTTTTTATACCGCCGAAGCTGTGCCTTTACCCTGGCTGTCACCTCCAGCGGCCGGAAAGGCTTTGTCACATAGTCATCCGCCCCCAGGGTAAGGCCCATGATCTTATCCATCTCCTCATCTTTTGCTGTCAGCATGATGATCGGATAAGTATATTTTTCCCGGATCCTCCGGCAGATAGAAAAACCATCCATATCCGGCAGCATGATGTCGAGAATGGCAAGATCCATTTCCTCCTGCTCGATGCAGGAAAACGCCTCCTTTGCAGTATAACATTTATATACGATATAGTTTTCATTCCGCAGATAGACCTCCAGCAGATCAGCGATATCCTCTTCATCATCGACAACTAAAATTTTTTCAGACATAAAGCATTCCTTTCTCAGAGATTGCTGCTAATCCTGTTCAGTATACCTGCGTCCTGGCTGAAAATCTCAATGAAATTCCTGTGATTTTCTTAAGATTTTCCTAATTTCCCTCTTTAGCAGAAAATTTCATCAGCTTATTATTGCCACCCCCACTAAAGTATCTTAAAAACTTCATTCATCTTTCAGAAAGCCTTACCGCCCGGTGCGCTTCGCCAATCCATGATAATACCGCATAAACCCGCACACATCCTCATAAACTTTCAAAATCTCCGCTCTGCGTTCCTTCCGGTCCGCGATCTGCCGTGTCTGTGCAAAAAGTCCCGCATTATAGTAAAGAACCGCCATCGGATCCCTGAGGTCATTATAGGCATCGGGCCTCTCTTTCAGGCATCTTTCCATATAGTCTGCGCCATACTCTACGCATTCCACCAGCTTTCCATACCCCTCTTCTTCTCTTCCCGAGAGCAGACCCCACACCCCGAACAGATAATCATCCGCCCGCCAGGGATGCTTTTGTCCTCTCTCATCCAGATCCCACATAGGCCTGCCGGTTCGGATATTCACGGGTCCGGTTTCCGTTGCCTTCAGATAATCCTGACGTTCCTTTGCAAAATAGGCCTCCAACGAGTCAATCTTCTGCCATTCCGGAAATATCCCGTCCGCAAGAAACGTCAGGATCTCGTCAAATTTCCGGTTAATCTTTTCCACCTCATCTGCATCCACGGCAGTCGTGCCATACTGGATCACACCCCAGTCCCGCTGCATCCTCTGAAAATATTCTCCCTGACTGATATGACCGGGCAGTCCCAAAATCCCCGTATCAAGCGCATAAATCGGGCAGATATAATAAGGCATCGCCTCATAACCGCCGCCCCGGAAATACCCGATAAACTTCAAAACACATACCAGTCCGTTTTTCTCCTTCACAAAAGTCTTCGGCCCGGATTTTTTCATGCCGTATGCCTTCGCAAGGCGCGCAATTTTTGCCTGCATATTTTCCTTTAGTCGAAGCTGCAGCTCCTCCCGGGTCTCCTTCCACTGCTCTTCGGTGCGCGTTTTTTTATAGGAAAAGACCAGCGCAGCTTTCTGTCCGGGCGGCGTTCCCAGAAGGTGCTTCCAGTCAAACTCCACCACCCCTGCCGGATGTTCTTCCAGATACCTCTCCCATCGAAATCTTTCCGGCGCGGTCCGTTCCTGAAACTTTTCCATCGCTTCCCGCTGTCTCTGCGCCTCTTCCTCCTCCGCCTTTTTCTCATAATAATCGGAAGTTTTCACCGGACGCCCCTGGGCATGAAAATAATAGGCGACCCCGCTCTGGGTTTTTGTCATGCTATAATAACTGCTGCTCCAGAACGCCGGCATGATCCGATTTAAGTCTCCTCTGGTCAGCGCCTCCTCCAGCTGGCTTTTATGTTCATTCCACCACTGTTCCCACTCGGCCGGCTCCACGCCTCCATCCGTAACACGCAGAAACATCTTTTTCATTTCGTCCTGAAAGTTCATGTAAAACATCCCCTCACATAATAAACTGTAAGCAGAAAAGACTGCGGACTTTCTCTTTTCCGACAACTCAGGTGCTCAAACCCCATTCTCCTCTTTCCACTTCCTCCATCTCCCGCTGTCCATCAGCAGTTTCCACGCACCCCGGTAGTCCAGCCCAAACAGATCAAACCGCCTCATCAGGTTGCTCACAAGCTGTCCCTCCGGCCTGCTCGCTCCCATACAGCATCCACCTTTTAAGACCATCTGGCTTCCCTTATAATCATACTTTGCATTTTCATGGGTCCTGTACTTGTCCAGCAGTCTCACATAAATTTCCTTCAGGCGCTGATCCTCTGCGCCTTCCATCGCCCAGACGGCATAGATCAGCATAAGGGGATCATCATCCTCCGCGTTATGATACTTTATAAAATAATCCAGCACTTCCTCTTTACCTTTCAGTTCCCGGATACTTTGAAACAACACAATTCTATCATTTCTGTCTAAATCTTCCCTCTCCAGCATCTCCTTCAATCTTCCTGCATGGACATTCGGACACTCCTTCACCGTCCTGATCGTATGGCAGGCATCCCGGAAAGCCGTCCCTTTCAGTTCAGGCATCTTTTCAAGGATCCGCTCATACCATTTTTCCTTGGCCTCCCATCCTCCCTCATAGGTGATGATCGAAACTGCCTCCCCATAAGCGCCGTATTCCCACAGCTTTTCAATCTCCTCCGTCATCCCCGGCACATGAAAGCGCGCCAGCATCTTGATCAGCTTCATCCGCACTTCCATGTTGGATTCCTGCCTGCATGCCTGTTTAAAATAAGTCTTCTGTTTTCCCGGCAGTGACTCAAACTTATAAAAACTATCTATGATCTCAATCTTTTCCTCCGGATCATCGGTCTGTTGGTACAGCTCCATCAGCTCTCCGGGCTTTCCGTCCACATACAGGCCGAATCCCGCTTCCTCCTCATTGTAACCCGCGATCACTTCCCTGAGCCAGCGCTCATACCATGCCAGAAACCCTTTTTCCCGCACAAAAAACGGTTTCCCGCAGAGATCCTCATCATAATAGACCACCTGTCCCCGATAGGGACCTCCCAGCATGATCCCGGTCATCAGGGTACAGCCCTGGGTGCCAATGGGAAGGACTCCGGCATAAGGATGTACTTCTTCCCCTTTCCGTTTTCCCTCCGAATCAGCCGCCCGTTCCCAGTCTTCATCACTCATCTTCGGATAGATGACCGGCTCCTGCTGTACGCAGTATGTGCGTGGATTTTGACTCTCCTTTTCCGATACGTCCAGAGAATAGAGCCCGTAATAAGGGCCGGCCCCGCCGTTTCCTGCCAGCAGAAGAAAATCCCGGTATTCCTCCGGAAGCTGAATGCCGTTCTGTTCCTCATATCTCTTGAGCTTCTCTTCACTGAGAGGCTGTGCCAGCTTGTATTGATGGCTTCTGGCACCGAACCGCTCCAGACTGCTGTCTTTTATTTTTGCCTGTTCCAGTAATTTATGAATGCGCTTTACCCATGCGGGCTGTGCTGTTTTTGCCATTTCATTCCTCTCCTCTTTATATAGTATATTTTCTATACTTCAATTTGTCTTTTTACTCTATATGCATTCTGTAGCAAGCTGAAGTGCCGCCGTCAGTATTCGCTCTTTAACAGAAAATCAGCCAGATACATAATCTTCACACCGTTGACATTTCCCGAAGCAAACTCATCGAGCGTCACCACATACTTGGGATAATGATCCTTTACTGCAAGCAGATTGGCAATCTCTCGGTCAGATTCCTCAGGCAGATTACGGCATACCTGCACTATGACACACATGTCACTTTCCCCTTTTCGTCAGATCATAACTTTCCGCGATCATCCGCTTGATATCCTCCTCAGGCACAGTTCCGTCCAGTATAATGGAATTCCAGTGCTCCTTGTTCAGATGATACGCAGGAACCACAGAAGAAAATGTCTCCCGCCAGAAATCCCGCCACTGGGGATCGCACTTCACATTGATCCAGACACGATCGTTTCTGTCAAAGATCCAGGCAAACACCTTATTACTGTTTTTATGTCTGATGACACACCAGTTCGGATCATGAAAAGGATAGTCCTCATAGGAATCCTTCAAAGTCAGGCAGTATGCTATCGCTTCTCTTCTCTCTGTCATTTACAGGTCCCTTCCGCATATATTTATTTCTCCCTGTACTCTAAAAACAGGGAGTATTTTATGAACTGCCCTCTCGCTCAGACATTCCCTCCGACAATAAACAATGCCCCGTTAAGCTCTTTGAACACAGACGTATCCCCCGGTGTGAAAGCAATGGTGTCCATATTCTGATACAGCTCCCTCCCGGTAATCTCGAATACCGACATCAGATACAGTTTTTCATGAATCTGTGCCCACTCAGACTTCGGATCCATGAACCAGAGTTCCAGAAATCCAAACTGACGCAGTCCCCAGGTTCCGATCATCGAAATATCGCCCTTTTTCCCATGGCGGATACTGATCCACAGAGGTGCCGGAAAATACATCGGATCTTCCGCATTTTTTTCCAGAATAGCTTCATAGTGTAAATACACCCGCTTACTGATCAGGAGCTCTGAGGCGCTCACATAAACTCCCACAGCGCCCTCCTGCTCCATAAACGCAGCATTCAGCCTTGTAAACAAACGACAGATATGACGTTTTTCCTCCAGTGACTGCCCGCCTCCCTTTTGCGCAATGATCCAGAAGGACTTATTTTCACAAAATGCCTGATACTCCTCGGCATTAAAAAAATTGTATTCCGGCACATCCGAAAGATTCATCTCCTCCTGCGGCACCGGAAAAGGCATATAGGAACACCAGAATTCCACGCCCTCCAGTTTCACCACCATATGCAGCATACGCGGATCACTCTGATCCATTTTTTCCAGCACTCCGAAGCCGAAAGCCTGCTCCACAAGATTTCCTGCCTGAGACACATCCTGCAATACCTGATCCATGACCAGCAGACACAAAGTATCTGCCTCCGGTGCCTGTCGTCTTTCAGATCCGGAAACACTTTCCTGCTGTTTTTTCTTAAAACGATCAAAAAATCCCATTTATTCTCCCCCTCTTAAACAATACCATCTTTCCTGCTCCACACCACAAACCACGCCAGAATATAAAACAGGATATACGCCCCTGAAGCTCCCAAAATCATCTGACTCTTCCGCCGCAGGCCGTCATTGTAGCTTTCCGCTGTCATCTCCGGCTCCACAGTGATATAAGTATGATCTTCCACGATCTCCAATACCCGGCGTTCCACAGTCTGTCCTTCCTCCACAGCTCTTTCCCCTGATGTCCTGCTGAGTGCCTGCTCCTCCCAGCGGTAGCCGGCGCCTTTCGTGTCCCGGTAATAAACCATATAGACGGTCTTTGTCGGATGCATGCGGCGGTCCCGCCCGCTCGCCCCGGTATTTTTCACCGAGACCGGCAGCACCTGATAGGGCACAAAAGTATAGATGCCTCTGTCCTCGTAACCCTCCGCAGGAACCGCCCCGGAGAGAGTTTCTATAGAAAAATACCCGGAGATCACCGCCAGCATGGCAAGCATCAGTCCTCCGATAAATATGATCGATCTCAGCCTACCCAAAATATTCTTCCATTCCTTTCAAAACCGGCACTTCCTCTCCGCACTCCGGGCACTCATAAGTCCCGAAATAATAGCAGAGCCTCTCCTTCCCCTCATCATCCTCCAGCAGGTCAAACAGATTAAACAACCACAGCTTCACATCTCTCAGGCTCTCCCCGTCCCACTTTTCAGAAGGTGCTTTCGCGACTTTGATCCGCTCGGAAGGCTCAAAATAACCAAATTCGATCTCCTCATCGCAGTTTTCACAGGCAGGACAGACGATATAACAGGATTCCATCCCTGACAGGTAAAACATATAAGCCAGCTTTTTCTCTCCCAGAACCGCCATGACAGCGATCGCAAATTCCCGCCTCCAGACAATGGGTTTTTCCAGTACAAAATCGATGTTCTGCGCCAGAAATCTGACAGCTATGTCATGTATTTCCCGGGCGACATCCAGATAACTCTCATACAGATCCTCCTCTCCCGGTCTATCCCCGAATACATCTGTGGCAAGACAACTTCCTGCTGCCATGATCCCCTGAAACAGCCACTCCTTATCTTCCTCTTTTTCCCAGCCTTCCATAAGCCTTGCCAGATAGGGAAGCACAAGCCAGGAAGCCTGATAAAAACTCATCTGATGGTACAGATTCTCAAAAAGATTATCAAAGGCGATCTCATAATTTGTTTTCGGAACTGTTTCCAGCCGGCGCAGTTTAAAGGTTTCCGGCGCCCTTTCCCGCTCATCCATCAAGATCGCTATGTACTCGCTCACATTCCCATAAGCACCTCTGTAGACTTCCCACAATGGCGAATTTGATTCTGTCAGCGTATATGAATATGTACCTGCTTTGCGCTCTGCTGCCCGGAACGGCACGCCCGCACAAAGATGTGCCTCTGTCCTGTTCCGAGAAACTGCCGTTCCATGTTGAACTTCCTGCTGTTCTTCTGTTGTCCCCTGCTGTTCTCCCTTTTCTTTCCTCTTCCGCTGTCCCTTCTCCTCTGACTTCCGCTGCTCTTCTTTCTTTTCCGCTCTCCGTCTCTCCTTCAAAATATGCTCCGGCAGATAAACTTCCGGAATCCAGCAGTTCCTGAAACAGTCAGCATCCGTGATCATAGTGCCCTCTAAGGAAAGCCTTTTCAACCGATACAATTTCAGAAGTTTTTCCATATGCTCCAGCCCGGCACAATAGTGCAGACTGAGTCTCTTTATGCTTGTCACCTCCGCCAAAATAGCGCAGTCGATCACACCACATCCCGATATCTCCAGTTCCTCCAGCGAGATACAGGTTCTTAAAAAAGAAAAATCTTCAATCGGCATGGCGGATATCAACAGCTTTTTCAGCCTCGACATCTTCCCAATTGCACTGAAATCGCCCTCCACGATCTCTAGCCGGTCAGGAATCGAATCATTGTATGGATCGATCAGCCTGATTGGTTTTCCTCCCAAATATAAATTCTTTACTTTTTGAAGATCATATAACGTTTCCGGCATCCTGCCCAGGCTCTGCACGACACAGCTGAGCAGAATCAGGTCTATTTTTATTTTCTCGAATTCCATATTATTGATAAACCTTTTCTTCCTTATTTACTGCCCGATAATATCTGTTTATATTTTAGAAATACTCCGGATTCATAAACGGCGTCACCAGACAGGCAGCTTCACCGTCCGCATCCAGTCCCCAGTAACCGCTGTATATACCATCCCCCATACCACTTGCAAACATAACGATCCTTTGACCGGTCTCCGGCATCTTCCACTCCAGAAAGCTCCCGCCCGGGTTCTGTACCTCGGGATGCGCCTTAAAACTTTCCTGAAAGAGAGCCCCAAAATAATCCGTATATTTATTCTTTCCCGGATTTTCCCTCAGCCAGTTCTCGAAAAACATCCTGTATTCCTCCGAAGTTTTTGCATCCGCAAAACAGGCAAGCCCCGTATCCACACCGAAAAATGTAAAAACACCCGGCTTTCCAAAATCTTCTATGCCTTTCCCCTTTGGCATGGCAGTTTCATACCGGACAGCCGGCTTGTCACTGATCACAAGCCGTGCCGCCGCGATCCGCAGGCCCGCAATTTTTGAACGGCAGATGGACAGTTCCACAGGATAGCTCCCCGCCGGAATTTTTCTATCCAAAACTGTTTCATACCTGCTTCCAAGGTAAGCCAGCGGATCAGCAAGCACCACTTCCCCGGTCGGAAAATCCGTCATCCCCGCTGTAAACACATCCATCTTATCACTTTTGGTAAATAAACTCTGAAAGAACTCCAACGGATAATCCTTTTTATTTAAAAATTTCAGATTCTTCTCAAATGCGATCTGTGCCGGATGCTTCACCGGCTCCCGGATCTCCCTGCCTGTCTTTGTATCAACAAAATATTTTCCGGTCTTATCACTCCGAAATTCCAGATCACTCCCCATCGGCATATAAAACACATTCACCACAGTCGGCTCGATGTTCGCCAGCACGTTAAAATCCACGACCGTCATATTATTCGCATCGTTCACATAATCCTGTGAATCTTTATCCCCAAAAGCGATCCAGCCGTTTCCCATTCCGCCATCCTGCCTGAACAGCCATTTTAATCTTGAAGTGCCGTTCAGGATGGATTTTGTGACGATCGTGCCGCCAGCTCCTTTAATATACTCTTTTATCTCAGACTGCTGTTTCGTCTGATTGGCTTCCCCCTGTGTTTTCTCCTGCTGTTCCGCCTTCTTCTCCATCCGCTGGTTTTCCTGCTGGTCCGCTTTCTTCTCCATCCGTCGGCTTTCCTGCTGTTCTGCTTGTTCCTGCTCTGATTTTTCCGATTTCTTTCTGTCAAAAAATCCCATGATATACCTCCTTCACTGTTTCTATTCTCCACACACTTCCCCGACTCTGCACGGAATCCATTCCACCGGCTCACCCTTTCCCTTAATCCGACGGGCAAAGCCAGTCACTTCCGCAAAATCATTTTTGAGCAGTCCGATCTCATTAAATCTTGCTTCCGGCAGTTCTTTATGCAAATGATCCCACAAAAAACCATCAATTCCCCACGAATTACTCTCCCACCCGAGAATGTCATAACCGATCAGTGTATTGTAATCCAGCTCTCCATTTATAATGCTGTTTCCATAACCATCTTTCAATTCTTCCGATAAAACGCCAAACCAGTCAGGCGTCGTGGAAATACTCACCAACCGACAGGGAATCTCCATGCAGAACTTCTGCTGGAAATACTGTGCATCTGACAAATGCAGAAACATACCGTTCATGTCCATTTTTCCGGAATCAAATAAATTTCCGACTGTTTCCACATATTCCGCATACTGCTCATCACTCAGTTTCAGCCTTTTCTGATACGCCTGTTTCTCCCCCTTTCGCCATCCATTCACAAAATAACACTCCAATCTGGGATGTACCTCTCCCAGACTGACCGAAAGTATCCTCTCCCCCAGGTCTCTCAGCCATTCCGGCATATCGATCACTTCTACTATGTAATAGCCGATGATTTTAAAATCCTTTGGAACCTCCATTACATTTGTCTTAGTATTCATTTACCCATCTTAATCCTTCCCAAACTTTACCCAATGGCAGTCTCAGCTTTTACTCAATCTGATAAAATTGACTCATCAAAAATCTGTCACCTGCTTTACCTTATGACCTCATCATACCACTGAAAACCTGACTATGACAAGTTATTACCTGAGAAAGAACTATCCGGCAGCCACAGGACTGTTATTTCCCTATGTCTCCGGATTACATTTTCCTCTTCTATCAGAAATTCTTCCGCTTTTGATCTTGTCGGCACCATAAAAATAACCGTATTATGTCATACCTCTCATAATACGGCCATCTTTCTCAAACCCAAAAACTTCCCTGTTCTCCCGCCTCTATCCTTGCAGCATCTCCTCAATAAATATCCCGTACCCCTTCTCCGGCGCGTTCACCAGCACATGAGTCACAGCCCCCACAACCTTTCCATCCTGCAGGATCGGGCTCCCGCTCATACCCTGCACGATACCGCCGGTCAGATTCAGCAGTTCCTCATCCGTCACCAAAAGTTCCAGCCCTTTATTTCCGCCGTCGCTCCCCATATGGATCGCCGTGATCTCGATATCATACTCCTTCATCTCCTCATTGATAGAAGAGATCATGGTAGCGGCGCCCAGATGGATATCCTGCTTTAAACCGATCTCCTGCATCTCAAGATCGATACCGCTCGCCGCCAGTTTTTCCAGATCAAGATGCCCGAAAATGCCATAAGGCGTATTCTGTGTGATCTCCCCGATCACATTGGCATCATCATACTCTATCATACCGGTCAGTTCCCCGGGCACGCCGTCCGTCCCCTTGCGGACAGCCACGATCTTTGTCCCGTAAAGAGAACCTCTCCCGAGCTCCATCAGCTCCCCTGTATCGGCATCCGTGATGCCATGTCCAAGCGCACCGAAATTTCCCTGCTCATCCACAAAAGTAAGCGTTCCCACGCCCTGGGCATTATCCCTGATCCAGATGCCCATCTTATACTCCCCATTCTGATTTTTTGCCGGGGTCACCCGCTCCTCTAAGTACACACCGTCCCGCTCGATGCCGAGAACAACCTCCGTTCCCTGATTTTCCGAGAGCAGGCTCATAAACTGCTTTTTTCCGGTGATCTCCACACCGTTATAACTTACAATATAGTCGCCCTCCTCCAGATGATTTTTTGCAGGCGCAAAGCCTGCCCCGTTTATGTCGTTAAAGCTGCCGACACCCACCACCATAACGCCCTTTGTTTTCAGGAATATTCCAATGGGAAAACCGGCGGCAGAGACTTCCCGCTCCCCCACCACCTGGATTTCCACGCTTTTGAGCGGAATGAAGCCAAGCCATTTTACATCCATCTGATAGGCGGTTTCCGCCGCACCGGTCACCATTTTTATAGGGCGGTACAGACCGGCTACCATCCTGCCCTGATCCGTCTCGATACTGGCGCTGGCAGGCAGTTTAAAATCAATATGCTGTTCTTTATCCGTGAGCAGCCTCACCTGAGAAGGTGTCGAATCATAGCAGGCATACCATCCCCCGGCAAGAGCTCCCATAAGCACAAATGCAATAATTCCTTTATAAAAATTTTTGATTACCTTACGCATACTTCTCTTCCTCCGATGTCAACGTCCTTTTTAGTATGCGTAGGTAATCAAAATTCACTCACTCATTTTTTGTTTTATATGGATTTTTTTGCCATTTGTATCAGTTCCGCTGCATTTTGAAGCGCCGCCTGAGAAATCTCCTCTCCTCCCAGCATTCTGGCAATCTCTGAAACCCTCTCTTTCTCTTTAAGCGGAGAAATCGCTGTTTTTGTAATGCCGTTCTTCACCTTTTTTTCAATGTAAAAATGGATATCCGCCATTGCTGCGATCTGGGGCAGGTGGGTAATACAGATCACCTGACGTTCTCTGGAAAGCATTCCCAGCTTTTCCGAAACTTTCCATGCCGTCTTACCGCTGATGCCTGCATCGATCTCGTCAAATATCAGTGTCTCCACGGCATCCTTATCCGCCAGCACAGTCTTCAACCCCAGCATGATCCGGGACAGCTCACCGCCGCTTGCCACCATAGACAAAGGACGCACCGCCTCACCGGGATTGGTGGAGATCATAAACTCCACATCATCCCAGCCCTTTGCACTGATATGCTCCCTGTTGCTTATCACTTCCACGCTGAACTCCACATGCATAAAATTCAGATCCAGCAGCGCCTGTTTCAGTTCCTTTTCCAGCACCTTTGCCGCCTGTTTCCGCACTTTGGAAGCTTTTTCACAGAGTTTTTCCAGCTTTCCCGTCTCTTCCGCAAGCTGCTTTTTCATTTCTTCCTGATAAGCGTCAAAATCGGACAGCCTCTGCAGCTCCCGATTCCGCTTCTCCTGATAAGCCAGAACCTCCTCCAGCGTTTTTCCGTATTTTGTTTTCAAACGGTTTAACGTATTTAACCGTTCTTCTGCTCTCGCAAAATCCGCTTCCTCAAAATCAAGGCTCTCCTGATAGTCTGCCAGATCCCTGTTAAAATCATGCAGCAGATTGTCAATTTCATCAAGCTGCCCTGTAAGGGAAGAGAGTTCTTTATCCAATTCTGACACAGATGTCATTTCTCGCAGGGCATGTCCGATCAGATCCGCAGCGCCCTCCTCGCTTTCCGCACCTGTCAAACGACAGGCAAAGGCAAGGCTTTCCATGATCCTGCGACTGTGCGTCATTTTCCGGTAAACGCTCTCCAGCTCTTCATCCTCCCCGATCCGAATATGCGCATCCTCGATCTCCTGCACCTCAAACTCCGCAAGGGAAAGTTCCCTGAGGCGCTGTGCTTCATCCATCCCGGCTTCCTCCAGCTCCTTTTTCAGACCGGACACCTTCTGCCAGCTTTCTTTCAAAACAGGAAGGATCGCCGCCAGCTTATCCCCGGCATATTCATCCAGAATTTCCTGATGTTTCCTCTTATGCAAAAGCGACTGGTGTTCATGCTGTCCGTGAATATCCAGAAGGAGCTCGGAAAGCTGTTTTACCTGTTTTGCTGTCACCGTCTCCCCGTTAATACGAAAAACGCTTCGGGATGCCTGGATCTTTCTGGAGATCATCACCGAACCGTCCTCCCAGGGAAGATCCAGTTCCTCCATCAGATCTTTCACCTGCGGGGAATCCTCCTGAAACAATAATTCGATCAGGGCATGATCTGCCCCCGTCCGGATGATATCTTTATCCGCCCTCTCGCCAAGAGCCAGATTCACCGAACCGATCAGTATGGATTTCCCGGCACCTGTCTCACCGGTAAGGATATTAAGGCCTTCACCGAATTCCATCTCTTCCGCATCAATGAGCGCCAGATTTTTTACATTTAAACTTACTAACATACGCTTCTCCTATCTCTCTCCGAGCAGGATATTTTTATTTCTTCAGCACAAAATCGATTTTCTCCCTGACAACCTCCGCATCCTCCGCAGAGCGCACTGCCAGCATGATCGTATCATCCCCTGCGATCGTTCCCACAATTTCCTTCATATGCATGGCATCCAGCGCCGCCGCGACAGCCATCGCCATCCCGGGAACAGTCTTCACAACAAGAAGGCTCTGAGCCATCCCCATACTGCTCATCCCTTCCCGCAGGACACGGGCATATTTATCGCTCATTTCCCCGTGAGCTTCCCGCAGCAGCACATATTTCTGTCTGCCGTCCCCCAGCGGCACCTTGGATAACTTCAATTCCCGGATATCCCTCGATACCGTTGCCTGGGTCACATCATACCCATCCTCCCTCAGTTTCTCCGCCAGTTCGTCCTGAGTCTCCAGATCATACTTCTCAATCAGTTCCACAATTTTTGCGTGACGGTTCTTCTTCATCTCCCAATACCCTCTCCTTATGCATCCATTTTTTTATGTAGTACTTCCACAAAGCTGTCCTGACTTAATTTCAACATCTCCGTAACTTTCTCTGCTTTCTTTATCTCCATCCGGTCACCGGCGTGCATCTCCATCTTCACACTGCCGTCAAAACAGGCTTCCACCTCCTGCACCGTCCCCTTCTTGTTCTCCCCGATCTCGATCACCACCTCATCCTCCGCAGAAAGCACAATGGTACGAAATTGCATCGTATGGGGACAGATCGGCGTGAGCAGGATCAGCCGGGCATGAGGCTCCACAATAGGGCCTCCCGCAGACAGATTATAACCGGTGGAACCGGTGGGCGTCGCCACTAAAAAGCCATCCGCATGGCAGGTGTAGAGAAGCTGCCCGTTCACATAGATATGGAATGTGATGATCTGCAGAGAACCACGCCGGGTGATCGCGATATCGTTTAAGGCGCAGTCTTCCTGCCTCTCTGCTTCCCCTGCCGGCATCTCCGAATCTTTCCCATCCTCTGCCGGCACATCTCTGCTCTCCGCTTCTTCCTTCGCCACCGGCATCGCTCCGGCTCCCTGCTCTTTCCCTGCCGGCACCACTCTGCCCGAAAGCATCATCCGCTTCTCCCGCGTAAAGTCATCCCGGATCAACTGATCCAGCGCATCTTCCAGATAAGCGCTGTCCACCTCCGCCAGATATCCGAGCGTCCCAAGGTTCACCCCGATCAACGGAACCCCCGCATCCGCCGCAGTCCGCGCCGCCCGAAGAAGAGTACCGTCACCGCCCAAAACGATCGCGCACTCCGTCCCCTCCGGAATCTTCAACTCAGGGATATCCCCCGTCTCGGTCCTACATATTTTCCCGTGCCGCTCCAGATAACTCCTGATCTGGTTTGTACAGGCATACATCGGATCTTTCTGTTTATTTGTTACAACAAGAAAATTATCCATTTTTCTCTTTTATTGTCCTTACCCTTCCTTCCAGCAGCCTAAACATCTGATTTAAATCAATTTTACTGCCTTAAATAGTCTCTAACTTCTTTAAAAGAATGTTCTCTCTGTTCTTTTCTATTCCAAAATACAATTTTTCGGATATTCACATCAGCCACCGGCATTCCGGCTTTCTGAATGCAGGTCTCTACCTGCTTTCTCATTTCTTCTCCCTGCTCCAATGCGTCCTGCACTATTCGATAAAGATATTCCGGTTTCCGTAAATCTCCCAAATCATCAAATATTGCATTAGCTGCAACAAGTGCAGAACGCATATAAGCCGCATTATCTTTAAATAGATCACTCTCAATATAGATCCCTTGTGCCTCAATAAACATACAACAAAAAGTAACTATGGTTCTGGTATTCCCTTCCCGGTATGGATGGACTTTCCATAGTCTCGCCATATAATCACTAAATGCTTCCACTATATCTTCAAAAGATGAATCCCGCCAGTTATATGCTCTCATCTCAGATAACACATTTTCCGCATCTTTTATAATATCAAAGCAGTCTGAATATTCAACTGAAAGTTCTCCTAAAACGATTTCTGCTTTCTCAATATTAATAACCCTCGGCCTGCCTGCCCATTCATAAATATCTTGAAAAATATGATGATGCATATTACAAAGATCTATAAAATCATATTGATGCTCAGTCTCATCCATGACAACTTCCGAAAGTCTATATGAACAATAATCCGCCTCCATATCTTTCAGTTTATCCATATCATAGATATCTGCTAAATTTTTTAATACTTCTGAATCAGGATATAAATAAGGATCTCTCATAAATTCATATTACCGTTTCATTTTATATTTTCGATCAAGAGCTTCTTTTATTTCATCCATGGTTATCTCACCATTTTTCTCTTGTTCGATTAATTTTTTCATTTCTGGAGTAGGCTCTAATCCATCTATTTTTATCATGCCAAGTGAATAATCCCATTTCTTATCTGCACTCATCAACATAAAATCACTCCCTTTCCTGTTTGTCATACGATCTGAACCTTCAATAATCTGGCAAGCTCCGCCGCCTGATAAATACTGACCTTTGCGCCCGCCAGTTCCACATAGGTATCTGAAACCATGATATTACTGATCACACAGTCCGAAAGATCAATCCCCTTTAACCTTGTTTTAAAGAAATCCACACTGGTAAAATTGACATTGTGAAAGACCGGCTTTTTTAATATCACCTCTGAAAAAAAGCTTTGCTCCATATTACAGTCAACCGCCAGCGTATTCTCCCAGAGCGTTGACACATAATTGCAATACAGTGAGCTGCAGTTCTCCATTTTGGTGCTTTTAAAAGAAGCCGAACAAAAAGAACAGCCGTCCAGCTTACAATTCAGAAATTTACAATCCTTAAAATATGCGTTCTTCAAATGACAATTGCTCAGATCACACCCGTCAAATACGACATCGATAAACTCCCCGCCGTTAAGATCATTTCCCGGCATCTGACACTTTATAAGCTGAACATGCTCAAACATTACCTTTTCCGCATTCATGCCGCTGATCTTTTCATTCTCAAACGCCTTCTGTTCTATCACAGTTTCCGCTTCGACCGCATGAATGATCTCATCGTACAGCAAATCTCGATCTCCTCAACAAATCAATATCTATTACCCCGGACAACACAAACCCGCCCAGATCTACACAACTGATTTCCGACTGTAATCCGTTATGTCAGAACCTATTTTTTCATATAATTCCACAACTGTCATATCTTTATTTCTCAACGCAGTCAGTTCCGCATCTGTTGCACCTATAAATTCCACGAAGTCAACCTTCCCGTTGGGCGTGATAACTGACTTTATTTCTTTATCAGGAATCGTTATAAAGCCTGTTATGCTGGACAGCATTTTTGTATCTATCCCCTGTGTCTGCCCTGTATATAAATACTCATAAGCACGAAATACCTCTCCCTGTGTAAAAGTAATCCTTGCAATGGATTGTAATATTCCACAGATACACCTGATCTCCGCTTCTTCATCCTCATAATCATCTTTTTTCAGCTTAAATGTAAATTCCATTCCGTAACCGCTGATCTCTTGATTCTCTGACTCCTTCTCATATAATTCGGATAAACCATAAGTGACAAAATGCCAGTAATCCCCGCCGTCATAGATACTTATCCCCTCCAACGGATCATTTCCCCCAAACTGCCAGTCTATCAATGTTCCATAATGCTTCGGGTTTTTCTGTGTCGGATAAACCTTTTCGCAGGCAGCGGTTATCGCATCCCACCCGGCAGTATTCACCTCCTGCTCCTGTGATGCCGTCTCCTGCTTCTGTTGTTCTATATTTGATGCCTGTTCCTTTGGTGCTGCCTTATCTTTATTTCTAAATCTGTCAAATATGCCCATAATCTATCCTTCCCGCTTTCATCTTCTGCTATTTCATTATAATTCCTACTGTCAATATAAGGCAACCCGTTTTCTACACTGACTTCCTGATATGAGATCACAATATACCGGCTTTCCTCCACCAGTCTGGCTAAGCCCATCGGTTTAAAATACAGCAAAAGTCCGATCAGAAAAACAATTACAAGGATACCAAAAAACAATTTCTTTTTCATATATCTATCTGCTCCCGCCTATGCATGGTTTCCCGTATCCTGACACCATAAGGCAATCTTTCTGATCAGATCAGCATCGACCATTCCATAGGGAATCCGTACAGTCCCCTTATCCACACTGTATTTTTTCAATCCCTCCCCGAACGCCGCCACAGCCTCCGGACCGGGATAAAATCCGATATGTTTTTTGGAAGCGGCAAAATGGAGAATATTGTGCCCTTTCCAATACGTGGGCATGCTCCATGAAATACGCTCCTCCGCCTCCGGCAGCGCCTGCCTCAGTGTCTGCCTTATCAAAAACAGGTCAGCCTGTTTTTCCTCATCCTGATTCATAATATACTCATCGATCGTTTTCGGTTTCTCACCGCAATACTGGCTTTGATTCGTATTCTTAAACTCTTTTCCGCACTTCGGACATTTCCACATAATATCCTCCATCAATAACAGTTACGATCAAACCGCAATCAAAAGGCATCAACATCATATTTCAAAACAGAAAAATCTGCCTCTATTTTCTCCAGTAATGAGCGATATCAAAACTTTCTGATTTCGCCGAAATCGGGAGCCGTGAAGGATGCCGCGGATTATGATGTTTTGTTGTAGATACTATTTTTCCATCTACTTCTTTTCCAAAAGCAATAAACCTGCAGGAATACCTGTTTGCAATACCATAAATATCATATAGATAATCAATGAGATACTCACGCTCCATTATCGGATCTCCCCAGGCAGCCCATATCGTCAGATTTTCTTTCTCCAAACATTTTTCTATATACCTTAGATTTTCTTTATGTAGATCATCATTTTGTATGCGGGGCAGGCATTTAGGATCAATAGCACGAAATGGACAAACATTAAACATAATCCATCCATCAAAACCATTCCTCTTTGCTATCTGCTCAACCATATGTAACGTTTTATCCGCATATTCATTATTTGCAGTACTTGGATTAACCCCAAAACAGATAAGCGGATCACTCCCGGAAACACCTAATACAAAACGCCTGTATGTATCATCTCCAATATAAATATCCGGTGTAACCTCCCATCTGTATTTCATTTTAATCATCCATTCCTTTCGTTTCGCTTAGACATAAATAGTAGTGAAAAACTTTACTCTTAACACTTTTACCCCTAACCTGCTATACCCCCTCACATCACTCATAATACGTCCGTTCCCGGAAATCCTTCGCAACACGTTCCATCGATTTATACAACAGCTCTTCCAATATCTGCCGCGCCTTATCCTGGTCCTCGAGCTGATCCGTTTTACACTGGCAGGGACGATTCGTCCAGGCACTGCCAAACCTCATATAAGAGATCACCTTCGTCTGTTTTTTTGCGCGATGGATCATGGCATTATATTCTATGCAGTTTATCTCTTTTGAAAGCCGTACATATTCATCCCAGCTTACCACCCGTGTTGTGACTTCCAGGCGCGGGAACAGCCGGGACAATTCACGCTCTGCCTGCGCTTTATATTCACCTGCCCCATCTATCAAAAAAGCCGCTATTTTATCAAACCGCACGCCAAGCTGCGGATCATACAGCGGACACCCGAACTTTGACATAACAGCCGAAAAGCGTTTCATATCTGCCTGCTTCATCGAATAACAATCGAAACGTACTGTCTGCGGCGTTGCTGAGATCTGAAACGCACCTTGCCCTTCTCTCTCCTCATAATTGAATACATCAAGCCCATTCCAGTCATGGAAAGCTGAAGCTGTTTCTTTCAAAATATCCTCTATCGGCAAAGCTTCCAGACCCTCGACCTGCTCATTATCACAGCAGGCTTTTTGATATACAGCCGCATTGTCCAGATATGTGTCTTTTTGATATTTCCAGAAATTTAAATCGATGCTCATGTTATTTTTACTCCGTCTTATACATTGTTAAAAACAAATTCTGATTTCCTGTTCTACAAACTGGGATTTCCTGCTCTTCTTAAATCAATCCTCACCTTCAATTTCTATCATAAAACGTATTCCAACTGACGGTCAAACGGCTCTGCCTCAACATGCTTCTGATGATACTCCTGCGCCTCCACACATCCCATTGCGCAGTAAAACGCCTGGCTCTCGATGGCAGAATGGGCGGAAATATACAGCTTCTTTGCCCCCTGTTTCCCCGCCCAGTCAGCGGCAGCAAAAAACAATGCTTTTCCAATTCCCTCTCTGCGCATATCCTCCGACACATGAATCGCAGACAAGTCATAATAGCGGTTTTCTCCTCCAAAAAATCCGTTTTCCACCGACACAAATCCCTTCAGTTTATCGTCCAAAAAAGCACCATAAACAAACCCGCCTGTGTGTACCGTATTGCGTAAGCAGTCGATCAATATCTGATAATCTTCCTCCGACCAGTCGTCAATAAACGGATCAGAACGGACAACCCAGCTGTCATTCTCACGACGCAGGCATTGATCCACCACCTGACGACGTATAAAAGAATGAAAAAGCCCGCGCTCAATTTCCTGTTCCTGTAATACTCTGTATTCTATCATCCCTCTGTACCCTGTCTGCCTTTCCATATTCCGGCATATCCTCCGATTTCAGACTTGAAAACGCTTTGCCCGCGCCTGCTCTGCCGGCGCTGTGCTTCTGTCCCCCCGCCTTCGCCTGTTCAATCCTGATCTGATGTATGTCCTAAACTTCTATCTCATACCCGTACTCACGCAATAGGAATCCGTCATCAAACACTTCCTCATAAATACCCGCTGCCCTTATAAATCCATTTTTCTCATAAAGCTTCACAGCGGGTATATTGATATCAACAACAAATAAACGCAACCGATCAAACCCTTTTGATCTTGCGATATTCTTCGCTTTTTCAAGCATTAAAGTCCCTATCCCTCTATTGCCATATTTGACATTAACGCCGAGTCTGTCCAGATAGATCGCCCTCTCCGAATTGCTGTTCCACTGTACACTTTCTGCGCCTGCATTACTATTACATAAAACAAAAGCTGATATGATCTCATCCTTATCAGTCAAAACATACATCTGGCCATCTCTGATATCACTTTCAAAAAATTCACAGGGATAAATATCATCCCAGATTGGAATATTATTGTCATTCATATTCCCAATGATCTGCCTGTACACAGCTTTCAACTCTTCCAGATCACCTATATCAGCTAACCTGAATTCCATTTTATCCTCTCCGCAGACCGGGATGATCTGTCCCGTATCCCTATTCAACCATAACAAGCCCCGCAGATGATCCCGCCAGCAATAATAAGCAGGATAACCTCCACCTGGTATTTTCTCTTTCATTATATCAGCTTTCCGCTAAAATACCACCGAAAGTTGATACGATCTTCCTCAGTTGTTTCTATCTGTAAACACCCGATAAAATCGATTTAAGAGCTAAATTGTTTTTAACCGGATTTTTTATCGGCTTGTTCCATCCCGCATTCTATGATCAACAGGTAAAGCAGAAACCAAACAAGGCAATGCGCCATGAGAATAAATATATCTTTTATGATCATTTCCCCAGTGCCTTCTGCCAAACTCATAATTCCCTCAAAGGTTGCATTAGACGGGATAAAATAACAGAATGCCAAAGCCAAACCGTCTACATCTAACAAATAAGACAGGAGCGGCACGGCAATAAATACTATCAATACTATCTTGATATAAACAACTCCCACCATAAGGCTTTCAGAAAATTTCCCAATAAATAAACCTATCAATGCAGCTACAAATGCCGAAAGAATGATCAATATCAACATGAGGATCGCACTTCGGGGCGGCATCCGGAAACCAATGCAGGCCGTAAGGACGGCAGATAAACCTCCACAGACAAAGCCGACAAAAATTTTTTGAACAATATACCGGCTATATGTCATAGGCAATATCTGATTAACGAGCGCAACACCATTTTCCTTTTCTTCTATAATGTTCATCGCATTAAAAGTACACCCCATAAACATTGCGACGATCAGCGTTGCGGCAATAAATATATTTTGAAATCCTTCCATCAGATCGGGGCGCTCTAAAACTGTGACCTTTATTTCATCAGTTTTTTCCCGATCCATGTACAATACAGGAAGCGTGTTAGCCGTTTGATGCCACAAGTCCATTTCATCACCGGAAAGTATTGTTTTTATACCATCACCATCGGCTTCCACACCTATCAGGTTTGTAGAAGGTTCATTGACAGCGGCAGTCAATTCCTCCCGCGTTTTATATTCGGTCACAGAGCCATACTGTTCTAACCAGAAAACAGTTTGTTCCGACAGATCATCCTGCAATACTCCAAAATGAAATTCACTCAGTGTGGATAAATCTATAGTTCCAACAAAATTTAGGACAAAAGCAACTATAAGCGGCAAGAGAAAAGACATGATACAGAATTTGTCTTTCCGGATACTTTTAAGCTGGTAAACCAATCCCCTCATGATCACCCCTCCTTTCCCATTTCCCTGCGAAATGCAGGTTGAATCATTAAAAACAGGACAACGATCCCGCAGGCGGAACAAAGATAATAAACCGGAGTTGTGACGGATATTCCAAAATAAGCATTTTTCAACGCCATATAAATTTGATAGAATGGATGCCAGCCTATCCATGCCATTTTTATAGAAGTATTCGCCGCCAAAAATACAGGTGCTGCTGCAAAAACAGCAATCACCAGATAGGCAAGCGAAAACTGCTTGAAATCATTCAGCAGCATCGTACATCCGAACCCCGCCAATGCCATAATAACGGACAAAATTGCGGTCTGTACTAGTACAGCGGGTAAAATATGAATTGCGCTGGTAAATCCCACATTGCATATGGTCATCAATGACGCAAATACTAAATCTGACAATAAAAAAACCGTTATTTTTGACAGAATAAACAAGCTCTTTTTTAAGGGAAGGACTGCATGAACACGGATAACCCCCATTTGCTTTTCCTTAAATAATACCGAGGCAATCCCTAAAAATCCCACAGCAACAATCTCAATGAACAGCAGTTCACAGGATATTTCCTTCCTCTGCTTCAATTCCGGCGTATTTGTTCCTACTGTTTTAGCTTCATATCCTCTATCCGTGTGCAAGAGCGAGTACGCATAATCAGCCCGATGCCTGTCAACTTTTTCACTGCCATAATAAAGAATAATATCAGGTGTGCCAGAACTGACATCTATCCCAACACCGGTTGCATCCGCAACAAGAATTTTATCTAATTCCTCCAGCGATGTTACAGGATAAACCAGGTCGGATACTTGTTGCTGTGTACCCTGTGGATCATACAGATACACATGATACAATTCAGCTTTCATAAACCTGACATACCCAAAGTTAATAAACAGTGTGTAAAGGAGCAAAGAGCCAAGTGCAAGCAGAAAAAATTTTCCGGCAATCATCATCTGACAGTCTTTTTTGAACAGAGAACAAAAATCTTTCCACATCAGGACAGCCCCCTTCCCGTATATTGAATAAACATATCCTCCAAAGTCGGTTCCTCTGAATGGATGCTGATGATCTCATCATGTAAAAAGGGAATACCTGCTTCCAATTCCGGGATTTCGATTGTTTTTTCTTCCCTCTTACCCTGATACAGATAACTGATCGTAACACGCTGATCTCTGTTTTTCTCTTTCAGTTTTTGGGGCGTGTCTAATGCCGCAATATTTCCGTTTGAGATAAAAGCCACCCTATCACATAACAGGTCAGCATCCATCATATTGTGTGTGGTTAAAAATACTGTAGTACCTTTCCCACGTTCTTCCTCTATGATCCTGCGAAATAAAACCGCACCGGAAGGGTCAAGCCCGCTGGTCGGCTCATCCAAAAATAACAGTTTGGGATTGCTCACAAGTGCCCTCGCCATACTTACACGCTGCCGCATACCTTTTGAGTATGAAGAAACCGGTTTTCTAAGAAAGTCGGATTTAAACTCTAATTTTTCCAATACTTCCTCTATATCCCGCAACTGCCCTGCCGGATAAAACGAGGAAAAATATCTGAGATTATCAATAGCGCTCAAGTTTGCATACAGATAGGGAAATTCAAATAAAACACCTATCTTCTGAAAAAAATCCTGTGTGTGTGCTGCAGCAATATCCTGCCCAAACACTGATACCTTACCGCCATGCCCTTTCAAAATTCCGGTGAGGATTTTTTGTGTCGTTGACTTGCCGGAACCATTCGGCCCCAGAAATCCAAAAATTTCACCATCTCCTACCGTAAAATTTAAGCCATGAAGGGCCTGTTTATCCTTTCCGTAAGAAAAAGTCAGATCTTTAACCTCAATCATTCATCATCCCCCCATTTTCCCTTCCTGCTGTTTCTCTTTTCCTGCCGGCGTTTGTTCCACCATTTCATAAATTTGATCTTAAAAGGAATAGAGATCACCAATATTACCGCAATCACGAGCCACCAATACCATTCCAAACCTAATAATGTCATAAATCTTCCTCCTTTTTTCCGGGTTTTTGCCCTTTGGTATCAGGAATATAAAAAAATGAGGTGAAATCAGTGTGAGATTGATGTGAAGTTGGTGTGAAATAAAAATGATCCTGCTCTCTTTACAGAAAACAGAACCACCAAAAGTGAAGATTGTATCTTATATAACTGTGGGTATAGAAAAGTAGAATTGAACGCCATCCGCAAGATTTTTCACGCCATAGCTTAATTCCTGCATTGATAAAATTTGTGCAACGATCGCAAGTCCCAACCCGGAACCGCTATACTTTGAACGATCATCCCGATAAAATTTTGTCCAGATCTTCTCCAGCTCTTCATTTGGAATCCTATCGCCCTGATTATATACCGAAAAATATAATGATCCATCTTTATCTGAAAGACATAGTTTTAAAACGCCTCCCGGTTTTACGTTCTTTTTTGCATTGATAATAAGATTATTCAAGACCTGCTCCATACGGATCTTGTCCGTATAAACATAAACTTTATAATCAGGAAGTTCATACTGCAGTTCAAAATTAACATCCGGCGTGTCGATCAGCAACCGCCCGGCAACTGTTTCTAAAAATTCAACAAATTCAAAACGTTCGGGGATAAGATGCACTGCCCCGGTTTCCAATGCAGATAAATCCAATAAAACATTGATCAGATGATTCATCCGTTCTGTTTCCGATATGATTATTTCTGCATACTTTTGTTTTTTTATTTCATCATCTTCATCCTGACAGCCCTCCGCATAGGCTCTGATAACCCCTAAAGGCGTTTTCATTTCATGGGATAGACTATCTACCAGTTCTTTGCGCTCTGCTAACAGCAGGCGTTCCTGCTCAACATCTCTTTCAAGCTGCGTATTTGCCGCCTCCAACTTTATCAGAGCCTTTTGCAAATTTTCAGCCATGACATTAAGATTTGCGGAAAGCCGTCCAAATTCATCATTTGTCATAATATCACAGGTCGAAGAAAAATCCAGACCAGCCATTCTTTTTGCTGCCTGTTCCAATTTAGCAACAGGTTTTGAGATAAAGCAGCTCATCAGGAAATCAACTGCAAAGATCAACAGCACCATAAAAACTGTCCAAATAGAAAGTGAAACATTGGGGGAAAACGGTAATTTGGTTGAAAGTATATATGAGATAACCAGGATAGCGCCTATAACTTTAGACACTAAAAGTATCTTCTTCCGCATTGAATGAATACTCAGATTATCGCTGTTTTTCATACTGTCACCTCCAGTTTATAGCCGGAACGGATAAGCGTTACAATATGCTTTCCCTCACTTCCAAGCTTTTGCCGCAGTGTTTTGATATGGGTATCTACGGTACGGGTAGTCCCCTCAAAATCGTAGCCCCATATTCTATTTAACAGCTGTTCACGGGTAAAAATCTGTCCGGGATTCATCATAAAAAAATAAAGAAGTTCATATTCTTTGTGGGTAAGGTTGATTTCCTGCCCATCCAAAAATACTCTATGTGAGGACGGCATAAAAGAAATCTTTCCAATACTCAATGCATCTATCGGTTCAGAGGAAGAGCGGCGGAGCAGGGCATTCACTTTAGCCAACAGGACTTTAGGACTGAAAGGTTTTGTTGTGTAATCATCTGCACCATATTCATAACCCTTTAATTTATCACTTTCTTCACTCTTTGCCGTCAACATGATAATAGGCATATTACTTATTTCCCTTGCCATTTTGCAGACAGTAA
>CANSLJ010000006.1 GCA_947647735.1 uncultured bacterium | reverse complement strand
GCAGAGTAGAAAAATCTGTATGAAAAAAATTTGCCAACGTTTACTTGACAGTCACGTATCTTATCCCGACAGAAGAAACCACTTGAACCCCGCCACAGATTGTGATATATTGAACATAAAGAAGGGCATCTGCTCCAACAGATGCCCAACAGAAGCTACCGATAGACGGTTAGCCCGATTCATAAGTTTACAGCAATAGCCGCTTACCTTGTCACGGGAGGGCGGCTATTGCTGTGTCTTGTCATTATCTTTGCTTCCGATGGCATATCCGAGACCAAATGCTGTCAGCACAAGGCTGATCACTGCTATCAATCCTTCAATCGTCAACATCCACTCAGCCCTCCTTTCCCAGATTCCCTTTCAGGTTTCTATGTACACGGAGGGTCACAGTCCCTCCGGAGAGGGCTAACCGCCTACCATCCTGGTAGTCCCAGAGAAATATTACCATGTTTCGACAGGATTTTCAATATCATCCGATTTGGAGTAGGAAAAGTACGGATATCAAATTTTCAGTGTCATATTAGTGTCACGCTGCATACAAAAAGACTGGAAAGCCTTTATTTTACTGACTTTCCAGTCCAAATGTCCCCTATTCCAGTTCAATCGTCCCAGGCGGCTTAGAAGTAAGATCATAAACCACCCGATTAACTCCCTTAACCTCATTAATAACCCGATTCATCACCCTCTGCAACACCTCAAACGGTATCTCCGCACACTCCGCTGTCATAAAATCAACCGTATTTACTGCCCTGAGGGCAACCGCATAATCATAAGTCCTCTCATCCCCCATAACACCGACCGATCTCATATTCGTCAGCGCCGCAAAGTACTGCCCGATCGTTCGATCCAATCCTGCTTTCGCAATCTCCTCACGATAGATCGCATCTGCATCCTGCACGATCCTTACCTTCTCCGCCGTGACTTCCCCAATGATCCGAATCCCTAACCCCGGTCCCGGGAAAGGCTGCCTGTACACAAGGTGCTCCGGAATCCCGAGTTCTAAACCCGCTTTCCGCACCTCGTCCTTAAACAGATCCCTGAGCGGCTCAATAATTTCCTTGAAGTCCACATAATCCGGCAATCCGCCTACATTGTGATGGGACTTGATCACAGCCGATTCTCCGCCCAGACCGCTCTCCACCACATCCGGATAGATCGTCCCCTGCACAAGGAAATCCACTGCCCCGATCTTCTTTGCCTCTTCCTCAAACACACGGATAAACTCTTCCCCGATGATCTTACGTTTCCTCTCCGGCTCTGTCACACCTGCCAGCTTACCATAAAATCTCTCCTGTGCATTTATACGAATAAAATTGAGTTCATAAGGTCCGCTTGGTCCAAAAACTGCTTCCACTTCATCGCCTTCATTTTTACGCAAAAGCCCATGATCCACAAACACACAGGTCAACTGACTGCCGATTGCTTTAGAGAGCAGAACTGCCGCCACAGAAGAATCCACTCCGCCAGATAAGGCACACAGCACTTTTCCGCTTCCAACCTTCTCCCGAATACTCTGGATCGTATTTTCCACAAAATGATCCATTCTCCAGGTTCCCGCACATCCGCAGACACCACGCACAAAATTGTATAACATTTTTGTGCCTTCCTGTGTGTGAAGTACCTCCGGATGAAACTGGATCGCATACAGTTTTTTCTCAGAATCCTCTGCAGCCGCAACCGGACAATCCGCTGTATGTGCAGTTATCCCAAACCCCGGCGCAGGCTTTGAAATATAGTCATTATGGCTCATCCAGCAGACCGTAGCCTGTGACACACCATGAAACAGTGGACACGAATGATCCACAGTGACTTCTATTTTTCCATACTCGCGAACCGGCGCCTTTTCCACTTTTCCACCGAGTACATGCATCATTAGCTGTGCGCCATAGCAAAGCCCCAGCACCGGAACGCCCAGCTCAAACAATTCTTTTGAATAAGTGGGCGAATCCGCCTCATAACAGCTGTTCGGCCCTCCCGTGAGAATGATTCCCTTCGGATCCATCGCTTTGATCTGCTCTATGCCTGTCCGATAAGAATATATTTCACAATAAACATTACATTCCCTGACACGCCGCGCAACTAACTGATTGTATTGACCGCCAAAGTCAATCACAATCACTTTTTCCTTCTTAAAATTACTCTCCTGAGAAGAATTCATCCCCATGTTTATCCGGCTCCTTTTCTCCTGATTATTTTGATTTCTCTTATTATAAGGTAGGACTCTGATGTTTACAAGGCGTTTTTCTCATATATGTCTAAATTTCACTGTGCTTCACACATACCGCTTTATTCGTTTTATATTAATATACCCCCTTTCACACCTGATACATTTTATATATCAGACATCCCCCATAATTCGCACACATATACATATAATATCTGCCTACCTTACATCCACACTGCAATCACTGCCATCTCCTAATAAAAGCATATGTTTCAGGGCACACTACCCCTATGAAAAAACATATAAAAAACCAGACAAATTTCAAAAATCCTGCCAACTCCTCCCCCACAGCAAAACAGGACTATATTTCCCTGCTGATCTTCTACTTCTTCACCGCATCAGTCTGTGGCTTCCTGTGGGAAGTCCTGATCTTCCTTATAAAAGAGGATCACTTTCGTAATCGTGGTTTCTTCTACGGTCCGTGGCTCCCTGTTTACGGTACAGGAGCTGTTTTAATGTACCTTCTGCTTTCCAGACTAAAACGGCAGCCCATAAAAGTATTTTTATATTCCCTTCTCATCGGCACTTCTCTGGAATTAGCGATCGGAGGGATACTCGACTATTTCTGGGAACTGCGCTATTGGGATTACACCGGATATCTGCTTAACTTCCAAGGATACATCTGCCTGACGTCTGCTCTGGGATTCGGTATCGCAGGCACTCTCTGGATCTGCCTGCTTTCTTCCTCTTTGAAAAGACTTTGGTTCCGCCTGTCTCCCAAGATCAGATATACAAGCTGTATTATACTGGCCTTTCTGTTCCTTTTCGACTGTGCAGTCGCACTGTTTTTCCCGAATATCGGACGGGGTATCACATTTCCGCAGTAATATTCAGCCGGACAAACTACTCTCTCCGAATCCCCTGTAAATTATCAGAATTTTATTCGATGCCTCAGTTGCATCCTGCCTATAAAGAAGAGGGGCGATAAACGCCCCTCTCACAAGATTCTTTATTTCCCTTCTTCCTTCGCCTTCTGATACTCCACCGTCCAGTCAAGGCTTCTGAACTCTTCAGCCCGCTCATCAGTTTTGATAAACTCTACCAGTTTATCCATCATATCCGTAGGCCATACATCAATATCAACCTCGGCAGTTGTGTAAACGCCCTTTTTGATCATATCAAACCCAAACAGATCTTTCACATGTGATTTCTTTGCCGCCTCGATCACATCCTTCACCAGATAACTGGGAATGAATATCACACCACCGCCATAACCGAAAACCACATCTCCGGGAAGGCACACAGCGCACCCGATCTTCACCGGTGTATTAAATCCATTCATCACGAAATTTTTAATAGGGGTAGGATCCACGCCTCTGTAATAAATCTGCAGTCCTTCAATACCCTCTATCTGCTCCAGATCACGGATACCGCCCCAGACTACTGCACCGCCTGTTTTTGTCCTGTTTCTGATTGCCGTAGAAAGATTTCCTCCTACGAATGTTCCCTCATAAATCTTATCATACATATCAGCCACAACGACATCACCCTCTTCCAGAGAGTCGATAACCCACTGGTTACAGGTTCCTTTTCTGCCTTCTTCCGCACCTATCGCTTTTACTGTCTCCTCCAGATCCGGTCTTGCCGGCAGAAAAGAAGCTGTCACTGCCCGTCCCACCAGTTTTCTGTCATCATGCAGACGATACAGTTTTTCCTCAAACTGGTTCAGATAACCAGCATTATAGAGTGGGGCCCAGATTTCTTCCAATGTCAATTTCCTCAATTCTGCCAGATCTTCATCGGAAACCTTTGGCCTTCCATCCGGAAGTCTCTCTCCCTCCCACTTGGAGGTGAGCTGAATGATATCTTCTTTTACATTAAAATGCATAATTTATCCCTTTCTTTTATCCAATCATAAACTTAACTCCAGCAACGATCATGTGAATAATCCTGATCCCACTCTGATGTCGGCAGCCACATACCCGGATAGTCCGGATGAAGATGCTCTTTCAACACTTCTTCATCTAATTCTTCAATACCCAGTCCCGGCAGATCCGGTACTGTGATAAATCCATGATCCACAATAGGTGCCTTGACACCCTTCTTTACCATTCCATCCCACCAGGGTATATCCACGGAATGGAATTCCTGAGCAAGGAAATTCTCCGTCGCTGTTGCAACATGTGCCGCCGCCATAGCCGAGATCGGCGTTTCAGCCATATGTATCGCCATGGCCACACCGTAATCCTGTGCCATATCGCCAACTTTCTTCAGTTCCAGCACACCGCCCACTGTCAGAATATCGGGATGGATCACAGAAACTCCCCCCGCCTCCAGAAGCGGCCTGAAATTCTCTTTCAGATAAATATCCTCTCCGGTACAGATCGGAACAGCCGTAGATTTCGCCAGCCTTGCATACTGATCTGTCAGCTGCCACGGAATCATATCCTCCATCCATGCAATATTATATTTTTCAACCCTTCTCGCCAGTTTGATACAGGATTCCACACCGATATGCCCGAAATGATCGATTGCCAGAGGCACCTCATAACCGATCACTTCCCTTACATCTTTCACATACTGTTCCAGAACATCGTAGCCATGTTCTGTCACCTGTATACCGGTAAAAGGATGCGGGATATTCTGATTATCATACCAGCGGTTCCTCTTCATACGTTCTTCTTCTGTCAGATTTCTCGGTATCGCATTATAATTCTCGGAAGATTCCTTTAACTCCTGCACGAATCCAAGCGGTGCATTCAGAGCGCCCGGTTCGTCATACAGCAAGTCAATTCCCAGATCCATTTTCAGAAAAGTGAATCCCTTGTCCATTCTAGCTTTCAGAGCAGCTCCCATTTCCTTACCGGTATGCTTCCCTTCCACATCTGTATCCGCATAAACTCTTACTTTATCACGGAATTTTCCACCCAGCATCTGATAAACAGGAACACCATAAGCCTTGCCTGCCAGATCCCATAATGCCATTTCTACCGCACAGACACCGCCACCCTGCCTTGCATGGCCGCCAAACTGTTTGATCCTTCTGAACAGTTTGTCAATGTTACACGGATTTTCACCTAAGATTCTGCTCTTTAAAGCAAGAACAAAATTTCTTGAACCACCGTCACGTACTTCACCATATCCGACAAGTCCCTGATTTGTATCAATCTTTACGATAGTACAATGCATCGGAGCTCCGACAATATCCACCACTCTTAAATCTGTGATCTTTAACTCTGACGGTCTGGAACATGTATTTACATGATCCAAAGCTCTTTCATATGTTTCTGCCATTTTTCCTTGTTCTCCTTCATATTCCTTGTTTTTAATTTATTTCACACTGCCGTCCGCCTTGCCTGAAACAAGCATACTCTGGGCAACAATGTAAATGATCGTTACCGGCAGCGATGCTACCACACACCCTGCCATAATTCTTCCCCAGTTAATGATATCTCCGTATTTCCAGCTGGAGATCGCTACTGTAGCTGTCATCTCCTTCATACTGGTGGTCATGATCATCGCATACAGATATTCATTCCAGGACATGGTAAATGCAAAAGTTGCCGTAACAGCTATACCCGGTAATGCGATCGGCACGATAATATGCCGAAGGCTCTGAAGTCTGGTACATCCATCGATCAGCGCCGCTTCCTCCAGTGCATACGGGATGGCTGTAAAATAACTCCGCAGCATGTAACAGCAATAAGGCACCACAAAAGTAGGATAAATGACAAGCATCGCCCACTTTGTTCCGCCCAGTCCCAGCTTGCTGACAAAAATATACATTGGAATAAACAGCACCGCTGTAGGCAGCAGGTAAGAAATGATAACTGTACTGCTGAAAAATTTTCTGCCCGGATATTTTAATCTGGTCATCGCGTAAGATGCAAAAACGCTGACCGTCAATCCGAATATTGTTGTGATTGCCGCGATCATCAGGCTGTTTCCCAAATTGACCATAAATTTTGCGTTGACGATCAGATCCACATAGTGCTCTGCCGTAAAAGCAATATCAAACAGTTTCGGCCTTGCCACATACATTTCCTTATCAATTGTAAAGGAAGATTTTACCATCCAATATAACGGGAAAATTGTCCAGAGCAGCGAAATGATCAAAATAACATAAGTTGTTGTCATTTTTATCGCTTTTGTCTTTTTTCTTGAATGCATTTTTCCTCCTCCCTATTGTTCTTTCTTATTGAAATATGAGAATATCAGCATCATAACGATCAGGATCGGAATCACCGATGTCGCCACGGACAATGCCTGTCCCAGTGAATTCTGTATAAATGCTTTATCATATGTATAAGTTGCTATCACACTGGATGCATAAAGCGGGCCGCCGCCTGTAACAAGCCATACATTCTCAAAATCATTGAAAGTCCAGATTGTGGACAACAGTGTTGTCACCTTAAGTACCGGCGAAATAGAAGGCAGCGTGATATACCAGAACTGTTTGAAAATACCCGCACCATCCACTGTTGCCGCCTCATAAACCTGTTTATCCAATGTCTGCAGTACGCCGAGAATACTGAACATAAAAAACGGAACACCGCGCCAGATATTAACGATCATTGCCGAATACAATACGATCTTGGGGTTAGAAAGCCATGCCACAGGCATCTCTACCAGCCCGGAACTCAGCAGCAGGCTGTTAATGATGCCATAGGTGCTGTCATACATCCATCTCCAGGTCATTGCCACGACCATACCCGGAAGCGCCCAGGGAATCAGCAGAGCTGTCCTGAAAAATCCTTTTCCCTTAAAATCCTGATTCAAAAGCACTGCCCATAACAGCCCCAGAAGAAGTTTTGCAAGGATGCACCCCCCCGTATAAATAACTGTATTTTTCAGAGATTTCCAGTATACCTTATCCTGAAACAGTCCCATATAATTTTTAAGTCCGATAAAATGTGCGTCCGAACCCACCACCTTATCCGTAAAACTCCAGTAAATCGCCCGTACAAGCGGAATACCCATAATGATAAATATAACCAGTACGATCGGAATCATTAATACAAGTCCAAGCCTTTTATCTTTTACAGTCTGTGATTCTATTCTTTTCATTTTTAACCTCCATATCCACAGCCTGCAGGTTTGTATCCTGACAAACCTGAGAGTGAGCCTTTTCACTCCTTTGCCGGATTGCCTTCTCGTAAATTGAGGCAGCCGCTCTGGCCGCCTCAATCCCTAAACCTGCTTATTTTTACTCGGCCTCATATACTTCTTTGAAGGATGCTTCCAAAATTTCTGCTGCTTCTTCCGGTGTTGCCCCGTTGATCAGCATTTCCTGTACTGCCTTAACACAAAGCTGGCTGCTGAAGCATGTCATTGCTCTGTCATCAGAAGGTGCCGGATAATAGGTCTTTACACACTGTTTAGAGGATTCCATCCAAGGTTTGTTCATTTCATCCTGCCAGAACTCACTTTCATCCATACCGTTGATAACCGGCTGCCACATAGCACCCATAACTTCGATCATTGCTTCATAGTTGTCCATATCGTTGTAATAGAAACGGATAAAGTCTTTTGCTTCTGCTACATTCTTACCGGATGCTATGATACCGAATACATTACTGCCACCCAGTGTATAACATCCCTTCGGTCCTGCCGGATAAGCAATAACCTGTGTGTTTGCCAGCAGTTCCGGATCATCATTTTTCATGGATGCCACAACAGAACCCGCATTACAGATAACGCCTGTTGTTCCTGCCAGATAAGACTGGTTATTCCAGTTATCGTCACCTGTCACTGCATCAGGAGAGATCAGGCCGTCATCATATAAGGATTTAATAAACGCCAGAGCTTCTACAGTTTCCGGAGAATTTACAACAACATTGCCCTCTTCGTCAACAGTCTGTCCGCCCCAGTCAAGAATGATCGTACGGCAGAAGCCTTCCGCATCACCGCCGCCGGATGCTCCCATTGCAAATCCAAGTGCATAGAATCCGTTTGCGGGATCATTTACCTGTGCTGCCTGTTCCTTCAGCTCTTCCCATGTCTCAGGTACATCCAATCCTTTTTCCTGCCATTTATCAATTCTGATATACATACCCGGAGCCGTAAATGCCTGTGGTACCATATACTGTGTATCACCAAGCAGGCCTACCTTCAATGCCGCATCAGTGAAATCATATTCTGACATGATATCATCCACATTTTCCAGCTGATTCAGAGAAGCAAACTGTCCAACCAGTGTATCATCGCCAACGATCAGATCCGGTGCATTTCCTGCTTCAATTGCTGCCATTAATTTCTGTTTCATATCTGCAGAAGGTACGTTAACGTAATCCACTTCAACGCCTTGTTCTTCTGCGAATCTATCTACAACAGCTTTCATCATGTTGCCGTATTCGTCTACATATTCTGCCTTGTCCCAGAATACAAGTTTCTTCGCGCTGCTGCTCTCGGAAGCGGAAGCCTCCGCCTCTTCAGACGCTTCTGCTGCCGGGGCCTCACCCTCTGCCGGTGCTGCTCCTTCAGTACCTGCATCGGAACCACATCCTGCCAGACATGCTGCAACCATACTTGCTGCTAATATAACAGATAATAATTTCCTTTTCATGTTTTTTCCTCCAAATGATTTTTTAATGCAGCAGTTGTTTCACCAACCGTCAATTTAAGAGGAACCACCTGTGATTCAAATTCCGATGCCGGATTATAGATTATCTTGAGAAGCTTTTTAAATGCCAGCTCCGCAACCATACCTGCCTCCGAAATGACTCGCGTCTGATTTTCTTCTTCAGAACCATTCCTTATATAGTACTCGATGTTCACATAAGAAATATCTTTCGGTATGGATAATCCCAATGTCTGCGCCGCAAGCTGAAACTGCTGGCGAATCGCTGATGAAATAATATATGCTGTCGGGCGGCCTTCACATCTTAACTGCTCCATCCAGATCTCATAAATCTTCTGGTCAGTAGCTTCAGCCGGAACCTCTATATATGTGATATTACTTTCATCTACGGCATACTCTTCACAGATTTCCTTTATTCCCTTTCTTCTTGTCTGTTCCACAACACCGCTGTCGTTTTGTCTGAAAATCCCAATCTTCCTGTGCCCTAACTGAAATAAATGTTCCACAGAATCTTTAATGGCTTTTTTATGATCCGATGCCACATAGCGGTAATCCTCATAATCCTCTATTTTCCCACAACAGACATATGGTATACCCGCCTTTTCAAATTCTTTGAAGAACAGGTCTTCTGCTGACAGGTCAAAGATGATATATCCATCTACAATGGAAGCCGCCATTCCTTTCAGAAAGTTCATCTCGTTTACATTCCCGGGCTCTTTTCTGGAATAGATCAGCATATTATACTTCATTTTTCCTGATATCCTGTCCATCGCTGAAAATATTGTCGGATAGTAAAACGAATCAAATACACGCGTAAGACTTCCCGGAATGATCAAACAAATAGTTTTACTTTTCTCTTTATTCGGCAGACGCCTTGCACTCAGATTCGGTGTATACCCCAATTCTTTTATTGTGCTCTCTATTGCCGCTTTCGTTTCTACCGACATTTTTTCAAATTTCCCGTTAAGATAATTGGAAACTGTTGATTTTGAAACGCCGGCATGTTTTGCCACATCAGATATTGTAATACCCATCTCTTTTTCCCCGTATTCTATTCCTTACTTTTCTGGTAAACTCTTTCGTAAACCGTTCTAGTAAACCGTTTTACCAATAAGGGAAAAAATAAAATCAATTTCTGAATTGATTTTGCAAATACCCGATGAAATTATTAGTAAACCGATTTACTTACAGAGTAAATGAAATACTCATATTATTACCATAGTAAACTCTGACAACAAAGTCAAGACTTTTTTTAAATATACTGGTATCTTTGTTACTTTTCAATATAATTCCCACCCTATTTTTGTGCACTTTCACCGATAAAATAAAGAAAAACTACCGAAAAGCTCACCTTCCCGATAGTTTTCATCTCTTTCCATTTCACGTTGCCATAATCAGTCCACTGTATGCTGATGCAGGTATTTCTCCCTTGTAGCCAGACCGCCGCGGATATGACGCTCCGATTTGTTTACGTCCAAAACTGACCGTACCTGTTTTGCCAGAGCAGGATTGATCGCCATAAGACGGTCCGTGACGTCCTTGTGCACTGTACTCTTACTGATCCCAAACTCTTTGGCAGTCTGTCTCACCGTTGCATTATTTTCCACAATATAGCCTGCCACAGCAATGACACGCTCATGAAGCAAATCACCGGACTTGCCGTAAACTTCCGGTTTGCCGCAAGTCTTTGATTTGTTTTTCGTCATATAAAAAATCCCCCCGCCATGCTTTGTTACATCTTATGCCCGGCGCGGAAATTTTATTACACTACATCCTGTCCGTTATTTGCTTCTTCTCCCCTACCCGCTCAAAAAACGGGACCGCATTTCTGCAGCCCCGCCATTTCTACATCCTTATTCGATTTAGTAAACTTCTTTCCACTCTTCGATGTTGGAAGGATCGAATTTGAAAGGAGCGCCCAGGATGATCTCTGTACCGCCGTCGCCAGCAGTTACGATTTCATAATCACCCATATCGCCAGCTGTGAATGTCTCGCCAGCTGCACCTGTGATGTCACCGTTTACCAGTGCTGCAGATGTGTATGCGCCAAGACGTCCAAGGTCGATAGGATTCCACAGGAACATGTAAGGGCAGGAATGAGCATCGTCATCACCGATGTACTCAGCCATCTCGGAAGGAAGGCCAAGGCCTGTCAGTTTAACGGAAGAGCCCTGATCCTGTAATACCTTAGCTGCTGCTGCGATACCAACTGTTGTAGGTGCGCAGATAACTTTCAGATCAGGATAGTTCTGCAGAAGAGCCTGTGTCTGGTCTGTGGATTTCTGAGGTTCGTCATCACCGTAAGCAACTTCTACCAGCTCAAGCTTAGCATATTTCTCATCAGCTGCCTGAATCTCCTTCATGGACTCGATCCATGCATTCTGGTTTGCTGCCTGAGATGTTGCAGAAAGGATAGCCCACTGGCCTTCGCCGCCTGTGATATCATAAACTGCATCCATCAGGCACTGGCCGATCTCTGTAACACCTGCCTGGTTAACATGTGTCAGACGGCTTGCTACGTTTACAGTAGAGTCAACGGAACAAACTTTGATGCCTGCTGCTGCTGCTTCTTCCAGAGCTGCCTGCAGAGCGTTCTCATCGTTTGCTGCCACACAGATACTGTCAACGTTCTGAGAGATCAGAGACTGGATAACAGTGATCTGAGCATCTGCTGTAGCAGATTCCGGATGCTGGATGATAGCTGTGCCGCCAATAGCTTTTACAGCTTCTTCAAAACCGGTTGCCTGTCTTTCGTTGAACGGGTTACCTGCGGATTTAGATACAAATGCGTATGTACCGCCGCCTGCTGCGCCCTCTTCTGCGGGTGCTGCATCTTCTGCAGGTGCTTCTGCTTCTTCTGCAGGAGCTTCCTCTGCCGCTGCTTCTTCTGTTGCTGCTGCAGGTGCTTCTTCAGCTGCGCTGCCACAGCCTGCCAGAAGTGTTGCTACCATTGCTACACTGAGAATGGCACTTAATACTTTTTTCTTCATTTTTTAGGTCCTCCCTTAAAAAATTTGTTATAGTTTATATCATCCTTGAATCGATGCCCGATTCATGCCAGCGGAAAATGCTTTACATTTCCGGACACCTTTTCAAGGTAGATACCCAATTAAGTTACATCAGGCTCTGGAAGCCTTTTTCTTTTTGTCTGAGATACTCTGTGAGATATTCGGCAGAAGTACTGCGCATATCAGCAGAGCGCCCAGAATGATCAGGATAACCTGAGGATTCATATTGATCTGGCCAAGTCCCACACGGAGGCAGGTGATCGTAAATGCGGAAATGATACCGCCGATCAGCTTACCTTTACCACCGGCTGTGGAGATGCCGCCGAATACCGCCATAGCAATGGCATCCATCTCAAAGCCTTTTCCTGTTGTGGTGTTTGCACCGTACGTCGCACTTGTCAAAAACAGTGCGGATACGCCGGCAAGGAGCCCCAGAACCGTATAGGAGATAAATAACATCTGGTTCACCTTGATGCCTGAATAAAATGCTGTTCTGGAATTGGAACCGATCGCATACAGGTTTCTTCCGAATACCCGCTTCTCAGCGATCACTGTAAAGATCACTGCACAGATGATCACGATAAAGAACATATACGGAACCGGTCCTACTTTTCCGGCGATCGCACGGAATCCGTCAGCATTCGTCAGAGATATGGAACCGCCGTCTCCCAGCGCGATCTCCGCGATACCGCGGAACACGATCTGCGTGCCCAGAGTGATGATCATGGTCGGCAGCTCTCTGAACCTTGTAGCCAAAAACCCATTTATCATACCACAAACTGTTCCGGTAAGCAAGCCTATGAGTATAACTCCAATAAATGGAACCCCTGCATTGCTTGAAAGGCATGCCATGGTTGCCGCCAGACAAACCGTGGATCCTACGGAAATATCGATCTCACCCATCAGCAGTATATACGCCATCGGGAACAGTAAAAAGATTTCTGTCAGATACTTTGGCATTTCACGAAGTACATTCGTCAGATTGTAAACCGGAGAAATGCATTTGCATAAAATATTGATTGCGATGAACAGAAGCAATAACATGCCTTCCCAGCTCAAAAGCGCTTTTTTCAGCGACTTATCGGGAGTTGCAGATATTGTTCTTCCTGATTTTCCTGCCATAACTTTTCCCCTCCTTACATCTCTCTGTTTTCAAGGTTCGCCTTATCCATCATACGCTGTGTCAGTACATTCAGTACGATAACCGCAACGATGATAACGCCCTTGATCGTGTTTTGTGCGATGGCATTGATGCCCACCAGCGGGAGTGCCTTGGAGATAACTGATAATACCAGAGCTCCCAGCAGTGCGCCAAGTACGCTGCCGCGTCCGCCGTTCATACTCACGCCGCCGATAACGCATGCTGCGATAACATCCATTTCCTTGGACGTCTGCATGTTGGGCTGTGCAGAAGCATACACGGAAGTTGCAAGAGCGCCGCAAAGGCCTGCCAGCGTACCCATGATCGTATAAACCGCTGTTTTGATCGCCGCAACGTTGATACCGGAGATCTCCGCAGCTTCCGCATTGGAGCCTACCGCATAAATGCTGCGTCCGAATTTCGTCCACTTCAGCACAATGAAGAAAATAATATAACAGATGACCGTCACAGTGATCGTATTATTGATCAGTCCGAAACTCAGGGAATTGCTTAAGGTAAAATCCTTAAAGCTGCCCAGCGCATCCGCGCCTGCCCACTGATCCTGCGCCACCAGATAGGCAAATCCTCTGTATATGTACATAAAGCCCATGGTTGCGATGATCGGCATCACCTTGCCGTAAGCGATGATCACACCGATCAGCAGTCCGCATACGGCGCCCATTGCCGTAGCAATGAGAAAGCCCAGAAATGTGCTCTCGATCTTATTATATTTATACATCATACCGATGGTCATACCCGCAAAAGCAAGCGTGGATGTGATGGAGATATCGATACCGCCGATCAGCAGCACACACAGCATGCCAAGCGCCATGATCATGATAACCGCATTGTTCTTTAAAATTTCCAGTATATTCTGCGCCGACATAAAATTCGGGCTCTTTATAGTTACCGCAATACATAAAACGATCAGTACGATAACCAGACTGGCTTCACGGGAGCCTGTGATCTTTTTCCATAAAGATTTCTTTTCCATTATTTCACAACCTCCTCTTTCTTTTTCTTACCGCCTTTTTCCATCGCAAACTCCAGAATGGTCTCCTGACTCGCTTCCTCGCGGCTTAATTCACCGGTCACACGTCCGTTACACATAACGTAGATCCTGTCAGACATACCCAGTATCTCAGGCATCTCGGAAGAGATCATGATGATCGCGAATCCCTTCTGCGCCAGTTCGCCCATGATCGCGTAGATCTCAGCCTTTGCGCCTACGTCCACACCTTTGGTAGGCTCGTCCATGATGATGACTTTCATATTGTCCTGCGCCAGTGCCTTCGCCACGACAACCTTCTGCTGGTTGCCGCCGGACAGAGAACTTGCCGGATCAAAGATCGTCACCGCCTTGGTATCCACATCTTCCAGGAATTTCTTGGAAAGTTCACGCTCTTTTTTATCGTTTGTAAAACCGTTGGTGGAAAGCTTCTTTACAATAGGAAGGGTTACGTTTCTGCCCAGCCCCCAGCTCAGGATCAGTCCTGTTTTCTGTCTGTCCTCAGGCAGAAGGATGATACCGTTTTTCATCGCATCTGTAGGGTTCTTGATCGCAACCTCCTTGCCCTCCAAAAATACTTTTCCCTCATTCTGTCTTGTGATGCCGCAGACACTCTCCACTACTTCCGTACGTCCCGCGCCAACCAGTCCTGTCAGTCCGATGATCTCACCTGCCCGCACATGCAGGTTGACATTCTTATAATAACCTGTGCGGGAGAAATTCTCGATCCGCAGCATCTCTGCACCGGGTTTTACCTCCGGTTTCGGGAACAGGTCATTGATCTCACGTCCTACCATCGCCTTGATCAGATCCGCATTTGTAATACCGTTTACATCATAAGTTCCTATGTACTGGGAATCCCTGAATACGGTAACTCTGGTTGCAAGGCGGTACATATCTTCAAATCTGTGAGAGATAAAGATAATGGAAACACCGCTGTCCCTCAGTTTATCTACGATCTTATATAATTTCTGAGATTCATTCGCTGTCAGCGCCGCTGTGGGCTCATCCAGGATAATGATCTTTGCATGAGTTGAGATTGCCTTTGCGATCTCAACCATCTGCTGCTGCGCCACGGAAAGTGCTCCCATTTCCGCTGTGGATTTAAAATCCGCATCCAGCTCATCCAGATAACCCTGCGCTTCCTCATGCATCTGTTTCCATTGAATGATCCCTCTCTTCTTGATCTCATGGTTCATAAAGATATTTTCCGTCACCGTAAGGTCCGGATAAGAAGTGGGATGCTGGTATACTGCTGCTATGCCTGCCTGCTGTGCATCTCTGGGGCCTTTGAAGTCTACTTTTTTACCAAATAAATACATTTCGCCCTCTTCAGCTTTATGTACACCGGTAATTACTTTAATAAAGGTAGACTTACCCGCACCATTTTCCCCCATCAGCGCATGGACCTCTCCCGGTTTCAACTGAAACTGTACATTGTTCAGTGCTTTCACGCCGGGGAAAATCTTGGTTATGCCCTTTAATTCAAGTACATACTCTGACAACTTTTTCTCCTCCTATTTTTAGTTTCCTATCTGTTTTCTGTTAGATTTAGTATAACATTTCAAAATTTTGAAAGCTATCGTACTTTTTTTTGATTTTGGGTAAAATTATTTTCTTTTTTTCGTCTCCGTGCTACAATAAATCCATAATGGAGGTGGCTATGAAACTGCTGATCGTGGATGATGAAAAACTGACAAGAGACGGACTGATGAACAGCATTGACTGGAAATCCCTTGGGATTGATGCCGTAGCTCAGGCAGATGACGGCCTGCACGGATACGAGACTGCGCTGGCTTTTCAGCCCGATATCCTGTTGAGCGATGTCCGCATGCCCCGCATGAACGGTATCGAAATGGCGGAGAAATTGCAGATTCTGAATCCAGCACTCAGCATTATTTTTATGAGCGGTTATTCCGATAAGGAATATCTGAAGGCGGCAATTAAACTGAAAGCCGTGAGCTACGTGGAAAAACCCATTGATCTGGAAGAACTTTCCGAAACAGTTCTGGAGGCAATCGCTTCCGTGGAAGCCGGCAGAAAAGCCGCTTCCTCCAAAGCGCTTTCCCTTGCCCGCTCCCGCGCCGCTCTTGCCTCAAAACTCGCCTATCCTCCCAAGGGAGGGCTTTCCGCCCTTTTTTCCGAGGATGCTGAGTTTGATTTTCCAAAGGAAGGCACAGTTCCTTTCTTCACCTTCCTGATCCAGTTCCATCACAATACCTATAATCAGGATGCGCTGACCGCCATTATGGAACCGGTGGTCGGACAGGTCCTTGAACAGTTCCATCTCAAGGAGATTCATTCTACGAGGCAGGGGCTCTTATACTTTTACCATGTCTGGGGTTTTTCCGATTACACCGACAACCAGAAAAGCACTCTCGGTAAAATGCTCTCACAGGCTCTCTCCCCGCTTTCCTTGCGCTATCACATTGTCATCGGGAAAAATGTAAGAGGGCCTCTCCACATATATGATTCCTATAATTCCGCTGTCATTGAGCTGCAGAACTCTTTTTTCCATCCGGACAATACCTACCGGATCTATGAGCATCGGGACACCTATGACACCTTTCTTGATGTGAGCGCATTAAATACAGACAGCGCCCTTTCCGAGGCTCTTCTGCGCAAAGACAAAAAACAGGCGGAACTCCTTTTGGACGAGCTGTTTCAGGCGATGATGCCTCCGGCAAACGTCCTGCCCAATCAGGTAAAAGACCTGTATTATAAACTGTTTACTACCATATCAGGTACATACGAGATACTGAACCTTCAAACCCCCGCCGAAAAAGAACCCGGAGAAAGCCTCTGGGGTTATATTTCCGAATGTGAATCCATCTATGAGCTGCAGGAGCTGCTGAAAGAAAAAACAGAAGATTTTTTCTCCCGCATCCAAAACCGCAGCGAAAATTATTCCACAGTCTATCTGATCAAGGAATTTATCGCCAGCCACTATCAGGATGAAACTCTGTCCATCAAGGATATCAGCGAGCACGTTTTTCTGTCCTCCTCCTATATCTGTACGCTCTTTAAAAATGAGACAGGCAAGACGCTGAACCAGTATCTGACGGATTTCAGGATTGAAAAAGCCAAAAACCTGCTGACCGATCCCCGCTACAAGATTACCGATATCTCCGCCCGGGTTGGCTACAGCGACGGTAATTATTTTGGAAAAACCTTTAAAAAACTGGTGGGAATGTCCCCCTCGGAATACCGGGAACAGGAACTTAACCATTCATAACGGAGCCCTGTCATGAAAAAAACAAAGCATTCTGTCATTCACTATTTTCTGCATGATATGAAATTCAAAAACAAGTTCATGATCACCCATCTGATCCTTGTGCTTGTTCCCACGCTTGTCGTATTTCTTTTTCTGTACAGGCGTCTTTCCCATATTATAACCGTTAACACGATAGAATCCGAGCAGGCTCTCGTAAGCCAGACCGCAGATACACTGGAAGCCACAGTCAGCCAGCTCCGCCTGTCCATGAACAGTATTACCTCCAATCCGTTTCTTTCCGAGGCAACCTATACCTCTGATGTCTATGGATATCTTTCCGAAAATCAGAGCAGCATGCGGGCTTTGGAATTTTTCAGCACCATCAATTCCCTGATCGACCACGAGTTTATCACTGCGATAAAAATATATATTCCCACAAGCGAGGAGGAACTGCTTTTTTATTCCCCTTCCTTTTCCGGCGTTATCGCTTCGGAGGATGCAATCTCCGGAAGCTACTGGCATGGCATCTTCGCCGGACAGCCAGACACTGTCTCCCTGCTCTGCCCTTCCTTCTATCTGACAACGGAAGAGATCAATACGCTGGGTTCCCTTGCTTTTATCCAGAAATTCACAAACCTTGCTAATCCGGACGGAGAATGCAGTTATATCGCCATCTATTTTTCTGAGGATCATCTGGAAAACATGCTTCATGTCAACCTGACCAGTACAAACAGTGTTTACTATCTGATCAACAGCAGAAATTCCATTGTAGCTTCCTCCGACGAGATCCTTGCCGGCACCTATCTAAAACGATACGAGGCAATTCCGGAAGCGGTGGGCAGCACGGAAGAATTTACCACCACAACAATACTGGATGAAGATTTGTACATGGGGTATCGGGAGATCGATCAGACAGACTGGCGCCTGGTCTCCGTCATTCCTGTGGACAGCGTCTTTTCCGAGGGACAGCAGATACTGCTCAATACAGCACAGCTTTATCTGATCTTCGTTGTCTTAGCCTGCGCCACAGCCCTCTTTTTATCAGATAGCCTTGCCAGACGCCTCTCACTTGTGGTGGAAAAGATCAACCAGAACCGGGAGAAAAGCCTTGTTCCTTTTGATGATAACTCCGATCAGGATAAAGATGAGATCGGCCAGCTTGTCTACAATTATAACGCCATGGTAGACCGTATCAATCAGTTGATCGAGGAGCAGACGGAAACCGCCGAGAAATTAAAAGTTTCTGAAGTAAAAGCCCTGCAGGCACAGATCAATCCGCATTTTCTCTATAATATGCTGGATATGATCAACTGGCTCGCCCAGAGCGGCAAGCAAAAGGAGGTTTCCCTTGCAGTACAGACGCTCTCCAAGTTTTACAAGCTGACGCTCTCCAAGAAAAATATTACAACACCGATCCGGGAGGAACTGCGGCATGTGGAGCTCTATGTGAAACTGCAGAATATGAGATACGAAGACAAAATTTCCTTCCTGATCGATGTGCCGGATGAGATTCTGGATTTCGAGATACCGAAACTTGTCCTGCAGCCTATTGTGGAAAATTCCATTCAACATGGAATCTTTGAGAAAGAGTCGAAGGAAGGGGCTATTGTCATTATGGCATGGATGGAAGGAGAGGATATCGTTTTTGTCATATCCGATGATGGTGTCGGCATCTTGCCGGAAAAACTGCCGTTCATTCTGGACGGTATTTATGAAGACGGAAAAGGGAGTAATATCGGGATCTATAATACGCATTTAAGGCTACAGCTTCTTTATGGAAAAGAGTATGGGCTTCATTACGAGAGTGCTTTCGGACGCGGCACTGAGGTGCAGGTGCGATTGCCGGGGATTCCGTATCAGAGGAAGTAACGGGCAATATTTATAATATTGCCCCTTGCTCTTCTAGTAGTTGTGCTATTCTTTCGTATTTGAAGTTTCCTTTATTCAGAGCATATACCGCTGCCATAACGCCTGCCGCATGACCGGTCGACATACATGTCATGGAAATACGTAAGGAAGCATTGGCTTCAAAATCAGAGCTAACACATCTGCCTGCCGCAAAACAATTTTCAAGTGCCTCGGACATCAGGCACTCCCAGGGGATATGGTATCCCGCCAGAATTCTTTCACATTCCATTCCGTTATCCGGTTTATGAATATCTATAGGAAATGCCCCCATCCCCACATCGGTATCTCCCTGTCTTGCCGATATGATATCTTTTTTTGTCATGATATATCTGCCTTTTATCCTCCCACTTTCCCGTATTCCAACATATCCTGTCTGAACCATATATGCGTTTTGGAATGCTGGTATAGTTTCTTTAAACCATGCAAGCAATTCATTTAGCTGGCGCATACATAAAATCTGACTTTTCGAAAGCTCCTCTTCCTTCCACGGATCCGCATTAATCCGAGAATAATTTATAACAACCTCTCCGAGGCGGGTTGTCTGCATCACATGGATCTCATTTCTCAAAAGGCGCAGCTTTCCCGCCTCATATCCTTCCTTCAATGTCCCCCGAAATCCCCATAAATGCAGAAACTCCGTACTGAGATCTATCCCATCCTGAAAAGTCTTAAACTCTTCCGGATGCTCCTCCACATATTTTTTCAACATGGAAATGTCAACATTTCCTATACGCCCGAGCGCTGTAACCGGCTGATTTCTACCGTCTTCATCCCCCGACATGATATCATTTCCGCCAAGATATGCTGCATACCCGCTTCCAGTAGCATCTACTACTGCTTTGCAAGCAATCTCCATGCGTCCTGTTTTTGTAAATACCACAACGCTGGTAATAACTCCGTCCTCCGTTTTCACTTCCTCCAGCATTGTCTGCATAAGAACCTTTACTTGATACTGATATAAAAATTCTGCCAGGGCATACTTCATGATCTCTGCATCATAAGGTACAATGGAAGCACAATATCCTGTTGTATCCGGCGTTGGCACAGCCTTTTCATCCAACGATTTTAAAAAAGCCAGAAACTCTTGTGCCATACCTGCTATCACTGTTTTTTCAGAATCTTCCGGCGTCATAAGAGCCTCCAACGGTCCCATCGTTACAACGCCTCCCAAAAACGGCGCTGCCTCCAAAAGTATCGTTTTCGCCCCACATCTGGACGCCGCTGCTGCTGCCATCACACCGGCAATACCCCCACCTGCTATCAACACATCACATTCCAATTTTCGGCATTTCTTCTCCATACTCCTGTTTTTGTTCATAAAACTCTTCCTCCCTAACCAAGCCCATAGATCAAATTGGGTAAAGCTGTCGAAAATGCTGGGACAAACGTGATCAGAAGAAGTACAGCTATCATCACAATATAAAAAGGAAGCATACCTTTCGTCAACTGTTCTATACTTCTCTTAGATATGGCACTGCACACAAACAGCAAAACCCCTACCGGCGGAGTGATCAGGCCAATACCCAGATTCAATATCATAATTACCCCCAGTTGAATTGGGCTCATCCCAATAGCCATCACTACTGGAAGCAGGATTGGTGTAATGATTAAAATACTGCAGATCATATCCATCATAGTCCCCATAACAAGCAGCAACAAATTAATTAAAAGCAGAAGAATGATCTTGTTTCCGGAAATCCCCAGTAACAGATTTGTCAGCTTTGCAGGTATCCGAAGGTATGCAACAACCCAGCCGAAAGCTGATGATACACCAATAAGTACCATGACCATAGCCAACGTTTTCAGGCTGTTTTTTAAAATTTTGATCATATCCCGAAAAGGAATTTCCCTATATACTACAAAAGTTACAAACATTGCATAGATACAAGCGATCGCCGCAGACTCCGTCGCTGTAAAAATACCGGATACTACTCCGATCACTACCACAAGAACCGTACCAAGTCCCCATATTCCTTTTGCCGTTGCTTTTACTGTACGACGCAGAGAAAATTTATCCCCCACCGGATAATTTCTTTTTTTTGCTACTATATAGCAATATACCATAAGCGCAATACCCAAAAATACTCCCGGAACAAGCCCTCCCATGAATAACTGCCCTACGGAAACACCCCCCGCCGCCATAGCAAAAATAACCATATTATGGCTTGGCGGTATTAAAAGCCCCTGTACAGAACTTGACATGGTGACTGCCGCCGAAAAATCAGTATCGTAGCCATTTTCATCCATAACCGGTATCAACATTGCTCCGATAGAAGATACGTCTGCTGTAGGCGAACCTGATATCCCACCAAAAAACATACTGGCAACAATATTCACCATTCCGAGCCCACACCGCATCCATCCGACCAGCGCATCCGCCAGATCCACCAGACGCTTTGTGATTCCCCCTGCACTCATAATTTCCCCTGCCAGAATAAAAAACGGCACAGCCATCAGAGAAAAGGAATTCAACCCTTTTACCGTCTGCTGTGCTACTGTCTGTAAAGGTATCCCCAGATACAACACCGTAATCAGGGTTGACGCTCCGATAGAAAATAATATGTGGTTTCCCAAAAATATAAGAACAAAAAAGCTGACTAATAAAATAATGGTTGCAATTACTTCCGTTGACATAAAACACCCCCTAGCTCATAAATAAGCATGATCGCCATGCAGATTCCCCCGATGCAAACAGAACCATATAATAAAGAAGTAGGCAAACCGCTCCCCGGAAGTTTTGTACCATGTGTCTGCTGTATCAGTTCTATTCCTTTCCAGAACAGGACACCGCAAAATGCAATATTAATCATTACAAATATAATCTCCCGTACCTTCAATCCCATTTTTCCAAACGCTTTATCAAATATCGTCATCCTGACATGACTTTTGTCTTTTACTGCCAGTGCCGCTGACAGAAGGGACATCCATACCATCAATATCCTCGATATCTCTTCTGCCCAAGCTGGCGAATGGTTCAATATAAAACGTCCTATCACCGCATAGGATATGATAAGAACCTGCCCCGCCAGACACAACATGCATATCCACTGAATCACATGGTAAAATCCTTCTATCAGACACCCCAGCACTGTTTTTTTCTCCTGATTCTCCACAGCCCTCTCCTTTCTTATCCATTATAGAAAGGCGTCGTTTTTCTACGACGCCCCTTTTTCTCTACTTTTACTGTGCGTCAATGATAGCCTGCAAAAGATCTTCATAGCCTGCTGAGTATTCTGCATACATGGGATTGACTGCATCTTTCCACTCCTGCTCATTATCCGGCTCCACAAATACCATACCCTTTTCCTCAAGAGCCGCTCGATAGCCATCCAGTTCTGCATCGGAAATCTCTTTATAATAAGCACCAGCTTCATCCATAGCCGCCTGAATAATCTCCTGATCTTCCGCGCTCAGCTTATTCCAGAAATTATCATTGATCAGAATCAGGCTTGCCTCATACTGATGTGCCATATCCAAAACATACGTACTCACCTCAAAAAAGCTCATATTCAAAATTCCCTTTAACGGATTGTCCGCTCCGTCTACGATTCCTGTCTGCAGAGAACTGTAAAGTTCATTATAGGAAATCGGTGTTGCAGATGCGCCAAGGCTCTCTACCATGGACGTTGCCAGCGAATTGGTTGGTACACGAAGCTTTAAATTATTGATATCTGCCAGAGAAGATACCTCATCATCAACAAAGAAGAAATACCTGCTGGATGGCTGAAGATATCCTAAACCATACACACCAAGATTTTTATCCGTCAACTCTTGCATCATCTGATCGCCAACTTCTCCGTCCAGAACCTTATTTGCCGATTCCAGATCTTTAAACACAAACGGCAATGATAACAGATTCATGGATTCAGCTCCTAAATCTGCCAACCAGGACGGATTTGTCCGACACATCTCCAACGCCCCCATCTGAACTGAGTTCAGAATATCTGCCATTTCTCCGAGTTGCCCTGCCGGATATACCTCAACCTTGATCCGATCGCCGCTCTTTTCCGACACCAATTCCGCAAACTTATATTCAAACTGTGTTTCCACATCGTTCTCCGCCTGCACGTCAGCTAAACGAAGCACAATCTCTTCCCCTGATGCACTTTCTGCCGCCGCTTCTTCTTTCTCTGTTTCTTCCGCAGTTTCCGGTTCGCTTTCCGCTGTCTGAGGTTCCTTCGCTGTCTCATTATCCGCACCACTGCTGCCACATCCAATCAGTGCTGCTGCCATTGTAAAACTGCATATCAATGCCAATACTCTTTTTTTCATAGTTGCTGTCCCTCCAATCCTATTCTTTTACAGTTTTCCTATTTCCCGCAAAATGCCAAATGTAATATCAAGTTCTTCCTGTGTCGCTGGTGCAAGAGGGCTTCTTGCCGGTCCCAGTTTTATTCCTGTCACAGCTTCGATTGCAGGACGCAAGATAGAGTTTGGAAGAATCCTGCCGTTCTGTCCTGTTGATTTACAGAAACGATACATTGGTACAAAAAGTTCTTTTGCTTTTTCGTTGTCTCCCTCTGCAAATGCCTTAAAAATAGCCCGCACTTCCGGTCCAAATATATGGGAACCTCCGCTCACCAGTCCCATTGCCCCCTGAACGATCGTCGGTAAAAGCATAATATCGTCGCCATTATAGATTGCAAAATCCGGATCCGCCTTCTCTGTTGCCAGGTAAAAATCTGTTACCTGTGTCGGATTTACCCCTGCCTCATCCTTCACACCTACAATATTCGGAATCTCCGCCAAACGCCTTACCGTATCTGCCTCCATATTCACGCCTACAAAAATAGGAATATTATAAAGCATGATCTTACAGCTTGTGCTCTCCGCCACTGCCTTAAAATGGTTGTATATCCCTTCCTGTGTCGGTTTGTTATAAAATGGGCATACTACCATGCAAAGTTCAATGCCGAGTTTTTCTGCCTCTTTTGTCAGGGCAATCGTTTCCTTTGTGGAAGCACAGCCTGTTCCTGCTATCACTGGTTTTCTCCCTGCCGCCGCCTTCACAGCCGTCTCCATCAGTTTTACGCGTTCCTCAAACCGTAAAAGACTTGCCTCTCCTGTCGTTCCTGTTACGATAAGGGAATCCCCCATATCTTTTTCAATTAAGTATTCTATCAATTCCGCATAGGTATCATACTTAACATCCTCTTTTTCATCAAAGGGTGTAATTACAGGGATTAAAATCTGCCCATATTTTTCTACGAATTTGTTCATTGTTCCTCTCCTTAGTTCATTTTATTGTTTTCAAAAGTTTCTCTGATCTTCCTTTTTTCTTCTTCCGGTAAATAAGTGATCGGGCTTCTGCAATAACCGGGTTCCCTTCCCAGCACTTCCAATGCATACTTTAAACGGATCGGGAACTGGTTTCCGCCCAGGCACTGCCATTTATCATAGAGCGCTGCCTGTAATGCCAGCCCTCTTGCATGATCCCCTGTCTTCGCGCACTGCCACATTTCACAGGATTCTTTCGGAAATACGGATAGTATAGCGCTGATCGCACCTGCTGCTCCTAAATCAAAGCAAGAGTAGATCATATCATCTGTAGCCGCATAAACCTTCCCTGACTCCCCGACTGTCATAATGTCCGCATAAAGAGCCTGAATACCGCCCACACTCTGTTTTATTCCTCTGACATATTCCGTGTCATCGATCAGCCTTTTAAATAAGCCGGGCAATATTGTATTTTGCGGAATTACATTATAAATGATCACCGGAAGCTGCACTTCCTCGGAAATTGTTTTATAAAACTGATACATTCCCTCTTCATTCGGCACCAGTACATTGTAAGCTGTCGGTGTCACCATAACAGCATCCACCCCCGCTTTTTTTGCTTCCAGTCCCGCCCGGACCGCATCCCGTGTACAGGTTCTCATAATGCCGCACACAACAGGCTGCTCTTCACTGGTATGCTTTTTTGCCGTTCTGATCAGTTCTGCCAGTTCCTCATCCCGCAACGTCGGTCCTTCCCCTGTACTTCCGCCTACGCTCAGTCCATCCACACCTGCATCCAGTGAAATCCTCATTTCCTTTTCTGCCAGTTTAAGGTCAATCGTTCCGTCTTCTTTAAACGGTGTAATAACAGGCGGAATAATCCCCTCCAGTTTCTTTCTCATCGTATCCTCCTTTTTATCCTTATTTTTTACATCTGAATCAAATATTTCATTGCTTCATGATCTTTTAGTCGTTTATATGCGTCTGCAATTTCTGCAAGAGCAACCGGATTTTGTTTGTCATACCAATAGGATGCATCGATTTTTCCAGAAACAAACAGTGCACATACATCCTCATGCGTTTCCTCTTCGTCATAACCTCCTGCATATACCCGAAAACTCCTCTGTGCCGAAAATGCATGAATACCGCTTACTTTCCGATCATTCCAGCCATAGATTCCAACGATTCCATCTTCTTTAAGCATACCCAGAAATTCATTCAACACACCGGAACTGCCTACACCGTCTATGATTCCATCCAGCAACTCTTTTTCTTTCAATATTTCATACAGATGCTCTTTCAGATTCTCTCCTTTATAATCGAGATATGCTGCAGCTCCTGCCTGTTCAAACATAGCCCGCCGTTTTGCACTTCCTGCCACAATCACTTGACAACCATATAACGCTCCATATCTCGTAAATGCTAATGAGTTTGCACCAGAGCCGATAACCAGGAGATTCCCGCCCTGGGGAATTCTTAAACGCTGATAATAAGACAGCGTTTCCCGCATCGTTATGATCAGTGGTGCATCTTTTTCTTCTATTCCCCCCCATACCACCTGATTTACACGGTTCTTATCCCAAAGCGATCTTTCCTCCCCGTTTCTTTGCATCTCCCAATGGTCTTTTGCAATACCATATTCAGCAAACCCTCCCCAGCATACCCCTGGACCAGTTTCCGGAATAACCGGTGTTCCCACACGGGTAATCAGATCACCCTCCTTAAAATTTTTTACTTTTTTTCCAACAGCAACCACTCTTCCTACGCTCTCATGTCCAAGTACGGCAGGATAGCTGACAGGATTCGGATGACCACCCTGCATGAGCCTGAGATCAGTTCCTGCACAAGTTGCCCCATATGTAATCTTACAGAGAACTTCATAATCCCCGGGATGCGGCTCCGGAATATCCCATATTTCCAGGTTATATTCCTTTGTGATTACTGCTGCTTTCATCTATCATTTCCTCCTTTACATAATCACTTTTATGTTGTATTATTGTAATATTGTATGACGTCATATGATTATAATCTCAGTTCTTTCTTATTTTGTCAATAGAAAAATGGAACTTTGTATATATTTACTATTTTTTATATGTATTTTTTATAATAAATGCACAATTGTTTTTTATTATTTTAAATAAACTACTTTACAAATTATTTTTATAGTATTTATAATAAAAGATAGAGTAATCATACAATATTACAATCACAATATGAGGGGAATCAGATTTATGAAAGAAATACAACGTATCTCTATTACAGATTCTGTTGTTGACAGTATTAGGGAACTTATTACTTCCGGCGAATATATAGCCGGCGATAAACTCCCTACAGAAATGACTTTATGTTCTAATTTAAAAGTAAGCAGAACCTGTGTCAGGGAAGCTCTAAGGGTTCTACAAGCTCTTGGCTATGTTGATATGCTGCCTGGAAAAGGGGCTTTTGTTGCACAGCCAAAAACGAATGAAGCAGAAAAAAACTGGTATGATGTGGAAAATCCGAATTTCTATGATTTTATGGATGTCCGGATGGCCATTGAAACACTTGCAATCCGCTTGTCTGTTGAAAGAGCAACAGACAAGCAGATTCATAACCTGGATGAAATCCACTCACGTTTTCTTGAGGCAAATGAACTGCATAATATGAATCAATTGATCATGTTAGATGAACTGTTTCATAAGGAAATAGTCTCTTTTACCAATAATGAATTACTGATCAATATCAATAAACAGGTTCTGAACTGTTTCCGGGCATACAGAGGGGACTCTTTTACCAATGAACAGACTTATAAGAATGCCGTGGAACCTCACAGTAAGATATTGGAATGTTTCCATAGCAGGGATGTCCAAAGAGCGGTGAATGAGATGAAGAATCATCTTAACATTACCAGAAGGGATATGGAGGAGATACATATGCTTAGTAAAGAAGGGGATGATTGATAAGCTAAGCCCTCAGAGATCATATGCTTCCCTGAGGGCTTACGTTTTCTTTATAACTCAGATCTTTTCAGTCAGTTTTTTCTTACTGATCACCGGTTCACAGGTCAGATCCACGCCGAGGCGTTTGAATGTTTTGATATCGACTTCAGAAAGCATAACGGAAGTATGTACCTGACAATCCTTTAAATTCGGAAGCTGTTCGAGTGCGGCTCTTGCGTTTTTGTCGCCGGTGGCGGCAAGGGAAAGGGCGATCAGGACCTCGTCGGTGTGGAGTCTGGGGTTTCTTCCGCCCAGGTACCTTACTTTTAATTCCTGTATCGGTTCAATGGCTTCCGGGCTGATGAGTTTTACGTCATGTTCTATTCCTGCAAGGAATTTCAGGGCGTTCAGGAGCAGCGCCGCTGATGCGCCCAGAAAGTCGGAGGTTTTTGAGGTGATGATATGGCCGTCGGGCAGTTCTATCGCTGCCGCCGGGAGCCCGGTTTCCTCCGCGCGCTTTTTCGCCGCCACCGTTACCTTTCTGTCATCGGTTGTGATCTTTGCCTGTTTCAGCAGAAGCCCTATTTTATAGATCTCATTTTCCGAAGCTTCCTCTTTTACCACTTTTCCCGCCGCCGTATAGTATCGGCGGATGATCTCCATACAGGAGGCCTCACGGCATGCCTCATCGTCTATAATGCAGTTGCCCACCATGTTTACGCCCATATCTGTGGGGGATTTATAGATACATTCCCCGTAAATCCCCTCAAAAATAGCGCTGAGTACCGGGAATATCTCGATGTCCCGGTTGTAATTCACAGTGGTCTCCCCATAGGCATCTAAATGGAACGGGTCGATCATGTTGATATCGTTAAGGTCAGCCGTAGCAGCCTCATAGGCGAGATTGACCGGATGTTTTAAAGGCAGGTTCCAGATCGGAAAGGTCTCGAATTTTGCATATCCCGCCTTGATGCCTCTTAAATTGTCATGGTAAAGCTGGGAAAGGCAGGTCGCCATCTTTCCGCTGCCAGGCCCCGGCGCTGTCACAACTACAAGGGGGCGTGTCGTTTCAATATAATCGTTATGCCCGTAACCTTCCTCGCTGACGATCAGCGGTATATTGGAAGGATAGCCCTCTATCAAATAATGCATATATACACGGATATTTTTCTTTTCCAGACGGGCTTTAAACTGTGTGGCGCCGCTCTGTCCGCTGAAATGCGTGATGACAACGCTGCTCACCAGGAGCCCCCTCTGTTCAAATTCCGCGATCAGGCGCAGCACATCCACATCATAAGTAATGCCCAGATCGCCCCGCACTTTGTTTTTCTCGATATCCGTCGCACTGATGACCAGCACGATCTCCGCCATATCGGAAAGCTCCATCAGCATCTTCAGCTTCGCATCCGGCATAAATCCCGGCAGCACCCTCGCCGCATGATAATCATCAAAGAGCTTGCCCCCGAACTCCAGATACAGCTTGTCCCCGAACTGCGCTATCCTGTCCCTGATATGCTGGGACTGTATCTTTACATACTTTTCATGATCAAACCCGATTTTCATTCTGTTCCCCTCTTCTGCAATGATTCTGTTCTGTACACATCTTTTTCCATTTTATATAAAAAGCAGGATTTTTTCAATCAAAATCATACTCTTTTCTTTTAATTCATGATAAAATTATGGTATCTTAAAGAATCGAAATGCCATAGATGGCTGGAAAGGAATCATGATATGAGCTTAAAAGGAAAAACGATCGTTGTGACCGGCGCCTCGAAAGGACTGGGGCTCGGTATCGTAAAGCGCCTTGCGGAGGAAGGCGCAAACGTCATCGCCCACTATAACAGCGGCGATATCACGGAGGCAAAGGAGATCATAGAACAGGCAGGCGGCACTTTCACCGCTTTTCAGGCCGATCTTTCCAATGAAGAGGAAATTCTTGCGCTGGCTGACAGGATCAATGCCTGCGGCGACATCTACGGCCTTGTCAATAATGCCGGGGTATGCTTTTTTGAAGACTTCTTCACGATCACACCGGAATCCTACGACAAAACTTTTAATGTCAATATGAAAGCCCCCTTCCTGCTCACCCAGAAGATCACAGAGCAGATGGTGAAAAAAGGGATCAAAGGCAGAGTTGTCAATTTCTCCTCCATCACTGCTGTCTCCGGCTCCGCGACTCAGGTGCATTACGGTGCGGCAAAGGGCGCCATCAGTGCCTTTACCCATATGGCGGCGGAAGCCCTTGGACAGTACGGCATTACCGTAAACGCCGTGATGCCCGGCCCTATCCCCACGAAGCACAACAGCGCTTATCTTGCACAGGACTCCTCCAAACAGGAACTCTGCAGCCGCATGCCCATGCGTCAGTACGGCGATCCCGCCTATATCGCGGATGCCGTTGTCTACTTCCTCGGTGAGAGAGCCTGCTGGACAACCGGTACTACCCTTCCGGTGGACGGCGGGTATCTGGCAAAATGATCCACCAAAAATAAAACATTGCCACAGATCATGCCTACCGGTTTATCCGGCAGCTTATAACAGGAAAAAGACCGCAGCTTCTGCCGCGGCCTTTTTTCGTTATCTTCAGCTTCTCTTATGCTCTCTTACTCTGCACTTCCGCCTCGTACTTCTCAATCTCCTCGAACCATTCGTTCTCGCCCTTTACGCCGCACTCCTCACAGTACTGCTCCCATACCTCTCCGAAAGGCAGACATTTTACTGCTTCATGCATAGCCATCAGCTTTGTAAACTGGGATTTATCCTGCAGTTCTTTCAACATAGCATTGGGTGTCAGCAGCGCGATCAGAAGTGCCTTCTGCATGCTCCTGAAACCGGTTGTCCATGCGGAGACACGGTTGATCGCCGCATCAAAGTAATCCAGCGCGATGTAAACACGATCCAGTGCATCGTTTCTTACGATCTCCTTTGCGATCTCCTTTGTCTCGTCATCCAGCACAACCACATGGTCGCTGTCCCAGCGGATGCCTCTTGTCACATGAAGCGCAAGCTCCGGGAAGAAGCAAAGCAGTGCGGGAATCTTGTCGGATACCACTTCCGTCGGATGATAATGGCCGTTGTCCATCAGAGGAAGACATTTTTCTTTATGTGCAGCAGCAAAGCTCAGCGCAAACTCAGCGGAACCTGCCGTATAAGCCTCCACGCCGATACCGAATACCTTGGATTCCACGCAGGGTTTTACCTTGTTGAAATCGTAGGGCTCGGAAAGGATCGCTTCGATGGACTCTTTATAACGCATTCTCGGTCCCATTCTGTCAGCCGGCACATCCTTGAATCCATCGCCTGTCCAGATGTTCATAACACAGGGGATACCCGTCTCCTCCGCAAAATACTGGGAAATACGGATACATGCCTTGCCGTGCTCGATCCAGAAATTTCTGGTCTCTTCGTCAGGGCTTGAGAGTGTCAGGCCGTCTTTTACCTTCGGATGGGAGAAGAATGTCGGATTGAAATCAAGTCCCATATTTCTCTCTTTTGCGAACTCTACCCATTTCTTGAAATGTCTCGGCTCAATCTTATCGCGGTCCACGAAACCGTCCTCCTCAAAGATCGCATAGCAGGCATGCACATTGATCTTCTTTGCGCCGGGGCAGAGAGAAAGTACCTTATCCATATCTGCAAATAACTCTTCCGGTGTTTTTGCTTTTCCGGGATAGTTGCCTGTTGTCTGGATACCGCCGGTCAGCGGGCCGTCGTGGTCGAATCCGATCACATCATCCCCCTGCCAGCAGTGCAGAGATACCGGAACCTTCTTTAATGTTTCGATCGCCTTGTCTGTGTCGACGCCGTAAGCCGCATAAGCGGCTTTGGCTGCTCCATAGTTTTTTGCCATTTGTTGTTTCCTCCTGTTTGGATTATTTTACTTACTATTTTTACTGGCAGTACGCCAGATATTGTACTTTTACTTTATAAATGCGCATTATATCAGCAGGAGACATTCCTGCCTTCATGCCCCGCTTTAAGCTTCATATGTCTTCACACCGAACGATTCAAATACGCTCGCTCTTGCCTCTTTCAGTCCGGCAAACTCACCGGCCTTGATCATCTGCGCCATCAGGTTGCCGATCGCTGTTCCCTCGCCAGGCCCTGCATAAACCGTTCTGCCGGATTTTTCCGCTGTCAGATTATTCAAGTACACTGCGTTGGAACCGCCGCCCACGATATTGATCGCCGGATAATGCGCGCCTGTCAGGGCTTCGATCTCTTTTACAGTCTCCGCATAGCTTTCCGCCAGTGACTGATAGATCACAGCCGAAAGTTCTCCTACGCTCTCAGGCACCTGCTGCTTCGTATTTCTGCAGTATTCTTTGATCGCATCGATCATGCTCTCCGGCGCCATAAAGCAGTCGTCGTTCACATCCACTCTGGAGGGGAAATCCTTCACCTCCTTCGCCATATCGCAGAGCTCCGCAAAGGAATATTTGTCGTCCAGCTCATGGCGCACAGACTGGATCATCCAGAGCCCCATGATATTTTTCAGATAGCGGAAACGGTACTCATACCCGCCCTCGTTGGTGAAGTTCTTCTCCATACTTTCCATGCTGCAGATAGCTTCCTTATTTTCCACACCCATCAAAGACCAGGTGCCGGAGCTGATATACAGACACTCATCGGACTGTGTCGGCACTGCCATCACCGCGGAAGCCGTATCATGGGTTGCAGGAAGCACTACCTCACAGCCGAAGCCCACTTCCTTTTTCACCTCCTCAGAGAACTTTCCGACCACCGTGCCCGGCATGGACAACGGCAGGAACATCTCCTTCGGGTATCCCAGCATCCCGATCAGTTCCATATCCCACTGCTTTGTCTCCGGGCTTACGAGCTGTCCGGATGTTGCGTTTGTATATTCAGAAACTTTACTGCCCGTCAGTAAAAACTGGAAATAATCCGGCAGCATCAGAAACGTTTTCGCCTTTGCGAGCAGTTCCGGCTCCTGCACTTTGTGTGCCATCAACTGATAGATCGTATTAAACATCTGCTTCTGAATGCCGGTTCTCGCATATAAATCTTTTTCAGGAATGATCTTATATACTTCCTCGTCCATACCGTCCATGCGGGAATCACGGTAGCCGTATGTATTGCCGAGTACCTTATCATTTTCATCCAGCAGAACATAATCCACCGCCCAGGTATCGATTCCCATGCTCACCGGAATCTTTCCGATCTCTTTGCATTTCTTAATGCCGGCTTTGATCTCCCGGAACAGATGCTCCGTATCCCAGCATCTGTGACCGTCCTTTTTTACCATACCATTCTCAAAACGGTGAATCTCTTCCAGCACGATCTTTCCATCTTCCACGGAGCCTAATATATGCCGTCCGCTGGATGCGCCGATATCCACCGCAAGATAGTAATTTCCCATAGTTTCTTCCCTTTCTTCTCTTTTTTCTGTAACCCCGGACCTGAATTGTCTGCCGCTTCCAGATCCCCTGTATGTTACAGTATAGCTTATCCTGCAATTTTATAACAGGACTTTATTTGCAAAATTTACCGTCCTTATTTGCATACATCTCCGTTTTATGCTATGATACCTTTTATGAATGCTGATTTGTTGGAAAAACTGAAACCCGTATCCAGGGAGGAACAGGCAATCTTAGACGGCAGCAAAGACGTTCAGAAGGAACTCTATACTTCTGAGCGTGATTTTGTTGTAGACAGCGGCAAGATGCTGGAGAAGGGAAAGCTGATCGACATCCGCCCCCATACCCGGTTCATTCATTTTCCGATGCACCGGCATAATTACGTGGAGATCATTTATATGTGCAGCGGCTCCACCACCCATATCATCAACGGACATAATACCGTAAAGCTGGAGACCGGCGAACTGCTCTTTCTAAACCAGAATGCAACGCAGGAGATCCTTCCTGCGGGAAAAAATGACATTGCTGTCAACTTTATGATCCTGCCGGAGTTTTTCGACAGGGCCTTTCTGATGATGGAGGAGGAAAGCATACTCCATGATTTCCTTGTCGGTTCCCTGAAAGAGGAAAGCGGGCTGGTGGATTATCTGCATTTTCAGGTACGGGACGAGCTGCCGATCCAGAATCTCATTGAAAATATGATCTATTCTCTTGTCACAAAGCAGAAAAATTCCCGAAACATCAACCAGACGACTATGGGCCTTCTATTTATCCTGCTTCAGAACCAGAGTGACAAGATCAATAAAAATGATCCCGCTCAATATGAACAGAATCTGATCTTTACAGCACTGAAATATATCGAAGACAACTACAGAACCGGCACGTTAGAGGAGCTTTCCGCCCTCACAGGGCAGCCCGATTACTATATCAGCAAACTGATCAAAAAGCATGCCGGACATACTTTCAAGAATCTGCTGCAGATCAAGCGCTTAAATCAGGCCGCCTTTCTGCTCACCACAACAAGACTTCCGGTGGAAAAGATCATTCTGCTGGCGGGCTATGACAATACCAGCTATTTTCACCGGATATTTAAGGAACATTTCCATATGACCCCGAGAATGTACCGCCTGGCGGAAAAGGAGAAAAAATATGATTAAACTGATAGCCAGTGATCTGGACGGCACTCTGGTATCCGGCAATATGGCCGCCCTGCCGGAGGGCTTCCCGAAAATTGTGAAAGAATTAAAAGAACGAGGCATCATCTTCGCTGCCGCCAGCGGCAGACAGTATCACAACCTCCGGCAGCTTTTTGAGCCGGTAAAGGACGACATTGCCTACATCTGCGAAAACGGCGCTCTGACCATCTATCAGGGAGAGATTTTGCATAAAGTGGAAATTCCTCTGGAAACAGCGGTTCCCATTATCCGTCGGCTGGAGGAGGAGCCCGGCACGGAAGTTCTCGTTTCCGGCGCCTTTCACAGTTATATCCGTCCTAAGGAGCCGCTTTTTGAAAAATATATCAAAGGGATGAAAAATCAATATAAGATCGTTCCCGACCTGACAGACATCGGAGAGCCGATCATCAAGCTGGCTCTTTTCGAAAAAGAAGGCACAGAGGACAGGGACCGGCAGACATACTGGCAGAGCCAGTTTCCGCCCACTGTAAAAGTCGTTACCTCCGGCTCTTTGTGGCTCGATTTTCTGTTCCCTGATGCCCATAAGGGCGTAGGTATGAGGGCCCTTTCAGAACACCTCGGCATCCGCCGGGAAGAGATCCTTTCCTTCGGAGACAACTATAATGATATAGAGATGTTTAAAGCCAGCGGCATCAGCGTAGCTGTGGAAAACGCCCGCCCCGGCATCCGGGAATTATGCAGCCATACTACTCCTTCTGTTATGGAATTTATTGAGAATATGTTGATTTCAGGTACAATATAGCATAAAATAGGAGCAGATGAAAGAAGGAAATATTATGGAAAATCAAAATGGTACATTACGCTTTGTGGAACGTATCCTGCATCTGTCCCGTATGCTCGAGAAAAAGCATTTGGATATAGATCAGTTTTTTGAAGGTAATCTGCCGTCCGAACAATTCTCTGCTGAGGAAAAAAGAGAACTTCAGATCGCTATGGAATTTATTACTTTCACGGATAAGATCCCGGGCGGTTTCTTTATCTATTATGCCGACGAAAGTGAACAGCTTATCTATGCCAATCGTTGGGCTCTGCGCATGTTTCTGTGTGATACCATGAGAGAATTTCGGGAACTGACCGGAAACTCTTTTAAAGGTATTGTCTATCCCGAAGATCTGGAAATGGTAGAGGAATCCATTCGCAGACAGATTCTTTTAAACCAGGACAATTTTGACTATGTGGAATACCGCATCCGTCGTAAGGACGGATCGATCCACTGGGTGGATGACTATGGCCAGCTCATCCATTGCGGTTCTGCCGGAGATGTCTTCTATGTTTTTCTTGGCGATCCCTCCGATAAGAGGCTGGAACTGCAAATGCAGCAGGTGCAGCAGATGCAGGCACTGACGGATGCTCTTGAGAAAGCGGATCTGGCAGTAAAAGCGAAAAACGCTTTTCTTTCCCAGATATCCCACGAAATGCGTACTCCTCTTAATGCGATCTTTGGTTTCACCACACTGGCACAGCTGAGCCTTCATGAGCCGGATGTCATTTCAGACTATCTGAATCAGATCGAAGCCGCCAGCCATCAGCTTTTTAATATGATCACTCAGGCTCTTGATATTTCTGCTCTGTCCGGTGCCGTCAGTTCCACCGAAAACGAATGCGACCTGTGTGAAACACTTCAGGATATCTACGATTTCCTGAGGCCGCAGGCTCAGGAAAAGGGACTTTCATTTTCCCTGACATTCGAAAAGATCATCCATCCAAATGTCTATACCGTTCCGGACAGGCTCAGACAGATGATCCTCAACCTTGTCAACAATGCCCTCACCTACACAAGGCCCGGCGGCGCAGTGGAGATCACTTTGATAGAAGAAAGAGCTCTGCCGGACAACCTTTCTGTCTATCGTCTGGAGGTACGGGATACCGGCATCGGAATAGAGAAGTCCTTCTTATACCGCATCTTTGAACCTTTCAGCCGGGAAAACACATCTACTTTCAGCGGTGTCCAGGGTTTCGGGCTTGGTCTGACGATCGTCAAGAGCATTGTCGATCTGCTGGGAGGATCGATCTCCGTAAAGTCTGCCGTGAATGAGGGCAGTACCTTTACCGTAACCCTTCCGTTCCAGATTCTGCCGGATATGGCTGCGCAGGAAACGGCTGTTCCCCCTCTGCATATCCTGTTGGTGGAAGACAATGAGCTTAACAGGGAAATCGAGACAGAACTTCTGGAACGACAGGGATTTATTGTCGATGCCGTGGAAGAAGGCAGGGTTGCTTTTGACAAAATACAATCCGCTTCTCCCGATGACTACGCTCTGATCCTTATGGATCTTCAAATGCCGGGAATGAACGGCTGGGAGGTTGCTTCTGCGATCCGCCGCCTTCCGGATCCCGCACTGGCGCATATTCCCATCATCGCTCTGTCTGCCAATATCCAGTTTGAAGACCGCCGCAGATCCCTGGAGAGCGGCATAGACGTCCATCTCCCGAAACCGATGGATTTCAGCCTTCTGCTGGAAACGATAAAAAAGATCACAAAATAAAACGGAGGTCCTGAAAATATCAGGGCCTCTCTTTTCATAAACATTCTAATATAATTTTTATACGACAGATACCGGTCTACCTCCCCGGATAATAACACCGGACTCCCATCTGTTTAAATCTCTCCAGCCATTCGTCCGCCGGCTTCTCATCTGTCACCACGATATCCATCTCCGATAAGCCTGCGATCTGCGCAAATGCGATCTTTCCGAACTTCGTCTTATCCACCGCAATGATCCTGTGCTTTGCCGACTTCATCATGATACGTTTCGGCTGGGCAAACTCTTCATTGCTGTCGGTCAGTCCCCGCTCCAGATCAAATCCCTTCCCAGAAACGATCGCGATCTCCACATTATAGGTATCCAGCGCTTCTATCGCCTTCGGTCCCACCAGCGCAAGATACCCCTCCTTCAATCTTCCGCCGGAAGAAATGATATCCCAGTCGCTGACATCCGCAAGCTCGATCACGATCTCGATCGAATTCGTCACAAGCGTGATCCGCTCCTTCTGCTTGATCGCCTTCGCAATAAAAACACTGGTTGTTGAGGCATCTATGGCAATGTGATCGCCATCCTGTATCATCTCCGCGATCAGCTCCGCAATCTTCTGCTTCCCTGCCACATTCTTTTTCTTCCGGACATTAAACGGCATATCGATGCTCGTATTCTCATTGATCACCGCGCCGCCATAACTTTTAACCGCCAGCCCGTCCTTATCCAGCTTATCCAGATCCCTCCGGATCGTCTCCTCCGAAACCCCATACAACTGGCTCAGCTCGCTAACTACCACCCGCTTCTCTTCCTGCAGCTTCTCCAATATTAAATTCCGTCTCTCCAGTGCCAGCATATGGGCTCTCCCTCTTTTTATATAAAATATCGGTGCTCCGTACCTATACCCTTTGCGGGATGCCGACGGATAAATATATTCCTGACAGTGCCTCTTGAAAAACGCCGGTGCTTAGCGAGGTATCTCACGAGCTTAGCATCCGCTGCGTTTTTCACGAAGCGAGAGCGTGACACAGAAGGAATATATTTATCCGTCGGCATCCCTCACAGCTTATCATACTACAGCACCGACTTGCAAACCTGCTCATCCGGCTGCGCAATAACCGAAGAATCCAGATACATCCCCTTCGGCCCGACCTCCTCGATCGCTCTGTCTATCGCCGCCTGTACCGCTGCCACCTCACCGGTCAAAAACATATAGGATTTTCCGCACATCCCCTTCGCGATACGCAGTTCGATCAAATCCACGATAGCCGTCTTTGCAGCCACATCCGCCGCCTGGATGATCGCCGCCGCATCAAAGGTTTCCAGAATCCCGAGTGCGCGCACCTTCTCCAGATGCGTTGTGCCGTAAATGGCAGGAAAAATGGATTCATGCGGGTTTCCCAGCACAAAACTGTCGATCAGATTCTCACCGCTCTGGGTGATCGCATTTTTCACCGCCGCATCCACAGCGCTCAGATCCCCCGCAATGATCGCTATATACTTACCGGGACAGACTGTTTCCGCTTCGATCAGCTCCACATCGGAGGTCTTTACCATATTATCCGCAGCAACCACACCGGAAGAAACCGTCTTAAATTCAATCATTCCAATCGCTCTGCTCATCTTTTAACCCTCCCCTGGATCGTCACTGCATTTTTATCTGCCGCCACTACTTTGCCGTCTATTGACGCATGTATCGCCACGCTCAAACCGTTTCCCGGATTTCCTATCACATCTCCGGCTTTTACCATATCCCCGGCCTTCACGGCGGGAGATGCCGGCGCCCCGATATGCTGGCTCATCTTCACTGTCACATAAGGCATCTGAACCGTCTCATCCTGCAACGGCGCAGGCACATTATATTTGGAAAGTCCCAGCCTTGCCTCCAGCCTCATCTCCGGTACTTTCCGGTACTCTCTTGACTTTTTGACCGGCGCCGCCTTGACGTCCGCCGGCGGCCTCACACCTGCCTTCTTCAGCCCGTCCTTACACTCCGCGATCAGGCTTCTCGGCGCCAGCCCCTGAGGACAGGCATACATCTCGCACACACCGCAGGAACTGCAGAAAGAAGTGTTTAAAAATGCTTCAATATGCTGAAAATCCTGATTTGCCGCCGAACGCATAAACAGATGCGGCTCGATGGGATGCCCCAGCGCGTGTCTCGGACAAAGGCTTGTGCAGGTCTCACACTGACAACAGGAGGACGCCGCCCTCTTTAATTCCAGAGAAGCCTTGCTCTTTTTCCGCTGAACGATCTGATGATCCTTCGGCAGTACGATCACCGCATTGGTGGTCTTCGTCACCGGCATATCCTTTTCCCCGATAAATCCCATCATCGGTCCGCCAATAAAATATACAGGCTCTTTTGTCGTAACCTCTCCTGCCAGTGCCACAACATCTTCTATTTTACATCCGATGGGAACTCTGACGGAAACCGGATGTTCCACCTCTCCCACAACGGATACCACTTTATCTGTCACCGGTGCGCCGAACTCTACCGCACGATATATATTATACATCGTTTCCACGTTAAATACCGCCACACCCGCCTCTATCGGCAGCCCGCCCGGCCTGATCACCTTGCCGGTTGCCTCATAAACCAATACAACTTCATCACCCATCGGGTAGGCGCTGTCCAGAAGCTTGATCGAAAGCTTCGGGAACTCCCCGATATACTGTTTTAAAGCCTGTATCGTCTCCTTATATTCACCTTTAATGCCAATAATGCCGCTGCCCGCCTGAACCGTGTCCGCAACCATGCTGAACATCTTCAGTATCTCATAGGCATATTCCTTCAGGAGCTGTCTGTGCAGCTTTAACAAAGGCTCACACTCCGCACAGTTTAAAAGAATCGTCTCCGCACGTTCATCCAGTTTTGCATAAGTGGGAAATCCGGCACCGCCGGCACCCACGATCCCGCTCTTTTGCAGCAGATCTTTCAATTCCTGTAATTCCATAATCCTACTCCAGTCCGCTGGCATCATCAATGATACCAACGATCGCCGCATCCACCGGCGCAGTATCCAGACCGCATCCGATCCTCGCCGCACTCCCCTGCGCAACTAGCACATACTCTCCGATACCGGCACCTATATTATCAATGGCAACAAACTGATCCCCATGCCCCTTCATACATCCCACAGGCTCAACGATCATAAATTTATTCCCGATTAAATTCTCACTCTTCCTCGTAGAAACAATACTTCCCACTACTTTCGCAGCTATCATAATCCTGCTCCTATTATCAATTCTGTATAAGCCATTACCAGCCCGGACAGGAATATCCCATCCGGGCATCTGGCTTATGATCATTTCATAATCCTAACCGTATCACCCTGTGCAATCCTACTTGCATTTGCCTCATCCGTATCAATATGCATCTCCAGCGTAAAGCTTTCATGCACACGGATCTTCACATGATTGAATACCGTTCCTCTTTCGTTATCCGCCACCACCGATACAATATCGCCGTCCTTACAGCCTGATGCCGCCGCATCCGCCGGGGACATATGTATATGGCGCTGTGCTACGATACAACCCTCATTCAGATATAAAACTCCTTTCGGGCCTACCAGCGCGATCGGCGCGCTTCCTGCCACATTACCGGACTCCCTGACAGGAGCTTTGATCCCCAGCGTCCTTGCATCCGTTGCGGAAATCTCCACCTGGCTCTTACTGCGACAGGGGCCTAAGATCCTGACATTTTCAATAGCACGCAGCTTCAAGCCAACAATCGTTACCAGCTCGTTCGATGCAAACTGCCCGCCCATCAGGTCTTTTTTCTTTGTTAAATGGTAGCCTTCTCCGAATAATGTCTCCACATGCTCCTGTGTTAAGTGAACATGACGGTTGGATACCCCTACAGGAACAAGATAGCCTTTTTCGTTCTTCTCTGCTTCCTGCTTATTTAAGGCTTCAATCACTAATTTTGTAATCAGTTCTACATTATTTGTATCCAATTTGACACCTCTATTCCAGTCCTTCGTTGTCTTCCTGACGCTCAGCCCGCGCCATTCGCAAAAACGCACCTTCGGTGCTCTCCGCCGCTTCGCAGCTCCTTTTGCTCATAAAACGGCGCTCCCTCGGACCGAATGCACTGCTCAAAATTCGTGCAAGCACGATTTTTCACAGTGCACTCAGTCCGGCTGAGCTGGTTACCTTATTTTACCTTCGGTAAGATCATCTCAACATCATTGTGAGGACGAGGAATTACATGGGTAGCGATCAGCTCGCCCAGTTTTGCAGCGCTGTTTGCGCCTGCTTCCACAGAAGATTTCACAGCGCCTACATCGCCGCGAACCATAACTGTTACCAGTCCGCTTCCGATCTTCTCTGTGCCGATCAGTGTAACGTTAGCTGCTTTACACATAGCATCTGCTGCTTCGATAGATGCTACCAGACCTCTTGTTTCAACCATTCCTAATGCTTCCTGTGCCATAATGAATTTCCTCCTTCATTTTGTTTGGATCGGGTGCTTTACCCTGTTTTTACATCTTTTCCAATGCCTCCGCATCCTTAAACCTGCTGGCGGATTTTCTTACCAGCCTCACGATCTCCGGATGGGGATTTGCAATAACGCCCTGTACCGCCGGCTTTCCTATACCGTTTTTTGCGGCTGTCTCAACTGCCTGTGTCACAGCGGACACATCTCCCTGCACGATCAGTGTCACCAGTCGTCCACCGAGTTTACGCTCCCAGGTAGCCAGTTCTACATTTGCCGTTTTGCACATGATGTCCAGTGCGGTCATTGCCGGTACGACACCCTGTATTTCAATAAAGCCGTATGCGTTTCCCATCAGTTACTCCTTAAATAGTCGGTAAGATCTTTTCCACATCGTTGTGAGGACGGGGAATTACGTGCTGTGCTACCAGTTCACCCAGTCTGCTTGCTGCGGATGCGCCGGATTCCACTGCTGCTTTTACAGCGCCTACATCACCGCGAACCATAACTGTTACCAGTCCGCTTCCGATCTTCTCTGTACCAACCAGTGCTACCTCTGCTGCCTTGGTCATTGCATCTGCTGCCTCGATCGCAGCGGTAAGTCCTCTTGTTTCAATCATTCCTAAAGCTTCCTGTGCCATTTAAATATTCCTCCTAATTTTTCATCGTTTATCGAATGCGTTCAGTTTCAACATTTTGCAGCAATCCGGCGTCGGCCTCGGGATAATATAACTCTGTACGATCCCTGCTCCGCTTGCAGCCACCTGTTTTGCCGCCTCCATAGCCGCTTCCACATCTGCCACTGATCCGCGAAATTTGATTGTTACCAGCAGTGGAACCGGAAGTGCATCCGCATTTGCCGGTTTATTCTTATCGAAGTTTTCAAGCGTCACATCACCCGCTTTACAGCCCGCATCTGCTGCCAGAAAAGCTGTTGTAAGCCCGAATACTTCCAGAATGCCAACGGCTCTTTCGTCTTTCACTTCCTCTAACATTTTTTCTTCCATCGCTTATACTCCTTCAGCTTAGTACATCGTAAGCAGATAAGCACCTGTGCTTATTTGTTTACGATTGCGATCTTCAGTCCCGTCATTGCCAGATTCTTCTCCAGTGCCTCATTGATCTGCTCTAACGGATATCTGTCTGTGATCAGTTCTGACAGCGGAAGCCCGATCGCCTTTGCGCTCTTTAAGAAATCAAAGGTAGTCACATAATCTCTCAGTGTGTATACCCAGGAGCCTACCAGCGTGATCTCCTTGGAGCAAAGGTCAAAGTGCGGATTGATGGTTGCATCTCCACCGTTGATGAAGAAGCCCAGCTCGCAAAGACCGCCGCCGTTTCTGATGAACTTATAAATGTTGGCATGAGCCACCGGTGAGCCGGTACACTGGAAAGCGAAATCCGCGGGATGTCCGCCGAACGCATCCTCCACGCCCTTTGCCAGATTCTCGATGCCTTTATAGTTCATAAAGTTTACGCTGCCCGCCGCACCGAGGCGTTTTGCAAATTCCAGCCTCTGTTCATTGCCGTCCACAGCGATGATGTTCACCATGCCCATCGTCTTTAAGATTGCGATACAAATCAGGCCGATAGGACCGCAGCCCTGTACTACCACACGGCTGTTAAACCGGAGAATTCCTGTTGTTTTTGCCCGCTCTACTGCGTGGATCAGCACCGCGCAGGGCTCGATCAGGATACGGGAATCCAGATCCAGATCGCTCACATTAAAGAATGTGGAACCAAGAGCGCCTCTGATCAGAATATATTCCGCAAACCAGCCGTTAAAGTTAGATGCATCTTCTGCCAGCAGGCCGTATACATCGGCGCCGCCGACATTCTGTTTATTTAAATCATACATTGTGATATCCGGGTTGTCTTTGAAGATCATGCAGGTTACGATCTTGTCGCCGACTTTTACGTCTTTTCCCGCACTGTCTTTCTTCACATTCTTACCCATCTTCACGATCTCACCGGTACCTTCATGTCCCAGTGCCACGGGGATCAACCCGAAAGGATCGTTTTTATACTCGTGAGCATCCGTACCGCATACGCCGCAGCCTTCCACTTTCACCAGCATATCGTCATCGCCCACTTCAGGGATCGGATATTCTCTGATATCAAAGTGCTTTAACTGTGTCAGCACCGCCACCTTTCCCGTCTTGGGAATATTCCCCGCCGCGGGAGCTGCCGCCGGCGCAGCGCTTCTCACACTGCCGTCAGTCATGCTGGCAAGTACCTGTCTGACGATCTGCTCAACGTCATTTGAATTTACTGCCATTATTATACCTCCATTCCAGTTCCGCATCAGCTCTGCCGGTATCATAGACAGCAGAGAAATTTCCAGTTGCTTACGCATCTGTAAATTCTCTGGACACCGTTCGAGCAGATGCTGTTTTATTTTATCAGATGAAACCCAGAAAATTTTTTCATCTTATGCACAAATTATCCGTCATCACACAACGCCGTTTCTTCGTAAAGCTCTTTGCGCTGGTCAATCCTTCGCCTGTTCTGCTGGCGATCGTGAAGGTACAGATACTCTCGCCGCCGAATCCCAGCGCCGCATATGAGGGACCGTTCTTTACAAGAATCGCCGTATCCAGTGCTTTTGCATACTGTGTGATCCTGTCTACGTTCTTGGAATGAATATGTGCGGAGTGGCGGTTGCCATGCTCAAGCCATACAGCTTTTTCCACACCATCCTCAAAATCCTTGGCGGGAACAATGCCAAGGATCGGCATCATCAGTTCCTCTGTGATCAGCGGATGTTCTTTCTCTCCAACGAAAGTGATGCAGCGGATATTATCCGGTACTTCCACTCCGATCATGGAGAGCAGTACCTTCGCGGAACGTCCCACGCATTTTCTGTTGAGTGTTCCCTTTGGTGTAAGTACAGTAGCTGCCAGCTTATCCTGCTCTTCTTTGGAAGCCAGATAGCAACCCTGCTCATTTACCATATAATGCAGCAGTTCGTCGATGATGCTCTCCACTGCCACGATCTCTTTTTCTGCGATACAGGGCAGATTATTATCAAATGTACAGCCGTTTACCACATCCGCCGCTGCTTTTCTGATATCTGCCGTTTCATCGATCAGTGCGGGCGGATTGCCTGCCCCTGCGCCGATGCCTCTTCTTCCGGAAGAAAGAACCGCCGTCACAACACCCGGACCGCCGGTTGCCGCAATGAGCTGGATCGCCGGATGGTGCATCATGATATCACTGGTTGCCAGCGTAGGTTTTTCTACCGTACATGCCACATTGTCCGGACCGCCTGCCTCCAGAGAAGCTTCGTTCACCAGATTGATAGCATAGATCGATGTTTTGATCGCCTGGGGATGCGGGTTGAATACCACCGTATTTCCGCCTGCGATCATTCCCATTGCGTTACAGAGCACTGTCTCTGAAGGGTTAGTGCAGGGAGTGATCGCGCCGATCACGCCGAAAGGTCCCATTTCCACAAGGGTAAGTCCCCTGTCTCCCGAATATGCCTCTGTTGTAATATCTTCTGTGCCGGGTACCTTGTCTGCTACCAGATGGTGTTTTAAGATCTTATGGGGCACATTGCCCATTCCGGTCTCATCCACGCCCATCCTTGCGAAGATCTCGGCATTTTCATGTGTCTTTTTACGGATATTGGAGATGATCTTCTCTCTCTGATCCATGGACAGATTTCTGACAATCTTCTGTGCCTTCTGCGCCGCTGCAATAGCTTCATTCATATCCTTGAATATGCCATGCTTGCCGGAAGGAGTGTCAGCGATCTGCATCTTTGCCATAACTTCTGATACAATATCCTGTACCATGCTTTCACTTATAGGCACGTTACTACCTCCTTTAAGATGTCCTTTCCAAATGCTGCGAGGGCTGTATCCTGCTCGGCAGATCCGCCGCTCACCCCGAGGGCTCCGATCAACCGGCCGCCCAGATAGAGCGGTTCGCCGCCGCCGAAGATCACGATCTTTCCTTCGTTCGTGAACTGTATCCCGTAGAGGGATTCACCCGGCTGTGCCAGCTTTCCGAGGGTTTCCGTGGACATTTTAAATGCCGCACAGGTGTAGGTCTTGTTCAGCGCCACATCGAAGCTCCCGATATATGCGCCGTCCATGCACTGTACCGCCACCGGCCGTCCCGCCTTGTCGGACACTGCGACCACCACAGGAATTCCCATCTCTTTTGCTTTCTCCTGCACTCTGCCGATCAGGGCATTCGCCGTTTTCAGGTTCATATCCTGCAGAGCCGCCCCGCCATTTAAAACGGACTCTATCGTCTGTTTAATGATTTCTTCCTGGTTCATAGACTATAAACCGAGCTGCTGCATCACTTTCTTTGTGATCTCAGCTACTACTTCAGGGCTTGCGGACTTCGCAATGGAAGATACGGAGCCTGTGCCGTTGTCGCTGTGAGAATGACAGCCGCAGTTATGGCAGTTCTTGGTATCCTTGTTCATGCAGAGATTTGCCGGATGCTTTCCGGGAAGGCCCATCTGTCTTCTGATCTCATACAGTTTTTCGATCGTGTTCTTATCGAACTCCTTCGGACCGCCCAGCATTTTGGACTTGTACAGAAGCTCAGCATAAAATTCAACGGATTCCATCTTATGATAAGCGGCAAGAAGGTCGGTGCTCCATGTCAGCGCGCCGTGGCTCTCAAGCAGAACTGCATCATAATAAGGAAGATACTTTTCTACGTTATCAGGAATCTCCATGGTAGAAGGAGTACCATACTCAGCGATCGGTACGCAGCCAAGAGCGATAACCGCTTCCGGCATGATCGGCTGTGTCAGCGGAATACCTGCGATTGCAAAGGATGTAGCGAAAGTAGGATGTGCATGTACCACTGCGCCTACGTCCGGTCTCTTTGCATAGACTCTCATATGCATCTTGATCTCAGAAGAGGGCTTGAATCCTTTGTTCGCCTGGATCACGTTACCGTTCTCGTCCACTTTGCAGATATACTCAGGTGTCATGAAACCTTTGGAGACACCGGTAGGTGTGCACAAAAATTCATGGTCATTCAGTTTTACGGAGATATTGCCGTCGTTTGCCGCAACCATGTTTCTGTTGTAGATCCTTTTTCCGATGTCACAGATCTGTTTTTTGATTTCAAATTCGTTCTGCATAAAAATCTTTCCTCCTTGATTTTGGTCGATTTTGTCGATTTATACCCTAAGTATAAGGGTATCGCACAACAAAGTCAACATGTTTTCGTGTTGTTTTATGTTGTTTTTGATTCCAACCAGGGAAGTACATCCCCTTCCTCCGCCAGATACTCCAGAATCTCCGGAATGCCTTCCCCCGTTTTGGAATCCACATAAAAAATCTTTTTACAGCCGGTCAGCCGAAGCCACCTATCCGCCCTCTCCACATTCGCCTTCGCATCATTGATCTTTGTGACGATGCCCACCGTATCCCGGTTTGTCATGCTGGTGATACAGGGCGGATAGAGAGAATAGGGTTCGGTTGCCGCAAGAAGCAGTCCCACCACCTGCGCTTCATAGGTATAGAGTGCCAGCGCCCTGCCAAGGTGTGCTGTCTGGGCATATTCACCCGGGGTATCAATGATCACATCAAAATGATTGACATACTGCGTTTTATGATACTGAATCTTTTCACCTTTCAGCGCCTGTGTCAGCGTGGTCTTGCCCGCTTCGCTTCTTCCGATTAAAATGATCTTTTTCATGTCCTTGTGATCTCACAGATCGTATAGTGCAGTGTTTCATCCGCATATTCCAGAATAGCCTGTACCGACGCCTCCACCTCGGACACCGTGCCTGTGATGATGAGGGAGCCGCTGAAGCGGTCCACAAATCCCAGTTCGATGCCGGATGCCTTCATCGCGATATCCGCAATGATGATGGCGGTCTCCGCCGGCGATACGGTCAGCACGCCGATGGCGGATTTCGCATAGTTCACCGCCGGGTCAAGCCCCAGTTTTTCATATAAGATCCTGTCCGGATTCGCTATGATGTGCGCCAGTGTGATCTGCTTGCCGGGCACCAGCTCCTGCACAATGCGCTGCTTTGCCTCCTGGCTCAAATTATCTGTATAGCCCACACTAACCTCCAATCTGACAATACAGTGAAGAATTCTGCTGTACCACCTGTTTCAGCATCTCCATATACGCATTGTCCGGCGGCAGTATGCCGTCCATTTCATATTTCCTGCCAAGTCCGTCATACTTATCCTGTCCCAGCCTGTGATAGGGAAGCAGATGTATCTTCGTCACCCCGGGCAGTTTATCCGCAAACTGCGCGATCGCCCTGATCTCCTCCGGCTTATCGTTAAAAGTCGGTATCACAGGTACCCGGATGTCCAGCTTTGTCATGCCGGACTGTGCGACTTTTCTGGCATTTTCCAGCATCAGCTCATTGCTTCTTCCGGTAAACTGTTTATGTTTTTCCGGATCGATATGCTTGATATCCATCAGGTAATTATCCAGATAGGGCAGAAGCATTTCGATTTTCTCATAAGGCAGTCCCGCCATGCTCTCCATCGCCGTATTCATGCCCCTTGCTTTCGCCGCATGGAGCAGGTCTCTGGCGAATTCCGCCTGACAGAGGCTCTCGCCGCCGGAAAGCGTAAGCCCGCCGCCGGAACGCCGATAGTAGGGTTCGTCTTTTACAACGGTTTCCATCACCTCTTCCACCGTCACATCCCTGCCGATCACCTTCGGCTTTCCCTGCACCATCATAGTCTGGATCTGGTACTCCTGGGATTCCGGGTTGCAGCACCATTTGCACCGGAGCACACAGCCCTTTAAAAATACAATGGTGCGGATGCCTTTTCCGTCATGAATGGAATAGCGCTGAATATCAAATATCCTTCCTTTTGTCTGAAGATATTCCCGGCCATATATGTTCGGGTCCTGCATGGCCCTGGTATTTATGGCATTTTCCATATGTCATCTCCGTTTATCTGTTCTGATTTACTCCCGCTTAGAATCCCTGCTCCGTTCTGGCGATAATATCATCCTGCAGAGATCTTGACAGTGTTGTAAACAGTGCGCTGTAACCTGCCACCCTGACTACCAGATGTTTATAATTCTCGGGATGCTGCTGCGCGTCCAGCAGCGTCTCTCTGGACACCACGTTAAACTGCATATGCATACCCTTCTGGTCAAAGTAGGAGCGGATCAGGCTCACAAAGTTGTTCAGCCCTTCCTCGCCGCTTAATGCGGAAGGATGGAATTTCTGGTTAAAAAGCGTACCGTTGCTGGCGATTCCGTGATCCAGCTTCGCCACAGAGTTTGCCGCCGCCGTAGGCCCGTGCACATCCTTGCCGGAGGAAGGGGAAACCCCGTCCGCCACCGGTCTGTGTGCCAGACGTCCATCCGGCGTAGCGCCGGTCTGCCCGCCCAAAGGTACATTGGCGGATACCGGATATACACCTGCCTGGAATATGCCGCCTCTGGGATTTTTATATTTCTCCACCGGCCTTGTATATGTATAAGCCGCATCCCTTGCCAGCGCATCCACATCCTCGATGTCATTGCCGAACTTGGGCAGCGCGTCGATCATATCATACAGGTTGTCGCACATCGCCTGATCTGCATCGGAAAGCTTTGTATCCATGATGGTCTTCGCAATGGTCGCGATATCCTCATCGGAAACGTCCCTTCCCGCCTGTTTCAATTCTTTTACGATCTGAGCCGTCATCTCCGCTATGGTGATCTCATCAAAGCCCTTGCCGTAGTTCAGCGCCAGCGCCCGCTTGAAATCGCCCAGCGTCGCCTTGTGCTCATCAAACACCAGTTTCTTTATCGCATACAGGGAATCCGCCACATTGGCGATACCAAAGCCCTGCGGGCCCGTGAAGTTATAGATCGCTCCGCCTTCCTGCAGCGCCATTCCCCTTGCCATACAGTCATCCACCATACAGGATTCAAAGGGCAGCGGACATCTCTCCATATGCGCCTGATCTATCGCGTTATCCGCATTGACCAGCAGGGAAATCTGATATTCCATCTGTTTCTTATATGCATCATAGAATTCATCAAATGTCTGAAAGCTCTCTACGTCCCCTGTCTGAATGCTTGCCAGTTCGCCTTTGTCATAACCGTTGGTAAATACAAATTCCAGCGGACGGCACATGTTGAAGAATGCGGCATCATGCCAGCCTTCCGTCTTTCCCGCCTTCTGCGGTTCCACACAGCCGATGATATTGTAGGTTCTTGCATCCTCCAGAGTCAGTCCCCTGCTCATCAGCGCCGGAATGACCACTTCATCATTATAATAAGCCGGCAGGCCGATACCCGTTCTGGTCAGTTCCGCCGCATGGATCAGCAGATCCTGGGGAGAACCGTTCCACACTCTGATGGATAAGGACGGCTGCGGTAAAAAGACATGCATGGAACAGGTGATGCACATAAAGGACAGATCGTTCGTCACGTCCATACCGTTTTCATCCTGTCCGCCTACGATCAGGTTCTGGAACAGGCTGTAGCCTGCAAAGCCCTCCGCGCTTGCCGCATCACGGCACTTGTTCAGGTCATTTAATTTAACCCAGATGCAGTCCATCAGTTCCTGCGCAAATTCTCTTGTGATCGCACCCTTGTCCAGGTCCTTCTTAAAATAAGGATACATATACTGGTCAAACCGTCCCGGCGAGATGGAATGCCCGCTGGACTCCAGCTGCAAAAGCTGCTGTACAAACCAGAAGCTCTGACATGCCTCGTGGAAATTCTCCGCTCCCTTTGCCGGTACTCTCGCACAGTTTGCGGAAATCTTTAAAAGTTCCGCCTTTCTCGCCGGATCGCCGCATCTGTCCGCCATCTCGGCAGCCAGGCGCGCATAGCGCTCCGCGTACCGGATCACTGCCTTACAGCTTATGATCACCGCCTGCAGAAAACGGGAACGTTTCGCATAATCGCCGTCACCCACCTTACAGTTCGCAAGGTGTTCCTCTGCGATCCTGATGATACCCTCAAAACCGATCGCCAGCACCTGTTCATATTTCACGGTGATATGCCCCACGCCGTTATAGAAATAGTTGCCTGGCGTAAACACATTGTGCTCCATCGCCGTCAAAGTTTCCGGCGCCATGTAGGCAGTCGCAAGTTCACTGGTCGTTTTCCCCTTCCAATACTGGTTCGCCTCATGCAGCTTTTTCTTCGTTTCATCGGAAATATAAAACGGATCCGCCGCCCTTGTCTCCACCGTTTCAAATTCCGCTTCCAGCCATTCCCATGAAAATTCCGGGTAGGTCTGGCAGCCTCTGGGCGCGATCGTTGTGGAACCTACGATCAGCTCTTCATCCCGGATGATGATCGGGATATTGTCCAGAATATGCTCAAACGCTTTGGCACGCCTGATGATCATCGGTTCATTTTCCGTCTGCTGATAAGACTCTGTGATCAGAACAGCTCTCGAAGCTTCAATTTCCGGCATTTTAGCGTAAAGATGTTCCACTAATCTGGTAATTCTCTCGCTCTTCGGAATTGCCTTCGAATAATACTTCATTTTTTGCTTCCTCCTTCTCCTGTATTTTTATAAAAAACAAATTTAAGTATAAAACCTCATGCTTGTTCTCATTATACGCTCCATGCTATATGAAGTCAACAAAATCATCACCTTTTTTTGAATGTTTTTTTGGTTTTTATATTATTTTTTGTGGTTTTTTGTTTTTTTCATTGACAAACCACAGGTTCGGGCGCATACTGATATCATAGGGGAAATTATTATGATCAAACTCGATGTACATACGCACTCGATCTCCAGCGGCCATGGAACCGCCTGTACGATCGCGGATATGGCGAAGGCGGCAAAAAGGCAGGGGCTTTCCCTGCTCGGGATCTCAGATCATGGTCCCGCCACGCTTTGTGCAGGAACGCCTTCTTATTTTAAAAATCTGCAGATGGCGCCGAAGATGCGCTGCGGGATCAGGATGCTTTATGGTGTGGAACTGAATATTCTTGATTATTCCGGCAGAGTCGATCTGGAGCAGGGTATTTTAAGCGGTATGGACTATGCTGTGATCAGTATGCACTCGAAAAATATAAAACCCGGCAATATGCTGGAAAATACCAATGCCTATATCGGCGCCATGGATCAGCCCATGGTGCGCATCGTAGGACACTGCGATGATGTAAAGTTCCCTGTGGATTATAAAGCGCTGGCGGAAGCTGCCGCTGCGCATCATGTGATGATGGAGATTAATAACGCCTCCATTATGCCTGGCGGCTATCGGGGCAATACGATCGAGAATAATATTCAGATGCTTGTTCAGTGTATGCGTTACGAGGTGCCCGTACTGCTCTCCAGCGACAGCCACGGTCCGGAAAATGTGGGGAAAGTGAAGGGTTCTGAAGCGCTGCTTGACGCCTGCCGGGAAGTGCTCGATTTTCCCGACTGGCTGGTGATGAGTTACGATATGGAGAGATTTTTAGAATATATTGCCAAAAAATAAATCTATTGCTATCCTTTTTTCTTTAACTCAATCCCAATTTCTCCCGCCTTTCTTTCAGTGCTTTCAGTAAATATGCCATATTCTGACCAAGATTTTTCATTGTATCAAGTCCTTCTTCGTCTTTCCGGACATCTTCTGGCATTTGCCCATACGCCATTGCCCAATAAGAGGAACCCACTACAAACATATTTTGCAGCATAAAAAAATGATTCATTGCATCAAGCGTGGTAAGCGCGCCGCCCCTTCGTGCCGCCGTGACAGCCACCCCAACTTTGTACCTAAGCAGTTTATCACTTTTATTCATATCTGCTACCACTGATGCCCGTTCCAAGAATGCCTGCATATTTGCAGAAACATTTGCCGTATAAACCGGTGAGCCAAGAATAATCCCGTCTGCCTGTACCATCTTTTCAAAAATTTCCTGAAACATATCTTTTTTATGCACACAGTTTTTTCTTCCACCACAAGCCCAGCAAGCCTTACACGGTTCGATAATTTTGCCGGAAAGCTGTACCATTTCCGTTTCAATTCCTGCCTTGTGCAGCTCCTTAAATACTGTATTGATAAGGATTGCTGTATTTCCGTCCTTTCTTGCGCTTCCGTTAATCGCTAAAACTTTCATATTCTACCTCCACTTTATAAATACCAGAACCTTCTTAATACCAATCATGTTTTTCATTCCTGTCAAGGGCATTGATACGCTCCATTTCCTCTTCCGTCAATTCAAAATCAAACAATTCCGTGTTTTCCTGAATATGATCGGGATTGCTGGAACCGGGAATGACTACGACACCCTTTTGCAGATTCCACCGAAGAATAACCTGTGCCGATGATTTTCCATGTGCCTGTGCAATTTCCGAAATAACTTCATTTCCAAGCAATTGTGCCGTATACCCCCTGCCGCCAAGCGGATACCACCCCTGCACCACGATCCCAAGACTTTGAATGTATGGGATCACATCATTTTCCTGATAATATGGGTGTATTTCATTCTGAACCAGAGCGGGAGTAATGTTTATCTGTGGTAAAAATTCCTCCAGTTCTTCCACATACCAGTTAGATAAACCAAGTGAACGGATTTTACCGTCTTCCACCGCCTTCTCCATTGCAAGATAAGCTTCCACATCACCGCTTCCGGGGTGGTGGAGCAGCATCATGTCAATGTATTCTATATCCAATTTTTCAAGTGCCTCCTCGATCGCAGTTTCCGGATCGGTAAATTGACTGGGGTACAGCTTTGTGATGACAAAGATTTCCTCCCTCGGTACGCCGGAATTTCTAACAGCCTCCCCCACACTTTCCTCATTATGGTACATATAGGCAGTATCAATCAGACGGACTCCGCTGCTTAATGCCGCCGTAACGGATTCCACGCAGGTATCCCCGGTCAGACTGTATGTGCCGATCCCGTATATGGGCATTTCATATCCACTGTTCAATAAAACCGACTTTGTTTCAAAGTTAAAGGAAATAGCTCCCATCATTGTGTTGTCACCTCCCTGTGGCTGCTGTTCCTGTTCTGCCTGCTCTGTTACTTCTGCACTTTCTGTCTGAATATGCTGTTCCGACACTTTATCCGCAAGGTAATCTGTTCTCGTCTGCTTTCCGCAGGCTGATAACGTAATGATAAGCAGACAAACCAATATAAGATTATACAGCCGCTTCATATCGCTCCTCCTTTTCTTCCGCTGGAATTGCCCCGGGCAATTCCTTAATCACTTTCAGTACTTTCGCAGGAACACCTCCCACTACCGTCATGGCAGGAACATCCCGTGTCACTACGGCTCCCGCCGCAACCACCGCATAATCGCCAATCGTCACCCCCGGCAGTATGGCTGCGTTAGAACCAACCCATACATGGGCGCCAATTTTGATCGGTGCATAATGGTTTTTCCGATTTTCCTCTGGATTCAGATCATGATTGATCGTTGCCAGCACGACATTATGACCGATCAATGCACCGTCCCCAATTTCAATTCCGCCCTGATCCTGAAAGTGGCATCCTGAATTGATAAAGACATCTTTCCCAATTGTGATATTTTTTCCAAAATCCGTATAAAACGGGGGAAACATCCGAAAAGAACGGTCTACCTTTTTCCCGATCAGTCTGCCCATGATCTCCCGAGTTTCCTCCGGCGTATGATACTTCGTATTAAGCTCCATTCCAATACGTACAGCTTCCTGAAAAAGTTCATTTGCATACGCATCACGTTCAGCATTTTCTTCTGCTCCTTCCTGAAATCCGTCTATCACTTCTTTTACTGTCATAATCTACATCTCCTTTTCCCACTCCCGCAGTGTATGGACACCTGTTTCATCGCCAAGCATTTCCAGACGGCTTATTTCATCAGCAGTCAATTCAATTTTTGCTGCCTTTGCTGCCTCCTCAACCTGATGTACTTTGGTTACTCCGATAATCGGGAGTGTGCCTTTTGCAATTGCCCATGCCGTTGCAATCTGCGCAGGAGTGGCATCAAAACGCCTCCCTATCGTTTTCAACTCATCAATCAATGCCGTCAGCCCCTTCAGATGTGGATTATAAGCCTCTCCCCTCCCGGTTCCCTCCGGAAATGGATTTTCCTCACTGTAACGTCCGGTAAGCGCCCCCTGTTCCAACACCATGTAAGAATAGAACGTAATGTCGCTTTCCTTACAATAATCAAGAATACCCGCACGCTCCGAAGAACGGTGTAACAGACTATAATGGTTCTGCACCGCAGAAACTTTCAAACCCTCCGCCGCAAGAATTTCATTTGCCCATTTTATTTCTGCGAGATTATGATTGGAAACGCCGATTGTCTTAATCTGTCCGCTTTTTACCAACGGGATTAAATCTGGTGTCCATTTTTCAACATCCATCGGATTGTGTATCCAGTAAACATCAATTACATCGGTATGCAGCCGCTTTTTACTGCCGTCAATCATTTCCTGCATGGCACTCAGCAAGTCGCTGGCTATCTGCGGAGTAAATTTTGTGGAAAGGATAATGCTTTCCCTGTTCACATCTTTTACAAAACTGCCCAGAATACGTTCAGAAGTTCCCTCGCCGTAAACCGCCGCCGTATCCCACAGGTTCAGTCCACACTCCATTGCCTTCTCAAACACTGGTTTCAAATCTGCTTCAAACAGATGATTTCCAAATACCTGATCCCCTCCGGCTGCTCCTGCGCCCCAGGACCAGGCTCCTAATGCTATTTTCGGTAGTGTTTTACTCATATTTTCAAACCTCCTGTCTTCAATTTCCACATTAATTACAATCATTCCTATCCTGCTGTTATCATAATGGTCTTTACGTCAAATATCAAATACATATACAGAATAGTATTTCATACTTGAAAGGTATAGCATTTTCTGTTAGCATTACGACAAAGACGATCTCAGGGAGGTTTTTCACTTGGATATTCGAGTATTACAGTATTTTCTTGCGGTTGCAAGGGAGGAAAGCATAACAAAGGCAGCGGAAACTCTGCGTATGACACAGCCGCCGCTTTCCAGACAAATAAAAGATTTGGAAGAAGAATTAGGGAAACAGCTATTCATTCGCGGAAGTAAAAAAGTCACACTGACCGAGGACGGAATGTTGCTGCGTAAGCGAGCGGAGGAATTGATCGATTTAATGGAAAAGACAAAGGCGGAACTGACATCCTCAAGCGAAAATATAGGCGGCGATATTTATATCGGCTGTGGAGAAACCGAAAGCATTTCCTTTCTGGCACAGGCTGCACAGGATTTACAGAAAAAACATCCTCTCATTCATTACCACATTTACAGCGGCGACGCCGAACGTGTTATGGAAAAACTGGATAAAGGCTTAATTGACTTTGGATTGTTGGTTGGAGAAGCTGACCTCAGCAGATATGATTACTTCAAACTTCCGCAAAAAGATATATGGGGTGTCCTGATGCGTAAAGACAGTCCATTAGCAGGAAAGGAAACGATCCGTGCGGAAGATCTGTGGGATAAGCCTTTAATTGTATCCCATCAGGCCTCAATCAATGCAGAAATGTTCCATTGGCTGAAAGCAGATATTTCCAAGCTCAATATTGTAGCGACCTATGATTTAATTTATAACGCAGCACAATTTGTCAAAAAAGGCTTTGGATACGTGATCGCATTGGACAGGCTGATCAACACCACCGGGGACAGCAATTTATGCTTTAAGCCGTTTTTTCCTGCATTAGAAGCCGAACTTTACATTGTCTGGAAAAAGTATCAGATTCTTTCAAGAGCCTCCAGTGCATTTCTTCAACAATTGAAAACTTAAAAATGCTAAGTAAAATCATTTTCTTCCATCCCCTTTTCTTTGCGAAAAGATATTTAAGCCAATTGTATTTTAACGATGAATCATATATACTAAATGCATCGGCAGGAGGCAATACATCATCTATCGAGGAGATGCTTATGGCAAGGACAGTTGCGATCGGATTACAGGATTTTGAAGAGATCATTACAAACGAATATTTCTATATTGATAAAACTCCCTTTATTAAGGAGTGGTGGGAAAGCGGAGATAAAGTCACATTGATCACCCGTCCCCGCCGGTTCGGGAAAACCCTGAACATGAGTATGGTGGAGCAGTTCTTCTCCGTGAAATATGCGGAGCGCAGCGATCTGTTTGAGGGACTGGAGATATGGACGGACGAAAAATACCGGAACCTGCAGGGGACATATCCTGTCATTTTTTTAAGCTTTGCCGGCGTAAAGGAGACTTCTTTTGCGGAAACACGAAAAAAAATCTGTCAGATCATAGCGGATTTGTATAACCGATCCGACTTTTTGCTGAAAGGTTCTTTTCTAAATGAAAATGAGAAAACAGAATATCAAAAAGTGTCCGCCACAATGGAGGACTATATGGCTTCCGATACATTGAGACGTCTTTCCGAATACTTGTATCGTTGTCACGGAAAAAAAGCAATAATTCTTCTGGACGAATATGATACACCTCTTCAGGAAGCTTATGTAAGCGGCTATTGGAAAGAGCTTGTTGCCTTCACCAGAAATTTATTTAACTCCACATTTAAGACAAATCCATGGTTGGAGCGGGGAATCATGACGGGAATTACCAGAGTAAGCAAGGAATCTATCTTCTCCGATCTGAATAACCTGAAAGTAGTTACTACGACTTCGGACGAATATGCGGATTCTTTCGGTTTTACAGAAGCCGAAGTATTCACGACAATGGAAGAATGCGGACTTTACGAAGAAAAGGAACAGGTAAAATGGTGGTATGACGGCTTTGTTTTCGGACAGCACAGAGATATCTATAATCCATGGTCCATTTTAAATTTTTTGGATACCGGAAAACTTTCCACCTACTGGGCAAATACCAGTTCCAACTCTCTGGCAGGGAAATTGTTGCGTCAGGGATCCCGCAGGATAAAGGAGCAGTTTGAGATACTCCTTCAGGGCGGCACGATCCGCGTCCCCATCGATGAGCAGATCGTCTATGACCAGTTGGACCAGAGTGAATCCGCCATCTGGAGCCTGCTGCTCGCCAGCGGTTATCTGAAAGTTTTAAGCTACGATGACGCAGGAGAGATTGGAGAAAACGAAGAGATCATGTATGAGTTGGCTCTCACCAACCATGAAGTAAAACGCATGTTCCAGAACATGGTACGGGGATGGTTTGGAGGCAGCAAGGAGGATTATAATGATTTCGTGAAAGCCCTTCTGCTTGGTGATTTGGATGCCATGAACGAATACATGAACCGTGTGGCGCTCAGTACTTTCAGTTACTTCGATACAGGTATGAAGCCCTCCGGCTTGGAACCAGAACGTTTCTATCACGGATTTGTGCTTGGATTAATCGTAGATCTGCAGGACCGCTATCTGATCACATCGAACCGGGAAAGCGGCTTTGGCAGATATGATGTGGTGCTTGAACCTAAAAAAATAAATGAAGGTGATGCGATCACCAAAGACAATGCAATTATCAAGGATAATGCGATTATCCTTGAATTTAAAGTGAGAAATGTCCGGCGCGAAAAAACTCTGGAAGATACCTTAAATTCTGCCCTTCGTCAGATCGAGGAAAAACAGTATGCGGCGGAGCTTATCTCCCGGGGTATTCCTGCAGAACGCATCTGCAGTTACGGCTTTGCCTTCGAGGGAAAAACCGTGTTGATCGGTTCTATAGATGACATAAACAGAACGTATGAAGTCTAGAATATGTAATATACCACATACAGACAAAATATGGGAAGCCTTGATTTTTACTGGCTTCCCATTGATTTTATGCAAAAATCTCTATAATAAGCTTTTACAATGCCATTGGCCTCCTGGCTCTCTTTTTCTCTTTCTTACATTACCCGTCTCACTGTCAGGATCGGACGATACTGCGCATTGCTGACCTTGATACCGGTCCTCTGGGTACTCGCATGAACGATCATCCCCCCGCCGATATACATACCCACATGTCCCTCATAACAGATAATATCGCCAGGCTGTGCCTCGGAATAAGAAACTTCAGTGCCCACGCTCCGAAGCTGTGAGGAAGTTCGGGGAACCCGGTAGCCGTAATCCGCATACAATCTGTAAATGAAGCCGGAACAGTCCGCTCCGTTTGTCAGGCTTGTGCCGCCGGACACATAGGGATTTCCGATAAACTGACAGGCATAATTCGCAATGGATTTTCCGGATGAACTGCCGGATGACTGTGCCACAACAGCCTGCGCCGCCCCTATGGTCTTTGCCGCATTGGGATTCGAAGCCGTGGTTTTTCCACTGCTGCTACTGCTGTTGTTCTGTGCCTCCAGCCTTTTGCGCTCTTCCTCCTGAATCTGCTGGATCTTCTTTGTATCTGCCGCGATCTGTTGCTTAAACTGTGCCGCCCGGTTTTTGGCCGCCGCAATTTCCGCATCATAGTTGGCGCTGATCGCTTTTTTCTGAGCCAGAATACCGTTCAGGTAACTCTGCTGCTGGGCAAGAGAAGCCTTGTCCGCCTCCAGCGCCTCCTTCTCTTCCACCAGTGCCGCCCGATCCGCCTCCAGCTTCGCCTTCATATCCGCAACCTTCTGCTTGATCGCCTGATACTCTGCCAGCATACGGTCATCATATGCCGAAACTTCCTCTATAAATTCCGCCCGGTTCAGTAACTCGCTGAAGCTTCCGCTGGAGAGGAGCAGTTTTATATAAGTGCTCTCGCCCTGCTCGTAGGTGAAACGGATCCGCTCCTTCATCGCCTCATACTGGCGCCGCTCCTCCGCTTCCGCAGCCTCAAACTCTTCCTGCGCCACCTCGATCTCGGCTTCCTTCTCCGCGATCTTGCCTTCCTGCTCCAGAATCTGATCTTCCAGCACACTGATCTCCGTATACAGATTCACCAGCTCCGCATCCAGATCATTGATCTCCTCCTCGATCAGATCCTGCTCATCCTGCAGCCCGGAGATCACTTCATTTTCACTGTTGAGCTGACTCTGGCTCTCCTCGATCTGCTGCCGCAGCTCCTCGATCGTAACCGCCTGAACGCTGCCGGAGCTCTCCAAAAAAAGCAACAGACATATAAGCAGACATATTGTATTTCTTACTCTCTTTCTCATGCAACTTCTCATCTTTTCTCAAAATCAACCGATGTCCATTATACCATCCGTAATATCTTTTAAGGTACCATCTGTAAATAAAGCCATAGTCAGCTATGTCAGGAATTATATTCCCTAAGGAGCCCTTCAAAAAACGCCGGCACTTAACGAGGTATTTCACGAGTTTAGTGTCCGCTGCGTTTTTTACAGAGCGAGAGCGTGGCGACGAGGGAATATAATTCCTGACATAGCGTCCGTTCTCACAATTTACAACTCACAGTTCTTCACAGTCCTCGGGAACGGCAGCACATCACGAATATTCGACATACCTGTCAGATACATCACGCAGCGCTCAAACCCGAGTCCGAAGCCCGCATGGCGCACGGAACCGTAACGGCGAAGATCCAGATAAAAATCGTAATCTTCCTTTTTCAGCCCCATCTCTTCCATTCTTCTCTCCAGCGTCTCAAGGTCGTCTTCCCTCTGGGAACCGCCGATGATCTCACCGATCCCCGGCACAAGGCAGTCCATAGCCGCTACTGTCTTCCCGTCCTCGTTCAGCTTCATATAGAACGCTTTGATCTCCTTCGGATAATCTGTCACGAAAACAGGACGCTTAAATTCCTTTTCTGTCAGGTAGCGCTCATGCTCCGTCTGCAGATCACAGCCCCAGGAAACCTTGTAATCAAACTCATCATTATGCTTCTCTAAAATGTCAATTGCTTCCGTGTAGGTCACATGGGCAAAATCAGAATTCGCCACATGCTCAAGCCGCTCGATCAGTCCCTTGTCCACAAAGCTGTTAAAGAACTTCATCTCCTCCGGCGCATGCTCCAGCACATAACGGATCACATATTTGATCATGGATTCTGCCAGGATCATATCATCCTTCAGGTCCGCGAAGGCGATCTCCGGCTCGATCATCCAGAACTCCGCCGCATGGCGCGTCGTATTGGAGTTTTCCGCCCGGAAGGTGGGGCCGAACGTATAAACATTCTTAAAAGCAAAAGCATAGGTCTCCACATTGAGCTGGCCGGAAACCGTAAGGTTTGCCTGTTTTCCGAAAAAGTCGCTGTCATAATCTATACTTCCGTCATCCCTCTTCGGCGGATTTTCCATATCCAGCGTTGTCACCTGGAACATCTCACCTGCTCCCTCACAGTCAGAACCTGTGATGATCGGTGTATGCACATAGACAAAGCCCCTCTCCATAAAGAACGTATGGATGGCATAGGCGATCAGGGAACGTACCCTGAACACAGCCTGAAACGTGTTGGTCCTTGCCCTAAGATGGGGGATCGTCCTCAGATACTCAAAGCTGTGACGTTTTTTCTGGAGCGGATACTCCGGCACGGAAGCGCCCTCCACCATTACCTCCTCCGCCTGGATCTCAAAAGGCTGTTTCGCCTGCGGCGTTGCCACCAGTGTTCCTTTGACAACGATCGCCGCACCCACATTCAGCCTGCTGATCTCCTCAAAATTGTCCAGCTTGTCGCTGTAAACGATCTGTAGCGGCTCAAAAAAGGTTCCGTCGTTCACCACAATAAACCCAAACGTCTTGGAATCCCTGATGCTCCTGATCCAGCCGCCCACCGTTATCTGCTTTCCGATATATTCTTCCTTATTTCTATACAATTCGCGAATTTCTGTTAAATCCATCTTCCCTCTCCTCTCTTTTCTTCATTCCCTTTCCGGTCTTATCATGCCCCATAGATATCCATCAGAAAATCATACACCTTATCATACAGAAGGTTCACCCTTACATTTTCCTTATCCAGCCCCTCAGTATCCTCATAGCCGGAAATCGCGGCATCCAGTTCCTCGTCTGAAACGGTAATTCCCTCCTGATTTGCGATCGCCTGCAATGCAAGCCCTTCTCTGGCACAACGCTCCGCAATAGTTGCCAGTTCGGTATCCAGAGAATCCGCGGAAACGCCATACATACTCGCCATATAGTCCTCCAGGCTCACCCCGGCCTGTGTTGCCGCATTCTCAAAATCCGTCCGCAGGCTGTCCTCATAATCTTCGATCAGGGACTCCGGTATCTCCTCATAAGTGCCGCCCGAGATCAGGCTTGTTGCAATGCTGCTCTCCAGCTCCCTCTCATACTGATATTCCGTATATTCTATCAGCATGTTCCTCGCATCCTCCCGGTAGGCATCCGCACTCTGATAACCGGAATCCACCAGATTCACATTCTCATCCGTAAGCTCCGATAAAATATAGTTGATCTTTACGGCAAAAACACAATCCTTTCCCGCCACATCGGCACTGCGGTAATTATCCGGAAACTTCAGGGAAAGCTCCTTCGTCTCCCCCACACTCGCACCGATCAGCCCTTCCTCAAATCCCTCTATAAAACTGCCGGAACCGATCTCCAGAAGCTGCGCCTGAGCCGTACCGCCCTGAAACGCCGTCCCGTCGATCGTCCCCGCATAATCGATATTCACCACATCCCCGTTCTCTATTGTCCCTGTCAGTTCATGCAGATCGCTCACAGCGTCAATACGGCTGTTGATATAGCTGCTCACATAGGCGTCTGTTATCTCCACCTTTTCAGGCTGCATCACCGCCAGATTCTTATAATCCGGAAGCGTCACATATTTTTCCACTTCCACATCCTTCAGATCCGCTATCGTAATATTCTTCTTCCCGCAGCCCGTCGCCATACAAACCACACTGACCAGCAGCAGCGCCGCTATCCATTTTCTCCTCATGATAAATTTTTCCTTTCCTCAATATAAAACCTCAATATTTTTTTATTCTACCACAACTTGTCTCTTCTTACAAAGTATTTCCCGAAATTCTTCAGCTAAAATCCATTTTCTCGTCTTGCCACAGCCCAAAATAAATGCTAAAATACTTTTATTGTGTACATCCAGATACACCCAAGGAGGAGATTTCATGAGCACAGGAACCATTGTACTGATCGTCATACTCGTCATCTTAGTCGCAGCCATCGTCGTTCTTTATTTTCTTGGAAAAAAAGCCCAGAAAAAACAGGCTGAACAGCAGGCGCAGATCGATGCCTACAAACAGAATGTAAGTATGCTGATCATAGATAAAAAACGAATGAAACTGACGGAATCCGGACTGCCGCAGGCGGTCATCGACCAGACGCCGAAACTGATGCGCCGTTCCAAGCTTCCTATCGTAAAAGCTAAAGTCGGTCCTCAGATCGTTTCACTTGTGGCAGACGAAAAGATTTTTGACGATATTCCGGTGAAGAAAGAGGTAAAAGCTGTTGTCAGCGGCATTTATATCACTTCCGTAAAAGGAATGCACGGTAAAAACAACACACCTCAGAACACCAAAAAGAAAAGCAAATTCAAGCAGCTTCTGGAAAAAGCACAGGAAAAAGCCGGTGTCGGCCAGGTGAAATAAATACTTCCCGGCCTTTACCGAATTTCTGTTTCCAGCCTGCAGTCCGCCTGTTTTTCCCCCTGTATAAAAAGGGCATAGGCGAGCTGCAGGCTGATTTTTTCTTCCGCTCTCTGCAGTTTTACCACTTTCGTATCCACGCTGATCTCCAGTGCGCCATAGGGCGTTTCATACTCCGATCTGTCCCTTTTTCCCCGTTCAAAAATAATTTTCCAGGAAACCGCGCCGGATTTTTTCAGGCTGACGCGAAGACCATCCGCCTCAATCCTCAACAGATTTTTTACGATCTGCCCTTCCTCCGTATTTTCCTCATAAAGCACATAAAGGACGCCCTCCCTTTCGGATAGCTGCCCTTTACTTTCTGCTTTTATGACCTGTTCCTCCCCCTCCCTGTTGATCTGGCAGGAAGTAACAAGAACTTTGCATTCTCTGCTTTTTTCTCTGATCATATCTTCTCAATATTCCTCAACATGGATAACCTTTGCCGACAGGATACCATACTTTAAGATGGAATTTGCAAAAATCTGAAAACGTTCCGCCGCATCGCTGACAAAGAACCGGTGCATATTTGTCCCGAGCCCCGGCGTCTGTTCATTCAATATATCATGGCCTTTCAACAGTTCTTTCAGTTCCCTCGCAGTCTCATAAGCAGGGTTGACCAGCCGCACGCCGTCCCCCATGATACGCTGCACGGTCTTCCTGATCATCGGATAGTGAGTGCATCCCAGGATCAGCGTATCGATCCCCACATCGATCAGATCCATCAGATAACGCTTCGCGATCTCCTCTGTCACCGGATCTTCCCAGAGGCCTTCCTCCACAAGATGCACAAACAGCGGGCACTCCTTTCCGATCACCTCCACATTGGGATTCAACTGTCTGATATATGTAGTATAGGTTTCACTGCCAATCGTCCCCCGGGTTCCGATCACACCTATTTTTCCGTTTTTCGTGGATTCCACCGCCATTTTAGCGCCGGGCTTTACGACACCGATGACCGGCACATCTATTTCCTGCTCAATCTCTTCCAATGCGTAGGCGCTTGCCGTATTACACGCCACCACGATTGCCTTTACATTCTGCGTCTTTAAAAAACGGACGATCTGAAGCGCATATTTCGTGACGGTTTCTTTTGTTTTATTACCATAAGGCACTCTCGCCGTATCCCCGAAATAGATCACTTTTTCATTCGGTATCTGATACATGATCTCCTTTACCACCGTCAGCCCGCCTACCCCGGAGTCAAACACCCCGATCGGCGCCTCTTTCCTATTGTCCATTTCTGTTCTATATCCTTTCCTTATCCGGCAGGTATCTCTGCGGATATTCTAAACGCTTTATCTTTTTGCCCATTCCAGAATACTGATCTTTACCTCAATCTGTTCCGGCTTCGCATTACTGATCTCACAGTAGAGATTTTTTTCTTCCTCTGCCTCTTTCGTAATATCCTGTCCGTCCTCATCAAGTATCCTGACACAATCCCCCGTAAAAAGGTATTGCGGAAATGCAATACCCCAAAAGCCAAGAGTGAGCAATATACTTCCGAACATGGCCGCCGTCTGCAAAGTAAATTTCTCTTTATATTTTTTTGTCATATTCCATACTCCTTCTGCTATTTATAAGAAGTATGGACTCTTTTTCTACCGTTTAAACAGATTTCCACGCATGCAGCTGGTTCATGATCGCCGTCTCCTGATTGTCGATATGCTCCTTGGCGAGGCGTGCCGCCATCTTCCTGTCACGCCTTACAATGCTCTCATAAATCCCCTGGTGTTCCTTTAACAGCGTCTCATACCTGCTGTCATCCTTCAGATATTTCACGCGATAACGGTACATCTGCTCAGACAGATTATTGATCATCTGCCGCAGCACCCCGTTTCCGGTAATCTCTACAATAATATTATGCAGCGCCACATCCTTCTGTGCGATTTCACGCAGATCTCCACTTTTTACCGCCTCCTCGAATTCTCTGCATGCCTGTTCAAGCACCTTTTTCCCCGCATCATCGATCCGTTCACAGGCAAGCTCCGCACTGAGCATGTCCAGTACCCGCCGCACTTCCAGCACATCCTTCAGGCTCTTTTCCGTAATTTCAGCAACTATGGTTCCCCGTCTGGGTATCATGATCACAAGCCCTTCCTGCTCCAGCTTGCGGATTGCCTCCCTGATCGGCGTACGGCTTACCCCGAGCTTGTCCGCAAGATGAATCTCCGTCAGCCTTTCCCCCGCTTTCAATTCTTCCAGCAGGATCGCTCTTCGCAGTTTTTTATATACCACGTCCCTCAGGGGCAAAAGTTCGTCAACCCTTGCGTCAAAATCATGATATGTCATACTGTACCCTCTCTTTACCTGTCCACCGCCTGTGCGGACTATTTGGGCGCTCTGTCAGACCGCCTGAAAATTTGAAAGAAACACTTCATTTGCCAGATTCTGCTCTCTGATCGCAGCCATCGCCCTGCCGGCGTCTTCTTTTTCTCCGAACACCCCGAATACGGTAGGCCCGCTGCCGCTCATGATCGCCTGATATGCTCCGGCTTCCTTCATGATCCTCTCAATCTTTCCGATCACAGGATACTCTTCTCCGGTTACGCACTCCAGTACATTCTCCATCTTCCCGCAGAGTGCTTTAAGGTTTCCTTCCTCTATATCCCTCAGCATCCCGTCTATATCCGGGTGCCCCTCAAGCGCATCCAGCCTTAAATTTTCATATACATATTTGGTGGAAACATCAATATCCGGTTTTGCCAGCAAAAGTACACACTCCGGCGGCTGTTTTAATGCCGTCAGCACCTCACCGATCCCCTCGGACAGCGCACACCCTCCCATCAGGCAGAAAGGCACATCCGCCCCCAGCTTAACCCCCGCTTCCTGCAGCTTTTCCAGGGTCAGCCCCAAACCGAACAGTTCGTTCATCCCCTTCAAAACTGCCGCGCAATCAGCCGAACCGCCAGCCATCCCTGCAGCCATCGGAATATGCTTCTCCAGAAATACTTCCACCCCGTCCCGGATGCCGTATCTCTCCTTCATCAGCTTTGCCGCCCTGTAGGCAAGATTCCTCTCGTCACAGGGCAGCCCTTCTTTATCCGTCTTCACGATGATCTTATCTTCCGAAAGCCTCCTCATGGTCAAAACATCCGCCAGTCCGACAGACTGCATGATCATCCGTACCTCATGATAACCATTTTCCAGTCTTCTCACCACATCCAGCCCCAGATTAATTTTCCCATACGCTTTAAGAACCAGCTTATGCTCCATATCCTTCGTCCCCAGAAAATATATAAAAAATATTTTTCTCTCTCTTTCGTTCCCCGCATTATCCACAAAGATTGTATTTAATTATATACAATATCGCCCTTACAGTCAACGTATGATCAACATTTTATCTCCCGCATGCACCTCATCCCTGGAAAGATGGTTCATCTCCTTCAGGCTCTCCAGCGAAACCATATAACGCTTCCCGATATCCCAGAGACTGTCCCCGGATTTCACCACATATCCCACCATCCCCGGCGTTTTCTTATATTTCTCCGCATCCGGCTCGCACAGCTCGATCTCCCTGATCATCTCCTCCTTCGCCCGCTGGAATCCCGCCATCTCAAAACTCAGAATGCCCTTGACCTCCCAGGTATCTCCTGCACCTGTCACAGCCAGATTCTCCAGAGAAATCTTCAGGCTGCACAGATCAGCAGCTGTGATGCCCGACGTCTCCAGCAGATACTTAAACGGAATTCCCGCATGAAGCCGGTAAAACTTTCCGTCCCCCTCATCCCGCAGTAAAAAGTCCGCTTCCACAGCCCCCAGGATCTCGATCCCTTCCTCTGTCTGCTGCTGCCCTTCCTTCTGAACGGATGCCTGATAATGCAAAAGCTTTGCGCCCGCCGGCACACCGTCTGCGGATACTTCCTCCGAAAGCCTGTATTTTCCTCCGCACCGCACCATCTTTGTCCTGTATTCCATCTCCTGCCGTTCCGGTCTCACCTCTTTCTGCAGGCCGTAGCAATCCGCCAGGATCTCCGTCTTTTCTTCCTTATATAATTTGATATACAGATCCAGCACCATCTCCAGCGAAATGACCCGTCTCTCGCCGTCGAAATCCTCCTGGATCTCGATATCCTGCTGACTGATCTGATAACGGATATCCGTGATCAGGTCCTCCATACATCCCTGACATTCCACGGAACCGGATACCGGTACCCCTGTGCTGAATATCTGAACGCCGCCCTCTCCGCTCTGAGGCTCGTAAAGGAAAAACGCCCTGACTTCCCCTTTGACAAAGATCTTTTCCTCCACCGCTTTAAATTCCAGCGCCGACAGTTCAATATCCTCCCAGATCAGGCTCCCGATATTCGGACAGCTCTGAGGCAGTTCCATCTCCTCCCGTATCCGGAAAATATCCTTTTTCAGCACTGTGATCCCCGACATATCCAGCGTCTTTTTCCGACATTCGATCCCTGTTTCCACAGGAAGCTCCGGCAGCCCCACAGGCACCTGTTCCTCATAAAGCTCCTCCACAAAAAGTTCGAAGCAGGCGACCGCCTGAATGCTGAGTTTGCGGGAATTGATCATACCGATGGTCATGTCATCCAACTCCCACTTCGCCTGCACCAGTTCCTCCGTGCCGATACCATCCATATGTACCTGCTCCTCAAAGGGAATGCTTCCCTCCACGGAACAGATATCCTGCTCCTCATCCGACTGATAGAGCACCTTATAATACAATTTGCCGCGCATTGTCACATGATCTGCCGCCGGTTTTAATTCCTCCAGCCGGATATATCCTTTCTGTCCCAGAATACGGGCAATATCCGGCTTATTATCCTGCAGATTCCTGTCATCCTCCAGTGCGATCTGTGTCCCCGCCTTGAATTTCATGCGGTCCATATAAATTTTTCTTTTCTCCAGCTCCATAGTTCCCACAAAAACCTCCCATCCCTTCGCATATCTGCCTTTTTTGACACAATATGTCCTTGCTGAGAGACGCAGGATGCCCCTGCGTCCTGTCTTTCTATATAACTATGAAACCGGAGCGCTATTTATTCCTCTCTTCCGCTGTTTCCCGCCGGCCTGGCCCTACGCGTCCTTCAGCCGGTTCAGATATCCTCCACTGCGCCGATCAGTTCTGTTATATCCTTTATCTGATGCCGCCGCATATATTCCTCGATCCCCTGAACAACCTCCACCGTGGTATAAGGATTGATAAAATTTGCCGCGCCAACCGCCACGGCAGACGCCCCGGCGAGGATAAACTCCAGCGCATCCGCCGCTGTCATAATGCCGCCCATGCCAATCACCGGAATCTTCACCGCATGTGCCGCCTGATAGACCATCCGCACTGCCACCGGTTTTATCGCCGGCCCGGAAAGACCGCCGGTCTTATTGGCAAGCACAAACCGCCTTTTCTCCACATCGATCTTCATACCGGTCAGCGTATTGATCAGAGAAATACAATCGGCTCCCCCCGCCTCCGCCGCCTTTGCCATCTCCGCAATGTCCGTCACATTGGGACTCAGCTTCATGATCACCGGCTGTTTTGCCTTCCTTTTTACCGCCTCCGTGATCTGGCAGAGCGCCTCCGCCCTCTGTCCGAAGGCGATCGCCCCCTCTTTTACATTCGGGCAGGATACATTGATCTCCAGCATATCTATCTTTTCATCAGCGCACCGTTCCACCACTTCCAGATAATCTTCCACCGTCTTTCCACAGACATTGACGATGATCTTTGTATCAAACTGCTGTAAAAAAGGAATATCCCGTTCCAAAAATACATCAATGCCCGGATTCTGCAGCCCGATAGCGTTCAGCATGCCTCCGTAGGTTTCCGCCACTCTGGGTGTAGGATTTCCGGGCCAGGGGATGTTTGCCACCCCTTTTGTGACCACCGCGCCCAGCTTATTCAAATCCACAAACTCGCTGTATTCCATTCCCGAGCCAAACGTGCCGGATGCTGTCATGACGGGATTTTTAAAGGTAACACCTGCTATTTTAACTTCCGTATTCATTTTTTCTCCTTTTTTTACTCTTCTCTCATATCTTCAAAGTACCCTTTATTTGATCAGATGTCCACATCCCCCGCCGAAAATACAGGACCGTCCGTGCAGATCCTCGCATTATGCACGTGGGAATGAGCGTCTTCCTTTACTGTCTTACAGACACACCCGAGGCACGCCCCAACGCCGCATGCCATTCTTTCCTCCAGAGAGATCCATGCCGGAATCTTCTCCTCATCGGCATATCCCTTGATCGCACGGAGCATCGGCATAGGCCCGCAGGCACAGACTGCATCAGCCCTCAATCGATTTGCCCGTACCGCATCCAGTACATTTCCTTTCGTTCCCGCACTGCCGTCTTCCGTGGCAATATAGACCTCCCCGTATTTTTCCAGATCCTGCCTCAAAAAAAGCTGTGCATCCCGATAGCCGAGAACGCTCTGGACTTTACACTGATTCTCCCGCAGTTCCTTTGCCAGCTCCAGAAGCGGAGGTATTCCAATTCCCCCGCCCATCAACAGCACCCTTTTTCCCGCCATTTCCTCCACAGGATAGCCGTTTCCGAGCACACCTAATATTTCTGCCGTATCTCCTTCTTTATAGGAGGAGAACTCCTTCGTCCCCTCTCCCGCCACACGGTATACGATACGCAGTGCCTCTCTCTCTTTGTCCCTTTCACAGATGCTGATCGGCCTCGGCAGAAGGGTCGCTCTGTTTTTGGGATAAACGGCAATAAATTTTCCGGCGCATGGTTCCTTCGCCATATCAGTCTTCAACCACATTTCATAAATGCCTTCCGCCAGTTTCCCGGTCGATAACACCTGGACTTTTTCCTTTTTTTTCGACAACATTCGTTATTTTCTCCTCATTGTTTTATTTTCACGCTTTTCAATCATCCAATGCCGACATACTCATATTTTTAATATAGGCAACCCTTCCGGCACATATCGTATACTCGATCTCCGATCTGCAGGTCCTTCCCGCAAAGGGGGTGTTGGATGCCTTCGACAAAAATTTCCAGAACGTCTGGTTACAATCCGCATCGAAGATCACCATGTCCGCCGGTCCGCCCTCCGCCAGATATCCCGCATCGATCCCGTAAAGCCTTGCCGGATTCCATGCCATCTTTGAGAGCAGCTCCTCCATCGTCAGCTTCTTCTTCTCCACCAGTTCCGTTATCCCCAGCGCCAGCGCCGTCTCCAGCCCGATAATGCCGCTGGGTGCCTCAGTAAAAGGCTTTGCCTTCTCCTCCTTCGTATGGGGCGCATGATCTGTTGCGATCAGATCGATGGTTCCATCCTGCAGCCCCTCTATGATCGCCGCCCTGTCCTCCTCGGTCCGCAAGGGCGGATTCATTTTTGCCAGTGTGCCGTATTTTTCCACCGCCTTTTCCGTCAGCGTAAAGTGATGGGGCGTTGCCTCCGCATGAATATCCGCCCCTTCCGCCTTCGCCCTGCGCACCAGCTCCACACCTTCCTTTGTGCTGATATGCTGGATATTGACGCAGGCCCCGGTCTGAAGCGCCAGTTTGATATCCCGCTCTATCAGGCTGATCTCCGCCTGACGGTCCGCCCCCGAAAGCCCCATTGCCTTTGCAGTTTCTCCGGCATTTACACCGCTCTCCTGAATAAAGGCAGGATCTTCCTCGTGAAAGCTGACGGGCACTCCCAGCTTCTTACACTTTTCCATCGCCTGTATCACAAGGCTCTCATCCATCAGCGGTTTTCCGTCATCCGTAAAGCCTATCGCCCCCGCTTCTCTCAGGGTTTCCATATCCGTCAGTTCTTTCCCTTCCAGATTCCTTGTCACCGCACCGCAGGCATATACGCGGATCAGCGTATCCTTGCCTTTTTCCAGCATATAGTGTATCGTATCCGCATTATCCGCCGCGGGCTTCGTATTCGCCATCATCACAACGCTGGTAAAACCGCCTGCCGCTGCTGATGCCGCACCCGTCAGGATATCCTCCTTTTTTGTAAATCCCGGATCTCTGAAATGCACATGCACATCCACCAGCCCCGGCGCCACAATATAGCCTTCCGCATCAATGGTCTGGATCTCATGCCGCGGAAGTTTTCCAAACTCCTCCGTCTCTTCCAGATTTACTCCCATTTTCAGAATCCGATCCCCCTCCGTCAAAATATCACAAATTTTCCGCATTCCTGTTTTCGGATCGATACATAAGCCGTTTTTGATATAGAGCATTGGTTTTTCTGTCCCTTCTGATAAATTTCTGCCTTGTTACATTATTCCATAGATATAGTTTACTATCATATAGTACATTGTTTCAACAAAAAATTGTTTTATTGTTCTTTTACCCTGCCCAAAAAGGACAGGGAGATAAAACAACAAAGCTCTATGTGAATGATTCCTCAAACACATAGAGCCTCAAATATACTTCGTTTATTTTCCTGCTATTTATTCAAACTTACACACGGAATATCCAGCAGATCAAATATCTTTTCAAACAGTTTTCCGTTATGTCCCACACTCATCGCGAAATGATGTGTCGGCGCTTCCGCAAACCATTCGTCCATGTAGGAGTCCGGATCTTTCTTGAATTTTACGTGTGTCTGCGTATTGCCGATCGTCATGATCTGAGCATCCGTCGCTTCCGCTTCGGTAATGATAAATTTCAGTTTTCCGTCTATCGTCTGTGTACATGCCAGATTTGTGATGGCTCCGGTACGCACCTTTGCCTCCACGGAAACTCCTGTTCCCTGTTTTCCGTGATATACTCCCAGTCCCCTGAGAAGCGGTTTACCCTGCGCGATGGCAAGATGGAACGGTCCGTCATGTCCCAGCAGGATCGTCCCCTCCACATAGTCCGTTGCAACGATCTCACAGAAAGAACCGCCGGTCCCCACAATATCACAGATTTTCATTGCCAGCGCCGTCTTCAGGTCCCCTTCGCCCGCACAGGGAATTCCTTTTGCTGTCAACAGAGAATGTCCTACGATAAAACCGGACTGCAGTTTTTCATATGCCCCGTCCGGCGCGCCATGATAATAATAAGCCAGCGCATCCAGGTCAAATTCCTTTACCATCTTTTCCTGTGCAGCTGCTACTCTGGCTGACCAGTCAAGCTGTTCAGGCGTAGGCTTTTTCGCCAGTGGATCTGCGGAAACATCATCACTGATAACAAAAAATTCTTCTATTTCCTTCTTTTTCTCTTCCGCTTCTTCTTCCGTCACAGTTTCCAGCATCCTGTTCAGATCGCACATTTCCAGCACTTCTATATGAACACCTGTCTGCGCCTGCAGCATGGTATAATCAGAATAAAGATCCAGCATACCACTGTAATTGTTTCCCAGAAATCCGAACCTGCAGTACTTAAGAGCCGCTTTTACAGATGCCGCCTGTACCCACTCTCCTATTTCCTTCCATGCTTTCTTCGCCTCCGGCCTCTCTGCCGTATTTTCGTCTGTCACGGAAATCTCCGGTGTATAGTCAAGCCCCAGCAGGCCATTGATACAACGATACGCGATCCCTGCTCTGTTAAATGCATTGGAAAGTTCCGGCACAGGGCATGCGCCGCAATGAGCAAGCCATTCTCCTGTGGATGTTTTCAGATAATTGATCTGTGCAGTGGGCTGCAGATTCAATATCACAGCAGGAGCATTACATATCTGATGTACTGGAAGGACAGAGGCACTCGTCACATAAGTACCTGCATGGGCAAAAATCAGATCCACTCCCTTACTGTTAAAAAATTCTCCGCATTTTCTTCCTTCTTCCTCACAGTCCACAAGACCATAGAAAAATACTTCTACTTCCATCTTCTCTATTCTGTCTGCGATAAATTTACCGTATTCAAGCATTCTGTCATGCAGTCCTGCAAACTGTGACCAATATGCTTTTAAACCCATCGTATAAATTCCTATTTTTGCTTTTTTTGTCTCTTTTAATTTCATTTCCGGTTTACCCCTTCTTTTACTGTCTTATTCTCATCTTTTTCAACGCATATATTTATTCTTGACTGTCTCCTGACGCATCTTCTATAATCATTATAAAAATAACAGATTATTGCACCTGTAATTTTCTTTCGCAAAACGCACATTTCATACATGATCGGAGGCTGTTATGGCAAAATTTCTGGAACGCGCATCTTTTGACTGGTCAGAGGATTCCATACGTTTTATCAATACTCCCAGTCCAAAGGCAAAATCCACCTTTTTTTATATGCAGGAAGCCGGCTGGTTCAAAACCAGGCCGCCCTATTTTACGGAGCGTGCCGGCCTGCCTTCTTTTCTTATTGTTTACACCCTTTCCGGAAAGGGACTGCTTCATTATGGCGGCAGCGAATATACACTCTCAGAAGGCCAGTGCTTCTTTATCAACTGTATGAACCATCACGATTACGCAACGCCCCCTGCGGAAAGCTGGGAATTTCTCTGGGTGCATTTTTACGGTTCTTCCTCCATCGGCTACTATCAGGAATTTGAACGAAACGGTTTTGGCATTCTGGATATCCAGAACAAAGCCCCTTTTGAAGAAATGCTCTGGCAGATCATCCGTATCAACCAGAAAAAACTGGTTTCACGCGAGCTTCTGACTTCCCATCTCATCCTCGGACTGCTGACGGAACTCTTACTGCTCCACTCCACCGGATTATACGACAACTCCGTACTGCCGGACTACATAAGCGGCTGTATGAAGTATATTGACACGCATTTTCAGGAGGAACTTTCCCTTTCCTTTCTGGCTGACACCCAGCATGTCAGCAAATATTACCTTTCCCGGGAATTCAAACACTATGTCGGCATTACTCTGCAGGATTATCTGATCAACACCCGCATCACCTATGCGAAGGAGCAGCTCAAATATACCAACGCATCTGTCAATGATATCGCTTTCTCCTGCGGGATACCCAATGTCAGCCACTTTATCCATCTTTTCAAAACCAGAGAGAACCTGACGCCTCTGGCATGGCGGAAGCAGTGGCATGTTCAGTAACCCCTTTTGGAAATACCCGGTTTGTACATTCCTGCACAAGCCGGGCATTCCGAAACTATAACAAATATTTAAGGGATTTTTCTTAATATACGGTCTTCCATTCTTCAATATTGGAAGGATCGAATCTGTATGGAGGTCCCAGGATCACTTCCGTACCGCCATCGCCTGCTTCCACGATCGTATAATCTCCCAGATCGCCTGCAGTATAGGTATCTCCTGCTGCTCCTGTGATATCACCGTTTGCCAGTGCCACAGATGTATACGCGCCCAGACGTCCGATGTCAATAGGATTCCACAGGAACATATAAGGACAGGAATGTGCATCGTCATCCCCTATGTACTCAGCCATTTCGGACGGAAGGCCCAAACCTGTCAGTTTAACGGAAGAGCCCTGATCCTGTAATACCTTCGCCGCAGCAGCAATACCAACTGTAGTCGGAGCACAGATCACTTTCAGATCGGGATAGTTTGCAAGCAGTGCCTGTGTCTGGTCTGTGGATTTCTGAGGCTCATCATCGCCGTATGCCACTTCCACAAGTTCCAGTTTAGAGTACTTCTCATCCCCGTCCATGATCGTCTTCATCGCTTCGATCCAGGAATTCTGGTTTGTTGCCTGAGAAGTCGCAGAGAGGATCGCCCACTGTCCTTCCCCGCCTGTGATATCATAAACCGCATCCATCAGACACTGTCCGATTTCAATCGTACCTGCCTGATTTACATGTGTCAGACGGCTTTCCGGATTTACGCTGGAATCGATGGAGCAGACTTTAATACCTGCTGCCGCTGCCTCTTCCAACGCAGCCTGTAATGCGTTCATATCGTTTCCTGCTATTGCAATACTGTCAACGCCCTGAGAGATCAGTGACTGGATAACTGAAATCTGTGCATCGGCTGTTGCTGTTTCAGGCTGCTGAACGATAGCAGTTCCACCGATCTCCTCAATCGCCTGTACAAAGCCTTCCGCTTCTTTCTCATTATAGGGATTGCCTGCGGACTTAACGATAATAGCATATGTCCCGCCGTTTCCGCCTTCCGATGCAGGCGCTTCTTCCTCTGCTTCAGCCGCAGGTGCTTCCTCCTCAGCCGGAGCCGCCTCCTCTGTTGCTTCAGGAGCTGCTGTCTCCTCTGCAGCGCCACCGCATCCTGCCAGAAGAGCTGCTGTCATTACTGTGCTCAGAAGCACACTCATAACTTTTTTCTTCATTTTAACCTCCTTTTTGATAAATACTTTTATTTTTCGGTACCCACATTATACTCCCGGCTTTTCTATATTACATCCAAGATAGTTGTCCCAAAATAACAGTTTATTGCGCTTTCTTTTTTCTGTTTCTTCCCATAAAAAACACCCTGCCGGTTTCCCGACAGGGCGTTTGATTCCAAAATCTTCAGTCCAGATGAAATAATACATTTAAGTCTTTACATACGGGACTGTTATCCGGATTAGTATCCATAATGTCCGCCATAAAATCCCACCACTTACGGTTGATCGCCGTATCTGCTCCTTTGCTCCACAATTCCTCATCTTCAATTTCAATATAGCCATACAGCACCAGCGTTTCGGGATCCAGTGCGATCGTATAGTTTTTTCCGCCGTGCTCATGGATCATGTCGATCATCTCCGGCCAGAGTTGGTTATGCCTCTTTTCATACTCCTTTTCCATTCCTTCATACAATTTCATTTTGAATGTTTTAATCATAGCACCCTCCATAATTCTATATGATTTTCACATTTTGAATAGCATTCAGTATAGCACTATCAATTTTTGAAAACTATCGTATTTTTTTCAGATTTTGGGTAATATTATTTTCTTTTTCAATATTTTGCAACTCTTTACCTTATTCACGATAAGTTTTACTTGTCCTTTCTACGTATTCTATAGTAAACTATCTAATAGGGCTATGGACTGACAGCGGTAAGTAAATTCCTGTGATACAGTACATTTCCTGATCATAAATTTCGGATAAGAGGATTTTCAATATGCGCACCTTTTTTGTTGTTTTGTTTGTATTTCTTTTTCTTGTACTCTCCATCCCCGTTATGCTTGTGGAATGGATCATCGGGAAATTTAACCAGAATAAAAAAGACATCAGTTCTCTAAGACTTGTACAATGGGCTTTCCGCTGTGTTCTTTTTATAAGCGGCACGAAGATCACCGTGATCGGCGAGGAAAATGTACCAAAAGAAGAACCCGTTCTTTATATCGGGAACCACAGAAGCTATTTCGATGTTGTGATCACCTACGCCAGAACCCCCGGGCTCTGCGGTTATATCTCCAAAAAGGAAATCGAAAGGATCCCGCTCCTCAACGTCTGGATGAGATATCTGCACTGCCTGTTCCTTGACAGAAATAATATCAAAGAAGGTCTTGCCGTGATCCTTGCCGCGATCAATAAGGTCAAAGCCGGCATCTCCATCTGTGTCTTTCCGGAAGGCACCCGGAATGATACATCCGAAGATTTCCTGCCCTTCCACGGAGGCAGCCTGAAGATCGCTGAAAAGGGCGGATGCGCCATCGTTCCCATGGCGCTGAACCATACGGAAGATATTTTTGAGGCACATATGCCCTGGATCCGCAGGACACATGTTGTTCTGGAATACTGTAAACCTGTCTATCCGAAGGATCTTCCGAAAGAAGAACGAAAGAAGATATCGGATATTGTGGAAAAGACGATCAAAGAAACCTACTATAAAAATCAGGGGCTTGTGAGCGGTTAAACTGCTCCAAAGCCCCTGATCTTGATTTATCATTACAGTTCCAAAAAATCCTTCCTCTCAAATGCAATGGAAAATGCATCCGCCGCTTCCTTCATCCTCTCAGGCTTTCCCGTACCATACAACGGCAGACAGTAGAAATCCTGCACTGTGAAAAAGCCGAGCAGGATCTGTGTTGTATTTGCGTTGTATTTCTCTTTCAGCATCTCAAGCCGCTTTATTCTCTGCATATTCTTTTCCGTATAATAAGGGCTTTCCTTTACGGCGTCCGCCCCCTTCTTTTCATAGCTGTGGAAGAAGCCGCTGGCAATCCCCATATAAGGCATCGCCAGATTTCTGCTGTTTGCCTTATGATAAGCATACATTTCATCATCCATCGTGCACAGCGTATCATCCGCCATTGGATTCATATACTCTGTGCCATAATTGAACAGCATCTGATCCGCTGTAAAGCCCCGGCAGCCTTTCTCCTTACAGTACCGGTCCGCCTCCGCCATACGTCTCGGTGTCCAGTTTGAGCAGCCGTAATAACGGATCTTCCCCTGCTTTACAAACTCCTCCATCACCTCTATGGTCTCCTCCACGGGAATCCCCGGATCGTCCCTGTGGTAAAAATAAAGGTCAATATGGTCTGTCCGCAGCTTTATCAGAGAACCATCCAGATCTTTTATCATATCTTCTCTCCGCATGCGGCTCTGATGCATGTCCGGATTCTCCCCCAGCATGCTGGGATGCCCGCCCTTTGTCACCAGCACGATCTCATTTCTCTTTTTCGATTTTGCGAGCCAGTCCCCGATGATCCTCTCACTTCTGGATATCTCCGGCGGCACCCAGTCGGAATAAACATGAGCCGTATCAACCACATTTCCGCCCAGTTCCAGATAGCTTCCGATAATACGGTCTGTCTCCTCCTCTTTCCAGCCCACTCCCGCATCCGCTGTCCCCAGCCCGAAGGGGGAAACCCAAAGTTCCGTGTCCTGAATCTGTCTTTTTTCCATACCCTTTTCTCCATTCCAGTTCCGCATGCTTTCCCGCAGCACACCCTTGCCTAAAACAATTTCCAGCCGCCCTGCGTCTGTAAATCGTTTTGTGCGCTTCCTGAAAGCATGCTGTTTTCCAGTTCCGCATGCTTTCCCGCACGCCTCCTGTTTACTGTACTTTCTTCAGCCGCTCCACGACCTCCGCAAATCCCATCCCATGAGATGCCTTCACCAGTATCGTGTCCGCCGGCTTTATCATCTCCGGAAGTTTCTCCAGCAACTCTTCCTTCGTCGGGAAATAGTAAATCTCACTTCCCCTGGCATTTCCCGCCTCCGCTTCTTTCGTCATCCTCCCGGACATCTCACCGACACAGATGATCACATCCACTGACATTTCTGCCGCATGCCGCCCCACATCGCCGTGAAGTTTTTCCGCATTCTCCCCCAGTTCAAACATATCCCCAAGGATTGCCACCTTTCTGGTATCCGCCTGTGCCAGCAGATCCAGCGCCGCACACATGGAAACCGGATTGGCATTATAGCAGTCGTCGATGATCACCTTATCGCCACATCTGATCAGATTGCTCCTGCCCGCCGTAGGTTTTACCGCCGCGATCCCCGCCGCGATTTCTTCGCAGGACAATCCCAGCGCCTCTCCCACCGCTGCTGCCGCCAACGCATTGTACACCATATGCTCCCCCGGCAGAGGGATCTCAGCCTGAAAGCTTCCGGATGGCATATGAATCTCTGCACTGCTTCCAAACAACCCCTTTTGCCGGATATCTGTCGCATAACATAAGCTGCCTTCCTTTTTTCCGAAAGTAACCGGCGCTTTTCCATGTACTTCCTTTATGGTGGAGAGCATATCATCATCACCGTTTATGATAACCGTCCCGTCCGTGCTCATAAAATCAAAGATTTCCGATTTTGCCTTCAAAATGCCTTCCCGGGAGCCCAGCGCCTCCAGATGACAGTCACCGATGTTTGTCATCACCACAAGATCCGGCGCCGCCATACGGCTTAACCTGTGCATCTCCCCGAAATGATTGATACCCATTTCCACGACGGCCGCCTCATGTTCTTCCCGTATCCTCAAAAGCGTCAGCGGCACGCCCAGCTCATTATTATAATTCCCCTGCGTTTTCAGCACCTTATACTTCTCTTCCAGCACCGACGCAATAAACTCCTTCGTGCTTGTCTTTCCCACGCTCCCCGTGATACCCACAACCGGAATGGAAAGTCCCGCTCTGTAAAACGACGTAATATCCTGCATTGCCTTTTTCACATCATCCACCAGAATATAGGGGCCTTTTAAACCTTCCGGTGCTTCTTCACAGACTGCACAGGCAGCTCCCTTTTCCATCACCTGCGGAATAAACTGATGTCCGTCCACCCGCTCTCCCTTTATAGCAAAGAACAGAAAATCTTTTTCTATCAATCTGGAATCCATCACAGCCCCTGTGATCTCCAGCTCCTCCTGCCCGCCGTAAAGCGTTCCGCCGCAGGCATCCGCAATATTCTTTAACGTCATATTTTTCATATCTTCTCCACTTTTACATACGTCTTCTCGATCAATTAAATTTCTTTACATGATTCCGGCTTTAAACTTCATCGTCTGGCTTAATCTACCTTTCTACTCTATCCCGCCCCATTTCATCAGATCATTTATTTCCTTTGACTGCCGCCTCAATGATCTTCTCGCACAGCTCCCCGAAAGACACTCCCTCCGCCGCTGCCTCCTGAGGCAGCAGAGAGGTCGGCGTCATCCCCGGCAGCGTATTGGCTTCCAGACAGAACATCTCCCCCGCCTCATTCATCATAAAATCCATCCGGGCATAATTTTTCAGCCGCAGTACCTCAAAAGCCTTTTCCGCCCACCTCTGCATTTCTTTCGTCTTCTCCGCCGGGATATCCGCCGGACAGGTCTCCACCGTACTCCCAGCCTGATATTTATTTTTATAATCGTAAAATCCCTGCAATGGCGCGATCTCTATCACCGGAAGCGCTCTGCCTTCCATCACTCCGACAGAAAATTCTCTTCCTTTTATGTACTGCTCAATGATCACTTCCTCATCATACCGGAATGCCTCCCGCAGCGCTTTCTCATAGTCCTCTTCCCCGCTCACCATATAAACGCCCACGCTGGAACCACCGCAGCAGGCTTTCACCACCACCGGAAAGGGAACCTCTTTTTCCTCCTGTCCTTCTTTTCTTTTTTCCAGATAAGCTTCCAGATCCTTCTTCTTCAGCCTGATGCCATAGGGCGTTGGAACTCCATGGTTCGCAAACAATTCCTTTGCCAGTCCCTTATCCATACAGAGCGCCGAGCTGACATAATCCGTTCCGGTATAACATATCCCCATCAGATCAAAACACGCCTGAATCCTGCCGTTCTCCCCGTTTTCTCCATGCAGTCCCATAAATACGACATCTGCCTTCTGGCATACGGAAATGACATTCGGTCCGAAAAAGTTCTTCTTCCAGTCCGGGCGCAGCGCCTTGATCTGTTCAATATCCGGACTTTCTTCCGCGATATGGCCGATCTTGGCAGCCCAGTCATGGTTTTTCTCAAAAATCTCCTCTACATCCTCCCCCTCATATCCGAGAAAAACATCCAGCAGAACGACCTGATGCCCACGCTCCTTCAATGTTTTATAGATCAGGCTTCCCGAACTCAAGGATACGTCTCTCTCCGTACTGATACCGCCTGCCAACACTACAATCTTCATAATCTTTTTCTTCCTCTCTATCTTTTTCAAACCTGCCGCGCATTTCGGCTTTTTGTTTCTCCCCTTTATCTGTTCTCTTCAACCTCTATATCTCAGCCTTCCCCGCTATCCCATCATATTCCTCAATCCTTCCCGCTCTCTTCCGCCTCCGACGCCTCTATGATCTCCCTCTCCGCCTCTATCACACTAAACAGCAGCAGTTCCGCCGCAGCCTCCCGGCACTCCGGCTTCCCCGGCAGAAATTCCGCCTCCGCATTCCTGCCCAGCAGATAATGCATATTATTTTCGATCACTGTCACATACTCATGGTTCATGATCGCGTAATTTGCCAGTGCCATAACTGTCATATTCCATAAAACATCATCTGAACTCTCTCCATCCGTCAAAAACAGCCCTGCTTTCGTTCTTGCCGTGATGTCCTCCGCTTCTTTCATCAGACTGTCCATGATCAGCCCGCACAGTTCCTGATCCACATCCCGCCGCGTGGAGAGATATGTGACCTTTCCCATCAACAGGTAAAAGTCTTCCTTCTGCCCAAGCAGCAACTCCTGATTCTGTAAAATATAATTATGATACAGCTTTTCATTTGATGCACGGTACAACTCTGAAACCGCATAAAATCTTCCTGACATCGGCGTTCCCGTATGGAATCCTTTTTCTTCATCCCTCTCTCTGCCCGCTTCAATTCCTCCCGCAGGCCCCTGTGTCCCGCTCAGATATCTCCACGCCTTCGCCGCCGCCTTCAGACAGGTATTGGCGTAATCCAGGTCATACTGCTGATACAGATAACTGTATTTTGCCATCGTCCCGGCAAAGGCGGCTGTCGCCTCCTCACTGATCTCCTGCTCCGCCTTCTGTGCGCCGTCCGCCTCCCCAAAAGCCGCATCGGCATTTTCATATATCCCGCCTGTCACCTCATCCTGCAAGGACAAAAGCCAGTCCGTCTCCTTCCGCAGCATCCGGAAAAAATCTTCTCCGCCCGCCTCCGGTGCGTCACTCTCCGGTTTTCCATCCCCCCAGATTTCCAGCAGCAGCCCTGGGTACATCTCATAGGCCGCCAGAAGACAGCTGACTGTCCCGCAGATATCCTCTGTCCTGCTCACTGCCTCGCCGTCCTGCTGGGCCTTCTGTGCTCCTTCACTTCGCATTTCCTCTATCATACTGCCGAGTTCCAGTTCTTTTTCCAGATACGCATCTCTTCCGATAACAAAATAATAGGAGCAGCCTATCTTATCGCATTTTATATAATAGCTCCCCTCTTCCTCCAGCTCCGTAAAAATGCAATAGCCTGTGAAAATGCCGCTGGCAGTCTCCTCATTCCGGCGCACTTCCCCCTCATACACACATTTGCCGGAATCCTTCTCCATGATCTGAAACCGCTGGGGCAGTTCCCCACCCTGTATGATCGCTGTTTTTGCACTTTTAGGCAGATACCCCAGGCGGTCCGTCTGAATATGCGGTTTTTCGACTTTTCTCTCATAGGAAAAATCCGGCTCCAGTCCCAATGTTTCCGCTATCAGAACCATCTCTCCCTGCTTATTCTGTTCTCCACCCATAAACGGAATATTTCCCGCACACCCTGACACAAAAAGGCTCATTGCCACAGCCAGCGCAATGCGGGGAAATTTCTTCTTATTTATTTTAAACTGTTTCACCATTCTGTCTCCTGTGAATGCCGATACATGACATCTGATCCGACCATACTATAATAATAAAAAAAGAATCCTGCTTTGGCAAGATTCTTTTTCAGTTCTTTGCAATAAGTGTTGTCAGTTTTTTATGACACCGGATTGACCGGCACCCCGTCCTTTGTCAGTTTCAGATACAGATTACTGCCTTCTACCGCATAATACCGGGTGGGTTCCGCCACCTGGGCAAAGATCTCGCCCTCCGCCACATACGTTCCCTCGGAAACCGTCACCTCCTGCAGCTGTCCATAGGTCACCTCATATCCGTTCCCCAGATTCATCACGACAGTCTGTCCCGTCATCGGATCGTCATAGATCCTGCTCACCATACCGTCTGCCGCCGCTTTCACGGATTCTCCCGAGGTTGCGGCAAGCACCAGGGCCGGATTGCATTTATACTGCTGCAGTGTGGGAAAGTACACCGATTTATCCGCGCTGTAGTTGATCAGAACATCTCCCGCAAAGGGTATCATAAGCGAATCCGCCTCACTGAATGTAAGTTCCGGCTGTATCTGTGCCGCCACCGCCTCGGAATCCGCCTCCACGATCTCGTCCTCCAGCGGAAGCTCTGCCATCGCCTCCGTGATATCAGCCTCCCCGTCCTTTGTCTGTCCGCTTCCGACCACAAGATCGGAAGTCGCTTCCTTCAGACGGATCGCCTCCGCTTTTTCATCAAAAGGATCTCCGCTGTCCCCGCTCTTTGAAGACTTCCCATAATTATTTTTTACCGTGGAAGAATCCACCTCCGTGGACGCCGGATCATAGTCAAGGTCACTGTCCGTCACCGGAATATCCTCCGCCACGATGCCCGAAGACTTTCCATCCTCCAGCGAGCTGAAATCGATCGTATAACCGCCGTCCTGTTCTTCACCCTTTCCGTTCCGCACATAAACTCCGGTCACCGTCAGCGCTGAAAGTACCAGCACTGAGGATGCGATCATGATCGCTCTTTCTTTTCTCTGTCCATTTCTGCCACTACGCTTCTTCATTCTATTTTCCTCCAAACCACATAATAAACTGCATTTGATACTATGCCCTTAGTTTTTCCATAGCTGCCTGTTTTATGCAGTTTTGGAGAAAAAATATTTATTCAGGTTGCGAGATCCAGATGTTGCATACTGCCTGCTCTGCCGTTTTCATACAGGAACATCCCTGTGCTCCGCACAACCGCATTTACCTCGCCGCTTTTGCCGTACTGTGTATAATAAGTCGGCATCTTATTCAGGCAGATAGCCCCCACGCCTTTCTCAGCCAGACTATACAGCTGCGGTCCCCGGTCCGTCTGCACCCATATTTTCAAGTGATTCCAGATCGCGTCATTTTCATCGATCCAGCCGTTACCGTCCTCGTCATATTTCGCCAGGTCCGCAAATCCGTCACCGGAAGCTGTTCCAAACAGCTCGCTCCCGTCATTTATCTTACCGTCATTATTTTTATCCAGCGCCAGATAACCGCTCCCACTGTTCAGTTTATGAATATTCTCCTCTATCCCGTCGCCATCCAGATCAAAATAGAACGTCTGATCCGAAACCGTCGCCGGTGACGAATCCAGATTGATGACCAGCGGATCACAGAGGTTCACCGCCCGCTGCAGATCAAAACTTTCCTTATAATATGCCTCAAAACGGCTGCTCATATGTACATTCAGATTAAAATCAATGGTTCTGCCATCGGCTGTCACCACCTGTCCCTGCGTCTGGAACGAGGCGCTCTGCTCCTGCATATAGTAGGTCTCCGTCTCATAATGCAACGTCTCCATCCCCCACGATGAGGACAGATCGCTGCTTCCGAAAGAAGGCAGCCTTCTCGCATGCTCCCCAAAGAGCATATCCAGCAGGAACATCACACTCCTCTGCCTCATCTTCCCTGACACATCCTCCTCCTGCTCCGCACCCTTTCCTCTCAACGTCATGGCGCGAAAGCTGCCTGTGGTTCGGGTCATGCTCTGCTTGATCTTCACTGTCTCCTTTTTCTTTACCTGTGACGCCATCATATAACGGCTGTTTTCAATCTTCATCCGGTACTTCATCCCCTTCCTTCATAACAGCGTGCTCCGCTCAGAGTCCCGGATTCCTTTCCCTGTCTCAAAGATTCAGAACACTTTTTTACTTTCGGATGCGGGCCCAAAAAAGCCACGAAAGGCGCACATTATGTGTTGTGTACCTTCCGTGGCATTTTACTCATCCTGTATTAAATATATCGGAAGTTTTCCCGAAAAATTTATGGGTGAAGTTCAGGAAAAATATTAAACTCTGTTATAGTTGATCAGGCATCCCTTCAAAATGATCTGCCTCTCCTCATCCGTCAGTTCGCCCAGCGTCAGTTCAAACTCTTTCAGGCTTCCTGCTTCCACATCCACCTTATAGGCTTTGATCACTTCCGCTTTTTCTTCCACTGCCTTCTTAATCCCCGGTATGAAGAGATAATCCAGATTCTTAAACGGCAGTTCGCCCTCCCCTATCAGGAACGGAAGCATACCCCAGTTGATCAGGTTGGAACGGTATCTCTTTGTCGCATACTCATTCGCGATGTTTGCCCAGCCGCCCAGCACTTTCTGGCAGGAAGCCGCCTGCTCCCGGGCAGAACCGTCACCCGGTTTTACCGCGAAGATCGTAGAACCGAACCCGGTATTCTCGTGGCTTGCATCCGCAAATGACTTCTTCACCACATTCATCACAGGCTTCACATCCGGATGCGCCTGGCAGGGATGCTCTCCCGCCATCCTTGCGGTTTCCGCCTTCTGGATATCTTTTGCCCGTCCCACATACTCCGGATCCTTTCTGGACAGCGTGAACTCGGCAAGTCCCAGCGGATTGGAGCGATAGGACGAAGTTTCTCCGGAAGGGATCAGCTCATCCGTTGTTGTGACAGGATCATGAATCTCCGCCGCCACACGCAGCACCAGATTCTCCGGCAGCGCGCCCATCTTCGGCCAGTCCTTGATATTGGGACCGAACTGGATTTCCACCGACTCATCGGCAGCCCCCTTGGAATCAAACACCCTGTTGGCGTAAATATTGCTGTCAAAATGATATTTATATTTTCCGAACTCCCCATCAAAGTCCGTTGCTGCGGTCAGCACGCCCTTATTCGCCGCCGTAGCCGCAATAGAGCGGGCATCCATCAGAGCCACCGACGCGATCTGGCCGTTCTGCAGCTTGGAGCCCTCCCTGTTCGGGAAGTTTCTCGTGGAATGGCGGATGCTGAACGCATTGTTCGCCGGCGTATCGCCTGCCCCGAAACAGGGCCCGCAGAACGCTGTTTTCATGACTGCACCTGTCTCCAGAATATCAGCCGCCTTTCCGTTTCTGATCAATTCCATATAGACAGGCATGGACGCCGGATATACGCTGAGCGTAAAACCTTCCGCGCCGATATAGCTGCCTTTCAAAATATCCGCCGCCGCGCAGATATTCTCAAAACCGCCGCCTGCACAGCCCGCGATGATACCCTGGTCTACCATCAGCTTTCCGTTCTTCACCTTATTCTTCAGTGTAAAGTCCACAGCACCGTCCAGACTTACCGCTGCACGCTTCTCCACATCCTCCAGAATATCCGTCAGATTCGCATTGAGCTCTTCGATCGTGTACGTGTTGCTGGGGTGGAACGGCATTGCGATCATCGGCCTGATACTGCCGAGATCCACCACGATCGCCCCGTCATAGTAAGCCGCCCTGCCCGGCTTTAACTCCGCATACTCCTCGCTTCTGCCATGAATATCGTACCACTCCTGCACCTGCTCATCCGTCTCCCAGATGGAGGAAAGGCAGGTCGTCTCTGTTGTCATCACATCAACGCCGATCCTGAAATCCGCACTTAAGGAAGCCACGCCGGGGCCCACAAATTCCATCACCTTATTCTTCACATAACCGTTCTTAAATACAGCCCCGATAATGGCAAGCGCCACATCCTGCGGTCCCACGCCCTTCACCGGCGCACCTGTCAGATATACCGCCACAACCTCCGGCCTGTTGATATCATAAGTCTGGTTCAAAAGCTGCTTTACAAGCTCCGGACCGCCCTCGCCCATCGCCATGGTGCCGAGCGCGCCATACCGTGTATGAGAATCCGATCCCAGGATCATCTTCCCGACTCCCGCGAGCATCTCCCTTGCATACTGATGGATCACCGCCTGATGAGGGGGCACATACACACCGCCGTACCTTTTCGCACAGGTCAACCCGAACATATGGTCATCCTCATTGATCGTACCGCCCACCGCGCAGAGCGAATTATGGCAGTTCGTCAATACATAGGGCATCGGAAACTTCTCAAGCCCTGACGCCCTTGCCGTCTGAATGATCCCCACAAAGGTGATATCATGGCTGGTCAGCTTGTCAAACCGGATCCGCAGCTTGTCCATGGAATCCGACGTATTATGAGCCTTCAAAATCCCATAAGCCATCGTCTCCTTCGCCGCGTCTTCCTTCTTAACCTCCAACCCCGTCTTCTGTTTCACTTCCGCACAAGCCTCAGCCCCGTCCGGGATCAATTCCGTCCCGTTCACCAGCCATGCGCCGCTGTTATATAATTCAACCATATTCTATACTTACCCTTTCTTTCATATAAAGTTAAACATTACAATAACGAAACAATCTTTTTGCAATAACGTAGCCCGGATAAAAAATATCCCTGAAGAGCCTCTAGGAAAACGCCGGCACTTGGCGAGGTATTTCACGAGCCTAGTGTCCGCTGCGTTTTCCTCGAAGTGAGAGCGGGGCTCTGAAGGGATATTTTTTATCCGGGCGGACTCTATTATCACGCCTTATTTATTTTTTCACCGGCAGCACAACCTTATCCAGATGCCAGATCTCATCCACATACTGCTGGATCGTCCGATCCGACGTAAACTTGCCGGAGCATGCCACATTCAAAATAGCCTTCTTCGCCCAGCCCTGTTCATCCCGATAAGCTTCTTCCACTCTCTTCTGTGCTGCTGCATAAGCCTTAAAGTCCTTCAGGATAAAGTAAGTATCCGCCTTACTGGTAGACTGTGTATTCAGCAGTGAGTTATACAGAGAACGGAACAATTCCGGATCATGAGGAGCATATGTCCCATTGATCAGCTGCATCAGCACTCTTCTGACATCCTGATCGTTGTTGAAGATCTCCATCGGATCATATCCGCCAAAGTTTTCAAAACGGATCACTTCCTCGGAACTGAGGCCGAAAATGAACGCATTCTCTTCCCCTACTTCCTCCACGATCTCCACATTAGCGCCATCCATCGTACCGATCGTCAGCGCGCCGTTTAACATAAACTTCATATTACCTGTACCGGAAGCCTCTTTGCTTGCCGTGGAGATCTGCTCGGAAACATCCGCAGCCGCAAAGATCATCTCCGCATTGGAAACCCGGTAATCTTCGATAAACACAACTTTGATCTTACCATTGATGGAGGGATCATTATTCACCACATCGCCAACCGCATTGATCAGCTTGATAGTCAGTTTTGCATTCTTATAGCCTGCTGCCGCTTTCGCACCAAAGATGAACGTTCTCGGATAGAATTCCATATCCGGATGATCCTTGAGTTCGTTATATAAATACATCACATGCAGGATGTTCAGGAGCTGTCTCTTATATTCATGCAGCCTCTTTACCTGCACATCGAAAATGGAACGGGGATCCACTTCAATTCCATTGTGCTCCAGAATATAGTTCGCCAGACGAACCTTGTTCTGATACTTGATATTCATGAATTCCTGCTGGGACTTCTTATCATCAGCGTACACTTTCAGTCCCGCGATCTTCGGCAAGTCAGTGATCCAGTCGGCTCCCACATGGTCTGTCACCCATTTCGCCAGAAGCGGATTGCCGTGCAGCAGGAACCTTCTCTGTGTGATACCGTTTGTCTTATTATTGAACTTCTCAGGCATCATCTCATAGAAATCTTTCAGTTCCTGATTTTTCAGGATCTCTGTGTGCAGCCTTGCCACACCGTTTACAGAATAGCCCGCCGCGATCGCCAGATGCGCCATCTTCACCTGACCGTCGTAGAGGATCGCCATCTTGCGCACCTTCTCCTGATTGCCCGGATACATCTGCTCGATCCGCATCACAAACCGCCTGTTGATCTCCTCAATGATCTGGTAGATACGGGGCAGGAGCCTGGAGAACAGCTCGATCGGCCATTTCTCAAGCGCTTCCGACATGATCGTATGGTTCGTGTAAGCACAGGTCTTCGTTGTCACTTCCCATGCCTCATCCCAGGTCAGGAAATGCTCATCCATCAGCACACGCATCAGCTCGGCAACTGCCACCGTCGGATGCGTATCGTTAAGCTGGAAGGTTGCCTTTTCATGGAACTTCCTGATATCGTCATGCTTTCTCATATACTTCGCCACCGCTTCCTGCACAGATGCGGAGATAAAGAAATACTGCTGTTTCAGGCGGAGTTCTTTTCCTGCATAATGATTATCATTCGGATAAAGCACTTCCACGATATTGCGGGCAAGGTTCTGCTGCTCCACTGCCTTCTGGTAATCGCCCTTGTCGAAGGAATCCAGCTGGAAGCACTCAACAGGCTCCGCATCCCAGATACGAAGCGTATTCACAATGCCGTTGCCATAGCCGACGATCGGCATATCATAGGGAATCGCCTTTACAGACTGATACCCTTCCTGACGGAAATGGCTTCTGCCGTTCTCATCCACATATACATTGACATAACCGCCGAATTTTACTTCTTTTGCATACTCCGGCCTTCTCAATTCAAAAGGATTTCCGTATTCCAGCCAGTTGTCAGGCACTTCGATCTGGAAACCGTCCCTGATCTGCTGTTTGAACATGCCGTAATGATACCGGATACCACAGCCGTAAGCCGCATAACCCAATGTAGATAAAGAATCCAGGAAACATGCCGCCAGACGTCCGAGGCCGCCGTTGCCGAGTGCTGCATCCGGCTCCTGATCTTCTATCACATTGATGTCCACTCCCAGTTCCTTCAGAGCTTCCTCCACTGTATAATAAGCCTGCAGATTGATGATATTGTTACCCAGCGCACGTCCCATCAAAAATTCCATGGACATATAGTACACCATCTTGGGGTCCTGCTTTTCATACTGTTTCTGCGTCTCCATCCAGTGATCCACCACTGCGTCCTTGATCGCATAGGACACTGCCTGGAAAATCTGCTGGGGTGTTGCTTCTTCTAATGTTTTTCTGTATAACGTTTTTACATTATACAGCACACTTCTTTTAAAAAGTTCCTTATCAAAGCTTAATTTTTTCTGCTGTGATTTGAGTACCATGACACTCTCCCTTCCTCAATGCTTTTCATTATTCTTATTTTTCTATTTTAGTATAGCCTCTTTACCATCAAAAGGAAATAGACAAAACACACAATTTCCCGCATGAAACCGGCTTTCTTTTATCGTTTCTGAACGCCGATCTGCACTTCTTCGCCGTTCACTTTCCATGTTTTTGCTCCTGCAAGGGCATCACCGTAAAGGATCTCATCCGCCAGCACCTTTTCAGAGATCGCGTCGGCATTCTTCTTCACGATATCCGCGATCTTCTCATTTCCGGTTACGGAAACGCTGATATGATCCATCACCTCAAAACCGGCATCCTTACGCATCGTCTGAATCTTGCTGATCACTTCCGCCGAGAAGCCTTCCTCCAGCAATTCCGGAGTCAGGTTCGTATTCAGCACCACTGTCACGTTCTTGTCAGCCTGCGCCACATATCCCTCTTTCTGGGACATTTCGATCAACAGATCTTCCTCTGCCAGTGAGATCTGTACGCCGTCCACCTCAAAGTCCAGCGTGCCGCCTTCCTTGAAGGAAGTCACAGCCGCCATGGCGGAAAGCCCGTCCACATTTGCCAGATAAGTCCTGATGCCGCCAAGTTGTTTGCCGTATTTCGGCCCCAGCGTCCGAAGCTGCGGTTTGAAGCTGTAGCTTGTAAAGGAGGAGACATCATCCGTAAAGGTAACTTCCTTCACGTTCAGCTCATCCCTGACAATATCCTGATAAAACGCGGGCAGTTCGCTCTCCGCCTTCACGATCATCTCGCCGATGGGCTGACGGTTCTTGATATTTGCCTCATTCCTTGCCGCTCTGCCCAGCACTACGATACGCAGCACTTCCTCCATATATTCTTCCAGTTCTTTGTCGATAAACTCACTCTTTACGGCCGGGAAATCACAGAGGTGGATACTCTCCGGCGCCTCTTTATCGATACTGCATACCAGATTCTGATAAATTTCCTCTGTCATGAAAGGCACCATCGGCGCAGCGCATTTGCAGATCTCCACAAGCGCCGTGTAAAGCGTCATATAGGCATTGATCTTATCCTGCTCCATACCTTTCGCCCAGAAACGTTCCCTGCTCCTGCGCACATACCAGTTGCTCATCTCGTCCACAAAATTATCCAGCACACGCGCCGCTTCCGGGATCCTGTAGTTATCAAGGTGTTCGTCCACCTGTCCGACCGCCGTATTTAATTTGGACAGGAGCCACTTGTCCATAACCGACAGTTTCTCATAATCCAGCGTATATTTTGTAGCGTCAAATCCGTCAATATTTGCATACAACACGAAGAACGCATAAGTATTCCAGAGCGTGCCGAGGAATTTCCTCTGTCCTTCCTGCACCGCCTTGCCGTGGAAGCGGTTGGGCAGCCAGGGTGCTGAATTGATATAGAAATACCAGCGGATCGCGTCTGCGCCGTAGGTTTCCAGCGCCTCAAAAGGATCCACCGCATTTCCTTTGCTCTTGCTCATCTTCTGGCCGTTCTCATCCTGCACATGGCCCAGCACGATCACATTTTCAAAAGGTGATTTATTAAACAGCAGGGTGGACTCCGCCATCAGGGAATAGAACCATCCTCTTGTCTGATCCACCGCCTCTGAGATAAACTGTGCCGGGAACTGAGACTCAAACAGTTCCTTGTTTTCAAACGGATAGTGATGCTGTGCAAAAGGCATCGCGCCGGAGTCAAACCAGCAGTCGATCACCTCCGGCACACGCTTCATCGTGCCGCCGCACTCAGGGCAGGTACAGGTGATCTCATCGATATAGGGCCTGTGCAGTTCCACATCCCTCGCTTTCGGATTGCCGGAGAGCTTCTCCAGCTCTTCCCTGGAGCCGATGGATTCCTGATGTCCGCAGCCTCCGCACTCCCAGATATTGAGCGGCGTGCCCCAGTAACGGTTTCTGGAAACGCCCCAGTCCTGAATATTTTCCAGCCAGTTTCCGAACCGTCCCTCACCGATGGACTCCGGAATCCAGTTTACTGTCTTATTGTTTCTCACAAGATCATCCCGCACCGCAGTCATCTTGATAAACCAGGATTCCCTTGCATAGTAGATCAGCGGTGTATCACATCGCCAGCAGAACGGATAATCATGCTCAAATTTCGGTGCGGAGAAGAGTTTTCCCTCCTTATCAAGATCCACCAGAATGTCCTTATCCGCATCTTTTACAAACTTTCCTGCATAGGGTGTCTCACCGGTCATATTTCCCTGTCCGTCCACAAACTGCACGAAAGGCAGGTCATACTTGCGTCCCACATTCGCATCATCCTCACCGAAAGCCGGCGCGATATGCACGATACCTGTACCGTCGGACATTGTGACATAGCTGTCACAAGTTACGAAATGGCCTTTTTTGCGCTGCTTCTGAGCCGCTTCCCCCGCGCAGGCAAAGAGCGGTTCATATTCCTTGTATTCCAGATCTTTTCCTGTGTATGTCTCCAGCACTTCATATGCCGGTTTCCCCTCTTCCCCGAGAGAGCCCAGCACATTGTCCAGCAGTTCCTGCGCCATATAATAAATATGGCCGTCCGCCGCCTTCACCTTACAATAGGTATCCTCCGGGTTTACGCAGAGCGCCACGTTGGAGGGCAGTGTCCAGGGCGTGGTTGTCCATGCCAGAAAATAGGTGTTCTCCTCGCCGACCGTTTTAAAACGCACCACCGCAGAACGCTCTTTTACCGCTTTATAGCCCTGTGCCACCTCATGGGAGGACAGGGGCGTACCACATCTCGGGCAGTAGGGCACGATCTTAAAGCCTTTATAGAGAAGCTTCTTATCCCAGATCTGTTTTAATGCCCACCACTCGGACTCGATAAAATCATCATGATAGGTCACGTAAGGGTCATCCATGTCAGCCCAGAAACCCACTGTGCCGGAGAAATCCTCCCACATGCCTTTATACTGCCAGACAGACTCTTTACACTTTTCAATAAAGGGTGCAAGCCCGTACTGCTCGATCTGCTCTTTTCCGTCCAGGCCCAGCTCTTTCTCCACTTCCAGTTCCACCGGCAGGCCGTGGGTATCCCAGCCCGCTTTCCTCGGCACCATATAGCCTTTCATGGTCCTGTATCTCGGGATCATATCTTTGATAACACGGGTCAGCACGTGGCCGATATGGGGCTTTCCGTTTGCTGTCGGCGGTCCGTCATAAAATGTATAAGTCGGGCACTCTTTTCTGCTGTCCATGGATTTCTGAAAAATATCATTCTCTTTCCAGAACTGACAAACTTCTTTTTCTCTGTCTACAAAATTCAGATTCGTATCAACTTTCTGGTACATGGCTTCTCCCTTTCCTATCATCACAAAAGAATCCTGCCTCTTCTATTTTGACAGGATTTTCAGTTGTATTGCTTCCTAATTACTATATATAAATATTTAACATTTTCAGTTTAAAGGGATGTGTTAAAAATGTCAAGAATTTATTGATAAGCGGACGCCGCCGGGGTAATATATCCTGTTCAGGCACGCTCCCGCTTAGAGAAAAACGCAGCGGACACTATGCTCGTGAACTACCTAACTAAGTGCCGGCGTTTTTCTATATCCTTCACAGGATATATTACCCCCGACTGCTGGACTTTACCTATAGCGATTGCCTCCGGAAAATAATATTCTCTTGTTTTTTTAATAGTACGGGTGTAAAATGAGAACGATTTAGGATTGACAATCCACCCAGAAGGAGGGTAATTATGGACAGACAGAATTTAACTCTGCTCACAGATCTGTATGAACTCACCATGATGCAGGGATATTTCCGCAACATGGACAGAAATGAGACAGTTATTTTTGATGCTTTTTACCGCAGTAATCCAAACGGCGGCGGCTATGCGATCTCGGCAGGGCTGGAACAGCTCATCAGTTATATTAAGGAACTGCATTTCGCGCCGCAGGATATTGAGTATCTCTCAAGCCTGAATATTTTTGATAAAGATTTTCTGGATTATCTGGCAAATTTCCGTTTTTCCGGCAGCATCTATGCGATTCCCGAAGGAACTGTCATTTTCCCGAGAGAGCCTCTTGTGAAAGTTATCGCGCCGATCATGGAAGCACAGCTTGTGGAAACTGCCATTTTAAATATCATCAACCATCAGTCTCTGATCGCCACAAAGGCATCCCGTGTGTGCTGGGCGGCAAGGGGCGATGGCATTATGGAATTCGGACTGCGCAGAGCGCAGGGACCGGATGCCGGCACCTATGGCGCAAGAGCCGCTGTCATCGGAGGCTGTATCGGCACTTCCAACGTGCTCTGCGGGCAGCTTTTCGATGTCCCTGTAAAAGGCACTCATGCGCACAGCTGGATCATGAGTTTTCCGGATGAATATACCGCATTTAAAACCTACGCGGAAATGTACCCTTCCGCCTGCATCCTGCTGGTGGATACCTATGATACACTGCAGTCCGGCGTTCCCAATGCGATCCGCGTATTTCAGGAGATGAGAGATGCCGGTGTGGAACTCAGCTATTACGGCATCCGGTTAGACAGCGGAGACCTTGCCTATCTTTCCAAAAAGGCCCGGAAGATGCTGGATGAGGCAGGCTTCCCCGATGCGGTGATCTCCGCTTCCAACGATCTGGATGAATATCTAATCGACTCTCTGAAAGTACAGGGTGCTGCCATCACTTCCTGGGGCGTCGGCACAAACCTGATCACCAGCAAAGACTGGCCGGCCTTCGGCGGTGTCTATAAACTGGCAGCCATTATGGGGGAGGACGGGAAATTCATCCCGAAGATCAAATTATCCGAAAACTCCGAAAAAGTGACAAACCCCGGAAATAAAACCATCTACAGGATCTATGACAAAGAAACCGGTAAGATCAAGGCTGATCTGATCTGCCTTGTGGACGAGGCCTTCTCCGAGGAGGAATCCCTGCTCCTGTTTGATCCGCTGGAGCCCTGGAAGAAGACAAAATTAAAACCCGGCACCTATACCATGAGAGAACTTCTGAAGCCTGTTTTTATCGACGGAAAATGCGTTTACGAATCGCCTAAGGTAATGGATATCCGGGATTACTGCCAGCAGGAGCTTTCCACTCTCTGGGATGAGACAAGAAGGCTGATCAACCCGCAGGAAGTCTATGTGGATCTTTCCAGTAAACTTTATAATATTAAGATCGAATTGTTGGATAGGATGAGTAAAGAATAAAAATCCACAATATTTAAATCCCTTTCGGATGCAGTTTTTTCAAACCTGCCCCTGAAAGGGATTTTTATTTTACTTACTGTTCTTCTGTAATCGTTTTTTCTGTGAATAACTGTAAAAACCCAATCCCGCGATCGTTGTTATATACGGAATCATCTGAATCAGTTCCATCGGGAATGTAGTGATCTGCAAAACATTAGCCGCCGCAGAAGCTGTGCCAAACAAAAGTGAAATAGCAAAGCTGCCCAATGGAGTATTCCCTCCCATCACGCTCGCGGCAAGCCCGATAAATCCTCTTCCCGCCGACATATCTCTTGTAAACATATTCATGTAACCGCCTGACAGAAAAAAGCCTCCAAAACTTGTCAGCATTCCACTCAGGATCAGCGCTGTATACTGCACCCTCCTGACCGGAATTCCCACAGATTCCGCCGCATGCTTATTCTCACCCACCGCCCTGATATTTAATCCCAGGGGAGTTTTATAAAGAAGCATATGGATCGCAAAAACCATAAATATCGCAAGATACGTAAGTGCATTCTGTCCGCTTAATATCTCTCCCACCACCGGAATATCCCTAAGGAGGAAAATCTCAAGTTTCGGAGCCGCTATACTGGCTATAGACGCAGAAGATCCTCTGTCACCCGAAACAGCAAACAGCAATAATACGGTTCCTCCTGTTGCGATAAGATTAATCGCGATCGCCGCCAAAATCTCATCCGTGCGCAGATTCAAAATAAGAACAGCCATCAAAAAACCGATCACACCGCCTGCCAGAACCGTACAAAAAAGCCCCGTTATAAAACTGCCTGACATTCCTGTAAAGATCACTCCAAACAGTGCAGAAAAAAGAAGCATCCCTTCTAAAGCCATATTGGTGATCCCGGCCTTCTCCGACACAGTCGATGCCAGAGCCGCAAACAAGATCGGCGTTGCCGCCCTGAGAAGCGCATATAAAAAATCAAAAGAAAAAATTGCTTCCAGCATTTATAACACCTCCCCCTTTTTCAGGTTGTCTTTGGCCTCTTTCTCCACAAGCTTCATCCTGTACCCTTCCAGAAATTTCTCCGCCACGGCAAGCATAATAATGATGCCCTGTGTGATCTGAACTATTTCCAGCGTGACATCTGTCGTACGTGCCATAATAGACGCCCCGGTTCGCAGATAAGCCAGAAAAAGGGCTGCCGGTATCGTATAGAGCGGTTTCTTTTTTACCAGTGTGCAAATGATAACGGCGTCCCATCCATACCCCAAAAGGCTCGTCCATGAAAAGCGGCTGTAAATAGGACCCAGTATTTCAATTCCTCCTCCGATTCCGGCGATCAGACCACCGATAAGCTGCGAAAGAAAAATAACCTTAACTACATTGATTCCGGAATAACGTGCAAAAGCTTCATTTTCTCCCACGAGCCTGATCTCGTAACCGGCTTTTGTGCGATATAAAAACAGTTCTCCCAATACTGCCGCACCGATCGCCACGATTACCCCGATATGAATTCTCGTTCCACTGATCAGTGCATGGAGAGCGGCTGAATCAGGAATCGGCAGAGAAGCGGCCCCTACTCCCGGATCTCTGATAAACCGCATCATAAGGTAAGTCGCCAGCCATAAAGAAATATAGTTCAGCATCAGAGATGAAACCAGTTCTGTAGCTCCGGTCTTTATCTTTAATACCGCAGGGATCGACGTATAGAAAGCCCCGCAGATCCCTGCTGCCGCAACCGCTATAACAGGGCTGATAAACGGTGGAAGTCCCAACATAATAGCACACATTGCAGCAACCAATCCTCCCAGATGAAAGCTTCCTTCACAGGCGAGATTCATCTGGTTTGCCGAGAACATGATACAAACTCCTGTACCGGTGAAAATAAGCGGTATCATAGTTTCTATGACATTTGACATATTTCTGACACTGCGCAGCGGTCCTGTCACTAACTGTACAATCGCAAAAACCGGCTCTTCACTCACTAAAAAAATGATAACGAAAGAGCATAACAATGCTATAAATACGGAAAACACTCTCCGAAACACAGTAAAATTTTTAGTATTTATCATGATTCTACCCCGCCTGCTTCTTTCTGATGTAGTATTCCGAGCATATACTGACCGATCACTTCTTCTTTTAATCCTTCTGTTTCCGAAAACATTCCTGTGATCTTTCCTTTGTACATTACTGCGATCCGATCGCTCAGGCTCAATAATTCTGACAGATCTGCAGATACCAGTATGACTGCCGCCCCTTTATTGCGATAATCTATAAGCCTTTTCCGGATAAACTGGGACGCGCCTATGTCCACTCCTCTGGTCGGTTGGTTTGCAACAATGATAACCGGTTCTGTTGACAGTTCTCTTGCCGCGATCACCTTTTGAATATTTCCTCCGGAAAGCATCCCGACATTCTGCCTGCAGGATTCACATTTTATAAGGTATTCCTCCCTCAGCTCTTCCGCCCGGCTCTCCATTCTTTCTCGATTCAACATATATTTCCCGGAATATTCGCTGCCATCATACTGGTTGGAAAAAAGATTGTCCAGGATACTGAGCGACGGAGCACAGCCGCTTTGCATACGGTCCTCCGGTATGTGTGACAAACGAAGTTTTCTGATCTGCTTTACGGAAAGCGGCGCTGTATCCTGCCCGCTGATCTCTACCTGTCCCGTATAATTTTTATATAATCCTGTCAAAATCTCTACAACCTCTGCCTGCCCGTTCCCCTCCACTCCGGCTATCCCTAAAATTTCACCGCCTTTTACATCAAAACCTATCCCCTGTATCTTATGTACTCCCAGCGGATCGCAGGCCTGCAGATCCCTGACTCGTACTTTAACTTCTCCCAAGGCATCATCACTTTTCTTCAGCTCAGTGTGCAGCTCGCTTCCCACCATGAGCCTCGACATCTCCTCCACACTGATTTTACTGACCTCATAAGTTCCCATACTGCGTCCGCGCCTCATGATCGTGGCACGGTCACATATCTGTTTAATTTCATCAAGTTTATGAGATATAAAAATTATAGTATGCCCATTTTCTTTCAGTTTTTCAAGCTGAACAAAAAGTTCATCCGTTTCCTGTGGTGTAAGCACAGCCGTAGGCTCATCCATGATCAGGATTTCCGCGCCCCGATATAAGGCTTTTAATATTTCAACCTTCTGTTTTAATCCGACAGACAGATTCTTCACCTTCTCATTTACATTAATATTGAAATGATATGTCGAAGCTATTTCTTCCGCCTCTTTTACCGCCGTCCTTTTATCAATGAAAATTCCCCATTTCTTTGGTACTGCCCCCAAAACAATATTTTCGGCCGCTGTCAAAGAAGGAACCAGCATAAAGTGCTGATGTACCATCCCAATCCCCATACTGATCGCCTCCTTGGAGTTTTTTATTGTAGTCTCCCGGCCTTTCAATATGATCTTTCCCTCTGTCGGATTCTCTATCCCGTATAAAATCTTCATCAGTGTGCTTTTACCGGCACCATTTTCTCCAAGCAGCGCATGAACTTCTCCGCGGCGCAAAGAAAAGGATACATCTTCGTTCGCAACAGTTCCGTTCAGATAAATTTTCATGATATGTTCCAGGCTTAAAATAATATCATTTTCCATTTTTTCTCCTTTCCATAAGTTCAGGCCGCGGTGTTGCCTGTCTGCTTATTTTTCAGTGAAAGAAATCTACGGCCGCTTTGTGAGCCGTAGATTTCTTTCATACCTTACTTTACTTTTACCTGTTCTTTCAGCTCTTCCAGTTCTTCTGTTGTCATATTTTCGGATGTCATTACACTGATCTCACCGGAAATAATAGCATCTTCCAGTTCCTGCAATTTCTCCCGGATCGCTTCCGGGAGCATCTCTTCATAATGTGCATCCTTCACTATTCCAACTCCACCTTCCTCAAATCCAAGAGCTTCTGTTGTCCCATATCCCAGATTTCCTTCCATATCCAGCTTTATAGCCCGATACAGCGAATTTCCCACATTCTTCAGTGCTGAAGAAGGAATATTTCCTGCGTATTCAGGAAACAGGGATGCCTGGTCCGAATCTACGCCAAACACATATTTTCCTGCTTCATTCGCCGCTTCGATCATTCCCGGGCTTCCGCTTCCCGCACAGGTGAATCCTACGTCCGCACCATTCTGGTATTGAGCCAGTGCAAGATCTTTACATTTAGGGGAATCCACATAACTGCCCACGTAGGCGATCGCCACTTCGATTTCCGGATCCACATCCCTGGCCCCCTGAATATATCCTACCAGGAAATCATTGATGATAATGTTATCCATCCCGCCAACAAAACTGATAACATGGTCATCGGGATTTATATACTCCAGAGAGGACTCTGTTGTCATGAGTGCCGCCGCGGCTCCCACCAGATACGATACTTCATTTTGTTTATAAATTACATTATATATATTTTGAGGATTTCCATTCCCCTCAAAATCAAACGCTTCATCATAAAATATAAACTTCTGATCCGGATATTGCTTGCAGGCATTTGACAGAGGCTCCGCCATCTGCCAGGAACCCATAATGATCACATCATACTCTCCCGTGTCACAATAATCCAGAAGCGTAGGTTCCCATTTTTCTTCATCCGCAGCAGTACCGCCCATCTGTTCCACCTTAAAATCAAACACATCTTCTCCCAGCTCTTCCTTCAACTGAGTGAGACCGGCATTTGCCGAATCTAAAAAAGATTTATCGCCCAGATTTCCGTTCATCAGGATCGCCGCTTTATAAGGCTTTGTACTTTCCACTTCCTTCGTTTCCCCGTTCCCCGCTTCTGGTACCTCCTTCTGCTCCGGCGCACTGCCGCATGCAGCTAATCCCAGCAGCAGTATACCTGCCATAGTAACTCCAATCCACTTTTTCGTTTTTCTCATGCTATTCCTCCTTTATAAGCTATCTTTTTATCACTGATCGTTTTCTGCCGGACACCTGCAGGCTATGCGATGTCTTCCACTTCTCTTACTTTCTCCATATACTGCTTTATCAGATCTGTCTTCATTTCACCTCCCCATAATCCATCCTCAAAGCAGCTTCCCACATATGCCCCATCCGCAAATCTCAATCTTTGTTTTACCGTTTCTATATTTGTTCCTCCTCCTAATATAACCGGGATATCTTTTCTGACTTCCTTCAGATTTTTTACCAGTTGATCATTGATCTCCGGATCCGGGTGGTATACTTCAAACATATCCGCCCCTGCCAGCGCAATGTTTCGGGCTCTTGTCAAAAGTTCCTCTCTTCGTGTATGGTCTCCCGTCACATGGTATCCTGCCACTTCCGAACTGATCTTTATTTGAAGCGCATTTATCCTCCGGCGATAACTCATGATCTGATCCGCATCTGCCTCTATCGTCCCATATGGCGTTGTTACAGTTCCGCAGATCGCACTGCAACGGATAAAATCCGCACCACTGATCTTTGCCGTTGCCAGCGCAGGCCGCACGCCGTTCCATAAAAACTGGATTCCTACCTGAAAGCCGCTCCCCGCCACCCTACGCGTTTCCCCCGCAAGCACCGTCATCGCGGATACTCTTGCGTAGTCTGCCTCATCGCAGACATGGTATGCCCGATCTATCGGCTGAAGCAGGCATCCTCCTGCTCCTCCCTCCAGCAGCGCAGATACACACCGCTTTGCTTTCTCTATCCCTTTCTCCAGATCGCCTTCCTGATAGTAAGGCGTTCCCGGTAATGGCGGCAGATGTACCACTCCTATGATCAGTTTTTTCTTTGCCTCTCCCTGTTCTGACATCAGCTTTTCTCCTTACATGCTGCAATCCGCCGCATCATATGTTCAATCTGGCCGCTCACATCCGCATATATCCGGTTACGGCTATCCTCGCCCCAGATTCCGAGCGTAATTCCACGGAACGTTACCTCCCCTAAAATACTCTGCATATATCCACAGAGCAATGTGATCGGCATAAACTGAATAAGTGCTCCCATCCATGAATATTCCGGTTCCGGAACAGTGACTATATTGCAGCTCTCCGGAAACAATTTCGATTCCATATCCGTAACAATGATCGTCGGGTACCCTAATTCATCAATCATCCTTAACAACTTTTGATAACTCTCCCGCGCCCGGTTATTTTTTGATAAGCACACTATTATCCCCGTTTCATTCTTTCTCTCTGCATATCGGTTCAGGCACATCCAATCCACCGGATTCTGAAAAATCCCGGGCCTGCCTATTGACTCGTAAATCTTGGCGTGCGCAAACCATGCTGTCGCATGATCCAGATTTGTCCCGATACACTCAAATCTGCGACAATTTACAAATGTGTTGCTTAACCCCTCTGTCTGAGCAGTAAGGCTCTCAATGCAAGGACGATAGCTCTCACAATGCAGAACCAATCCCTCCCTGAGTTTTTCCGCCTGCTCCGTTTCCAGCTTCCCTGTATGTTCAGCCCATCTAAGCGCGAGCAGCATCAAAGCCATCGTACTCGTGAAGTAAGTCGCAACTCCCGGTGCCAGATCCCTTTCCGGGCTGTTATGCTTCAGCACATACTGTACATGCTCCGCCAGTGGGGATTTCAGGTTTTCTGTCAGTCCTACCGTAAATGCACCTCTCGCTCTGGCCGCTTCCATTGCCGAAACAGTTGAAGCCACTCTTCCTGAAATACTGATCCCTATACAAAGCGTTTCTCCCGGTGCTCTGTCTGAATCCTGATAGTGAAAACATACATCTTCTGCTGCCAGTACCTCCATCTCCAGATCCGTATATCGTTCGAATACCGGTTTCGCCGCCACCCCGGCAATATAAGAATCCCCGCAGCCGGTACATAAAATCTTCCTGAATCGCTTCATGTCGATCCTATCAAACATCTGTCCGATCGTTTCATCCAGCTCTTTCATAAGCGGCCTTGCCATTTCCACCAGGCTGACAGACTGCTTCACCGCAGAGGAAATCTTTTTCTCTCCCATTTTATACATCCTCCTTTTTGCTATGCTGCAAGATAATAAACAAATAATACTCCCGGCGCAAACATTCCGGCCGGCGCCATCCAACTATATGCCGGTGCAGGGATCTGATAAATCTTCATCCCTGAAACAAACCTGTCAGGAGCCTCGTCCGTGAATAGTACGCTGGGACGCTTCATCCGGTTTATCACGTATACTGCTTCCTGAATCCTCATCATCCCCTCGTTTGCAGCATCCGCAAAGATCAGCGTTCCCACCTTTTCATTTTCACGAATAAAGAAATTAAGATGACACCATTCCTCTATATTTTCACAACTGCATAAGCATTTATGCTCAAGCATGATCTCGCTTCCACAAAAAACAGCCGAAATATGATCATCCCCCAGGCCTATACTCTCAAAATCTTTCAAGTGCTTCCACTGCTTTGCTGTTTCACATATATCCGCATTCTGTCTGACAAGCCATTGGTTCATCTCCTTTATATATGATCGAATCTCCTGTTCATACCCGCATGCTGTCTCTTTCGTAATGCTTCCCTTCTCCTGCGCTATCTCCAACGACAGATAAAACAAAATCTGTATAAAGGCCCCATAAGTTCCTGCTCTTTTATCTGATAGCTGCAAATCCATCTCTTCTACACAGATTTTTTTTCTGCATGATTTCGCAGCATCCGAAACCATATTTGTCGTAACCGCCAATGTAAACGCACCGTTCATATTGGCATATTCCACACATTCTTTCTCTTGTCCGCATTCTTCATTGCCTGCTAAAATAATGAGCAATGATCCCTTCAACTCTTTTTCTGCCTCATCTAAAACCTCAAGAGTATGGCATGCCCTTATATTTTTCCCGCATAATGTATGAAAAGCCGGTATTGCCGCAAGCGCAGCTGTATAGCATTGTCCTGTGCCGGTCAATATCACCCTGTCATATCCGCCAAAAGCTTCTCTATCCATTTTCTTCCTGAATTGCTCCGCCGAAATCTCGGGAAGGGCAAAACTTATTTTTTCTGTCGTCATCTCAATTTCCTCCCTCCAATTGTTTGTTATATCTGATAAGCATTTCGTCCAGTTCTTCTTTTCCGGGTATTGCCAGCGCTTCCTCATGGCTCACCGTATACGCAGCACATATATTCCCCCATGCAATAGCTTCCTTAAAAGATTTTCCCTGCAGGGACGCTGCAATAAATCCTCCGTTGAAAGCATCGCCCGCCCCTATTGTATGAAGCTGTTTAACCGGATAAACCGGATAACGCTCCAGCCTTCCTTTATCAACCGCAATAACCGGATTAGGCCCATCCCGGACAATTACCTGTTTGTCCTCACCCGCAATAGCAAAAGCCGCTTTTTCCAGATCATACAGCCCTGTATATACTCCGAGCTCTTCCAGCCCTGACCCGAAAACCACATCGCTCATGCCTGCTATTTCCTCAAACAGTCTCTTCCTTCCTTCCGTATATCCAAAAGATTCCGCCCTGATGTTCAGATCAAAAGAAACCTTTGCCCCTGTTTTTTTACAGGTATTTACAAATGATATTATCTCCTCCTCATGCTTTCCTTCTCCCTTTAATGCAAGCCCGCTTGTATGAATCCAATAACACTTTTCACCGTGTCTTCCGGAAAGCTCCCCCTCGTCAAAAAGTCCCTCCCTGGCTCCCGGCAGATTCCAGGGAAACATTGTTCTCTCTCCTGTCTCATCTAATATCACAATAGTAAGAAATGCCTTAAAATCCTGTTGGACGATCCCGCTTGTGTCCACCCCCGCTTTCGAAAGTTCTTCCAGCAGATACTGACTGCTTTCATCTTTTCCGATCTTGCTCAAAAAAACAGGATGCACACCGAGTTTTCCCAATGCGATACAGGTATTCGCCACACTTCCTCCCGGTTTCAGCAAAACAGACGGAATCCTGTCTACAGTCTTATTTTGCGCGATTGCGGTAATCGTCCGCCGCATAGCACCATAGGGTACTATAACATCTCCGTTTAAATCTCCAATGCCAATAATGCGCCTGGCCGTCATTCATTACACCCCCGCCGTTTTTCTTTACTCTGCCTTTCACTTTTTATTCGGGTATGTATTATGAACTGCCCGAATGGTATACTAAAAAAATATCATTATGTATTGATTTACAATAGGACATATGTCATAATAAACAAAATATGTGAGGAAAATTTAAGATTTTTATGAAATATATAGATAATAGTGAAACATTACATCAATATTTAGAATTATGCGGCATTTTGGAAAAAGTGCCACACATCACAAAATATCATCCCCGATTATACAGTTTTGAGCGCAATGAAACCATTCTGCCCTATGAAAGCGAACTGGAGTCCATCTTCATTTTGACTTCCGGAAAATTATCTGTCTCCATTCCCAGTGCAGAAGGAAAAACTCTCCTTCATATTTTTTGTGAACCCGGTGAAGTTTTAGGCGAGCTGGAACTTTTCAGCAAAACTCTGTGCATTTCTGATGTATGCGCGGTATCCAGATCGACCTGCGCGATCATTAATTTAAGTCATTATAAAAAAGAAATCCTGAATGACCAGAAAATGCTGCAGTTATTCTGCGAAAATTTATCACATAAACTGGAGGCAACCGCAAATAACAGCGCCCAGAATATACTTGTCCCTCTGGAGTGCCGTCTGGCATCACGTATTCTTCAAATGGAAAAGAACTCCGTATATCAGGATAATCAATCTGTACTTGCTCCATATCTGGGGATAAGCTACCGGCATCTGCAGCGATGTTTTAATCACTTTGTTCAGAAAGGCTACCTTTCCCGCATCCGTAAAGGTCTTTACCGTATTGAAGATCGTTCTGCCTTGTGCGATCTTTCCAATTCTTCTGAGGTGATACCTCATGTTCTTTTTAAAAACCAGTAAAATACAGTATAAAAAAAGAGGCCTCAGCCCCTTTTTATTGTTCCATCTGCCTTCCCAGAAAACCTGCCGCTGACAGGATCAGTTTTTGCTCTACTTCCCCCATCTTTCCTTTTTCTGCATTATTCAATAAAATGACAGCCCCTATCACATCCCCCTCGCTGATGATAGGGCTGATCGCCTCCTGGCGAAACTCCTCGGAATTATCCTGCGTTACAGGGATAAAATCCCGCTCGCCCTTGATGCTTACCACGCTTTCCCGGTTGTTCACCTTGCTCTCCAGTTCTCTGCTGACATATTTCCCCACAGAGTTTTTCATTCCGCCGGCTGCCGCAATGATCTGGTCTCTGTCCGCGATCATCGCCACATGGCCGGAAACCTGTGCCAGGCTTTCAGCATACTGCTTCGCAAAAGTAGACATTTCCCCTATCGGGGAATATTTTTTTAAAATGATCTCCCCTTCCCTGTCTGTAAAAATTTCCAAAGGATCTGATTCCCTGATCCTCAGTGTCCTCCTGATTTCCTTCGGAATCACAACCCTGCCCAAATCATCTATTCTTCGCACAATACCCGTTGCTTTCATAAATAAAAATCCTCCATTTACAGTTTTTTCTAACGTTTCCATGTTAGTATCTGTAAATGGAGGAACTTTATACAAGAACGAAAAGAATTTCACTTTCTTCTCTATTGCACAACTTTCTCAAAATCCGAAGCCCCATGCTTACAAAGCGGACAGATATAATCGGCGGGCAGTTCTTCACCCTCATACACATATCCGCATATCTTGCATACCCAGACCGTCTTGCCTTCTTTCTCCTTCGGCGCCTGTGGTTTCGGCTTGATATGCTCCTGATAATAAGTATAGGTAACCGACGGTACATCAGAAAGCACTTTTGCCGCTGTCACATCCGCAATAAACTGAGTGTGAGTGCCCAGGTCGATCTCCTGCACCACTTTCCCGGAAAGATAGGAATTTACCCCGTCCTTCACATAATACAGCCCGTTTTCGCTGCGTTCCTTCGGTCCGTAATCCTCGAACTTGTCCACATTTTTCCCGCTCTGGAAACCGAAATGCCTGAACGTATCAAAGGACGCATTCTCCGCCAGAACAGAAACATTAAACACTCCCGTCGCCTTTATCATATCATGCGTCTTATTCTGCTTATTCACCGTAACGGAAATCCGGTTCGGCGTGCTCGTCACCTGCATCGTCGTATTGATGATACACCCGTTATCAAATCCATTCCCCTGCGCCGTTAAAACAAACAGCCCGTAACTGAGCTTAAACATCGCTTCCTGATCCATAAAAATACCCTCCGTTTTTTATTATCTTTACCGAAATTTCTTTTCCTATTCAGTATATAGCGCCATCTTTATTCCGTCAACACAAAATAGTAATGATTCCTATTTTTATTCTAATTTTTTCCAAGATTCCCCTCTTTATAGTGCCTCCTGCAAAGCGCCACATATCTGTCGTTCGCCCCCAGGCAGATCTGCTCGCCATCCCGGATGATCTCCCCGTTTTCATTGAGCCTTGTATTGCAGGACGCGCCCTGCCCACACCAGCAGACTGTCTTCAGTTCCTCTATCACATCCGCCCACGCAAGCAGCCATATGGAACCCTCAAAAGGCTCCCGCCGAAAATCCGTCCGCAGGCCATAACAGATGACCGGTATCCCCAGATCATCCACCACATGGACAAAGAAGACAATATCCGACTTTTTGCAAAACTGTGCCTCATCCACGATAACACAATCGTACGCCTTTATCTCTTCATCGCTCATCACCACGAACTCTTCCACAAAATGACATTCCCTTGAAAGTCCCATGCGGCTTTTGATCACTTTATCGCCATCCCTGTTGTCCAGTTTCGGTTTTAACAGAAGTGCCTTTTTCCCTCTTTCAAAATAATTGTATTCCACCATCAGGGCATTGGCTGTCTTGGAACTGCCCATGGCGCCATGCCTGAAATATAATTTTGCCATACTGCATCCTTCTTATTTACATATGTAACCCCTCCACAATCTTTCTAAATTGTGAAGGGGCAGATCATTTTTATTCTGTTATTCCTTATTTTGCCTTCTGGAACGGTTTTCCGTTCGCCGCAGGCACTCTCGCCGTACCTACGAACAGCACCAGCGCGAGGATCGTCACGATATACGGGATCATGGAGATCAGATTCGGGGATACCGTATTGCTGGATGTCGCAAGCACTTTCACACCATTACAAAAACCGAACAGCAGGCATGCCAGCAATGCTCCCTGAGGTTTGAATTTTCCAAAGATAACCGCGGCGATCGCCATAAAGCCCTGTCCCACGATAACGATCGGCCTGAACTGGCTCACTGTTGCCAGTGTGATATATGCACCGCCCAGTCCTGCCAGAAATCCCGATAAGATAACGCAGATGTATCTGATCTTATACACATTGATACCGAGGGTATCACATGCTTCCGGCGCCTCTCCCACCGCACGCAGCCGCATACCGAATTTTGTCTTGTAAAAGACAAACCAGATTACCGCCACCAGAACCAGGGACAGATAGGCAACCGAGTAATTGCTGAGCACATTGTTCCAGAAAGATCCTACCGGAAAAATATCATTAAATACTTTCGGCAGCTTCATACTGATGTCAACTGCAGGCGTATCGGAAGAACCGTCATAGATCGCTTTGCAGAGGAACACTGCAAGCCCCGGTGCGAGAAAGTTGATCGCTGTACCGGAAATTGTCTGATCCGCCTGGAACGATACACAGGCTATCGCGTGAAGCAGCCCGAACAGCGCCCCCGCGAGGCCGCCCACCAGAAAGGCGATCCACGGATTTCCACAGGTAAGTGCCATCGCGGCTCCCACAAAGGCTCCTATCGTCATCATCCCTTCAATACCGATATTTACCACGCCGCTCCGCTCTGAAAAACAGGAGCCCAGTGCCGCCAGCAGAAGAGGCGGTGTATATGTCATTGTTGCATTGATAAGCAAACCCAGATTTCTCACAAACATTACTTTGTACCTCCTTCGCTTTTAGCCTTCTTTCCTGTATGGCTGAGAAGCAGCCGTTTAAACACATGGGAGATCGCAATAAAGAAGATGATCGTGCCCATGATGATATCTACGATTTCCGAAGGCGCATTGACCAGTGACAGCTTTGTGCCGCCATATTTCATCGCACCGTAAAACAGTCCCGCGAATATACAGCCAATGGGGTTTGTTGAACCGATCAGCGCTACCGTAATTCCCTGGAACCCGAAACCTTCCTGAGAGGAGAACTGGCTGATACGCATGCCCATTCCCATAAGCTGACAGGCGCCGCCCATTCCCGCAAGAGCCCCGGAAATTGACATTGCTGTCATAATTTCCTTATTTGCGCTGATGCCGCCGTACTCTGCCGCATGCCTGTTAAAGCCTACCGCTTTCAACTTGTAGCCCAGTGTTGTCCGGTTCAGGATAAAGGCGATCACGATCGCCGCCAGAACCGCGACAAAAATATTATAGCTGGCACCGGAACCCAGCACATCCTGCAGAGACTCACTGGTGACCAGCATCTTTGCAGAATCCAGAATATCCTTTGTCGCCTCGCCGTTTCCCTCTTTGTGGACCGCCGGAATATTTACGATATAATTGGACAGATAATAGGCGATCCAGTTAAACATGATAAAGGACAATACTTCATTGATGCCCCGTTTCACTTTCAGCACAGCCACCACCATAGACCAGAGTCCGCCTGCCAGCGCTGCCGCGATCAGACACAGCGGCACATGAATGACTGCCGGCACTTTCACGAACACGCCGACGATGCAGGCAGCCAGCGTTCCTACCACATACTGTCCTTCAGCACCGATATTGAACACGCCGGTCTGAAAGGAAAACGCCACGCTGAGTCCTGTCAGTATAATGGGCGACGCATAAACAATAGACCACACAATAAACTTCGGCTTTCCAAGAGTTCCCGTGATCAGCTTCCCGTAGGCCTCTCCCGCACTGATGCCCGCCGCCTGCAGTAAAATCGCTCCCACAATAAAACCTACGGCAATGGAGATCAGCGTGTAAAGCAGATTGCCATGAAGCACTTTTGCGCCGAAAGAACTTTTTGAATCTTTTGCTTTTGTATTACTCATGTGCTCCACCTCCCGCCATCATCAGGCCAAGTTCATTTTCATCCGCATCTTTACCCGGCACGCTCCCCACGATCTTTCCGTCAAAGATCACCTTGATCTCATCGGAAAGGCTCATGACCTCATCCAGTTCAAAAGATACCAGGAGTACCGCTTTCCCTTTATTTCTCTGTTCCACCAGATATTTATGTACATACTCGATAGCGCCCACATCCAGTCCTCTGGTCGGGTTCACCGCGATCAGCAGTTCCGAATCATTGGTGATCTCCCTTGCGATGATGACCTTCTGCTGATTACCGCCGGAAAGCTGTCCGGCAGGCTTATTCTCACTCTCTCTGGGACGGATATCAAACTTATCGATCAGTTCCGTTGCCTTTTTTTGAATAGCATCCCGTTTCAGGATACCGTGTTTAGAAAATTCTTCCTCTCCGAAATTCTGCAGGATCAGATTATCCGCAACAGAGAACTCCAGCACAAGCCCGTGCTTTTGCCTGTCCGCAGGGATACTCGTAATGCCGGCATCGAAAATTTCTCTCGGTGTCGCGCCAAAAACTTCTTTTCCGTGAATCTGAATAGAACCCTCTGTGCCCTTCCTGAGCCCTGTGATGATCTCCACCAGCTCCGTCTGTCCGTTTCCGTCCACACCCGCAAGCCCAACGATCTCCCCTCTTCTCACGGTCAGATCCAGCCCCTTCAGGATTTCCACGTTTCTGTAATCTTTTCCATGCAGGTTTTTTACCACCAGCGCCTCTTCGCCCGGTTTCTGCTCCTTCTTATCCACCTTGAACGTAACGTCGCGCCCTACCATCATTGCCGCCAGCTGATCCTCATTTACCTCCGATACATCCACAGTCTGAATATATTTCCCCTGCCGGATGATCGTACAGTAATCCGCGGAAGCCTTGATCTCCTTCAGCTTATGCGTGATCAGGATAATGGATTTTCCATCCTTTGTCAGGTGCCCGATGATCTCGATCAGCTCCCCGATCTCCTGAGGCGTCAGAGATGCCGTGGGCTCGTCCAGTATCAGGATATCTGCTCCCCTGTACAGCACCTTCAGGATCTCCACCCTCTGCTGCATGCCTACTGAAATATCTTCTATCTTCGCATCCGGATCCACCTGCAGCCCGTAACGCTGAGACAGTTCTATCACCTGTTCTCTCGCCGATTTCAGATCAACGGACAGCCCCTTCACCGGTTCCATGCCCAGAATGATATTCTCCGTCACCGTAAACGGCTGTACCAGCATGAAGTGCTGATGTACCATACCGATTCCCAGTTCAATAGCCTTTTCCGGCGAATCGATGGATACTTTATTCTCATTTACCTCAATGTATCCTGATGTCGGATGATACAGCCCGTATAAAACATTCATAAGCGTAGACTTTCCGGCGCCGTTTTCCCCCAGGATCGCATGTACCTCCCCTTTGTGGACAGTCAGGTTAATACCGTCATTTGCAACAAAATCGCCGAATTTCTTTACGATATCGTGCATGGCAATGACCGTCTTTGAAAGGTCAACATGACTTTCTCTCCCCATGAAATTTTCCTCCTATCTTAGTTCCGCATCCGCATTTGTTTTATCTATTTATTCTAACATAAAAAAAAGGTGTAGAAAATCTTTTTCTACACCTTTTCGACATTTTTATTTATTTTTCCGGATTAATCCAGCTCGTAAGCGTCACCGTGTGCCGCTTCAAAATCTGCTGCTGTCTCAGGAACAACGATTTCGCCGGAGATGATCTTTGCTTTTACATCTTCCACTGCCTTGATCACATCATCGGACAGGTTTGTTGTTGTAGGAGCAATATCCACGCCGCCTGCTGCCAGGTCGTATGTGATCACGCCGCTCTGCAGTGTGCCTTCGCATACAGCTTTTGCAGCTTCAAAGCTGGCATTGTCTACTCTCTTCATAGCAGATGTCAGAATGGTTTCGGGAGCGATGGAACTCTGGTCAGAGTCAACGCCGACCGCCCAGATGCCGTTTTCCTTACAGCCTTCGATAACACCAAGGCCTGTACCGCCTGCCGCATGGAAGATAACGTCCGCGCCATCTGTGATCATGGTTGTTGCTGCGGATTTTCCGCCTGCTGTATCAGCAAAGGAGTTTGCATTCTGCTGCAGGACTGTTGCATCCGGATTTGCATCCAGAACGCCTGCGCAGTAGCCGTAGCCAAACTCATGCATAACCGGTGTGCCCATACCAAGTACAAAACCTACTTTGTTGGTCTTTGTTGTCAGACCTGCCACATAACCTACCAGGTAGGAAGCCTGAGCCTGCTTGAACATCAGGCATGTCACATTGGGAAGTTCGATGCTGGAGTCATCGATGATAGCGAATTTCTGATCAGGATTTGCTTCTGCCGCTGCCTTTGTCGCATCTGCAAGCTGGAAGCCAACGCTGATGATCAGGTCATATTCCTCGTCGATAAATGTTTCCAGATTCGCTTTGTAGTCAGCGTCTGTGCTGGACTCAAGGTACTGAACCTGAATGCCGAGTTCTTCACTTGCTCTCTGCAGTCCTTCCCAGGAAGACTGGTTAAAGGAACCGTCATTTACGCCGCCTGTATCAGTTACCATACCGACTTTGATCTCGGAATAATCTGCTGCCGGAGCCTCTGCCGCATCTTCTGCAGGTGCCTCCGCTTCCTCAGCGTCTTCCGCAGGTGCTTCTGTCTCGGCCGGTGCTACAGGTTCTTCCGCGCTGCTGCCGCATGCCACCATAGCAAAAGCTAATGTGCATGCAAGAAGAACTGAAACTAATCTCTTCTTCATAACTTATTTCCTCCTATTGTTTGCTTGTCCCCGCCTGTCACAGACGGGATGTTAACTTATAGTTCCTGTATAGTATAAGGGATTCTTCCGCCTTTTTCAAGAACCTCTTTTACTTTCCTGTAAAATTCTGTTCCTTTTCCTAAAATGTCACTTCCCCGTCATGAGCTAACAAAGATACCGCATGCACGCCTTCCAGTTCATTTATCCCCTGCACCAGTTCCTTTTCTTCCTTTACCCGAAGTTCCACCACCATATCAAGCTGCTGTGCGGAAAGGCTTCTGGATTTCACCCTGTAATATCCGGCAAAACGCTCCACGACCTCCATGATCCGGTCTTCTTCCTCCATACTGTCCGCATTTACAACAAGAATCTTCGGCACCTTCGCCACCGGCATCTTATCCAGCACAAAGAGCAGGACCGTCACAAAAATGCTGACGATCACCGCGATCACATAGAGCCGCGCCCCGCAGATAATGCCGATGCTGATGGACCAAAACAGGAATACCAGATCCATCGGATCCTTGATCGCCGTACGGAAACGCACGATGGAGAGAGCGCCCACCATACCAAGGGATACCACAATGCTGGACTGGATCGTCAGAATAACCCCGGCAGTGATCAACGCCAGCGCCGCCAGCGTAATATTGAACGATTTGTTGTAAAATGTCTTTCTGGTAAGTACCCTGTAAATACAGAAAATATACAGTGCAAGCACCGTTGTGATGAACAGTACCAGAAAGATCTCCTGGGGCGTTACATCAGAGGCGGCAAGCGATTCCAGAAATGAATTTTTTAAAATGTCCTTTGTGCTCACGATAAATACTCCTTTTTTGTTTTAATTTATATTTTACAAGTGATACTTCCTGCACAGGTAATATTTGGAAAATGCAGTTCTCTGCAGGTTTTCCAGTTCGACAGCTTTATAAATATAATCTGGAAGAAACTCATCATACTTTACTTCCAGCACATGCATCCCCGTCGGCATGACCGGCCTCTTCTTTATCGTCCTATCAAAAAAATGTTCATAATCCGCGGAAGAAGAGATATTCCTGTCAAATGTCACCCGGACATTCCCGAGCGGGCATACAAAAACCGTCCGTTCATAATCCACGATCACTTTAGGCCGGAGCCGTCTCGAATTCCACGCAACCGCAAATTTATTCCAGACCGGAATCTCACAGGCATCCAGCGCTTCAAGTTCCCCCGCAAGGAGCGCCTCGCACAGATCCTGCTGTATTTCGCAGGCATCCTTGCTGGTCATCCCACATATTTTTCTCTTATTTTCCAGTTCGATCCGCTCCGCGCTGTTATTATAGATTCGGATACGAAACTTTTCCCTTGGATCAGTCCCGTTTTCATTTTCATAAAATCCGGTGTCCTGATGATCGTCAAAATACACGCTGCGGATCCGGTATCTTCCATCGCCGTCCGCATGCGGATCAAACCGCATAATGCCGGAAAGCCGCCCTCTCAGGCATGCCAGCTGCGCTTCAGAACAGATATATTTAAATTCATGGCGATATGTTTTCTTTTCCAAAGCCACTCCTTTTTCCACGGCAATAATCATAAATAATGCACGATATTCATTCTATTATTTCCTCTGAGGGCTTGTCAATCATCAAAATCAAAAAAATGTTGAATTTTTGTATCATGAATCTAAATAATTCCAAAACTTTATAAACATTTTATAATTTCAGGCGTTCTGCCTGTGCTCTTTATTTTTATCCCTTTAGTCTTCCATATATTCTCTGTAATCGTACTCTGATGCAAATAAAATATATCTGTCGTTCACCCATCCCATATAACCTGTCGATGTTGTATATCCCTTCATGCTCCTTTTACCTCCATTCCAGTTCCGCAGAGCAGGGTTCCCTGCAGCGCATCCTGCTTACCGCCTTCGATAAAAAGAGCATAACAAAAAAGGTGTCCCATAATCGGTACACCTTTCCGTTTAAACTGTTCCTTCACTATAAGATCCGCCCGGATCACTGAAGCTGTTTCACAGCAGATATTTCTCCATCTCCACCAGCACATTCTCCGTCAGCAGCAACAGATTTTCCTCATCTCTCTCCACCATGCCGCCCTTTTTATAGCGCACCTCAAAATACGGCGTTCCCTTGCCGAAAAAGCGCAGCCCCGTTATACTGTTCGTGATCAGCTCCCCGATCCCCTCCACTTTGATCTTCGCATCCTGCTTCATCGTCAGCTTCAGAATCTCGTTCTTGCCTTTCACCTCGGTTACATAGAGCCTGTGCGCCTGCATCCTGATCAGTGCCACCCGAAGCAGATTATCCACCGACTTCGGAATCTCCCCGAAGCGGTCAAGGAGCTCCTCCTTCATATCCTCACACTCTGCCTGTGTCTCTATGCCGGCAACCCTTTTATAAATATCCAGTTTCTGATACTCGTTCATAATATAAGAAGGCGGAATATAAGCATCCACATCCAGCTCCACTGCCGTATTAAAGGATTCTTCTGTCTCCTCCCCTTTCAGCCTGCGCACCGCCTCATTCAGCATCTTGCAGTACAGGTCATACCCTACCGCCGCCATATGTCCGTGCTGCTGCTTCCCGAGAAGGTTTCCGGCGCCCCGTATCTCCAGATCCCGCATAGCGATCTTAAATCCGCTGCCCAGATCCGTAAATTCCCGGATGGCATGGAGCCGCTTTTCCGCCACCTCCCGCAGCACCTTATCCCGCCGGTACATCAGAAAAGCATAGGCGTTCCGGTTGCTTCTCCCCACCCGGCCCCTGAGCTGATAAAGCTGGGAAAGTCCCATATTATCCGAATCATGGATAATGATGGTATTGGCATTTGGGATGTCCAGCCCGGTCTCGATGATCGTGGTGGAGATCAGCACATCAATCTCCCCATTAATAAAATCAAACATGATCCGCTCCAGTTCGCTCTCCTTCATCTGTCCGTGGGCAAATGCCACTTCCGCCTCCGGCACCAGCGCCTGCACCGCAGCTGCCACGTCTGCGATATTATTCACTCTGTTGTATAAATAGTATACCTGTCCTCCCCGGGATATTTCCCGCACAATGGCTTCCCTCACCATCTCCTCATTATATTCACACACGAAGGTCTGCACCGGCATCCTGTCCCCCGGCGCCTCCTCCAGCACGCTCATGTCCCGGATACCGATGAGGCTCATATGAAGCGTTCTCGGGATTGGCGTCGCGGTCAGCGTCAGCACATCCACAGAGGCACGCAGCTTTTTGATCTTCTCCTTATGAGTTACACCGAAGCGCTGCTCCTCGTCAATGATCAAAAGCCCCAGATCCTGAAATCCCACATCGGCAGAAAGCATCCTGTGAGTCCCGATGACAATATCCACCATCCCCTTTTTCAGATCCTGGATCGTCTTTTTCTGCTCCGCGGCACTTCGAAACCGGGAGAGAAGGGCGATCTGCACCGGGTAATCCTTCATCCGCTGCACAAACGTATTATAGTGCTGTTGCGCCAGGATCGTAGTCGGCACAAGAAATGCCACCTGCTTATTCTCCTGTACCGCCTTAAACGCCGCCCGGATGGCGATCTCCGTTTTGCCGTAACCCACATCGCCGCAGATCAGCCGGTCCATGATCTTTTTACTCTCCATGTCCGCCTTCGCCGCCGTGATCGCCGCCATCTGGTCCTCCGTTTCCTCAAAGGGAAACAGTTCCTCAAACTCCTGCTGCCATGTGGTATCCGGCCCGAACTGATAGCCCGACTGATTCTGCCTTGCCGCATAGAGTTCCACCAGATCCTGCGCCACTTCCTCCACTGCCATTTTCGTCTTTGTCCTGGTCTTATTCCACTCCTGTGTACCCAGCTTATTCAGCTTCGGCTTTTTCGCATCGGCAGAAGCGTACTTCTGTATCACGCCAAGATTCGTTGCCAGCACATACAGGTTTCCGCCGCCTGCATATTCTATCTTCATATAGTCCTTCACCACATGTTCCATCTCTACCTTCTCAATCCCCCGGTAGATACCCATGCCGTGATTTTCATGTACCACAAAATCGCCCACCTTCAGGTCGGCAAAGTCCTGTATCTTCTGTCCTTCGTACTTCTTCGTCCGTTTTTTCTTCTTCTTTTCCGTACCAAAAATATCGCTCTCCGAGATCACCACAAACTTCAAGAGCGGATATTCAAACCCTTTCAGCACCCGTCCGTAAAAAGTCATGATCTCGCCGGGCTGTATCTTCCGTTCCGGGTTTTCCGTGTAAAAGGCCGTCAGCCCGTATACACCCAGATCCTCCGCAAGGCGCTTTGCCCGGGTGCGGGAGCCGGAAAGCAGCAATACACGATAGCCGTTTTTCTTATACCGCCGCAGATCCTTCACAAGCGTCTCGAAACTGTTATTGTAGGGAGAAACGCTCTTCGCCGAAAAGTCATACTTCCTGTCCGGCTTCATAAAAGGATTTTTCATATCCAGGGACGCTATCGTCACCACCGGATAATCCGACATCCTCGCCGTCACTTCCGCCCTGCCGTACAAAAGCGTCATCTGCCCCGGCAGTAAATAACCCTTTTCCAGCCTGTGGGACATGCTCTCCCGAAACTCCAGTTCCACCGCTTCCGCGTGTTCCCCGATCCGGACCGGTTCATCCAGAAAGATACAGCTCTCTTTTTTATCAAAACTGCCGAGAAAAGAACCCAGTTCCTGATAAAAATACCGGACATAGGACTCCAGATTTGCCTGCGCCTCCAGTTCCAGCACTTCCTCCCGCAGTTCTTTTATCTGCCTGTGCAGCCTTCCGGCTTCCTCCGCCTTTCCCTGCCCCCGCAGCGCCTCCTCCTGCTTCTTCGCCTCCAGTTCTATCAGATGCACGCCTCTGGCACGCTGATCTTTCGTCAGGATCATCTCTGTCGCCGGATAGATATCAACGGAACTGAGTTTCTCAATAGAGCGCTGACTGAGCACGTCAAAACTGCGGATAGAATCCACATCCTCCCCCCACAGCTCGATCCTGTAAGGATTCTCCTCCGTCAGGTCAAAAATATCCACAATGCCGCCCCGAATGGAAAACTGCCCCGGCACTTCCACCTGATAGGTTTTCTCATACCCCAGCGTCACCAGCTTTTCCGCAAGTTCTTTCTCCTTCACCTGCCCCGCTGTAGTGATATGCAAGATCGTCTTTTTCACCTGCTCCAGCGGAATCTGAGGCTCCATCAGGCTGTCCAGCGTTGTCACAATAGTCGTCGGCATTCCCTCCAGCATCCGCCTGAGCACCTTCCAGCGCTCCGTCACAAGCTGATTTCCGTGAATATCCGCCTGAAAGAAGATCAGATCCTTCGCCGGATACATGCAGACATTGCGGTCATAAAATTTATAATCCTCATAAATCTCCCGCATTCTCTGATCACTGTAGGTAATGATCAGTTTGTGCCGAAATCCTTCTCCCAGCCCGAATATCATATGAAGCTTCTGGGAATCCACACAACCTGAAATCCCCAGACAAAGAGGCTCCCTTCTTTTCAGTTTTCCCTGTATCTCCTCAAACTCCCCCAGCTCCCGCAGAGGCGCTCTCAACACTTCCATGTCCGCTCCCGTCACTTTCTGATATTTTATTGCTTTTCTTCCGCCGTCTGCTTCACCTGAGGCTTTGCCTTCTTCTTGTTAAACAGATTCATCGCCTTATCCGCCCCCTCTGTCACACAAACCGCTACCGCTTTCACGGCCTCCTCAATCCCCTCATCCATCAGTTTCCGTTCCTCTTTCGAAAAATGTCCCAGCACATAATCCACCAGATCCCACTCTTTCGGCTTTTCTCCTACTCCCATCCTGATCCGCTGAAAATTCTCCGTCCCCAGATGCTGAATGATATTCTTCAATCCATTATGTCCCCCGGCACTCCCCTTCTTCCGAATCCTGATTCCGCCAGCCTCCAGCGAAATATCATCCGAAATAACAATAAGCTCTTCCTCTGCATCAATCTTATAGTAATCCACAACCTCCCGCACACTCTCCCCGCTCAGATTCATATAAGTCTGCGGCTTCACCAGAATAACTCTCTGCCCCTCGATCACACCTTTCCCATACAACGCTTTATACCCTTTTTCCCTCACTGCTATACTATATTTATCCGCGATCGCATCTATCACCTCAAAGCCCACATTATGCCTCGTATTCTCATACTTTTTCTCCGGATTCCCAAGTCCCACGATACAATACATCTTCCCGTCTCCTCTTTCCCATTCTGCTCTTTTATTCTTCCAAAATCCGAACATCTTTTTCAGCTTTCTCCCCTTGATTTCCAAACATTCTCGGCTCTTATTCCCACTAAATACTTTCCCGTATCTCCAAGCTTCCCTCATTCTACCAAACCGTTCCTTTTTACACAAGTAAATTCTTCTCCCATCTTTTTGCGGTTTCCCCCCCGCCTCTCGCTTTCATACTCCAAGCTCTTCCACAGCCAGCCCCGGTCAGCGGGTGCTCTGCCATCGGTGTCAGCCGGAGCAATATTCCACAAGGAGCCCCTGCAGCAACGTCGGCACTTTGGCCAATGTGAAGAGATTTTCTAAGGCGCCAAAATACGCCGCCTAAGAAAATCTAAACTTCACATAATCGAGCCTAGTGTCCGCTACGTTGCAGCCCGGAGCGAGAGCGTGGCGACGGTGGAATATTACTCCGGCTGACGCCTAATGGCAGAGCTCCCGCTGACCGGGGCGTCCCCCGTGGAAAACCCCCGCGCATGCAAAGAAAGCCGCAAAAAATGCGGCTTCCTCTTCCAATTCATTCGTCGTGGATTTCTCTTATGTCATTTCCTCTTGGATTATTCTGTCATTTCTTCAAAGTCCGGCTCCAGCAGCGCTTTCTCGTATCCTTCTAAAATAATGGATTGGATCTTTTCTCTTGTTTCCGAGTTGATAGGATGTGCGATATCTCTATACTCGCCATCTGTTGATTTTTTGCTTGGCATAGCGATGAACAGTCCCTTTTCGCCCTCGATAATCTTGATGTCGTGAATCGCAAATTCGTTGTCCAGGGTGATAGAAACAATCGCCTTCATCCTTCCCTCTTTTGTGATTTTTCGTACTCTTACATCTGTTATCTGCATAGCCTCGACCCCTTTTTTTTATTTGTGACATTCACCAAGGGCTTTGGTTACGTCACAGGACCTCGCCTACATGACATATCTGTCGTTTCTTTCCACCACTATCTTGATTCCGTCTTCTCCTTTGTAGTATGAATTTGCTTTCATCGTGCCTCTGCTCTCCACGATGCAGTTCTCAATGTAGGTATTATCTCCGATATACACATCATTGAGAATAATGGAATTTTTGATACAACAGTTATTGCCAATGTATGCTTCTTTAAATACAATGGAATTTTCCACCGTTCCATTGACAATACAGCCGCTCGCAATCAAGCTGTTTTTGATTCTTGCGCCCACATTATATTTTGCAGGCGGCTGGTCATCCACCTTGGAGTAGATGTCCGGGTATTCCCTGAAGAAATAATTTCTGATATCCGGCTTTAAGAAGTCCATATTGGTGTCAAAATAATCCTCAACACTTGCGATATTACGCCAGTAGTCTTTGATCTTATAGCCGTAAATATGTTTCATGCCTTTATAGCGTATCAGAATATCTCTTACGAAATCATACCGTTCCTCTTCAACGCAGCGCTCGATCATATCGATAAGCTGACGTCTTCTGATCACGTAGATGCCGCAGGAAATCGTGTTGGATTTTGCCAGCAGCGGTTTTTCCTCAAAATCCTCAATCCGGCTTTCCTCATTCATCTTCACCGTACCATAGCGCTCCAGATTTGTGCCTTCCGGCATGTCCTTGCACACTACCGTAATGTCTGATTTCTTATTTATATGATATTCTAAAAGTTTGTTAAAGTCAATCTTATAAACGCAATCTGCTGAAGCAATAATTACATAGGGCTCATGACTGTTCTTTAAAAAGCTGATATTCTGGTTGATTGCATCCGCTGTTCCTCTGTACCAGAACCCGTTATCCGCCGTAATGGTCGGCGTAAATACGAACAGGCCTCCCTGTTTTCTGCCGAAATCCCACCATTTGGAAGAACTCAGATGCTCATTCAGGCTCCCTGCGTTATACTGTGTAAATACGCCCACTTTCTGTATGCGGGAATTTGCCATGCTGCTCAGTGCAAAGTCGATCGCCCTGTAACTGCCAGCCACCGGCATCGCGCCCACTGCCCTTTTTTCCGACAGCGCACCAAGCCTGTGGTTATTGCCGCCTGCTAAAATAATCCCTATCGCTCTCATATTCATTCACCTGCCTTAATCATTGTTCTTCCGCTTGGAAGGTATAAATCAGGATAATCTTCCTGCGTTGTCACACCGCCGATACAAACGTTCTTTCCTATTGTCACATCATTGGGAATCACGCTCTTTTCTCCGATAGTGCAAAGTCCATGATTATAGATATGCGGATCAGTCTCATTATCTTTCTCTTCACCAATACCCATCTTAACATGATCGCCGACCGTCACATTTTCCGCGATGATCACCTTATTCAACTCTCCGCCGCAGCCGATCTTTGTATCGTTCATGATAATGGAATCCCGTACAACGGTGCCTGCCCCTACAATAACATTACAGCCGATCACGGAATTATAAACCTTGCCATAGATCTCCGTACCCTCACCTATGATACTTCTTTCCACCTCGCTGTCCTCAGAGAAATACTGAGGCGGCAGAGCATCGGACTTGGTATAGATCTTCCAGTATTCTTCATAAAGATTGAATTCCGGCACGATATCGATCAGCTCCATGTTTGCTTCCCAGTAGGAATTCAGGGTTCCCACATCCTTCCAGTAGCCGTTAAATTCATAGGCATACAGCGGCTGATCCTCCTTCTTGCAATAGGGGATCACATGCTTGCCGAAATCAAGATGGGGCTGGTCTGCATTTGCCAGCAGAGCCTCCCGGAGCGTCTTCCAGTTAAAGATATAAATACCCATAGACGCAAGATTACTGCGGGGTTTCGCGGGTTTTTCCTCAAAATCCACGATCTTTTTCTCTTCATCCGTGATCATGATGCCAAAGCGGCTCGCTTCCTCCCAGGGCACCGGCATAACCGCGATCGTCACCTCAGCGCCGTTTGCCTTATGGAAATCCAGCATTGCCTCATAATCCATCTTATAAATATGGTCACCGGAAAGGATCAGCACATATTCAGGATTATAAGTATCCATATATTCTATATTCTGCAGGATCGCATTGGCAGTACCTGTATACCACTCTGTACTTTCAATCTTTTCATATGGCGGAAGCACGGTCACACCGCCGATATTTCTGTCAAGATCCCAGGGAATACCGATCCCGATATGAGTATTCAGTCTCAGCGGCTGATACTGCGTCAACACACCTACCGTATCAACACCGGAATTGATACAGTTACTCAAAGGAAAATCGATGATCCTGTATTTTCCACCGAACGCAACCGCCGGTTTTGCGACTTTCGAGGTCAGAATGCCGAGACGGCTTCCCTGACCACCTGCCAAGAGCATGGCAATCATTTCTTTTTTAATCATAGCATCACCTCAATAATTTTACAGAATGTTGAATTTCTTTTTCCCAGTATAACACAAGCTTATTCAAAAGTGAATAATAATCGCAAAAAATACTTTTGTTTTTTGTAACTTTTATTCAGGGATTCTTCATATTTCGTTTTGTTTTTTTCTGTTTTTTACATATTCCACAAAATTTGCTCCTTTTTTCTTTTCTTTTTCGCCTTGATAGTGTACGATTTCAAAGGTATGATGTATATTATTATATAGGAAAGAAGAAAGAGGCTATTATGTATCAGATTCATTTTGACAAACCAATACATGTTCATTTTATAGGCATCGGCGGTATCAGCATGAGCGGTCTGGCGGAGATCCTGCTGTCCGAAGGCTTTACCGTTTCCGGCTCTGACAACCAGCGCTCCCCTTTGACTGAAATGCTCACGGAAAAGGGCGCACGCATCTGCTACGGACAGCGCCGTGAAAATATAACGGACGATGTGGACCTGGTGGTCTACACCAGCGCCATCCATTCTGACAACCCGGAATTTATCGCCATACAGGAAAAGCATCTCCCCTCTCTTACCAGAGCCGAGCTTCTCGGACAGATGATGCGTCAGTATAAAACCTCCATCGCCATCAGCGGCACTCATGGCAAGACAACCACCACCGCCATGATCTCTAATATCCTGCTGCAGGAAGATACCGACCCCACCCTTTCCATCGGCGGCATCTTAAAATCCATCGGCGGAAATTACCGGGTAGGCGGTCCTGATTATTTTGTCACGGAAGCCTGTGAATATACCAACAGCTTTTTAAGTTTTTTCCCTAAGATCGGCATTATCTTAAATGTACAGGAGGATCATCTGGACTTCTTTAAAGATCTGGCAGATATCCGGAACTCTTTCCATGCCTTTGCAAAGCTTCTGCCAAAGGACGGCGCATTGATCATCAACGGCGAGATCGAGGCTTACGAGGAGCTCACGAAGGATATCGCCTGTCCCGTCGTTACCTTCGGGCTGCAGGAGGGCTTCGACTACTACCCCTCCGATATTTCCTATGATCCTACGGGAAAGCCTTCTTTTATCTGCCACGGGCCGGAAGGCTTTACGCTGCCTGTCACACTGGGCATGCCCGGCACACACAATATCGCCAACGCTCTGCCCGCCATAGCCCTTGCCCACAGGCTGGGATTAAAAAATGATACGATCCGCCGGGCTCTTTCTCATTTCGAGGGCACCGACAGGCGTTTCGACTATAAAGGCGAGATCGGCGGCGTCACCGTGATCGACGACTATGCCCACCATCCCACCGAAATAGAAGCCACCTTATCGGCGGCGGCGCATTATCCCCACAAAAAGCTCTGGTGTGTGTTCCAGCCCCACACCTACAGCCGTACCAAAGCCTTTTTGCCTGACTTTGCCAGAGTGCTCTCCGCGGCTGACCATGTGGTGCTGGCGGATATCTATGCCGCCCGTGAAACCGATACGCTCGGCATCTCCTCCCGTGACCTGCTAAAAGAGATCAGGGCGCTGGGCGGTGATTGTGATTATTTCCCGAGTTTTGATGAGATCGAAAATTTCCTGTTGGAAAATTGCACAGCAGGAGATTTGTTGATAACTATGGGAGCCGGAGATGTCCATAAAATCGGGGAAAATCTTCTCGGCATTTAAGCTTTCCACATATCCACAATTTTTTATCTCCGTGAGAGTTCAAAAAATTTGTGGATATTTCTTTTTTCAGGAAGTTTTAAGGCAAAACAGATTTTACCAGTATTTATCACGGTTTTATTACTTTCGGCAACAGAGTGGCATTTTATTTATCCACATTTTCCACAGTATCCACAACAAACTGAAAATCCGCCATTTGTTTTCGATTTCGCCATTTTGTCTATATCTTTTGCGAATTCTCTATGCTATAATCTTTTCAGTTTTGAAAATGGAAAATCAGGGGATGATATATAAATGAACAGCTTGTCAGTTTCACAGAACTCTCACGCAGGCATGACTATGCTTTCCAATCGTTTTATCGACGAATATATGAAAGATGCCAATGACGCGCAGATGAAGGTTTATCTTTATCTGCTCAGGTGTGCGGGCACAGATCTGCCCACCGGTATTTCGGCTATCGCCGACCACTTCAACTACACCGAAAAGGATATCGCCCGCGCGCTGCAGTACTGGGACCGGAAGCATGTCATCTCTTTATTGTATGACGATGCCGGAAAACTGGTCGGCATCCGGTTGGAGAATCTCGACGCCAGAGCTGCCGATATCATCTCCATGCCGGCGTCCGCAGCTATCGCGCAGCCCGCTGTAACGGTATGTCCCGCCCCTGTCAGGGAAACGGCATCTGCTACAGCCAGCCCTTCCTCACCGGCGGTTGACGCTCCCGTATATGACAAGAGCGTCATAACTTTAGACCGGGTGAAGGCGTTTAAACAACAGGAGAAAACTTCCGAACTTGTTTTTATTACCGAGCAATATCTGGGCAAGCCTCTCAGCACTGAAAACATCCGCTCCATCATCTTTATGGCGGATATCCTTCAGTTCAGCACGGATCTGATCGATTATCTCGTACAGTACTGTGTGGATCGAGGCAAAAAGGATTTCAGATATATTGAAAAAGTTGCCATCAACTGGGCTCAGGCAGGCGTTTCCACACCGGAAGAAGCCGCTTCCTATGCCGTAAAATATGACAAAAATGTCTATACCGTTATGAATGCGCTGGGTAAGACAAGCTCTCCCACACAAAAAGAGGCTTCCTATATCCAAAAATGGTTCCGGGATTACGGTTTTACACCGGACATGATCCTGGAAGCCTGCGAACGCTGCGTTCTCGCCACGGACAGGCATCGCTTTGAATATACGGATGGTATTTTACAGAGCTGGAAAGAAAACGGCGTACATACCATACAGGATATCCAGGAAGCGGATGCCGCTTTTCAGAAAAAGAAGGCTTCCCGCGGCACACGCACTGCGGCTTCTTCCAATCCTTTTCATCAGTTCCGCCAGAATCAGTATGATTATGATGAACTGCTGCAAAAAGTAAAGATCAACTGACAGGAGAAAAAATTTGGCCTTAACAAACGCACAATACGAATCTATTATCCGTGAATATGAGGAAAAACAGATAAAAAGCCGTCATATGCTCGAGGAAAGGCTGTTCTGCATCAGAAAGGACTATCCGGAATATGCCGCCCTCGAGGACGCTTCCGCTTCTCTGTCTTCCTCTTTTACAAGGCGCCTGATCGACGGGGAGGAAGGCGCAAGGCAGGCCCTTTCGGCATCCCTGCAGGAACTGCGTCTGAAAAAAGAAGCCTTTCTTCTGGAGAAGGGCTTTCCTTCTGACTATCTGGAGCCCGTTTATGAATGCTCCGACTGTCGGGATACCGGCTATATCGGGCAGAAAAAATGCCATTGTTTTGAAAAAAAGATAACAGAACTGCTCTATCATCAGAGCAACCTCTCCGGCAGTCTTGAGCAGGAAAATTTTGATACCCTGTCCTACGAATTTTTTCCGGGATCTGCTCTTGCCGATTATAAAAAAGTTGTGAATATTAGCAGAGATTTTGTCTCTTCCTTTGATGAGGATCATCGTAATCTCTTATTTATGGGCACTGTGGGCACCGGAAAAACCTTTCTTTCCAACTGCATTGCCAAAGCTTTGATCGACACATCTCATTCCGTGATCTATTTCAGCGCCGCTGATCTGTTCGACACTTTTGCCAGATACGTTTTCGGCAAAGATAAAAATGCCCTTGACCATTTTTATAAAGACCTGTATCATTGTGACCTGGTCATCGTGGATGATCTGGGTACGGAGCTCGGAAGTTCTTTTGTAACTTCCTGTTTCTTCTCCTTCCTGAACGAGAGGCAGCTCCTTAAAAAATCCACGCTTATCACTACCAATCTGGGCTTAAAGGAAATGCAGGATAAATACAGCGACCGGATCTGTTCCAGGATCATCGGCAACTTCGAAATATGTGTGCTGACCGGTCCTGATATCAGGATCCTGAAAAAAACCTGAGTACCATACACTTTATTTCATCATTTTATCAAAAGAAAGGACTTCCTATGGCGAAAAAAGAAGAAAAGCGAAATCTGGAAACCATTCCTGTCGGCTCCCTGGGCGTTATTGCCCTGAAAGGCTGCCAGACTCTGGGCGAAAAGGTTGATTATTACCTTGTAAAGTGGCGTGCGGAACGGGAAAGCGAGCACAAGGACTCCCTCGCCTTCGCCGGTTATCAGCGCAGCACTTACCTGCTCAATGCCCAGATTCCCCGGTTCGGCTCCGGTGAAGCCAAAGGGATCATCCAGGAATCCGTGAGAGGGGACGATCTCTATATCATGGTGGATGTGTGCAACTACAGCATGACCTACTCTCTCTGCGGACAGGAAAACCACATGTCACCGGATGATCACTACCAGAACCTGAAACGTATCATCTCGGCTGTCGGCGGCAAAGCCAGAAGGATCACCGTCATCATGCCTTTCTTATATGAGAGCAGGCAGCACAAACGCACGGCACGGGAATCTCTGGATTGTGCTATTGCCCTGCAGGAGCTTGTCAGCATGGGGGTTGACAACATCCTTACTTTTGACGCCCACGATGCCAGAGTCCAGAATGCCATTCCGCTGCACGGCTTCGAGACAGTGCAGCCCGCCTACCAGTTTATCAAAGGCCTGCTGCGCAATGTAAAAGGGCTCATTCCCGATACGGATCATATGATGATCATCAGCCCGGACGAGGGCGGCATGTCCAGAGCCATCTACATCGCCAACGTGCTCGGACTGGATATCGGCATGTTTTATAAGCGCCGGGACTATACCCGCATCGTAAACGGCAGAAACCCTATCGTTGCCCACGAATTTCTGGGCTCCAGCGTGGAGGGCAAGGATATGATCATCATTGACGATATGATCTCCTCCGGCGAATCTGCCATTGAAGTCGCAAGGGCACTGAAGGCACGAAAAGCAGGCCGTGTTTTCATCTGCGCCACCTTCGGCCTGTTTACCGGCGGCCTGACCCGCTTCGATGAGGCATACAAAGAAGGCATCATCAACAAAGTCCTGACAACCAACCTGATCTACCAGACGCCGGAGCTGCTCTCCCGCGAATGGTATATCAACTGTGATATGAGCAAATATATCGCCTATCTCATCGATACTTTAAACCATGACTCTTCCATCAGCGATCTGTTGGATCCCAGTGAGAAGATACAGAATGTTGTTGCGCGGTATAAAGAAGGGGATCTGTAAAAATCTCGAAAAATTTGGTACTTGCAAAATTTCATAAGTGTGATAGAATAGGGTGTGTAGCAAAACACACCTTATATGCAGGCATAGTTCATCGGTAGAATACAAGCTTCCCAAGCTTGGGAGGGGGGTTCGATTCCCCTTGCCTGCTCTGAAAAAGAAATCCTCTGTGATTTCTTTTTTTACGTCAGTTCGAGACCTTCCTGACGACAAAAACAAAACTAAAGGAGAAAGTACTATGAAAACTACACAAAAACCAGTTCCAGTTGTTCTGGAAAACCGCCTGTTCTCTGTGCAGGCGCTCGTTCAGGCTGCCATGATCGCAGCTATCTACGTTGTACTCACGTTACTCGCCAACGCTTTCGGACTGGCAAACTACGCCATTCAGGTCCGTTTTTCAGAGGCACTCACCATTTTACCGTTTTTTACGCCGGCTGCCATTCCCGGGCTTTTTGTGGGATGCATCCTCAGTAATATCCTGACCGGCTGTCTGCCGCTGGATGTTATTTTTGGCTCCCTTGCAACGCTGATCGGCGCATTGGGCACTTATGCTATCGGTAAAACAGGCCGGAAAGCTGCACAGGCCGCCAAAGCCGCTCTGGCGCCGGAGCAAAAATCTACATTTTACAAGATTCTTGCTCCCCTGCCGCCCATTATCGCAAATACGCTGATCGTTCCCTATGTTCTTTCCTACGTCTACCAGTTTGAGGGCTCCATCCCTTATTTCATGCTGACCGTAGGGATCGGTGAAGTAATCTCCTGCGGGATCCTCGGGCTGATATTGCTCTTTTCTTTGGGGAAATACAAAAATGTCCTGTTCCCGGGTTGACATCCCGAAGGCAATGTGATATAAAATATGACATCGGCAGAATCCGTTTTACGGATTCTGCTTACAACTAAAGATACCCAATGAGGGAGTAGTAGCGCGATCTGCGTGTCCTGCCAACATACGCGGCCTTTATTCAGGGTCTGGCTTGACTTAAATAACGAGACTCATGTGTGATGATCATGCTTCATAAGATTTTATGATGCGGAAATTATTGCACCTGGGTTTTTCTTTTTTATTAAAATCTCTTTATTAAGAAAGGATGGTCAAAAATGGAACTCACTATTACGATTCTACTGTTTCTTGTTGGTATTGTATTGATCATTAAAGGCGGCGACTACTTCGTTGATGCAGCCTCCTGGATGGCGGAAGTCAGCGGTATTCCCAAAGTGATCGTCGGCGCTACCGTTGTCAGCCTTGCCACCACTCTGCCGGAAATGATCGTTTCCGTGATCGCCGCGGTGGACGGTAAAGTAGATATGGCAGTGGGAAATGCCATCGGCAGCGTTACTGCAAACATCGGCCTGATCATGGCTATCTCCCTGATCTTTATGCCAGCTGTTATCGACCGGAAAGATTATGTTCCCAAATCGGTTCTGATGTTCTGCGCCTCTCTTGTGATCGTAGCCTCCGGCAGAGCGGGCAATATCGGTTTATTTCTTTCCGGTGTTTTAGTAATACTTTTCGCGCTCTTCCTGATCGAGAATATACGTTCCGCGCAGAATTCCGTCAATAAAAATCCGGCAGCGCTCAAAGCTGCGGAATATACCGCTGCCGTTTCCGCCCCGGCCCCAAAAACTGGTACGGAAAAATCGGTTGTAATGATAAATATCGTGAAATTCATTGTCGGCGCGGCAGGCATTGTGGTCGGCGCAAACCTGCTCGTAAATAACGGCAGCGAACTGGCAAGATACATTGGCATTTCCGAGCGGATCATCGGTGTCACACTGGTTGCAGTCGGCACTTCCCTCCCGGAACTTGTCACCACGATAACAGCTATTGCCAAAAAGCAGTCTTCTCTGTCCATCGGCAATATTCTCGGTGCCAATATCATCGACCTTACGCTGATCCTGCCTGTCAGCATGATCTGTGCCGGAAAGCCGCTTCCTATCGCCGCTTCATCCGCCAGCCTGGATTTCCCTGCCTGTCTTCTGGTTTGCAGCATCGCCGTCTTTCCCATGATGATCACCTCCAGATTTAAACGCTGGCAGGGATTTGCGCTTCTGGCGGTTTATGCGGTTTATCTTGTGCTGACCTGCACGGCGTGATTTATCCGTATCACATATATTTACGCAAACCCGGTTACGTCAAAAATCCCGGCAGTTATGGAAACTGCCGGGATTTCGCTTTCACTCACAGGATTCATTTCATCAGTAGAATATATGTCCTCCGATGGAGATACCGGTAAGCCCTTCGATCGGCGTCCGGAAATACACACAGTCGCCCACGTTGGACACGCCTGCCATCGCCTCATCCGCCGCCTGATAGCAGGAAGCCGTCGCTCTGTCCTCCGCCAGGGCAACCGCATACCTTCCGCTTCCCACCGGCGAAAACTGCGACTTTTGATATATAACACCCGTTATGGTATCCGGATATACGGAACTTAACAGGCGATTGATCACAACAGCGCCCACCGCAAGCTGTCCCGCGTAAGGTTCTCCTCCCGCCTCACAGTAGATCAGGTTCGCCAGAAGGTATCTGTCCCCCTCCGCAAAAGACACCTGAGAGATATCCCGTTTTGCCGACTGCGACGCCAGTTTCGACATCGCGATCTCTTCCGCCAGCTTCTTCTTTAACGCCGCGATATCCGCATCCTGTTCCTTAATCCTTGCCTCATAGGCTTCCGCCTCCGCCTGGGCATTGGAGAGCTGTCCCGCATTCTGGGCGATATCGCCGGAAGTGGAACTGATATATCCGCTGACCTTCGACTGTTCCGCCTCCACCTGTACCTTATAAGCTGCAAGTTCTTCCTGTTCTTTTTGAAGCTGCTGCTCCTTTAAGTCTATCTCATCTCTGATATTGCGAAAGTCTTCCAGCTTCTGCTGATCATATTCGGAGATTGCATCCACATAATCGTAATAATTCAGCATGTCCGAGATCGTATCCGCCCCCAGTATTCCTTCCAGCAGCGCATAGTCATTCCTCTCATACATATACTGGATCCGGCTCTTCATCGCCTCATACTGGTTATCCGCATCCGCTCTTGCCTCCTCCAGCGCCTCCTGGGTTTCCGCGATCTCCTGCTCCTTATCTGATATCTGTTGTTCCAGCTCCGCCAGCCTGTCACTGACTTCCGAGAGCTGATCGTTCAGATTATTCAGCACGCCCTGCAGGCTATTTAGTTCATTCTGCAGTCCGGAAATATTTTCCTGCGTCTGGGACAACTGCCCCTGCGTCTCTTCCCGCTCCCTCTGTGCCTTATCCAGCTTTTCCTTGGTTGTCAGGGCATAAGCGGAAATAGACAGCCCTGCTGTCATAGATATTGCGAGAAAACATGCCATAAGGCGCTTTCCCATTCGTCTTATCTTCTCCAGATGCCCCACCTCCCTTTTCATGATCTCAGGGTCTCTTATCTGCCCTCTATCCTGCCAGCGTTTGTTCTCTTATTATAGCTCCAGTTCCACTCTTCTTCCTGTTGCCTCATATCGTCTGTATTCCACTCCAGCCGCATCAAACAGCCTCTTTGACGCTATATTGCCCGGCGTGCCGTCATACTTGTCATCCCCGTAGATCACCGTCCTGATACCCGCCTGAATGATCGCCTTGGCACACTCGTTGCAGGGAAACAGGGAAACATACAGTGTAGTCCCTTCCAGTGAACCGCCCCGGAAATTCAAAATGGCATTCAGTTCGCTGTGTGTCACATAGGCATACTTTGTGGAAAGCATGTCCCCTTCCCTGTCCCACGGGAAATCATCATCGGAACACCCCATCGGCAGTCCGTTATATCCCATAGAAAGAATCTTGTGGTCACTGCTGACTATACAGCACCCCACCTGAGTTCCCGGATCTTTCGACCGCATCCCCGCCAGTCTGGAAACCCCCATAAAATATTCATCCCAACTGATATAGTCTTTCCGTTTCATTTGTACCCTCTCATAAAAATACTTTTTATATTACTTTGTTCCGAATATCCTGTCCCCGGCATCCCCCAGCCCAGGCACGATATAGGCATGCTCATTCAGCTTTTCATCCAGCGCGCCGATATAGATATCCACATCCGGGTGCTCCTTCTGCATTCTTTCAACACCCTCCGGTGCCGCTATGATACACATGAAATGTATTTTCCGGCATCCTTTTTCCTTCAGCATCCGGATCGCCGCCGTTGCGCTCCCGCCGGTTGCCAGCATCGGATCCACCACAAAGACTTCTCTTTCTCCGCAGTCTGCAGGCAGCTTGCAGTAATATTCCACCGGTTCATGTGTCTCGGGATCTCTGTACAGGCCGATATGTCCCACCTTCGCCACCGGGATCATCGTCAGCACACCATCCACCATGCCGAGCCCCGCTCTGAGGATCGGTATGATCGCCATCTTTTTACCCTTCATTTCCTTCACCGTGGTCTTGCAGATCGGTGTCTCGATCTCCACATCGGTGAGCTGCAGATTCCTCGTGGCTTCGTAGGTCATCAGCATCGCGATCTCGCTGATCGTCTCCCTGAAATCCTTTGTGCCCGTTTCTATCCTGCGGATCCTTCCGATCTTATGCTGGATCAGAGGATGCTCCATTATCATTACTTTTGCCATTCCGTACCTCCCGTTCCGGCTCTGCTGACGCCTTTTCCATATCCTTTGTCACAATTCCGCCTGCGCTGCTCTATACTCTCCGCCTTCCATTCCGTCAGTCGTTTTCAATTTTATGAATTCTTCTCTTATGGCGCTCATCTTCCGAAAACGGCGTGTTCAGAAATACATCAATAATATCCAATGCCACAAACTCCCCCGTTATGCCTGCTCCGATGGATAACATATTGGCGTCATTGTGGAGCCTTGTCAGCTTCGCCGATACCAGGTCTCCGCAAAGGGCGCACCGGATGCCGGGCACTTTATTGGCACAGATCGATACGCCGATTCCTGTGGTACAGATAATGATACCTCTGTCACAAGTGCCCTCCGCCACCGCTTTTGTTGCCGGCTTGATAAAATCCGGATAATCGCAGGACTCTTTATTGTAACAGCCAAAGTCTTTATACTCCAGCCCCTTCTCCTCCAAATATTTTTTCACTGTTTCTTTCAGGTCATATCCGCCATGATCCGATGCTAATGCTATCATGTTGTCTCCTTTCCGTGCTTTTTGCACTGTTCTCTATGTCATTTATTCAATTTTATATAGTTCCAGTATACCTGAAAATATGCTGTTTTAAAAGTCAAAACCACCAAAATCTACGACTTTCCGCTATTTTCCTGCCTGTCACAGCCTTTTACAGCTTTTTACATTTTCTCTTCTGCATCATTTCCGCGTTCTCTATCCGATGCCCTGCCGCCTTCAGCAGCCTGTTCATCACCGCCTGCCCGATGCCACTCTCCGCAAAAGCCTCGGAATAGATCACATCCACCGCTTCCTCATCAAACTCCCGCAGGATCCGGTACAGTTCCTTTGCCGCCATCTCCTCCTGCTCCCGATCTCCGGCATTTTTCACCAAGGCTCCTCTGTAACGTTCTGCCGTCTTCTCCGTTGCGATCACACCACAGCACAGTCCCTTTTCCTCCGCCTCCCTCACCAGTTCGTTGATCCGTCTGACCACCGCACTCTCCTCTCCGGCAATGATCGTCAGTTCTGCCCTCGGCGCATAATGCCTGTACTTCATCCCCGGCGCCTTGGGTGCGATATCGCTGCCTTCCGGCAGGATCGCCCTGTCCACTTTCACTTCGCCCAGCACCCCGGAGAGCATCTCTCTTGTAATATAGCCCGGCCTTAATATCATCGGCACATCTTCCGTCAGATCCACTATCGTAGATTCCAGCCCGATGCATGCCTGTCCACCATCCAGTATCATCTCTATCCTGCCGCCCAGGTCCTCCTGCACATACTTTGCTAGCGTAGGACTCGGCCGTCCGGAAAGATTGGCGCTGGGCGCCGCGATATAACCGCCCGCCTCCCTGATCAGAGAAAGCGCCGTTTTATCATTCGGCATCCTTACCGCCACAGTGGAAAGCCCGCCTGTTGTCTCCTTCGGTACTCTATCCGATTTTTCCAGGATCATAGTCAAAGGTCCCGGCCAGAACGCATCCGCAAGCCGCCTTGCTGTTTCCGGTATTTCCTTTACGATCGGCGGTAAGTCTTCCCATCTGCAGATATGTACGATCAACGGGTTGTCCGAAGGGCGCCCTTTTGCAGCGTATATTTTTCGGGAAGATTCCGGGTTCAGCGCATCGCCGCCAAGGCCGTACACCGTTTCCGTGGGGAAGGCGACAAGACCGCCGTTTTGCAGGATCTTTCCGGCTTTTTCTATTGTTTCCTCAGCGGCTTTTGTGTTTCGGTTTTCGTCGGTTATTTTGAAGATTTCTGTGTTCATGTGTGGATTTCCTTTACTCCGCAGTGAAGATTCGGGAAACCTTCGGTTTCCCTCATTCGCGGGCTTCGCCCTATCAAAAAAGGCGGATATATATTTTCTTACATGCGAGCATGACGAAAATATATATCCGTCTTTTTTGGCACTGCTCATTGCCTTCGCGTACATTATACTCCACCCCCGTACAATTGGCAAACGAAAAAAGGCAGCCTTCCGCTGCCTTTTACCTGTTCTTTATATCTCACGCCTCCGCAAGTTCCGATTCTTCCACTTCCTGCGCCGTCGGTATGGAATCCGCCGCGCCCATCCTTGATACCGCTATGGCAGACGCCTTTGCGCACCGCCTCAGGGTTTCCTGTATCGGAAGGTTTTCCATCATGGATGCGATAAAGTATCCGGTAAAGGTATCTCCCGCCGCTGTGGTATCCACCGGTTTTACCTTAAAGATCCCCTGCCTGCATGACTCCTGTTTATCCCGATAGACAACACCGTCCGAGCCGAGCGTGAGCACCACCTGCGCCTCCGGAAATTCTTCCATCATCTTATCCAGGATCTTCTCCGGCTCCGTCTCGCCGGAAATCTGTCCGCCCTCTATCTCATTCAGCAGGAAAACGGAGATCTTATGCATATCACAGGCAAGCAGCGCATCATTAAACGGCGATGGGTTCAGCACGATCCGCATCCCCTTCTCATAAGCCGTATCTATGATATAGGGCATCTCATTCACTTCATTCTGTAGAAGCACGATATCGCCTTCACCGAAACCGGAAAATACTTCGTCCACGTATTCCCTCGTGATCATGCGGTTGCTGCCGCCGTACAAAAGGATGCAGTTCTGCGCGTTCTTATCCAGCTGGATAATGGTATGCCCGGATTTCCCGGACACTTCTCTGACAAGAGAGGTATCCACACCGCTTCTCGCACACAGATCAAGAAAGCCCTGTCCGTCTTCCCCCACCATGCCCGCATGCTGTACCGGTACGCCTGCCCTTGAGAGAGCAATGGACTGGTTCAGGCCTTTCCCGCCGAAATGCGTTTCCATACTGAAAGAATCCATGGTCTCGCCCGGTGTGATCACATGATCCACCTTATAAACATAATCATAATTTAACGATCCGAAATTTAATACCTTCATGTCCTTCTCCTGTTCCGCAGATGTTTTCCGACACATCTGTCATTTTAATTGGTTCATCCTATCGCCCTGACGCTTCCCCTTTCCACAAACTGCGTGGAAACTTCAATTTTAACGCCGGTTTCCGTCCTGTCCTTGATCAACTGGATCAACCGCCTGGTTGCAATGCGCCCCATCTCCTGTTTCGGTACGCGAAGCGTTGTCAGCGGCGGATATGAGATCGCCGAAAAAGGCAGATCATCAAAACCGATGATCGAAACGTCCTCCGGAATTTTGATATTGTACTCCGCCATCGCCTTCATTGCCCCCAGCGCGATCATATCATTGTCCGCGATAAACGCTGTGGGAAGCTTACACTTTTTCTTCAGATATTTTTTCATATCCGCATAGGCGCTGTCCATCGTCGTCCCCAGTTCCAGCGTATACTCTTCCTTCACCGTCAGGCCTGCCCTCTGCATTCCCGTCACATAACCTATGCCGCGATCCTTAAACGGAACGATCCGGAAACTTCCCTTCAGATAGCCGATCTCCCGGTGGCCGTTCCTGATCAGATAGTCAATAGCGTATCGGACCGAATCCGCATTATTGATCTGGATCGCGTCAAAAGTCATATCCCCGTTCCAGTAATCCACAACAATAAAGGGCGATGTGATCTCCCGCAAAAGCGTTATATCGCTGTCGATCATTTCCGTTCCCAGCATAATGATCGCAGCGGATTTATCATTCAGCAGCATCTTTACCTGTTCCTGATAATCCCCATCCCGCATATCCAGTGTACACATAAGCATATCCATGCCGCTGTCACGACATTCCTGTTCTATCCCTGCCAGCATCAGCGGAAAAAAGGGCGTATCCTCCACGACACTGCCGTCTCTTTTGAAAGTGACAAATTTCACCTTTGTAATACGGCTTTCGTCAAAATATCCCATTTCATGCGCCACCTTCAATACTCTGGCAGCCGTATTTGCATTCACGCCTTTTTTATAGTTCAGTGCATTGGAAACCGTAGCGGTGGAAACCCCCGTTATCTCACTGATCTGCTTCATGTTTACTTTCATACACGCCTTTACCTTCTGCCTTCTATTTTGTCATAACCATCCGGACCGCATCTTTCCAGCCTGCATAAAGGCTTTCGCATTGTTCCTTATCTAATTCACTTTTATAACTTGTTCTGTTCATTTTGTCAAATATTTTTTCGTTATAAATGCCCATGGAAAGCCCTGCCGCATATGCCGCGCCGATGCCGGAGAGTTCCTCCGCCTCCGGGATCCTCACCGGGATCCCCAGCATATCGCTCTGGAACTGCATCAGATAAGCATTCTTCGTGGGCCCTCCGTCCACCCGGATCTCCCCGATCTCAATGCCGCTCGCCTCCTGCATCACCCGCACGATGTCCGTGATCTGGTAAGCGATGCTGTCCAGCGCCGCCCTTGCGATCTCCGCCTTCCCGGTGGTCCTTGTGATGCCGCAGATCACAGCCTTCGCGTCACTGTCCCAGTAGGGCGCGCCCAGCCCCGAGAACGCCGGCACCAGATACGTCTTATCCCCTTTTTTCGCCTTTCTCGCCAGTTCCTCGCTCTCCCCCGCCGAGGAGATCAGCCCCACTTCATCCTTCAGCCATGTGATGACCGCCCCTGTATAATTGATGTTGCCCTCCAGCACATAGTTTACCTTCCCGCCCATGGACCAGGCAAGGGAAGTCACCACGCCCAGGTCTGTAAATACCGGTTTCTCACCGATGTTCATCATGATCGAGGAACCCGTGCCGTAAGTTGCCTTTATCATCCCCTTTTTCAGGCAGCCCTGCCCGAAGAGCGCCCCGTGGGAATCCCCCAGCACGCCCCTGATCGGTATCGGTTTATCCAGAAATCCCTCCAGGTCCGTCATGCCGTAATCGCCGTCGGAATCCGTCACATCCGCCATGCAGGATCTGTCTATGCCGAAGATATCCAGGAGTTCCTCATCCCATGCCAGCGTCCTGATATTGAACAGCTGCGTTCTGGAGGCATTGGAGTAGTCCGTCTGGAAATTTTTCCCCTTCGTCAGACGGTGCACCAGGAAACTGTCGATGGTCCCGCAGGCGATCTCGCCTTTTTCTGCCCGTTCCTTCACACCCTCCACATGCCGGAAGATCCACGCCAGTTTTGCCGCGGAAAAATAGGGCGAGAGCTGGAGCCCTGTACATTCCTTTACCTTGTCCGCATATCCCTGTCCTTCTATCTCCTCACAGATCGCCGCCCCTCTGGCACACTGCCACACGATGGCGTTATATACCGGCTTTCCGCTCTTCTTTTCCCAGCATGCCGCCGTCTCCCGCTGGTTGCTGATGCCCAGCACCGCGATATCCCCTTTGTCTATGCCCGCCTTCTCCACCAGGTTCTTCACCACCTGTATAGTGTTTGCATAGATCTCCTCCAGGTTATGTTCCACCCAGCCGTGCTCATCCACTATTTGTTCATGAGGAAGGTCGCTCCTCACAAGGAGCCTGCCTTCCTCATCAAATAAGAGAGCCTTTGTGCCCTGGGTGCTCTGGTCGATTCCCAACACATATCTGCTCATACTCTGTTTTCCTTCCCCCGGTCCTGCCGCATCCTTTCCCTGCGGCAGAGCCGTATTTTTTCTTTCCCGCTTTTTACTGCAGCGCTTCTTTTGCCGTTTTGGCGATGCCTTCCGCATTCAGCCCGTAATAGTCGAACACTTCCTTCGATGTCCCCGTGATCACCGGCGCGTCAGGCAGCGCAAGGTTGACCACCTTCTTCGGGCAGTTCGCACCCACCGCCTGGCTTACCATGGAGCCCAGCCCGCCGAAGGGCGCATGCTCCTCCACCGTCACCACCGCTTTTACCTTTCCTGCCGCTCTCAGGAGCCCTTCCTGATCCAGCGGCTTCACGCAGTACATATCCATCACTGCCGCATGGATGCCCTGCTCCTCAAGGAGTTTTGCCGCATCCACTGCCGGGCGGACCATCTCCCCGCAGGCAACGATCAGCACATCCTCCCCTTCCGTCACCACGGTCGCCTGATCCATCGTGAACGGGCAGTCCTCCTCCGTATAGATGTCCTCCACCGGGTTCCTGCCCACACGGATATACGCCGGGCTCTCATCCTGCAGCAACGCCCTGATCAGGCATGCCGTCTGGAACCTGTCGCTGGGCAGGTACACCCTCATGTTGGGGATCGCTGACATCGCCGCGATATCCTGGGCGGAATGGTGGCTCATCCCCAGGGCGCCGTAGCTGACGCCGCCGCTGATGCCGATCAGCGTCACATTGGTATTGGAGTAGGCGCAGTCCACCTTTGCCTGCTCATAGCTCCTGGTGGATACAAAACTTGCCGGGGATGCCGCAAAGACCTTCTTGCCGCATTTTGCCAGCCCCGCGCCCACGCTCACCAGGTTCTGCTCCGCGATGCCCATCTCGATGAACTGCTCCGGGAACTCCTTCGCAAAGGGCGCAAGGGACGCGCTCCCCCTGGAGTCGCTGCACATCACCACGATATCCTTGTCTTCTTTTGCCTGTTCCATCAGCACTTCGCAGATCGCCTGCCTGTTCGGTATCTTGTTCATCTTACAGCGCCTCCTTTCTCTCGGAAAAGTCCTTTATGATCTGTTCGTATTCTTCCGCGCTCGGCACTTTGTGGTGCCATGCCGCCTTGTCTTCCATCACAGCGGAACCGCAGCCCTTTACGGTGTTGGCGATCACCACGGAAGGTTTCCCCTTTACGGCCTTAGCCTCCTCATAAGCCGCCACGAGCTGGTCGATATCATTGCCGTCCTTCACATCGATCACATGCCAGCCGAAACTCCTGAACCTTTCATGCAGGTCGTCATGGGCCATCACATCCTCCGTGTTCCCCGAGATCTGCAGGCGGTTGCGGTCCACCGTGGCACAGAGGTTATCCAGCTTATAGTGGGACGCCGCCATGGCGCCTTCCCATACGGAGCCCTCCGCCAGCTCGCCGTCTCCCATCACCGTATAGACACGGTAATCCTTATGGTCCATCTTTCCCGCCAGCGCCATGCCCACGCTCACCGGGAGCCCGTGCCCCAAAGAGCCGGAGTTCATCTCGATGCCCGGCAGCTTGTTGTTCGGGTGTCCGATGTACTGGGAGCCGAACTTGCTGAACTTCTCGATCACTTCCTCGATGGGGAAGAATCCCTTTGCCGCCAGCACCGCGTAGAGCGCTTCCACACAATGCCCCTTGCTCATGACGAACTTATCCCTGTCCTCATCATCCTGGTTTTCGGGACTGATGTTCATCACCTTGAAATACAGGGCGGTCAGGGCGTCTATGACACTCATGTCCCCGCCGATATGCCCGCCCTTTCCCTCTATGATCATGTCTACCACATTTTTCCGCAGATCATAGGATAATGCTTTTAAATTTTCCATCTTTTTTCCTTTCCACGACAGGATGCCCTTTGGGGGGCATCCTGCCATCTGTCTGCCAGTTACAGTCTGTATATCATTCGCCGCGCAGATAAGCCTTTACATCCTCCTCGATGGGATCATACAGATCCGGCTTCACGCCCACATATTTACATGCTTCGTATAACACCGGCACCACATCCTTGTGGATGCCCACACAGTGATGGATATAAGGGCCCTCCACGATCTTTGCCTCCAGCCGTTTGATATTGTCCACTTCCACCCAGAGATAGGTGCCCATGCCTTTCGGGCCTTCCACGCCTCTGGCATTACCCAGCAGCATGGAATATTCTCCGTTATCGCCGTCAAACCTTGCCAGTGTCACCTCTCCGTATTTTGCCTCCGCCGTGATGCTGCCCGGATGGTCAAAAGCAAGAGGATAAGTCAGTTTCGGTTTCTCCTGTGCCACCGAGATCGGCCACGGCCCGCAGTGCTGCAGCAGTTCACCGTTTTCAATATCAGGATGGCGGATCGTCCAGTCCGCAAAGAAGCTCCTGGTATCATCCAGTGCCGCCGCTTCCACCATAAGCGCTGTGATCGCGCCGTGGATATCCGTCTCGCAGACAACCGGGATGCCTTCCTCGTTCAGCAGGGAGTTCGCCGCGCAGGGCATGATGCCCAGCTCGCACTGCAGCTGGTTCCAGCACTGGATCGCGATTGCCTTGCAGCCGTATTTATCCGCCAGATTTTTCATGGCCACTTTCAGTGCAGCCACATTCTCCAGCTCTTCATCCTTGATCATGATCTCCATCTTTTCGCGGCAGTAAGCGATGACTTTCTCCACTTCCGTCTTCTCCGCCTTTACCCTCTTCACCTCGTCTGTCAGCTCCGGCATCGGGATCGGTGAAAGCTGGATATTAAATTTCTCCAGCAGCTCGCCCTCATTGCACATGGTTGACCAGAACTCGAACGGCCTTGTGGATATCTGAAGAATGCGTATGCTGCGGAACGTCTTTACCACGTTGCACACTGCCATAAAGTCTCTTAAGCCTCTCTCAAAGACGGGATCCTCCAGACGACAGTTGGTCATATACGTAAAGGGTACACGGAATCTTCTGAGCACCTTGCCGGTGGCGAACAGCCCGCACTGTGTGTCACGGAGCCTTACGCCCTTCTCATCCGGCCTCTCATCCAGCGGTCCCCATAACAGCACCGGCACGTTCAGGTCCTTCGCCAGCCTTGCGCACTCAAACTCCGTTCCGAAGTTGCAGTGCGGCAGGAATAAACCATCGATCTTTTCCGCTTTGAATTTCTCTGCTATCTTGATCCTGTCATCATCATTGTAAAGAAGCCCTTCTTCATTGATATCCGTGATGTCAACGAAATCGATCCCCAACTCCCGCAGCCTATCCGCTGTCAGGCCTCTGTATTTGATCGCATCCGGTGCGCTGAAAATGCTTCTTCTTGTGGGCGCGTAGCCAAGTTTAATGTGTGCCATTTAATAATCCTCCTGTTTTTTTAAATATCTACACCGGGAAAGCTACGCCCGCCCGCAGAATAATATTCGGATAGGGCGTAAATTCCCCTGTCCTTACCGCAAATTTCACCTGTGCGGACATCTGTTTTAATTCCACATGGGAAATCATCTCTTCCTCCGTACCTTCCAGCTTTTCTCTGATATAGCCGAGAAGTTCCGGATTGTACTCTTTGATCTCTTCCGCTATCGTATAGCCCTCCACTGCCGTCTCCGCCAGCACCGCATCCATCACCTGACGGAACGTGGGAACGCCGCCGCAGAGGATCAGATCCACAATGGGAACCCCCTTCGGTATGGGCATGCCTGCATCCCCGATCATGAAAGTATCTTTATGTCCGAGCGCCGCTATGTGACTGATGAGCTGCGCGTTTAAAATACCTGTTTTCTTCATATCCTTCTCCTGTTATACCGATTATTTGTTCTCGTTACGTGCCTGAAGCGCCATCTTTGCCTGCAGGTTTCTCTGTGTCTGGTCGATCACAACCGCAAGGATGATAACAAGGCCTCTGATCACCTTCTGCCAGAACTCAGATACGCCGCACATCGTCATACCATCGTTGATCACGCCGATAACGAATGCGCCGACCACCGTACCGAGGATCGTACCGGAACCGCCTGCCATGGAGGTACCGCCCAGAACGGTCGCCGCGATAGCGTTCATCTCCCAGCCGTCACCGGATGCCGGATGCGCCGCGGAAAGCTGCGCTGTATTGATCATACCTACCCATGCCGCACAGAAACCGGAAATAATGTACACAAGAATCTTGATCTTGTCTGCCTTGATACCGGAAAGACGAGCGGATTTCTCGTTGCCGCCCACGCCCAGCACATACCAGCCGAAAGGCATTTTCTTCAGTAAAACTACGGAAATGATCGCCAGAACCGCAAATACATATACGCCTGCGGGAATACCTGCGATATTGCTTCCCAGCGTTTTAAACCCTGTATTTCCCAGTCCCTCATACCCTGCGATATCCGAGAATGTCGCACCGCCGGAACGCAGGTTTGCAAAACCACGGCAGATATACATCGTGCCCAGCGTCGCGATAAAGGGCGCCACATTCAGCTTTGTGATGATCAGGCCGTTCACACAGCCGATCAGAGCCCCTATGATCAACATGAACAGTACGATCATCGGCACGCTGAAATACAGTGTCACGCCTGCAAATTTCAGTGTCAGGCCATACTGGATCAGTCCGCCGGCAAGCATGCCGATCAGGCCTACTACAGAACCCACCGACAGGTCAATACCGCCTGTGATAATAACAAAAGTCATACCCAGCGCCAGAATACCGTACAGCGCCACATGCTTTGCGATCATGGTAAGAGTGGTAGGGTCCAGGAAATTATCTTTTACAACACTGAAAAACACAACCAGTATGATCAGCACGATAAAAGTACGGCCTTTTAAAATGGTCATTAATAATTGATTTGAATTCGTTTTCTTAGTTTTCATTCTTCTTTGCTCCTTCCCTGTCTTACGCACTGACGCCGGTTCCCAGTCCGGCATAAGATGCACGCACAAGCGTGTCTTCCGTTATCTCATCGCCCGAAAGCTCCCCTGTGCATTTCCCGTTTGATAAAACATAGATCCTGTCTGCGATCGCCATGATCTCTTTTAATTCGGAGGAAATCACAATAATGGAAAGCCCTCTCTCCGCATAGTCATGGATGATCTCAAATACTTCTGTTTTTGCGCCGATATCAATTCCCCTGGATGGTTCATCCAGAAGAAGTACTGTCGGATGGGTAAGAATGCCTTTCCCGATAACGACTTTCTGCTGATTGCCGCCCGACAGTGACAGGATGGGAAGTTTTTTATCAGCCACTTTAATATGTATATCACTTATCTGCTCATCCACCGCTTTTTCCTCTTCTTTATTGTTTAGGAAGATTCCCTTTACATAATTGCGCATGGATGCGATGGACGTATTCTTACAGATGTCCAGCGTCTGGATCAGGCCCTGTCTCTGTCTGTCCTCCGGTACGATCGCAAAACCGTTTTTGATCTGGTCGGAGATACTCTTTATCTTCAGATCCGCTCCGTTATAGATCACCTCTCCGGTATGCTCCGGCCGCATGCCCATAAGGCATTCAAACAGTTCGCTCCGTCCTGCTCCCAAAAGTCCGTAGATGCCCAGTACCTCACCTTTTTTCAGATACATGTTGACATCGTCCAGCAGATAACCGCCGCCCTTTTTCGGCAGCGTCAGGTGTTTGACTTCCAGGATCTTCTCCGCTTTATCCAGATCAATGGAGCGCTCAAATCTGTGGTACTGTGTATTTTTTCCCACCATATTTTCCACGATCCAGCTCAGTTCAATATCCTTGACATCGGCATCCGCCACATATTTTCCGTCCCGCAGGATCGTCACATGGTCGCCGATCTCCATGATCTCCTCCAGACGATGGGAAATATAGACGATGGAGATATCCTGTGCCAGAAGTTCTCTCATGATCTTGAAGAGAACTTTTACCTCCGCCGCGGAAAGGGAGGATGTGGGCTCATCCATGATCAGCACCCGCAGGTCATCCTGGATCAGATTTCTGGCGATTTCCACCATCTGCTGCTGGCCCACCCTCAGGTCGCCCACCAGTGTATCGGGCGCTATCTCATGCTCCAGCCTCTTTAAGATCTTCTCCGCCCCCGCAATATGTTCCTTATCGTTCAGGAACAGGCCCTTTTTATGTTCATGGCACATAAAGATGTTCTGGTATACCGTGAGGTTCGGGAACAGACTGAGCTCCTGATGGATAATGCCGATGCCCTTTTGTCTGGCAGCCGTAGTATCCTTGAAATACACCTCTTCCCCATCCATATACATCTTGCCCGCCGAGGGTTGCTCAATGCCGGCTATCATTTTCATCAGCGTAGACTTTCCGGCGCCGTTTTCGCCGATCAGCACGTTGACTTTTCCCCGAAGGAGATCAAAAGAAACACCGTCAAGCGCTTTGGTTCCCGGATAGATCTTGTCTATTTTTTCGCAATGGAGAACAACATTTGATTTATCAGCCATCTTGTTCCTCCTTATTCTATTGCCATCTCAACCGGTGTGATCGTAACAGTCCCTCCGCTCTCAGCGGCCGCACCTGTAAAGGTAACTGTCTTTCCGGCAACGCTCTCATCAATGCCCAGCGGAGCCACAACCTGCGTGTCCGCTTCCTGATTCAATGCCTTCGCATACTGGGACCATTCCGTCTGATTCGCAAAATCCTCAAAAGCTTTTACGCTCTGCGCATCGCGGATGCCTGTTCCGGAATAAACGCCGCCTGCCTGAATACGAATCTCCCCGCCTGAATATCCATCTACCTCCACAAGAAGATAATGCTTCGGTGTCTCTGTATTAAATTCTACGATCTTCGCAGAGCCGGTAACTGCCGTTCCGTCTGCTCCGTTTCCCAATACTTCGGAGATATCTGCCGCACTTGCTTTGATATCTTCCACAACTGCTGACCAGTCATCGCTGGATTGTGCGCCGGAATCAAATTCTTCTTTTCCCGTAAATGAAGCTTCCTGGCCGATCGGTACAACCGTAACGATGCCGCAGCCCACAAGGCTCATAGCCAGCAATATCGATACTACAATGAGAGATACTCTTTTCTTCATTTTCCTTCTCCTGATATTTTATTGATAGAAAAGGACGATGAAGTTCATCGTCCCCTTCCTTTGTTTTTATAGCTTTTTCAAATTATTCGCTGTATACGAAGCCGGATAATTTATCAACGTTGTCAGATGTGATAGCTACGCAGGGGATAAGCTGCTTTTCCTGTGCGGGAGCTGTTCCCTTTAAGTATTCGTCTGCCTGACGAACTGCTGTCTCAGTGATCAGAGCGATCTGCTGAAGCGCTGTACCTACCATGTTGCCGGATTTGATGTAAGCTGCCGCATCATCAGAACCGTCAACGCCGATGATCTTGATGTCATCACGGCCAGCGTCGATACAAGCCTGAACCGCGCCGCATGCCATTGTGTCGTTACCGCAGATGATACCTGTGATATCAGGGTTGGACTGCAGGATAGCTTCTGCCTTCTCGTAAGCCTGTGTCTGATCCCAGTTAGCGGACTGCTGAGCAACCATCTCCATATCGGGATACTCGTCGATCACAGAGTGGAAGTTCTCGGAACGAACCTGACAGTTTGTATCGGATTCCAGGCCAAGAAGTTCTGCATATTTGCCTTCGTAATTCATAGCTTCTACCCAGGCTTCCGCGATCGCTGCCGCGCCCTGTGCGTTATCTGCTACGAGCTGAGCTGCTGCAAGGCCTGTCTGGTTGATCTCACGGTCTACCAGGAAAGTCGGGATCCCTGCATCATATGCTTTCTGCACTGCTTCGATGGAAGCGTCTGCGCCGGCGTTATCACAGATGATCGCTGCCGCGCCGTCTGCAACTGCTGCTTCAAACATCTCAAGCTGTGTTGCCGCATCGTCATCATGAGAGAAACATTTTACTTCATAACCAAGTTCTTCACCTGTTGCTGTTGCGATATCCTGAACAGTCTTGAAATAAACATTGGATGTAGAAGGTGTGATACAGTAAATGATGTTGCTTCCGCCGCCCGGCAGTAACTCGCCTGTAGCTGCTTCTGCTTCCTCTGCAGGAGCCTCTTCCTCTGCGGGAGCTTCCTCTTCAGCCGGTGCCTCTTCCTCTGCCGCCTCTTCCGTCTCTGCGGGAGCTGCCGCCTCTTCAGATGAGCTGCCGCAGCCTGCAAGAGTTGCCGCAACCATTGCTGTGCTCAATAACATTGCTAAAACTTTCTTCTTCATAATGCCTTTTTCCTCCTTATGAGAATAATTTTTTTGCAATCTTCCGATTGCTTGTTTGTAAATATTATTATAAATATTTATATAAATATTTCAATAGTTTTCATCTCAAAAATTTAATTTTGTCGTTTTTAACATTTTTATTCTTCCATAATTATGCATTATGCACAATAATATGATCTATTTTATTCCCTTTCCCTTTATCCCCTTATTTTCTCATGTATATTTTTATGTAAAATTATACATAAATATTTACCTTTCATTTTACATATGGTTTTATACGATCACTTAAGATGTTCTCATGGATAATACACTCTATGTTCCCCGGCACAAAAATAAAACCGGTTGTCAGGTAAATATACAACTTCACCTGACAACCGGCCATCATTATTTCTTTTATTTATCCCGCCGTCTTTTATTATTACAGTTTTTTGGAAAGCATATCCGGATTCGTCGCATAAGCGAGCGCCGTCTCCTTCGTGATCTGCTTTTCCCGGTACAGCCGCAGAAGGCTTGAGTCCATGGAGATCATCTCCGGTTTGCTGGAAGAGTAAAGAATCCCGTCGATCTGAGGCACTTTATTGTCCCGGATCATATTCCGGATCGCAGGATTCACCGTCATGATCTCAAAAGCAGGAAGCAGAACGCCTTCTGTGCCCGGCACAAGCTGCTGTGACACCACAGCCTGCAGCACCATGGAAAGCTGTACCGCGATCTGCCTCTGCTGATTCGCAGGAAATACATCGATGATCCTGTCGATCGTATTTGCCGCACCGATCGTATGCAGCGTGGAGATTACCAGATGCCCTGTCTCCGCCGCCGTCATTGCCACTTCTATGGTCTCATAGTCCCTCATTTCTCCGAGCAGGATCACATCCGGACTCTGCCTGAGGGACGCCCTGAGCGCCGTCACATAGCTTTCCGTATCCAGATTGATCTCCCTCTGGCTGACAATGCTTCTGTTATGCCGATGCAGATACTCGATCGGATCCTCCAGCGTGATGATATGTTTTTCCTGTGTATTGTTGATCGCATCCACCACACAGGCAAGGGTTGTGGATTTCCCTGATCCCGCCGGTCCTGTCACCAGCACCAGCCCTTTCGACAATTTACCAAAATCTATGATCCTCTCAGGAATCCCTATATCTCCGGGGTCCGGCAGATCAAAAGTGATCACCCTTACCACCGCCGACAGGGAGCCTCTCTGCTTATAGGCATTCACACGGAACCGGGAAAGCCCTCCCACCGCAAAGGAAAAATCGTCATCCCCATGTTTTTGAAGTCTATCCATGCTCCTTTTTCCCGCCAGAGCATATATCTCCCGGATATACTCCTCTGTCCGCGCTGGCACCAGCTTTTCACCGTCTATATGATGAATTTTTCCATTTGCTCTCCAGGTAACAGGCAAGCCTGCCACGATAAAAATATCAGAAGCCTTCTCCTTTACCGCCACTTCCAATATCCCTCTAATGTCCTTATCCGCAATATCCATAAGTACAATCCACCCTTTCTTTTCTAACTAATACATATACTTTGTTATATATCCGCTTTCCTTCTGTAGTCTTAATACCTCTTTAGAACCACTTCCTGCTGCCATAGTCGGATCCATCATCGTCCAACTGTTTCCATCAAACACAATAATGTCATCTACCCAGCCCGCATCATCTACATAACAGCTAATCCAAGCATGGTATAAATCTCCCACATAACCAACTTCCAGCCTCGTTGGAATCTCTTGGGAACGAAGCATCGATGACATCAGCGATGCATAATCAAAGCATATCCCCGTTCCGGAAGCAAGTGTATCATCTGGATAGGGCGCATAACCAGACTGCACTGTTTCCGCCTTATCATAATCATATTCAATATTTTTTATCACATAATTATATACCGAAGACACCACATCCAAATCTGTATCGCAGCCTTCCGCCAGTTCTTCGCCCTTTTTCACGCAAGCAGAAGAGGCATTAAAATCCACATAGTAATTGGGATACAGAAACAACCGGAGCTCGTCTGTAATACTCACTGACTCTTCTTGCGCCATCGCCACCGCATACAAATTCTCTTCTTCGGACGCCACCTCGTACACAGTAAAGCTGTAATTCCCACTCCCCCCAGACAGTGGATATACCTGATAGTCCCCGTATCCCGTTACCTGATAGGTATATGTGACATCTTCTGGTGTTGTAATCTGAAATTTTACTTTGGGATTGCTGCCGTTGTAATTTAGCATGACATAACCCTCTGATGTATTGGACACATCCAGCGATATCTCGTCCGATTCATACACCTCCACACCAGGCGCCTCAGGCATGAGCACCTTTGCTTCCCACGGTCTGCTGCCCTGTGCTTTCTCTGGATTGCCGCTATCTGAACCAATATTTCCTTTTTCTGCATTGCCACTTTCTTCTGCAGAGTCTTTCCCAAACTGTACGGAAGAAGGTTTATTTTGTGCTGGCTGTGAACACCCCGTACATATCAGCAAAAAAAAGCATATCACACAAAAATTGACTACTCTCTTTCTCACAACTTCCTTATTCCTCACCAAACTGTAAAACCGGCAGTACCTGCTCCTCTTTCCAAATAGAATTTGAACTTTCCTGCCATTTTACTATTTTATAATTTCCTTCTCCTTTTTCAGGATCCAGAACCTCAATCTCTACATGAAGCACTTGGCTGCCTGTTATCGGTATCTCATATGACAAAACAACTTGCCCTTCATTTCTCGTCAAAGTAACACCGCTCAACTCCGAAACCACACTGCCCACTTCTTCCAGGTACATCCCGCCATTCTTTTGGGCTCTATAGATTCTGGTAAGCTCCCCGTCAATTTCCCCCAGCTTATGCTGTGCCTCCGATACGGCCTCATAATACAGTCCTGTTTTCTCTATAATCTTGTCACTGTAGCTTTTATCACGCAATGCACCAGACAGCGATAGTACCCCCAAAAGCACAAGGCAGATAATTACAAAAATTACAAGCAAAAAGGAAGTTCCTATCTGAAACCCTGGATAGCTCTTTTCTTTTCCCGTACTCATAAAACCGCCTCTCCGCCTACATATTTCTCAACATTCAACAGATAGATCACATCTTTCCCCTCTAATTCGCTGAAACGGAAGGAACATTTTACAAATTCACCCTCATCCATGATCATTACCTCAGAATAAAAAACTGCCTCATCCTCATTACAGCCACTCCAATCTTCATTATAAAAGAAGCAATACAGATTATTTGCCTGCATTCCCTCTTTCCTCGCACCTTCCTCCAAAAGGAATGTCTCAAAATCTTCCGAAGCTAGAAACAATTCCGCATAACCAGTTGCCAGGTTCCTTGCCTGCATCTGTATCTCTGTCTCACTTACAATAGTTCTCGCTGTCACGAACAAGCGAACACACCACGCAGAAGCTACACTAAACATCAAGATTGATATCATAAGTTCCAGCAAAAAGAGGCTGGAGCGCCTTGCAGATTTTCCGTACATATTTCCAACCTTTCTATGCTTTGCTCATTGTCGCTGCATAAGTGACTGATTTCTTTCCATTTCCATCAGTACAGGATATCCGAAAAATTCCTTCTTCCTGTTCCGTAATATTAAAGTCACTTACTTCTAAAATCCCCTGACCATCAGATGCCCTCATCGATACACCCTCTCGTACAAAAAGCTCACACAATTCTCCCTCATAGCTGTATAAATAGGTCACATAAGATTGTTCTTCAAAAGTCTGGCGCAGAATCAGGCATGGTAATCCATCAAAAGTACCCACTTCAATGCCACCATTTTCATCGCTCTGACGAATTTTTTCTGTCACATAGGCCAGGCAGGTCCTGTTCATATAATTACTTTCTTCCCATGTTACGCTCTTCCTATAGACATTAGCTGCTAAAATCACCAAAAATAGGGAGGACGCTGCAAGAACCAAGAACAGCGCGATCGGAAATAATAAATCTATCACATGTCTTCTTTTCATCTTTACTGCTCTGCCAGTCTTTCTTCTTGCCTCACTCATGTCTCTTCCTTCCTCATGGCCGATCAAGTATTGTAACATCTGGTATCAAATTTGCTCCGAACACCTGATAATCTACAAAAAACTCATCGTAATCTATCTGTAGTCCGTACTCCTCCCTTAAAATCTCCAAACTTTCCGGATACCGACCTTCTATTGCGTAATACTGGGTAATACTACGCCATATTGCATCTTCCAAACTATTCTTCTGCTCTCTCCTTGCTTTCTGAGAAGCACTATCTATTCCTGCACAAAACAACAGTATCACAACCAAAAAAATAATAAGGGAAAACATTGCCCCTGACACCCTCTTTTGCTCCCTGCCATTATAAAATCTCTTCATATTTCTCCTCGCTTCCATCGCCTAATAGCTTTCCAAAGCATCACAGCCCTGCTAAAATACCAAGAAGCGGCAACATTACAGACAAAAGAATCGTGCCTACAATCACAGAAAGCAAAATCACCAGTGTCGGCTCTAACATTGAAATAAAAGAACCTATTTTCTCATCTATTTCATCTTCCATTTGATCTGACAGCTTTCCCATCATCTCATCCATCACACCAGTACGCCCTGCGATATCTGCCATTCTGGCATAGGCACCAGTAAATATCTTTGTCTGCCTAAACGCCTCTGACATACTACTTCCTTCCTCCATCATCTTCCTGCAAGAAGATATCTTTTCACCAAAAAACCGATTTTCATTCAGTTCATCCGCCAATTCCAAACCACGTTCTGGAGTTAGACCACTTTTTAACGTAAGAGACAACCCACCAGTAAAACGGCAAATTGCCATTTTATCAGATATCTCCCTAAAAAATTTAAAGTGCTGTCCTACCTCCTCAAGCTTCGCTCTGCCACTCTCTGTTTTTACGAACCAGATCAGAAGCAACACTAATATAAAAATGACAATTCCAAAAACCGCGGCGTATCTGGAAAGAGCATTTCCAAGAAGTAGCGCTCCCCTAGAAAAGCCGCTCATCTCCATACCAAGCTGCCTAAATACCTGCTGAAATACCGGCATTACGCGTGTCAAAAGCACAACGATAACAAGGGCCATCATTCCAATCATGATAAGGGGATAGGTCAAAGCACTGCGAATACTTCTAGAAATCGCCTCCTGTCTCTCATAATGTCTTTCCAGAGACGCAAGCACATCATCTAAGGTTCCTGTTTCTTCACCAATCTGAGTCATTTTACATATATATTCCGGAAAAACTTCCGTCTCTTTTAATGCCGGTGCAAGGGTTCCTGTTTCCTGCACTTTCTCATAAATCATGCTCAACAGTTCCTTCTCCTGCGGTGTCTGCGCATCCTCTTTCATGATAGAAATTCCCTCTATCACAGAAATCCCAGCCTTTAACACCATAGCCATTTGTTCACAAAAAGCAGAAAGTTCCAAATTTGACAAAGTATCCTGCCTGGCCTTCTTTTCCATTTCTTCTTTCCTCCTGTCTATACCCAGCGCAAATATTTAGCCAAATAAACATTGCTTGCTCAGTATAACATCCACATTTCTTTATTGCAATTACAGAAATATTAGTCTTTTCCAAAAATATCTCTTGTATAAACCTTCTCCTTTACATCATCCAAAACGCTATCATACCGATTTGCAATAATCGCATCACATTGTTCCTTAAACTTGTCCAGATCATGAATAACCTTACTCCCAAAAAATGTGCTTCCGTCTTCTAATGTCGGCTCATAGATCACCACAATAGCCCCTTTTGCCTTAATCCGTTTCATTACTCCCTGAATCGAACTCTGGCGGAAATTATCACTGTTACTCTTCATGGTCAGCCTATATACCCCAATAACAACTCTCTTTTCTTTGCTGTAATCAAAGTCATTATCTGTTGCATAATCATAGTACCCTGCCATCGCCAAAACTCTGTCTGCAATAAAATCCTTTCTAGTCCTATTGCTCTCCACAATGGCAGACATCATATTTTGTGGAACATCTCCATAATTTGCAAGAAGCTGTTTTGTATCCTTCGGCAAACAATAACCACCATAGCCAAAAGATGGATTATTATAATGCATACCAATACGAGGGTCCAAACACACGCCATGAATGATCTCCTGTGTATTCAGTCCTTTTGTTTCCGCGTAGGTATCCAACTCATTAAAGTAGCTTACTCGCAATGCCAAATATGTATTTGCAAATAGCTTTACTGCTTCTGCCTCTGTAAAACCCATAACCAGTGTATCAATATCCTCTTTTAAAGCACCTTCCTGCAAAAGTGCCGCAAACGTATTTGCTGCCTTTACCAGCCTGGCATTTTGCGTATCCGTCCCTACAATAATACGACTCGGATATAAATTATCATACAGCGCTTTACTTTCACGCAAGAACTCTGGACTAAATATTATATTATCACAATGGAACTTCTCTCTCACAAATGCGGTATAACCGACAGGTATTGTAGATTTAATTACCATAATCGCATCTGGATTACATGTAATAACCAATTCAATGACTGCCTCTACTGCAGAAGTATCAAAATGATTCTTTCGAGAATCATAATTTGTAGGTGCCGCAATGACAACAAAATCCGCATCTGTATAAGCCTTTTCTGCATCCAGCGTAGCCGTCAGATCCAGTTTTTTTTCTGCCAAATATTTTTCTATATATTCATCTTGAATAGGAGACTTTCTTTGATTGATCATCTCTACTTTCTCTGGCACAATATCCACCGCAAATACCTTATGGTGCTGGCTCAGCAAAGTAGCAATAGAAAGCCCCACATATCCAGTTCCCGCAACCGCTATTTTTAATTCTTTCGTGTCCTTCATTTTCCAGTCGTCTCCCGTTTCAGTTCCGTATTTGCATATCTGAGGATTCCCAGATGGATCGCCCAGGCAACCCTGTCCTGATAGGCTTCCTGGATCAAAAGCCCCGCCTCCTCATTGTTTGACAAAAAACCGCATTCAGCGATAATGATCGGCGTTTCCGTCTTTTTTAACAGGTAATAGCTGTCGTTCGCCTTCGCCTCCCGCCGGTTTTCCCTATCCAGTTCTTCTGCCATGGACGTCTGCATAACCTCCGCCATGGTCTTTCCCTGCAGGCTGGTCGCGTAATAAAATACCTGAGCGCCTTTCACATACTCCTCCGAATAGGAATTCTGATGGATGCTCACGGCAAGATCCGCTCCTGACGAATCAATCAGCGCCACCCTGTTCTTCATATCCTGTACCTTTTTATTGGAATCCTCCGGCTGATAGAGCCCATCCTCGCCCTCCCTGGTCATAACAACCTCCACATCCGAAAGTTCCAGGTAACGTTTCACCTTTCTGGCGATCGCAAGGTTGATATCTTTTTCCAGAGCCTGATTGACGCCGACCTTACCCGGATCGATTCCGCCGTGTCCGGCATCGATCGCCACGACCAGCCTGCCTTCTCTATTATCTGATGCATCATTTTTGTCTTCTGCCAGCCCTATCGTATCCCGATGGATCATCACACTGCTGCCGCCCGTCGCCGTATATTCTGCCGTCCGGCGGGAAAGCAGCAACATCGCCGCTATGAGCACCGTCCCCATACCGATCTTTATTCTGTTTAACTGTTCCTCCGTCATAGGAATCTCCGCTTTTTCTTCTTCAATCTATCTTATGAGGAAAAAGCCCGGCTTATGTTACGGAAGCACCGGTCAGTTCGCACAGTAATCCGCGATCAGTTCCCAGACATCCGGCGTTTCCAGCCCCAGTTTCCACTCCGCCACTCCCGCCAGGTCGTAGGTCCGCATCACATCCAGCTTTACTTTAACAGAATCATAATTTTCCAGCCATACCTGATACAGGGTATCTCCCTTCTGGATCTCCCCGTAATACTGGCATTCCGTATCCTGCCACTGAGTCTGTATCGCATTATCTGCCACAAAGGCTGCTGCCGCCTGCATTCCCACAGACTCTCCGACCACTTCCGTACCGGTTGTTTTCCAGATCCTTGTGTAAAACGGAATGCCGTTGATCAGTTTCTCCGCCGGCACATACTCCAGTGTATTCTTAATCCCTTCCTCCACATAATCGATGCTCGATACGGACCCGGCTGTTCCGCCGCTCCCCCAGTGCTCATCATACCCCATCACGATCACATAGTCCGCATAAACCCCCTGCTCCCTGCGGTTATACCAGATCGCCCCGCCGGAGACCGGATAGTTGTCCACGGAAAGCACGATACCGTTTTTCCTGCACTCAATGGAAAGTTCTCTGATGAATTCCACGAAATGCTTTCCTGTCTCTTCATTAATTTTTTCAAAGTCTATGTTCACCCCGTCGATGCCGTAATTCAATACTTCCCGCATCAGGTTCTGGATCAGGTTTGCCCTTGCCGCCGACGAGGAAAATATCGCGAACCTGTCCACATCCTCTGTAAAATCATCCGCCAGCGCCCATACTTCCAGTCCCATAGCATGGGCATTGTTCACATAATCCTGTGACGCGTAGCTGACAATATTTCCCTCATTTCCCGTCAGATGGAACCAGGTGGGGGAAATCGTATTTAAGCCCTTTGTATTCGCCGTAACCTCTGACAGCGTCCCGTTTCCGCCGCTGCCGGAGACCTGATGCCAGCCCAGATTGATCTTGTAGTCCTTCGAAATACCGGTAAACTCCAGGTCACCGTACATGGAAGAGTTATTGACAAAACTCGGCGTTATGGTTTCTGTCTCTCCCAGCTTTTTATTCTCCACATAACCGATAAATCCGTCTGTCGTCTTTACCTTGGACCAGGTTTCCATCTGATCCAGCACGATAAGCTGTTCACCAGCGGAAACATCCTTCAGTATCTCGCTCTTTACGCCGCCCTGATATCTGACCTGCGTCTCCTTCGCCACTTCCGCAACCTGTCTCTCTCCATAAGCCGTATAGATCTGAACCCGGTTCGGCTCCCTGAAGGTTTCATAATCAAATGTCACAAACAGCCGGATAAAATCTATTGCGATATACAGCGTATCTCCGTCATAAAAAGCGATCTGATAATCACAGAGATTTTCGCTTCCCCCGTCCATATAGCTGCTCTCTCCTATATTATAGGAAAGGATCCTGTCCGGCAGCACATACCGGATCGTATTTTCCACTTCATTTACATAAAGCCTTGTATAAATAAAATAATCACTGACCGTGTCATAGGTGATATAAAATGTACCGTCCGCCCCCACACGCGCCTTGTCCTCTATGACTTCATCCTGCATGATAATGGCAGCTTCATCACCCGCAATGTTAAAATACCCATTCAGATCAGCCCGCTCTTTGGAGTAAGAATATCTCTCCATGATCATCGAGCCGAAACTCACGCCCCCTATGATAATAATAAGGACGATCGCAACTAATACCGGAATCATTTTTTTCATGCCTGTACTCCTTTCAACCGTCCCTATTATACCAGACTATTTCAATATCGTCATTATGATTTTCTCTGAAAGAACCAATTTTCTTTTCTGACATATAATATCAGCAGAGGGGCTTCTTTTCCGCAGTATTTTTGTCAGTTTATATTACATTCAAATGGCCTCTTGAATGACTAGCCTTCCATGATCCTGTCATAGCGTACCTGTGTCAGAACGCCGTCTTCATCGATCACAAAATCCGGCATATACACGGTATCTTCTCTGACGAACCGTTCTACGATCCTCGAAGGCGATGCAGGCAGCCCGTCAAGATACAGCTCGATACCGCGGCTGAGAATCTCTTCCAGCCTGTCTTCCATAGCCATCATTTCGTTCTTATCATTCAGCATAGTCCCTCCTTTCCGCATCTTCTGCTCTTCCAAAAGGAGTATTGCTACAGCCGTGATACATATAATTGAGAGAATTATATAGAAATGTTAATTTTGAAATTGCAGATTATTATTTTTTTAGTTGACGATACTAAGTAAAAGATATTTACCGTAAAAGTATTTTACCTCAGAAATAGTTTTCGCAGAGCACCCGAACGTGTAAATTGTTTTGAAAATAAATAAAAGATCAAGTAATAGTTTTGGATTATTAATTATGGAAAATCATTTGGAAAATTTTAAACGCTGAATCGGCACATAAGCCTATAAGACATCTCGAATACTAACTTGGATTTTAGATTTTTTTGAGATGAAAGTCATTGTTTAGAAAATTCTAGATCATATACGGCAGACCCGTAAATCCACCGTTACATTAAGTTAAAACGCTCTGCCTCCTTCCGTTACTGATTGTCCAAAGGCACTCCGGAGTTATATAATACCAGAAAAATTGGCAAATTTCAACTATTTTATTAATTTTTTTTAAACTGTTTTCTGAAACTATTGACTTGTCCGCTGTCAAAGTATAAAATTCCCTAAAGGATGTGATTATTATGAAAATAGAAAAAGTAAATGACCATCAGATACGTTGCACGCTGACAAGAGAAGATCTGCTCAGCAGAGAACTTAAAATAAGTGAACTTGCCTATGGTACGGATAAAGCAAAAGACCTGTTCCGGGATATGATGCAGCAGGCGGCCTGCGAATTCGGTTTTGAGGCGGAAGATATCCCTCTTATGATAGAGGCGATCCCCCTGAATGCCGAATGCATCGTGCTGATCGTGACCAAAGTGGAAGATCCTGAAGAACTTGATACCCGTTTTGCGCGCTTTGCCCCTTCTGTCAACGAGGACGGGGAGGAGAGCGAAAACGACTACTCCGAGATCGCCGACGAAGTCATGGATCTCTTTGAGCGTATCCATAAAAATGCCTCCTCTCAGGAAAAGGCCGTGATCCGGGAAAAAGATACTTCCGATGGCGTAAAACAGCCGGAAAAGGAAGAGGAGGTTTATCGTATCTTCACCTTTACCTCGCTCAGTGAGTTGACCAGCCTTGCCCGCATATTCGGCACGGAACTTGTCTGCGAAAATAAACTCTATAAAAATGAGCAGAAGGGACACTATCTTCTGGTTGTAAATCAGCGCACGCTCTCCGCAGAGGCTTTCGGAAAGATCTGCAATACGATCTCCGAATACGGCATCACAACCAAGGCAATGCAGGCGGGTATCGCCTATATGGATGAGCATTTTGACTGTATCATCCCTGAAAATGCTCTGCAGAAACTTGCGCGGATCTGACAAAAATTTATCAGAACATCAAAAAGGGCCGGATCAAACAGATTGTCCGGCTCTTTTTTACTTCCTGATTCAATTTTATGCCTGCTCGATCTGTGCCATCAGATCATCGATGTTGATGCCGTGCACCATGGCAGCTTCCTCCAGAGACTCCCCCTGCGCCGAAGGGCAGCCCAGGCAGTGCATGCCTGCTCCCATCAGGATCGGTGCCACATCAGGGTTTGTCCTTAAGATCTCTCCGATCGTCATTTCTTTGGTAATACCGCTCATATTTTTAATCCTCCTGTTTCGGTTCCGCAGATATCCTGCCCGTTATTTTATTTTTATCTGAAAACATATACAGTATAATACTTTCCACTTTTCCCTGTAAATACCCAAGCTTCTTATAATTTGTAAAAATTCCATAAAAAGTCTGCAAATAAGCAATATTTGTATAGAAAAAAGTACATCGCCGTTCTTGACTTCATCACATCCTTTACACTATAATAGCCATATAGAATTTTTGATCTATTAATTTTAAATTCAAATAATTTTAAACAGGAGGCACACAAAATGAGACCAGAATGGACAGGTTTTGTAGGCAACAAATGGGA